>NZ_JBHFQF010000006.1:0-351531 GCF_041949955.1 Geomicrobium sp. JSM 1781026 | reverse complement strand
TGAAAGATGCTCTCGATATTGTTGAGATACATGTTTTTTTCCCATAAGTTCTTCCACGCTCCTCTTGTATTCCTTTCATTATACAAGACGCTCATTATTGCGTGTCCACTTTTTATACTAACTCTAATATGTGACCGTTGAGGGGCGAAAGTGCCCGGTTTGAGGATTGGATTGTCACATAAGTGACAGGTCATGATATTCCTTGTGCGAAGTAATCACCATCGGTCAAGTCTAGTTACCTTTCGATAAACGTTCTTCGTATTGCCCGCGAACCTTGTAGTGACGAGCAACAATCGACAACGAAGTTTTCGAAGTGAAACGAGGGGGACATCATCAGACAATAGGTAGGTGTTTGCTTGTAAAGGTCGATATCGAACATAGGGTTCAGTGAATTTCCTTGAACTTATATAGACTAAAAAGCCAACATCACCGTTGAAATGGCCTCCGCTCTGTTTACTTTGTACTCCAGAGCACTGTACACGTCTTTTTATAAATGGACAATTGTCTGGCGTTGTTCATGCATCAAACACAATCGACAATGTCGGTTGTGAACTGAAACTGCTCTGCCGTAAGTATGGCTAATGTCGGTGTCTGTAATGAAAACGGGATTGCCCACTTTGATGGGGCAATCCCGTTTGTTTAATCGTTCTTTTTCTCACTTTCGGGTCGATCATCTTTCAGTTCTTCTGCTTTTGTTGTTTGCTTATCTTCTTTCATTTCTTCTTTAATCTCTTCGTAAACTTCTTGTTTCCAGTCGTCGTAAAATTCTTCTTTAATGTCTTCTTTTAGTTGTTCGGTTTGTTTCATGGATTCTTCTCGCTTCAAGCTCTTTAAGTCTCTACTCATCATAATGAGTACAAAGATAACCATTGCTGCCATAATAATGCTGAAGGGTAGTGCTGAGACGATAGCGGCAGTTTGTAAACCGTCAAGGCCTCCGGATAGTAACAATACACTAGCTGCAGCGGCGATAAGAAAGCCCCAAATAAACTTAATAGAGAGCATTGGTTTTAAGCCGCCTTTTGATGTCATAACACCAAGCACGTAAGAGGCAGAGTCTGCTGATGTAATAAAGAAAATACCGATAAGAACAAAGGCAAGTATTGAAGTGAACATCGCTAATGGGAGGTGAGTTAGCATATCAAATAGTGCGGTCTCAGGAACCTCAGCAACGAGTTCTGATATACCTGTGTTCATCTGAATTTCTTGATAAAGACCGGTACCTCCAAATGTTACGAACCAGATGATTCCAACAAGAGAAGGGATGACAAGTACACCGAGCATATATTCCCGAACGGTTCTCCCTCTTGAAACACGGGCGACAAAAAGTCCGATAAATGGAGCCCATGACATATGCCATGCCCAAAAGAAAATTGTGTTGTTTCCTAGCCACTCGCTATCAGAAAAAGGCGTCATCTGAAGGCTCATCGGAATGATATTCGATATATAACTCCCGAGTGTGCTTACAAAGTTCTCGGCAAGAAACTGTGTTGGTCCAACGATAATAACAAAAAGAAGTAAAAATGCAGCAATTGTTAAATTTACGGTACTTAAGTATTTGATTCCTCGGTTCACACCGGACATCGCTGAGAACATGAAAAGAACCGTAACGATTCCAATAATGATAAATTGTGTCGTAAAGTTGTTTTCAATAGGAGTAATATAAGATAAACCTGCAGACATTTGTAGGGCACTCAAACCAAATGTTGTTGCCACACCCATTGCTGTTGCAATAACGGACAAAATATCAATCGTGTTTGCAGGTAACCCTCTCATGCGGTCGCCAAGCACACCTGTAAATGCAGAACTAATCAACGCGGGTTTATCTTTTCGGAATTGCACGTAAGCCAGTGTTAGACCAACAACTCCAAAGATTGCCCATACGTGAAGAGACCAGTGAAAACTTCCGTATAAGAGACCAGAAGAAGCAGCTTCTGTAGTACCTGGTTCCACACCCGGCGGCGTGTCCAAATAATAGAGCACAGGTTCCGCGACTCCCCAGAACACAAAGCCAACACCAATACCGGCAGCAAAGATCATGCCGATCCATGTGTAAAAGTTATATTCTGGTCGATCATCTTTCTTTCCTAGTCTTAATTTACCATAAGGACTGAAAATCAAGAATATACAAAAAGCAACAAAAAATGCAGTGACAATCATGTAAAACCAGCCAAATGTGTTAATCATGAAATCAAGTGCCGTATTTGCGGTTGCATTAAGTGAGTCAACACTCAACACACCCCAAAGCACAAAAGCAAAGACAAAAATCGCAGAAATGATAAATACAATGCCTGGTCGCTCTGTCTTGTATGTATAGTGGTTTGCCATACAGTTGTAAAACTCTTCGTGAGTTTTACGTCCCTCCCTTTTTATGTGATAAGTTAATGTACCCGTTTTAGATTGTGGTTAATCCTTCTTTTACTATTTAATAAAAATAGAAAACAATTTGGATGATTAAGATCCAAATTGTTTTGCTAAAGTTTCATCATTATCCAAGGCATGTAAAAACGTTTGAATACTATTCAAATCAACTGTAACATTCACACCTTCGGGGGTCGTAATAAACACATGTCCGTCTTGTTTCGCTTTTTTGAACTGGTATCCGTCTACATGAAACAATACTCGTTCATCAGGTCTTGCCATGATTGATCACCTCGTGTCACTATTGTACAGAAAAACCCTCCACATTTCTATCACTTCTCTAGAAAAGAAAAGTATGTGAAAATAGAAAAACGGCTATAGCAAAGGATGAAGGCGAATGAGTGAATGGGAAAAACTTGTAAATGACAATGTTCAATCAATTGAAGTCTCTGGAATACGTCAATTTTTTAATCGGGTGAGTGAAGTGCCGAATGCGGTACAACTCACACTTGGGCAACCGGATTTTCCAACACCCGATCACGTGAAAGAGGCGGCGATTCAAGCGATTAGTGAAGGCAAGACGACGTACACCCCAAACGCGGGGATCCTCCCTTTAAGAAAAGCTGCGTCTCGCTTCTTGCATACGAATTACAACCTCGATTACGACCCACAAACGGAAGTCATCACGACGGTAGGGGCTAGCGAAGCGTTGGATCTTGTGATGCGCACGTTGATTAATGAAGGTGATGAAGTGATTGTCCCAGTGCCGGCCTATCCGGCGTACGAGTCATTGATTCGTATGAGAGGGGCTGAACCGGTGTGGGTCGATACGAGGGATACACAATTTAAATTAACGGCTGAGGGATTACAAGAAAAGATCACATCGAATACGAAAGCTGTGATCTTATCTTACCCTTCCAACCCGACGGGTGTCACGCTGAATGAGCAAGAACTTCAAGCGATTGCCGATGTGCTCATAAACGAGCAAATTTTTGTTATTAGTGATGAAATATACAGCGAGCTTGTTTATGAGGGAACTCATGTGTCCATCGCATCATTACCGAAGATGAAAGAGCGAACGTTTGTCGTCAATGGCGTATCAAAATCTCACAGCATGACAGGCTGGCGAATTGGCTTTTTATTCGGACCCGAATCATTAATGAAACAGATGTTAAAAGTTCATCAGTATAACGTGTCTTGTGCGTCTTCCGTTTCTCAGTATGCAGCGCTTCAGGCGTTAGAACATGGAAAAGACGATCCTCAAGTGATGCGCGAAGCGTATCAAAAGCGACGAGATTATATGATGGAAAGGTTAGATGCCTTGAACTTGCCGTTTGCAAGTCCAAGTGGCGCGTTTTACTTGTTTGTTTCCATTGAAAAAACAGGGCTTAGTTCTTTTGAGTTTGCCGATCGCTTGTTAAATGAAGCTCAGTTGGCTGCAGTTCCCGGGACCGCTTTTTCAACGTATGGCGAAGGGTTCATTCGCATTTCGTACGCCTACAGTATGGACAATCTAAAAGAAGCGGCCGATCGTTTAGAAACATTCGTTAAACGGTTTAACGTTTAGGAGCTTTGGATACGTACGGGTTGTCTTTTTCAAAGAAACGCCACGGATACATTTTCGCTTCTTGACTATTTGGAATGCCGATTCGTGGCGAAGTGGCGATGTCACCACAACCCGATCCTTCCTCAAGGTATAACGTCTCACTGCTTAAAGAGTGGGCGTTATGTTTATGTTTTTGAATGTGAAAGGCTTGTCCGAGTTTACCGGGTCCGTTCGTTAACTGGAACATTTCTCGTTCCTTTAATTCGTGGAGTGGTTTCTGAAAGCGTCTGTGACTCATATGCTCGAGCCCCTCTAAAGGCTCTACAGCTCGTATGAGAACGCCTTCTGGGTAACCTGCCCCTTTCGTCACGACATTTACGCAATGGTGAATGCCGTAGTTAATGTACACGTAAAGAACGCCGGCATTTCCAAACATCGTTTTGTTTTTGTTCGTGATCTTGCCGCCAAATGTGTGGCTTGCTCGGTCATCAGGGCCGATATAGGCTTCAGTTTCTACAATGCGGCCTTTGAGGACCTCGCCTTCTTCTGTGTGATGAACGAAATGTTTACCGATTAATTCACGGGCTACGATTAACGTATCTCGCTCAAAAAAAGCGGTTTGTAACTGCATAATACAACTCCTTTAAGCAAAGCGATTGAGATCAATCCAAAGTTCCAGTATGATGGAGGAAAGTGAAGGAGTTGAATTCCTTCTCGAACAATGATTGTTGAGGTGAAATCATGGCTGATGAAAAGCTATTAGAAGAAACGAGAGAACGAGTTCTTGCCGAACTGGAAAATGTAATTGACCCAGAGCTTGGTGTTGATATTGTTAATCTCGGTCTCGTTTATGACATTGATCTTGATGAGAACATGAATACGACCGTTATTATGACACTCACATCGATGGGTTGTCCACTTGCAGGGATGATTCAATCAGAAGTGAGAAATGCCCTCGCTGACTTGAGTGAAAACAAGGAAATTGGTGAAGTAGAGGTGAGCATCGTCTGGAATCCACCTTGGACGAAGGACAAGATGTCTCGTTATGCAAAAATTGCCCTCGGTGTGGCAGATTAATCATGCAATAAAAAAGAGGCACAGGGCGAAACGCCCTGTGCCTCTTTTTTTTAATGCCCATATTCTACACGTCTAATTTTCGAAGTTCATCGACGGTGTCTTTAAACATTTTCATGGCGTTTTTAATCGGTTCATCAGACGTTAAATCCACTCCAGTATCAAGGAGCAAGTCAAGAGGATCTTTCACACTTCCACTTTGCAAGAACGTATGGTAATTTTTCAATGTTTCTTCGTCGCCATCAAGAATTCTCATCGCAATGTCAATGGCTGAAACAAAGCCCGTTGCGTACTGGTAAACGTAAAACGCGCGGTAAAAATGGGGGATGCGTGACCATCCGTATTTTACTTCATCATCAAACACGATCTCATCACCGAAGTATGTCCGGAATATACCTTCATACAGTTCATTAAGGGAAGCCGCATCGAGCGGTTCTTCGGCTTCAGCTCGTTCGTGGGTTTGTTTTTCGAAATCGGCAAACATCACTTGTGTAAAGAACGTACCTCGAAATTGTTCAATAAAATGGTTAAGCAAGTAGGCGCGTTTTTTTTGATCGGTCGTTTCTTTTAGTAGGTGCTGGATGAGCAACACTTCATTCACTGTAGAGGCAACTTCGGCGACAAAGATTTTGTACGACGCTGAGATTTGTGGCTGCATTTTGCTTGAATAGTGGCTATGGAGCGCATGGCCCATCTCATGTACGAGTGTGAACAAGCTGTTTAAGTCATCATTGTGATTTAAAAGAACGAACGGGTGAACACCGTAAACGCCCATGTTATACGCTCCAGACTTCTTTCCTTTCGTCTCTCGAACATCGATGTAGCGCTTGTCTTTAAATGCACGGAGCTGCTCGATATAATCTTCGCCAAGGGGCATAAGCGCCTTGATCATCGTCTCGTACGCCTCGTCATAAGGGATGTCTTCTTTAACACCAGCGACAATCGGTGCACTCAAGTCATACTGACGAAGTTCTTCAACCGCTAGACGTTCTTTGCGAAGCTTCGCATAATCGTGTAGTGGTTGGCTATTGTCTTTTGCGGCTTGAAGAAGATTCTCATATACTTCACTCGGAATGTTGTCGCTAAACAACGCTTCATCCAAGGCTGAGTTGTAATTGCGGATCTTTGCGAGACTGGCATTCGTTTTCACTTCGGATGCATAGTTCGTCGCAATCGTATTGTTCATCTCCAAATACGGCTTGTAGTATGCTTTGTACGCTGCTTTTCGAACGTCTCGGTCTTCGTCTTCAAGCATTTTTGAGTACATGCCTCTTGTAAGCTGAACCTCTTCGCCTTCTTCATTGTGAACCATGCCGAACTGGATGTCGGCATTATTATACATATTGTACGTATTGCTCGGAGCTCCAATCGTCTCGCTCAGTTGAGAAAGTAGCTCTTCTTGTTCTTTTGAAAGAACGTGTGGTTTATAGCGAAATGATTTCCATAACTCATCTTCAAAGTACTGCAACTCTTTTTCTTTGTTGATGTAAGACGTTAGCGTATCTTTGGACAAGCTGAGCAGAAACGGCATAAAAAAGGCGGTTGCTTCACTCATTTTTACGCTGAGCTGAGCTGCTTTGCCGCTTAATCTTTGCGCATTTGTGTCACGAGTATCAATGTCAGACAAAAACATGCTATACGCAAAAACTTTGCGGGCAATGAGGGAAAGTTGCTCTTGTTTTTTTAGATAAGCGAGAAGGGAAGAGGCATCTGTAATGTTATCTTCGAATTGAGCCAATTCATCTGCAAGCTGTTTGCACGTATCCACATCTTTTTGCCAAGCCTGTTCGTTTTCATATAAATCGGTTAGGTCCCATTTTTCTTGTTCAGGTACGTCTTCTCTCGACGTGTACGAAGTTGCCATGAACAATCACCTGCTTTTCATGAATTTAGGGAACGCTCTTTTGGCGTTCATGCGTTTTGATGCAATTCTGACGCTAAAGCCGCTACGAGTTGGTCAGCGACATGCTTCATCCCGTAGATGCCGACTTTTTCTTCAGCGTCTTTGTTATAGTTTGTGTTCGTGTTGACGTCGTATGTGTACAGTGTGCCGAACTCATCACGAATAAATTCAATCCCTGCAAAAGATATGCGATGTGTTTGCAAAAATTGCTCATATTTTTCAATGATTTCGTGTTGGAAGTTCGGGATGATTGAGAATTTATCCCGAGGCTGATCGGTTGTCGGGCAAAAAGCATCATCGATCTGGCACACATCTGCTGGGCAAAGTTCAAAGCCATCAGACGTGTCCACATTCACTGCATACAGAAACTTCCCGTTTACGAATTCGCACCGTGTAATCAAAGAGTCGGGGTTGTTAATGTATGTTTGCAAAAGCGTAATCCCATCAATGGAGGGTTCAAAATCTGTCTGTAAGTAGCGTTCTAACCCAGCTGTGTCTTGGAAAAGATGAACGCCAAGTCCTTTACCTGCCCGGTTATGCTTCGTAATAAAAGAGGTGCTCCCCATCTGTTTACTCGCATCGAGAATTGCTTGTTTTCCGCTAGCTGCAATCGTCTCTGGCACACGAATGCCATGTGAAACCAAGCTCGTGTATTGAGCCGCCTTACTTAATTCTAGCTGTAACGCTTCTGTACCGTTGAAAACGGTGCGATTGTAGCTTTCTAACCAACGAAGGACCGCAGCGGTATATTCTGGAGCGTACCGGTGTCCCCGTGTATGTGAAGACGCGCTCATACGGTTGTAAAATACACCTTCAGGCGGGGCTTCCATTAAGTTGACCGACCCTTCATGCAAGTGCCACAATTCAAATTCTGCCCCAAGCTTTTCAAGGGCGGTTTTTAGTGGAGCTGTCCATTCATCATTTTCATGGAGTACATAGATTTTTGCCATTATTTCACACCCTTTTCTATTTCTGATTGTAAAGCAGTTGACCAAGCAGTGCAAAAAAAGCGATTGCAAAGAAAGGGCGGAAAATATACACCGTGAAAAAGAAAAGTGACCGAAAAAAACAGGAGATGGGCTCAATCAAATCGCACTTCGGCTCGATGCGTTAGGGCAGAAAGGCGAGCGACTTTTTTGGTCAAACACGACCATGGTCGTCCGAGCATGGGAAGGTGAAGAATGAACTTCTTGGCATAGAAAAGAGCCGTCGTCTAGAATAACGGCTCTGATCGAAACGATGGTTATGCGTAGCTTTCTTCTAACTGCTGCACGAGCGAACCGACATAATTAACGGCTTCAGAAATCGGCTCTGCGGTAGAAAGGTCAACCCCTGCAATACTGAGTAGCTCAAGCGGAGATTTCGATCCCCCAGCTCGTAGCATGTCTAACCAACGCTCGACTGCTGGGGCTCCTTCTTCAATAATTCTTCTCGATGCATAGGTGGATGCGGTGAGACCTGCCGAATACGTGTAAGGATATAAGCCCATGTAATAGTGAGGCTGGCGCATCCATGTAAGTGCGGCGCCTTTATCAAAAGTAACCGTGTCCCCCCAAAAACCTTGAAGTGTCGCAAGTTTGAGTTCATTCAATTTGTCTGCTGTTAAAATCGTTCCTTCTTCTGCAGCTTGATACACTTCCCGTTGGAAATGGGCTTCAAGTAAGTGGGTCACAAAGTTATGATAATACGTACCTAATAATGAGAGGACCACCCACCGTTTCATCTCTTTGCTATCCGCGGTTTTTAAAAGGTGGTCACCGAGCAGCATTTCATTCATCGTCGAAGGCGCTTCGATCATGTACGTTGACGGTCTGGCGCTACCAAGCTTCTGATGTTGATGCGCTGTATAAAAGTGGCCAGCGTGCCCGAGTTCATGGGTGAGGATAAACGTGCCGCGCATCATGTTTGTCCATGTCATGAGAATATAAGGATGCGCACCATAAGGGCTCGCGCAAAACGCTCCGTTTTGTTTTCCGACATTCTCCGCTCGGTCAACCCAGCGCTCTTCATACGCTCGGTCAATCATCTTGTTGTAGTCTTCACCCATGACTTTTAGTGAATCTTTAATTAAGGAGAACGCTTCTTCAAAGCTGATTTCTGGATCGTAGTCTGGGTCAAGCGGTGCTTTTAGATCAGCGAAAGTGAGCTCATCGAGCCCGAGTACATTTTTCTTTAACGTCGCATATCGTTGCATGTATGGACTTAATTCGTTGTAGATCGTATCAATTTGTCGGTGGTACATTGCCGGCTCCACATCTTGTTCATGAAGGAGCATGTCAGTGACAGAAGGGTAGCCTCGCAAACGAGACACGTTCACTTGTCGCGTTACTTCTGCGGCGTATGTTCCTGCAAACGTGTGCTGATAGTTGCTCAGCCCATCAATAAAGGTTTTGTAGGCATTTCTTCGGATACTCGCGTCTTTTGAGAACTCGTATTTATCTTCAAAAAGAGCAAAAGT
This sequence comes from Geomicrobium sp. JSM 1781026, assembly GCF_041949955.1. Lineage (NCBI taxonomy): Bacteria > Bacillati > Bacillota > Bacilli > Caryophanales > Geomicrobium > Geomicrobium sp. JSM 1781026. The sequence continues at coordinate 342,189 of NZ_JBHFQF010000006.1, read as the reverse complement.
AAGCGGGTGAGTATTTCCTTTGTCATCTTGAAAGTCAGCGAATGAAAGGTCGGCTGCCTTGCCCTGTTTGTAGATTGAAAACGGAGCGCGGAGTGATTCATTTAAGGCAGCAAGTACTTCCTCAGTTTCATCAGAGAGCATGTAATCTTTATTTTTTCGGATTTTTTGGATTTGTACTTCATACGTGTGTAGCTCGTCGTTTTCATTAAAAAATTGGTGCAACGTCTCATCGTCTATTTTAACGATTTCTGAATTGATAAAAGCACTTGCTCGGCTAAAGGCTGCTTGAAGTTGACTTACTTTCCCTTGCCGGCTTTGATTGTTCGCATCACTTCCATCTGCGGCTACTTTAAGCATCGCGTAAGTGGCGACTGGAATGAGCATTTGCATCATGTTTTCGTACGTTTTCAAGCAGTCCAGTAGCTGTTTGGCACTTTCATGTAGCGTTCCTTGATAAGGCTTTAACCGTGGAAGAATCGTTTCCAGTTCTTCATAGGCTTTCTCCCACGACTTGTCTGATGCAAAAAGATCCGTTAAATCCCATGTCTCTTCAGTTCGGACATCTTGTCGGTATTGTTGAATCGCTTGTGTCATTGAAAATCACCCTTTCGTTTTTGTTCGTAAAGTTCAAGATTGGCATACACGACTTCTAATGCAGGCGCGTCCAAATGATACGCTTTCGCTTTGTCCAACAGGTAACCTTGAATATGCTCATACTCGACGGCTTGTCCTTTTTCTTTATCTTTTTGCATCGATGCTTTAAAAGAAGCGTCAAGGTTTTGCCATTGGCGAAACGCTTTTTGTTGCAAACGCTCAGCGTCCATTTCTGGTGCAATCCGTTCAATCAACCTAGCAACTTCATTTATGTAGCGATCGATAAATGCCCCTGCACTTGTAGAGGTTCGGATTGTGCCGACATCGGTATGAAAAAGGGTCGTTGCTCCAGAAAGAATTGTGATGAGCATATATTTTTGCCACATGTCACTTTCAATGTTCTCTCGAGACTTAATATCAGAAACAGAAGAAAGTGCTTTTTCAACCTGAGTTGCAGAGGGCGGAGCAGCGTGTGATCTATGACCATACATCATTGAGGCATTCGCCCCTTGATGAAGGATGTGCCCATCTTCGGACAAGGTCGATTCAATAAAGGCAACCCCTCCATACACTTGTGTTTTGGAAAAAGCAGAATCGAGCACATCGAGATGTTGGACGCCATTAAGCAAAGGAATGATGATTGTCTCTGAATGGACAAAAGGCAATACATCTTCGATTGCATCATGGAGGTGATACGATTTTGTGCTCATAAGAACCACATCAAAAGATCCGACATCTGCTGTCGTGATAAGATGAGGGTGGGAAATGTTCAAATCACCGTTTCTGCTTTTTACGATGAGTCCATTTTCTTGGAGTTGAACACGTCGCTTCGGTCGAACGAGGAATGTTACTTGTTGTCCCGCTTCATGAAGCCTTGCGCCGAAGTATCCTCCGACGGCACCAGCGCCGACGACTAAAATTTTCATCATATTGCCCTCCTTTCTGTATTGTTTAGTATATCGAAGAAAAAGAAAATTAGAAATACATATCTATGAACACATGTTAGACTGAAGAGAAATGAAAACGGAAGGTGTTGAACAAAAGGTGAAACAATACGCGGCTTCAACGATGATTCGTCGTTTGCCCGAACAGTATTTTTCGAAATTGGAAAAATCCATTGTGTCATTAAAGTCACAAGGGGCAGATATTATAAACCTAGCCCAAGGTAGCCCGGACCAACCGACACCAGACCACATTATCAAGTCTTTACAAGAAGCGGCAACAGACCCGCAATTTCATCGGTATTCACCGTTTCAAGGTTTCTCGTTTTTTAAAGAAGCGGTTGCCGAATTTTACAAAAATCAATATGATGTGGACCTAGATCCAAATGAAGAAGTGTGCATTCTTTTTGGGGGCAAAGGCGGCCTCGTTGAAGTGAGTCAATGTTTATTGAACCGCGGGGATGTTGCCCTCGTTCCTGACCCTGGGTACCCTGACTATTGGTCTGGGGTTGCGATGCAAGAAGCGAACATGCACATGATGCCACTGCGCCACGAACACGGATTCCTTCCTCAGTATGAAGACATTCCGGCTCGGGTGCGAGATGAGGCAAAATTGCTATTTCTGAACTATCCGAACAACCCGACAGGGGCGGTGGCGTCTTCTGCTTTTTTTGAAGAAACCGTCCGATTTGCTAACGATCATGACATCTGTACAGTCCATGATTTTGCATACGGAGCCATTAGCTTCGATGGCGTGAAACATCCAAGTTTTATGCAAACAAAAGGGGCTAAAGAAAACGGCATTGAGATCTATACACTTTCTAAGACGTACAATATGGCAGGGTGGCGCGTCGGCTTTGCGGTCGGGAACCGCTCGGTCATTAAGCATTTAAATGTGCTTCAAGATCACCAATATGTAAGCCTGTTTGGGGCGGTTCAACGAGCGGCGACGACCGCTTTAACATCGTCGCAAGCAGGAGTAACAGAGCTTCAACAAATGTATGAGAAGAGAAGAAATGTACTCGTTGAAGAAGCGAAGCGAATTGGGTGGGCACAAGAGGCACCGAAAGGCTCATTTTTTGCATGGTTTAAAGTACCAAATGGAATGAGTGAAACCGAATTTGCTACACAGCTTCTCCACGAAGCTCACGTCGCCGTTGCGCCTGGCAATGGCTTTGGTGAACACGGGCGTGGGTACGTGCGTATCGGGCTTGTGAACGACGAAACGAAGATTAAAGAAGCGATGTCAAGAATCGAAGCATTAAATCTATTTTAAAAAGGACGATCCAAATGAAAGTCTTACAATATCAAATGCGTGTAGTAGCAGGAAGCCCTCTTCAAAATCGACAACGGGTCGAAGAGTGGATGCGTGAAGAAGTGAACAAATATGCACCTGACGTCGTTATTTTACCTGAGATGTGGACGACCGGGTATGCGCTCGAACAACTTGAAGACATTGCCGAACAAGAAGGAGGGGTGACGGAGTCGTTTCTAATCGAGCAAGCGAAGACGCATAATGTGATGATCGTTGCCGGCAGCATGGCTGTGAAAACAGCGGACGGCATCGTGAACCGTAGTCTTGTTTATGATCATACCGGTACGTGCGTTCATCGGTATGACAAAATCCATCTCGTGCCGATGTTAAATGAGCCTGACTATCTCGTACGTGGCCAAGAGAAACCGACAGTCTTCCCTGTATCATCTGCTCGAGCTGGCGTATTGATTTGTTATGATTTACGTTTTCCTGAGTTGTTTCGATCGCTAGCGTTGCAAGGAGCGGAAGTGATTTTTGTCGTTGGAGAGTGGCCAGCGGCAAGAAGAGACCATTGGGATACGTTGTTAAAGGCGAGAGCAATCGAAAATCAATGTTATATTGTCGCGTGTGATGCTGTTGGCTCACACAATGACGTAGATTACTCTGGAAATTCATTAGTCTATTCTCCGTGGGGGAACTTGATTGTCCGTGCGTCACCCGTTGACGAGGAGACGGTCGTTGCCGATCTGGACTTTTCAGAAGTACAACAGTTTCGAAAAGCAGTGCCAAATTTAACGAATCGCGTGCCATCACTCTATTAGAAATGGGGAGTTTTCGTGAAGTTAGTGACGGTTATTGAAAATGATCAAGAAAAAGCAGGAATTTTACTTGACGATGTGGTCGTGCCGATTGAGTGCATTAACGATCATTATCGGTTAGACTTTGAAGTGAAGATGAAATCGCTGATTGAAAACGACCAACTCTCGGAGCTTGCCAGGTGGGTAGCGAACAAGCAACACATCGCCACTGAAATACGTGGGGTATTGCCTCTTGGTGAAGTCACTTGGGGACCTCTTTACCGAGACCCTGAGAAAATATGGGGGATCGGCCTTAATTATGTCGATCATGCCGCTGACTTAAACGAAGTGGCCCCCAATACAGAACCGGCAAGTTTTATGAAACCTGTAACGACAATTATCGGTCCAGGAGAGGCGGTACAATTGCCTCCACAATCCGAGCGCACGACCGGCGAGGCAGAGCTAGGTATAATTATTGGGAAAACGTGTAAGGACGTTGAGGAACATGAGGCATTCGATGTGATTGCAGGTTATACGACGATTATTGACATGACAGCAGAAGATATTTTAGAGAAGAATCCGAGGTATCTTACGCGGTCCAAAAGCTTTGATACGTTTTTCAGCTTCGGTCCGGTCTTTTTGACCCGTGATGAGGTAGAAGATCTTCACAGTCTCGAAGTGCGTACGATGCACAATGGCGAGCTACATCGAAAAAATACGATTGCTCACATGACATTCTCGCCAGAGATGCTCGTATCCTTTCATTCTAAAGTGATGACACTCCACCCTGGGGATATTATCTCGACGGGTACACCTGGTGCTGTACATCTCCAAGAAGGGGATATTGTCGGGTGTGAGATTGACGGCTTTTTACCGCTCACCAATCCTGTGAAAGCAGCTGATTAAAAAAAAGGATGTGTTGGCATGAATCTATCATTAGACAATAAGCGAGTGCTCGTTCTCGCTGCGAGTAAGGGACTAGGTCGTGCGATTGCGACGGCTTTTGCGCACGAAGGCAGCCACGTCGTTATTACGAGCCGAGACGAAAGTGCTCTAGAAGAAACAGCAAATACGATCAAACAAGAAACGGGGAACGAGAACGTTCATTTTTTCTCAAGTGACATTACGAAGGAAAAGGATTTACAAGCGCTTGTGAATGAAACCGTTGAAACACTTGGCGGAGTCGACATCCTCATTAACAATAGCGGGGGGCCAAGAGCAGGTCTGTTTGAAGATATGACGGGTGAAGATTGGCAGCAAGCGTACGAATTGAATTTACTTAGTTATGTACGGACGACACAAGCGGTGTTACCTTACATGAAAAAACAACAATTTGGTCGGATCGTTAACATTACATCGTCGTCAATTAAACAGGCGCTTGACGGAATGGTTCTCTCCAATACGTTTCGCGCAGGGGTGCTCGGCTTGACGAAAAGCCTTGCTACAGAACTTGCTGGGGAAGACATTCTTGTCAATACAGTAGGACCTGGACGTATTGCAACCGACCGGGTGGCAGAGCTTGACGCTATTGCGGCGAACAAACAAGACAAAGAACCTGAAGACATTAAAAAAGAGTCAGAGAAAAAGATTCCGGCGGGTCGCTACGGAGAACCAGAAGAGTTTGCTAAAACAGTTGTGTTCCTCGCATCAGGAGCGAATACGTATGTGACCGGGCAGTCGTTACTCGTCGATGGAGGACTCGTCCGCTCATTATAGTCTCTTGACTTTTCTCCTCAATATGGTATGCTAGACGTTGTGTAGTTGCTAGCTACTCACACAGATCCCTCGACTTTACCCTTCCCATGTGAATTTCACGAGAAGAGAATGGAAGCGAGGCTTGTGCTCATATTGAGCTTAAATAAGCAAGTTGACGTAACATAAGATAACGACCATTCAACCATTTCATCCAGATCTTTAAGGGGCGGCCATTGGAGCCGTAAGGGCAAAAGAGCAGGTAGGGCTTTTGTTGATCTGGGGTACATTGCTATGAAATAAACGTGATAACCATCAACCCCGTGTGGAGCTGATGGTTTTTTGGTGTGCCTAGTGAACCGGTTAGGTGTGGTCATGAATCAAGGTCCAGTTGAATAAGATGAGTGATGAATGTGAAAGGAGAGGTTCCTTTGATCGAAGGTGTCAAAGTAAAACAGATCGTAAAACATCATGATGATCGCGGCTATTTTGCTGAACTTGTCCGTGAAGACGAATCGATACTCACGCAATTTGGCCAGATGTCTTTGTCAATGAGTTATCCAGGCGTTATTAAAGCCTTTCATTATCATGAAAAACAAGATGATGTTTGGTTCTTTCCAGCTGGAAACGCACAAGTGGTTTTGTATGATACACGTCGGTCTTCACCGACGTACAAAGAAACCGATGTGTATTATATGGGCGAGTCCAATCCCATTGTGCTTCTTATTCCCCGTTTTGTTGCCCACGGATACCGAGTGCTTGGCAACACGCCGCTCTCAATTATCTATTTGACGACGCACGCGTATGAAAAAGACGAACCCGATGAAAAGCGCATCGCTTGGAATGATCCCCGAATTGGGTTTGATTGGAACACGAAACATTATTAAATGAGAAAGGGCGCTATCCAAAGATAGCGCCCTTTCGCTCGGCCTCTGTATGTTAAACTAAGGGAAAATGACTAAAGGGAGTGGGAAGTGTGACGACAATTGGATTTATTCGACACGGTCGGACAGCGTGGAATCATACAGGGCGGGCACAAGGAAGTTCTGATATTCCTTTGGATGAAGAAGGGATCGTTACAGCTGAACGCTTAAGAGAACGACTCCGTGATGAACAATGGGACCACGTGTACGCCAGTGATCTAAGGCGCGCCTATCAAACCGCAGACATTGCGAGTGGCGATCATTTGCCTCGCCCGATCCACACGGACGAGCGTTTACGCGAAATCGGTGGAGGTTTGATCGAAGGAACGACTGAAGCCGAGCGAATCGAGCGGTGGGGAACAAACTGGCGAGACAAAGACTTGCAAATGGAATCTGCTGAAGCGGCTGCCCGACGTGGGTTGCTCGCGATCGCTGATATTGTAAACAACCATCCTGGTGAGCGTGTACTAATCGTCGCTCACGGAACACTGCTCAGACTTTTAATTGAGAGCATGACGGAAACGAATGATCGGTTACCTTTAGACAATACGTCGGTAAGCTATGTTTCGAAGATAGATGAACGTTGGACGTGTTCAGTTTATAATTGTACGAAACACTTATAGTAAGATTGTGACATAAACATACCCAAATACGAACAAGACGAGCGAAGCAAGGATGCAAATCAAGAATAAGCGTTTGCCGTGTTTTAGTGAACCGATGCTCACTTGTAGACCAAACCCTGCCATTGCCATACCGATCAATACGTACGCGATTTGCACGAAAATCTCAGACATAGCTGTCGGCAAAATCCCTGTCGTATGAATGGCACTTGTGAATAGAAAGCCGAATACAAACCAAGGAATCGGGAACTTGCCAATAGGTTGGCTATTTCTGTTTGACTTCTGAAAAACAAAGGCGAGGATGAGTAGCAAAGGGATGAGCAATAGTACACGGGTCAATTTAACAACGAGTGCATGATCAAGTGCTTCTGAAGTCCCTCTTGCTCCAGCTGCTGCAACGTGGGCAATTTCATGTAAGACACCGCCAGCAAGCATGCCGTATTGGCTGTCTGTCATACTTAATAACGGGTAACTTACGATGAGCAATAGCGTAAACAGTGTGCCGGTCATTGAAATAATGGCCACTGCTGTGGCGACTTCAGTTTGGCGGACGTTCATTTGCGTGCTCACGGCCCCAATGGCCGCTGCCCCGCAAATAGCGGTTCCTGATGCAACAAGAACGCCTGATGAGCGATCAGTATTTGTAATCATAACAAGGATGATGACGGCGATAAATCCGACGACAGTCGCCAAAATCGCAAACTGCAAAGTTTCAGTTCCGAGGGAGAGAATGTCGCCAAAGTGAAGACGAAACCCAAGGAATACGATGCCGATTTTAAGCAGGATTTTTGTGCTAAGTGTTACGCCAGACTGACACTCGTTTTGCAAACCGAAGATTGATCGGTATAACATACCGATAAATAACGCTAAAACGAGCGGTCCGATAATGGACAGTAACCCCCATTGACTAAGGAGCAGCGCGATTAATGTAAGTGCGAATGTGAGTAGAATTCCTTTTATGTAATGCACGAGTTTCGCTCCTTTCCTCATTACTGTACATAAAGATTGATGATAAATGAAATACATAATTATAATGCTTATCATTATAAATCTTAATGAATGGGGAGTTGTAGATGGTAGATGAACGACTCAAGATTTTTGTTACTGTTGTTGACGAGCAACATTTTACGAAAGCGGCTGAAAAATTGTTGATTTCACAACCAAATGTGAGCATCGCACTAAAAAAGCTTGAGGAAACGTACGGGACGACCCTTCTCATTCGATCGTCAAAATCGGTAAAGCTCACACCGACGGGTGAGCGGTTATACGTAAGGGCAAAGCAAATCTTAGCTTTGTACGAGCAAATCCATACAGAAATTGATACACTACATAATCATGTGCAAGGAAAGCTTCATATTGGAGCTAGCTTTTCAATTGGAGAATACCTCGTACCGAATATGTTGCACGATGTATACACTGACTTTCCGAATCTTGAAGTGGAAGTCACGATTGCCAATACTGAAGAAATCGTACAGAAGGTTGCAAATTTAGATGTTGAATTCGGGTTTATTGAAGGGAAAACCGAGCATAAAGATGTGTGGGTACAGCCTTTCATGGAGGATGAACTCAGAATTGCTGCAAGTCGACATCATCCATTGTTGGCGCGTGCTACCATTGATATACAAGATCTTTACGGACAAGCATGGGTGATGAGGGAACGAGGGTCTGGGACGCGTAACTATTTTGATGAGTTTTTATTTAAACATCACATCCAACCTAAATCGGTGACGACAATCGGAAGTAACCAAGGCGTTAAAGAAGCAGTCATGAGGAATTTAGGGTTATCCATTTTATCGAAACACGTCATTCAACAAGACGTTGAACGAGGGACGCTCGTTGTCATCCCGCTTGATGCAGTGAAGATGCAGCGAATGTTCTCGTTCATTTCTTCTAAAATATCATCCACGAGTCGTAACGAGCAGGCATTTGTTCACGTATTAAATGAGCGATGGGGAACAACGATAAAAGAATGGTGAGGGGAATCCGGATGATCAATGAAGCTAAATCCGTGGCAATAGCCGCTGCGCTTGAAGCAGGAAACTATATGAAACGTCAATTTTTGCAACCTTCTTTTGTTCATGAAAAAGGGAACGATGGTGACCTCGTTACGAATGTCGATTTTGAATGTGAGCGAATTATTCTCCAACATATTACGGCGACGTTTCCAACTCATCAAATACAAAGTGAAGAATTTGGGGATAACGGCTACGAAAGTGAATGGCTATGGCTCATTGATCCCCTTGATGGAACGAACAACTTTGCGTTAGACTTGCCGTTGTTCTCCGTATCCATTTCGTTAATGTATAAAAAGAAAGCAGTGTTGTCGGTCATCTACGAACCGATGGTTGATCAATTGTATTGTGCAATCGAAGGCGAAGGGTCTTACGTGAACAATGAGCAGTTTACAATGACACGTACTGAAAAAGAGCTGCGGCAACTATCTGTTGCATGGATTCAAGGACATCATGTGCAGCGAACGAGAGAAGCCGTTTTACTCCGCCAACACATTGACACGTATTGCAAACGAATGATTCGGACGTGGGCACCGACGTTAGTGTGGAACATGCTTGCAAAAGGAAAGCTAGACGGCATAGTTCTTTATGATTCTGAAGGATATGATCTATACTCGGGCATGTTAATGGTAAAGGAAGCGAGAGGAGAGATCATTGATTTTGACGGTCGTGACGTCTCTCAGATGCTGAGTCGCCCAAAATTGATTGCTTGTCACGCAAATAAAAAGTCACAAATGTTACAGCTCGTAAACGAAGGTTTACAGAGCAAGGAACCGATTAGATAAAGGAAGTGCTTACATGAATAAACACGAACAGCTCCAAGACATTTATAAAAACCGCGGTCGCTTGTTGATCAGCTGTGAGGACCAACCTGGTATTGTATCAGCTGTATCATCTACACTCGCAAATCATAAAGCGAACATTATTGAATCCAACCAGTATTCCACCGATCCCCATGGAGGGAAATTCTTTATGCGCATCGAGTTTGAATGCGCAGATCTTCAGGCGCATAAAGTGAACATAAAAAAAGACCTTGAAGCGATCGGACAGACGTTCCAGATGAAGTGGACGTTAACAGATGTACAACAATTAAAACGCGCGGCGATTTTTGTTTCAAAAGAGCTTCATTGTTTACGTGAAATTCTATTGGAGTGGGAAAATGGAGATCTTCCCATTGAAATACCTGTCGTAATTAGTAATCATCCTAGTGCTCGGGAGTTCGTCGAATCATTTGATATTCCTTTCGTGCATATTCCAGCATCTAGAGACAACCGTGAACAAAGCGAAAAAGAACAATTGAACCTTCTAAAACAGTATGAGATTGATGTGGTCGTGCTCGCGCGTTATATGCAAATTCTCACTCCCGATTTTGTCGAGCAATACGATCAGCGGATTATTAACATCCACCATTCATTTTTACCTGCATTTGTAGGAGCAAAACCGTACGATCGTGCCTATGAACGAGGGGTGAAGCTCATTGGAGCCACGTCCCATTATGTGACGAATGATTTAGATGAAGGTCCGATTATTGAACAAGATATTAAACGAGTCAATCACCGAGACGGGGTTGATGACTTAAAAAAGAACGGTCGGATCGTTGAAAGAAGTGTACTCATTCGCGCATTAAAATGGCATGTGGAAGACCGTGTTATGGTGAATGATAATAAAACGATTGTTTTCTAGGATGTAGGGTTACTTCATGATGAAAAAGGGTATTCCTCCCATATACTTACTTTTTAACTGACGAGGAGGATACACACATGAAAAAGATCAGTTCGATCCTAGTTGGAAGTCTTCTCGTTTTGGCTGCGTGTGGAGACGATGATGGATCAGAAGAAGCGACGGTTGATATGGACGCTGGGCAGCAACTTTATGAAGAGCATTGCCTAAGTTGCCACGGTCAAAACATGGAAGGGGACGTCGGCCCAGACATTACGATATATCCGTATCGTGATGTGCTTACTGCCATCGAGGAAGGACCGGGCACGATGCCTGAAGATATTATTGAAGGCGAAGAGGCGGAGACGGTCGCTCAGTACGTAGAAGCTGTAAATCAAGAAGATGAGGAAGAATAAGAAGAGCTGATAAAGGCGGGTAAGGATGAGTGAACATCCTTACCCGCCTTTTTTTGATGACAGTGAGGCGAGCGAACTTGCTCATTTCTACTGTTTTTAGTGAGCGGGTTCCTTTATTTTAAAATATAGATTGACAGTGATAATCATTATCACTTACTATGATTGAGAATACATTTCATTAAACGGAGGAAATTATGAAAAAAATTTACCCATATATGAGCGGGATTTTGTTAACCGTTGCTTTGACGTCAGCTTGCGGAAACGGCTCGGCGGACTCTGATGCAAGTGAATCAGCGCAAACATTGACAGATGGAGCAGGAAACGAGGTCCAAGTTCCAGATTCACCGGAGCGAATCATTGCCCCTTACTTAGAAGATCCATTACTTACATTAGGTGAAACCCCCGTCGTCCAATGGTCGGTTATGAATGGAAGCAGTCATCAAGATTATCTAGAAGAATCGCTCACAGATATTCCATTTATTGATTTTGAGTTGCCACTAGAGTCTGTCATTGAGGCAGATCCAGACCTTATTATCGTCCCAGATTCAGCTTCTCTTGGCGGGGGAGAGTACAACCAATACGATCAAATTGCTCCGACATATGTTCTCAGCAGCGACACTGAAAATGACTGGCGAGCGGCACTGTTAGAAGTCGGTGAGGTACTCGGTGAGGAACAAGCTGCCAATGAAACGATTGAGGAATATGAAGCCCATGTAGATGAAGTGAGAGAAGAGTTGATGAGTGAGGTAGGCAGTGACAAAGTCGCCGCACTATGGCTAACAAACGGCACATACTTCATTGTTGCACCGAGTGTGGCAAGTGGTACAGTACTGTTTGATGATTTAGACTTAGAGCCTGCGAATGCCATTGCGAATATCCCAGCCGATGCGGAGGCGCATTGGAATGAGCTGTCTCGAGAAGCACTTGCTGAATTAGATGCTGATTATATTTTTCTCGTCAACAGTGATGGTGAAAGCAGTGAAGCACTCATGACAGAAGATGTGTGGTCAAACATTCCTGCTGTCGACCAAGATCAAGTGTTTGAAGTCGATCCTGACGGTAGTTGGTTATACAATGGTTATCAAGCGAATCGCCAAACCATCGATGATGTTGCCGCTCATATTCTCGGGGAATAGGGGGAGTATGATGAAAAAAACACTGTGCTTAGCGTTATGTGGAATTGTTTTAATGGGATGTTCAGACGGTGCGAAAAGTGAAAACGAAGAAAGTATGCGGTCGGTTGAGATTGGAGACACCTCCTATGATGTGCCTGCCAACCCGGAGCGTGTCGTGACCGATTATTATGCAGGAGAGTTGCTTGCTGTTGACGCTGAAGTTGTAGGTGCGACAACGACTGCTTTTGACAATCCATTCCTTGAAGATCAACTCGCAAGCACTGAAAATATAGGCGAGCCGATTGATGTTGAACGCGTTTTAGAGTTGGATCCAGACTTAATTGTTGTCATGTATGATGACGACTTGGAACAATTACGAGAAATTGCACCAACAGTTTACATTCCTTATAATACAGCGACATCGATTGAAGGGGTAACAGAACTGTTTGGATCTCTGATGAATAACGAAGAAGCCGCTGCTGGATTTCTAGAAGGGTATGAGCAAGAAGCTAGAGAAGCAAGAGCGGAGCTAGAAGATCATTTGAATGGCGATGAGACATTTGGATTGTATGAAGTGACGAATCAACAAGAACTGTATGTTTTCGGTGAAAATTTTGGAAGGGGAGGACAAGTCATTTACGATGCACTTGAATTGCCTGCCCCACAATCAATCGCACAAGACGTGATGGAAGAAGAGGACGTGCTACAATTGTCCAGAGAAGCAATTCCTGACTACGGTGCAGATGTGATGTTTGTTACGAGCTATGACCCAGAAGGAAGTCACCAATCGTTAGATTTTTTTGTGGACTCGTCTGTATGGCAAGGGTTAGATGCGGTCGAAAACGACCGTGTCGTGATCAATGATTTTGATACATTTTATCCGTATGACCCGATCTCAATTCGTGGCCAGATCCCACTTTTTACAGAAATGATTATGGATTTAAATCTCAATAGGTAGTGACAAAATGAAGCAATCAGCGCCAAAAAAACGAGCAACATTTACAATCGTCTTTCTGCTAGGCACAGTACTCCTTTTCTTCGCAACGATACTATCACTTACATTTGGAGCGGCCTCGATTACACCAGCGGTCGTTTGGGACGCGATTTTTTATTTTGATCCGTCTCTTACTGAACATCAAATTATACGAGAAATTCGCATTCCACGTGTATTAGGCGCGATTGTCATCGGATCGGTTCTCGCGGTCTCTGGGGCGGTAATGCAAGGAATGACGAGAAATGCATTAGCAGAACCGTCGATTATTGGGATTACGGACGGTGCTGCCCTTGCTCTTGCCATTATGTTTGCCTTTTTTACTGCTGTGCCGTACGTTGGATTGTTGTTTGCTTCATTTATCGGTGCAGGTGTCGGTACAGTGCTCGTCTTCTTAGTCGGAACACTTGCAAAAGGAGGACTGACCCCAGCCAAGTTAGCGTTGGCAGGAGTCACAATTGGCGCGTTCTTAAGTGCAATATCTTCAGGAATTGCGATTTACTTTGACGTTGCTCAAGACATTAGTTTTTGGTTCGCTGGTGGTCTTGCCAGCATGGATTGGCGAACGCTTCAGCTTATTGTTCCGGCGTGCCTCATTGGTCTACTCATCGCTCTTTTTCTTGCTAAATCAATTACAATTATGAGCTTAGGCGCGGATGTGGCAAGAGGGTTAGGTCAAAGAACAGCGGTCGTCCGTGTTCTTGGGATTGTGAGTGTTATGTTAATGACAGGTGCAGCGGTGGCAGCAGCGGGAACCATTGGTTTTATAGGCCTTGTAATTCCTCATATTACAAGGGCGCTAACCGGTATGGATTATCGGTTTGTCATACCGGCATCCGCGGTATTAGGTAGTTTATTACTACTCGTTTCAGATATTATAGCAAGAATGGTCAACGCCCCCTATGAAACGCCTGTAGGTGCGATTACAGCCCTCGTTGGGGTTCCATTCTTCCTCTATCTTGCTAGACGAGAGGGGAGGGGCGTCTAATTATGCAAAAGCGACGAACCATGATCATTTCTGTTCTTTTGATCTTTATTGTATCAACGTTTCTTATAAGCATGACGCTTGGAACATTTACGATGTCGCCCGCTGAAGTGTTTCAAACGTTTTTCGGTTTAGGTAGCTCACAGCAGGAACTCGTGTTGTTCCAATTTCGTTTACCAAGAATGGTGCTGGCCATTCTTGTCGGTGCAGGTTTAGCTGTTTCAGGTGCAATTCTTCAAGCCCTTTCAAGAAATGACCTTGCCGACCCCGGAATTTTAGGAATAAATGCCGGTGCAGGGCTTGCGATTGTGCTGTTCATTTACTTCTTTCAAGGTTCTTATGCAGACTTAGGCTGGTCCATTTATATGTTGCCATTATTTGCCTTTCTAGGAGCGCTCGTAGCCGCTTTTCTCATTTATACAATTGCTTGGAAGCAAGGGGTTACGCCGGTTCGGTTAGTGTTAGTCGGCATTGGTATTAACTCAGGGTTTATGGCGTTGCTCATTGTGTTCCAATTACGCATGAATCCAAACGACTTTATGCAAGCGACCATCTGGTTGACAGGAAATATTTGGGGTTCAAGTTGGACGTACGTCCTTGCCATCTTCCCTTGGTTATTCGTGTTAATGCTTCTCGTTTTACGGGATGCCAATACGTTAAATGTGATGCGGTTAGGCGATGCTTCATCTGTATCTTTAGGCGTTCGGGTGGAACCAGTGAGGCGGCGTTTACTCGTTTTTGCGGTAGGTTTAGCAGGAGCTTCGGTCGCTGCAGGTGGAGCGATTTCCTTTATCGGTCTCGTTGCTCCCCACATTGCGAGAAGGCTCGTAGGCCCAAGACATGGGGTAATGATTCCAGTGGCTGCATTGGTCGGTGCTTTTTTCTTATTGTTCTCAGATATGATCGCAAGAAACGTGTTATCCCCGTCTGAAATACCGGTAGGTATTATCGTAGCAATGATTGGGGCACCTTATTTTCTCTATTTGCTTATGAAAACCGCATGATAAGGAAGGGATCCATATGACTGTATTACAAGCAGAAGCAATGTCGGTCCGTTATGACAAGGTGGATATCGTAAAACAGCTTCATTTATCGATACCCGCAGGTCAGATTACGACGATTATTGGCCCGAATGGTTGTGGGAAATCGACCATACTAAAGACGATGGCGAGAATACTAAAGCCTTCAAGTGGCGCTGTATACCTTGATGGAAAAGCGATTCATAGGGAACCTACAAAACAAGTTGCGAAAAAAATGGCGGTATTGCCGCAATCCCCAGAAGCGCCTGCGGGTTTGAAAGTGAAAGAGTTGGTCGCCTACGGGAGATATCCTCATCAGAGCGGGGTGCGTTCACTTACCGGTGAAGATCATCATGTCATTGAACACGCACTCGAGCAAACAGGAATGGAAACGTTTAAAGATCGAGAAATTGAAGCATTGTCAGGTGGCCAAAGGCAAAGAGTGTGGATTGCGATGGCTCTGGCGCAAGAAACGGAAGTTTTATTGTTAGATGAGCCAACGACATATTTAGACCTCGCTCACCAACTAGAAGTGTTGCAAGTATTAAAGACACTGAATGAAACAAAAAGAAGAACGATTGTCATGGTCATTCATGACCTGAACCACGCTGCACGCTTTGCAGATTATATGGTTGCTTTGAAACAAGGAGCGATTATGCAAGCAGGTTCACCTGAGGAAGTCATGCAAAAACAAGTGCTGAAAGACGTTTTTCATATTGATGCTGATGTCGTTTTGGACCCTCGAACAAATAAGCCATTTTGTTTAAGTTATGATCTGTTAAGAACAGGAGGCGAGTAGCGATGGAACTGTATGATGTGACAATTATTGGTGGCGGGCCTGCTGGACTGTACAGCGCATTTTACAGCGGTATGCGCGATCTCAAAACGAAGATTATTGAAGCGGAAGACCATTTAGGTGGCAAACTAAATGTGTTTAAAGAAAAAACGATTTGGGACATTGGCGGTCTGCCTCCAACGAAAGGGAAGCAAGTGATTGCTCATCTCATTGGGCAAGCGAAAACATTTTCGCCACACATCGTTTTAGGAGAACAAGTCGTCGATTTCTCTCGTGAAAAAGACGGGAACTTCCTCATTAAAACGAATCGATCAACTCATCGCTCTAAAGCAATCATCATTGCATCAGGTTACGGCATACTTCGGCAAGCAAAGTTAACGATACACGGAGCAGAGCAATATGAACAAGACAATTTGCTTTATGCGGTGACCGACATTGAACGTTTTCGTAATAAAGATGTGATGATTTCAGGTGGGGGGAATTCGGCGGTCGATTGGGCGAATGAAATTGAACCAATTGCGAAAAGCGTCACGGTCATCCACCGTCGTGATGAATTTGGCGGTCATGAAAAATTCGTTCAACAAATGCGGCAATCGAACGTTCAAGTGATGACACCGTTTCAAGTAAAAGGCCTTACCGGGTGCAGTAACAACTGTCGTGTAGAAGAGATAGAAATTGAACATTGCGAAAGCAGGCAATGCGAACGGCGAAAAATCGACGCACTCATTGTGAATCATGGTTATGATATTGATCTCTCATTTATGGATCAAGCGCCAGAGGGACTTGTGCTTGAAGAGATGAGAATTCCGACCGAATCGTCGATGCAAACCTGTGCACCAGGAATATTTACTGCAGGTGACATTTCTGGACACCCAGGGAAATTGCCGCTGATCGCCGGTGCATTTACCGATGCAGCATTAGCAGTCAACGCGGTGAAGACGTACATTACGCCAGAAGCGAATGCATTCGCGGGTGTGTCATCACATGATGAACGATTACAAGAACAAGGAAGTTAACAAATGGGTGCCTCTTTATATAAAAGGGGCACAGATTATTGTGCATCTGTTAATTTCACGTACCGTATTCAGTTTATGGCCGTGTTGTATAGACAGCAGGGGAGTTTGTCAATCCAACAAAAAGTGCTCAAAAAGGAAAAAATCATAATTTCACGTACTGTAATTAACTAGAAAAATAAAAAACAGGGGAGAAGCCAACAATTTTCACGCTAATATGTAAAGAAGTCGTTTGTAATACTGGCTGAAGTTGATTAGTAATGGCAGATGTGACCTGTTCTCCTAGTTTTTGCAACTGTGAATCATCATATGAACGGTCCAAGTCAATCGTAACCCGGCAAAACTCTTGATGCGCTTCACCATTGAACACATACGTTGATATCGGTTCTGCTCCGATGATGATTGGCTCGCTGCTCGTAACACCGGTATGATGAGCGGCTTCGTGAATTTCTTTTAACAGTATACGAATAGAGGTGCGCTGCTCCAAAAACGAAGAATAGCGAGTATGTATGTACGCCAATAAGTTCACCCCTTTGTGTCATTATATCCTACAGAAGAGTCGATGTTAATCAAAAAACAGATGATCAGTATGCAATTACTGATCATCCTCATCTCGTTCTTGAAGTGTAAATCCAGTATAAGCATAAAACAATGCAATGATCGGAGTGACAAGGCTAAGGAAAACAAAAAATACATAATCCACGCCGACATTAAGCGTCGTCATTACATACGCGCCAATAATCCCCCAAGGGACGAGAGGATGAAGAATCGTTCCGCCGTCCTCTAGTGTTCGGCTTAAATTCTTTGGATGCAACTGATGGTGAGCGTACACTTGCTTATACGTCTGTCCAGGCAAAATGATTGACAAGTACTGTTCGCCAGTAACGAGATTAATACCGAAGCAAGACAGCATCGTAGAAAGAATCGTATTTCCACGCGTTTGTAAAAAAGATTGGATGCCTTTGATCATGGCGTTGGCAATACCTATGCCGTGAATCAAACCTCCAAATGCAAGGGAAATCATAATAAGTGAAACACCGAACAACATGTGTTCAAGTCCGCCAATCGTTAACAGATCATCGATGTTTGCATTTCCCGTAGCGGGTTCAAATCCCGAATGAGCAGCTCCCATTACATCAGCTAACCCACTGCCAGGTGACGTAAAGAACGTCGTAAGTCCTGCTACGACGAGTCCGAAAACAAGTGCAGGAATTGGCTTCACTCTACATATGGCAAGCAAAATAATGACCGCAGGAGATAACAAGGTTACCGGGTGAATCGTAAATGCATCATTTAAGACGGTAATCATCGACTGTATCTCTCTATCATCTCCAGTTTGGCTTCCATACATAAAAAAACCTATCAGGCCAAAGATGATAATCGTAATAATGAGTGCAGGAATCGTCGTCCATAACATATGGCGGATATGTTCAAATAGATCTACCTCGGCCGTAGCCGCAGCCAAATTCGTCGTGTCAGACAATGGGGATAATTTGTCACCAAATATTGCACCACTGACGATTGCACCGGCGGTCATTGCTGGGTCGATGTCCATACCATACGCCATACCCATAAATGAAACGCCAACGGTCCCGATGGAGCTAAGTGAGCTACCAACCATCGTAGAAATAATGGCGACAATAACGACCGTAGCTGCTAAAAAGAATGTAGGGGATAATAAGTTTAGTCCGTATGACGTCATCGTTTGGATCGTTCCGTTTAACGCCCAAACCCCAATTAACATCCCGATAAGTAACAAAATGAGCATCGGGATAATCCCGTGTGAGATGGCTCGGATCATGTGTTGTTCAAGATCCTGCCAAGGTTGCTTCACAATGAGACCGTAGGTAGCCGTCACGATGGCCGCTAAAAGAATAGGGATATGCGGGTAGACCCCGTAATAAAGGATGCCAACAGACAAGATGGTAAGAATGATAGCTAAAACGATAAATGAACCTCGTATTGAAGCAGTTCGATGCATAAGGCAAGCTCCTAGTCTAAACTATATTACTTAAACGCGGTAAAGCAAAAAACCATTCATATACTATAACATGTTACAATAAGTATGCCAAAGGAAAAGATTACTATTATAGAAATGGGGAATCCAATTGGTACAAAAAACGATGCTTTCACAGATGACCGCGATTTTGCTTGAACATGCGTATCGTAAAACGCCTAGCGAAATCGAGTTGCAAAATGCCTTACAAGAGAAAGACACCGATTTCTTGCGGCAGTTAGCCGATGAAAGAATGGATTATAAAGACTTCTTTTCATACATGGAAACGCACGATGAAGATGCGGCACTCGCGTTAAAAGAAGGTTACGAAATTAAATTTAATACACTCAAAGGATTGAAGTTGTGGCTCCATGAGAAGTTTAATTGGGTAGAAGATGTAGATTACAAGCAATCCGAAGATGCCCTCATTGATTTTACCATTCATTCAGATCAACTCGGACAATTAAATACCAGTTTGGCAAAGAATTGGGTCGTCAAAACGAACGATGAAGATGAGAACAAGGAGTGGCGAGACGTAAGCCTTGAGATTAACAAATTTTTAGCATAAAAGTAAAAATTAAAATTTCACGCACTGTATTAAGGGAAGAAGGAGGTGAACTCGTTTAACCATTTTTTAACAGAAAAGTTTAACACCCATTACATGAATTTCACATACCGTATATTTATATAATAAGAACAATGCGTTTAGAGCAATCCATTGTTGACGATAATGATTTATAAAAAGCAGGGATTTTATGAATCTATTACAAACAGCTTCAGAGTTAATCGTTGGATTCGTAGCATTGCTTATCATGTTAAAGCTGCTAGGGAAGGCGACATTAGCCCAAATAACGCCGTTTGATTTTATTTCTGCATTAATTCTTGGGGATTTAATCGGAAATGCTATTTATGAAGAGGAAGCTAGAATTGGATCTATTTTATTTTCAATAAGCGTTTGGGGTGGGCTCATCTATTTATTAGAATGGACAACGCAAAAATATAGAGGAACGAGAAGCATTCTAGAAGGCAAACCATCGATTATTGTACGTGACGGACAATTAGATCGATTAGAACTAAAAAAGAATAAGCTTGATATTAATCAATTGCAGCAATTATTACGGCGGGTGAATGTATTTTCCATTCGAAATATTGCGTACGCCATTCTTGAAACAGACGGTACCGTTAGTGTGTTGCAAAAATCAACGTATGCAACCCCAACAAATGCCGACTTACACGTTCCTGAAAAGCAAGTCTCATTGCCAATTTCATTCATAACAGATGGCAAAGTTGAATGGGATAACCTAAGCCAAGCAGGTTTTGATGAACGATGGTTACTCAGTCGTTTACAAGAGAGGAACATTTATAACTATTACGACGTGCTCTATATGGATTGGCAAAAAGAAGAGGGCATTCATATTCAGAAAAACACTTAGCAGTTTGCATCAATGAAACTGCTAAGATCTTAAGTTTACATAATATATATATTGTAAATCAAAATGAAATTACTCATCATCTTTAGGCAAATCCATCCTGTCTACAGCATTTTTCAAATCATCGTTATGAATGTGCGTATAAATCATCGTCGTTTGGATCGATGAATGGCCAAGTTGACGTCGCAACTTCGGTACATCATTAATTTCGTTATGATACCTCGTTGCAAATGAATGCCGTAATTTATGAACAGATAATGAGGGTTTGCCAAAAGCAGTTGAATACTTTTCAACTAATTTCTCTATAGAGCGTGCCGTTAATCGTCTTGGGGTTCCTTTTGGGCCCATAGCCGCCGCGACAAATAACGCTTTGTTCGTTTGCTTGATTTTGTAGCGCTGTGCTCGAATTTGCAAATAGTCATCTAAGTCCGCTTTTGCTTGTTTGCTGAAATAAACGAATTGTTCTTTGTTCCCTTTACGAATCACTCGTGCGGTATATTTGCTATGATCAATATCATCAACATTTAGATTAACAACTTCTGAAAGCCGTAAGCCTGAACCTAAAATGAGCGACACAACCGCTGTATCTCGTTCGCGGTTCCTTAAATGAAAATTAACGAGTTTTTTGTTGTCAGTAACAAGCTTCCCGTACTCAGACGCAACAAATTGGCGAAATTCTTCATACTCATCACCAATTAAGATGTTTCCTTCCATTTTATTTGCCGTCGTTTCCATACTCTCTTTAATATCATTAAATTCAAGCTTTGCCATCACATTACGTTTTAAATAGGGCTGCAAATCACGGGTTTCAGCGATATTTTGAAGGTAATTGAAAAGCGATTTTAAGCCAGACAGCTTGCGATTAATGGTCACTTCTTTATTTTGCAATTCATATTGAAGAAACGTCAAAAATTGCTCGGCTTCTTGAACGGTCATTGATTCAAGCAACTCAAGAGGTAGTTCCTTTAGGTCACCAGGATAATCATTTTCCGTAACTAGCCAATGAAAGAAGATTTTATAATCGTGTACGTAGTTGAGTAGTGATGCTACGGATAATTTTCGTTTTTTATAATTAACATATTCTTCAACAAACCACGGAAGATCCTTAACATGGGTTTGAAGCTTCGTGTACATTTGCTGCTTAGACTGATTTTCCAAATGATCACCTCATAACCATATTTTACAAGATCCGATTCAAAAAAGCAATTTATTACGTCAAATTTATATTTTACGTAATAAAGTTATATGAAGGAGATTTAGACAAAGTCATTCATTGTATGCTTCCACTATACGACCTTGCTCGTCAACCTCTTCATCACTCTTCTTTTACTTCAGGTTTTCATACAATTTGTGTAAAATGACTATAATTCTCCGTATTCTCTTGTGCTATAATTAATCATCTTTGAACTCTGATTAAGGGGCGCGATTATCATACTAAAGTTCACTCGTTTAGGGATCTTATTCTTGCTGTTAATTGGCTGCAGCACTACTGGTGAAACGTTGGCTGTTGGCAGTTACAAAGACTCGAATACAATTGCATTCCACGATGAAGAAATTAGCGAAGAAAAAGTCATTGACGAAGTTAAAGGTGTCGTAAATGCTTCTGATGAAGCAACTGAATCCCCTGACGGGACTCCAAACATAGTCATCCATGTTAATGACCGGCAAGACTCCACAATGGTTATGAGCATTTATTTGTGGACGGATAGTGGTTCTACACCTATCTTGCTCAGAGGTCATTTGACCGACTCTGAAAAGCAATTTTACCAACTATCTGAAGAGAGCTGGTTCGAAATTAAAGAATTACTTGACTTAGAGGAATACCTTTAATCTACTCCACCAACGCCCATAAATCTTATTCTATCCTTACGTGTTGGAATTCCTTTGTTGACTGTTTCCCATAAGCCATTCTCAAATCTCTCATACTGTTCAAACGCGCAAGGTAATCCGTTTGCAATAGCTATGTCATCGTGATCCATTAATTGAAAATGTAAATGTGGAGCAAAGGAGTTACCAGAATGTCCGACTCTACCAATCAATTCTCCTTGATTTACTCGCTGACCAACTGACACTTGTATTGACCCGGTCTGAAAATGCACGAATGCAGCAAAAACATGCTCAGCACATTTCATAGTGATATAGTTACCAGCAACGGATTGAATGTCATTTTCCTTCGGATTAAAATTACGAGCATTTTTATGAGCGTTACGCAGATCTGAAAGCCACTTCGTCTTCGCTCTTTACACCCGTCCTCTGCTTTAACAACGATTCCGTCACAAGGAGCAAACACTTCTTGACCCCAACAATAATAGTTCTCTATTGGCACACCAAAAAATAAATACTGCCCAAAATTCGTTCGATAGGCTGGCCGACCCTTTCGTTTCCAATCTACTTGAACGAAATCATACGCATACCTTGATCCAAATCGATTCGTGCCGTGACTTGGAATTTTATTGCCTGGTGTGTTTGGACAATACCACTCCCCTCTCAAAGGGAATTCCAAACTGACAGGTTCACGCTTTGCATCAATCATCAGATGCCCCTCCCAAACCCTGCTTTAGACGTCAAGTTCTATTTTACACTCCTAGTTAAGAATGTTTGTTCGAATTTTTCATTCGATAACTTGCCTTATAACTTCCCTCTATAATTGTATGCGTTATTATACCCACTGTTCATGATTCCTGCTCTTCCTTGCCCACATGATGACGATGGAAAATGCAACGATTGACAATAGTATATGAACGAATGTATTACTAGGCGAAGGAACCCAAAAAAAGATTGGCATGCTCACGCTGAAAAAGATGCTATACACGATAATAATTTTCAGCCAATGCCTCTTTAACACACCGAGCAAGCTGCTCACCTCTCCCTATGATTTAGTTTGGCAAATGCGACTAAACTTCCTTGATCACAAGACGTGAATGCATGCTTTTCGTAAAAGGAACGCACCGCTGGTTCATCGTCGGTTAACAATACGAGTTGTCGCACGTGCTTGAAGTCGTTAATCACTTTAGTTAGCAGTGATGACCCTATTCCTGAATGCTGGTACGCTTGTAATACGAGAAGATCTTGGATATAAACGATCGTTTCTCCATCACCTACGATTCGTACAAAACCGATTAATCGGTTTTCGTGCCATGCTGAAACGATCGCTAATGATTGTTCGATTCCAGCCATTAGAGTGGATATATCTTTCGTATATTCCGTCCAGCCTGCATCTTTATAAAGAGCGAGCACGTCTGCACGGGGTAACGTTTTGCTTTTACTGTATGAAATGTTCATTCCTTCAACTCCAATGTTTACTGTTTGTTCATTGATGTAGAGATTTTGTGCAATTCGACATAAATAAGAAGTAGCCAGCCTACGATAAATCCTAGTAAAATTGTTTGAGCAGTTTCAAAGTTCAATGACAGCAAATCAAGAAAAGTGTATACAACAAGTATTAAAATAACGCCACCGAGGGCACTAAAAATCAATCGTAAAAGCATGACCTCTTCACTCCTTCTCCACATGGAATGCTTAAAGTTACTCTTCCCTTAAAAATAGTAAGAATAAACGATTAATTTTATCTATGGTATGTGAAATTATGTTTTTGGCTACCCACTTCGATTTGCTTACTAGGTAAAACAAGAAAAAACCGCCCTAGGCTGGACGGTTTACTTGGTAGGGTCAAACAAAAGGTGGTCTAGCGCTTACCAATATTTGAAGCACATATTAACCATAGCATAGACCTAGTACAATGATCAAATAAAAACACTTAAATCTTTAATTAGCGGAATTTGGCTGGCCATTGTCGAAATACATCAACCCCACGACCATCGGTAATGGAAACTTCCGCATCGTTTGATTGTTGCTTTACTTCTACACGATAAACGAGATGACCCGTTTGATTTTCTTTTTCAAATAGTTCAAGTGTGTACGTTTGATCATTTGCCTTTTGCGCACGATATGATTTCCACGGCAATAGCAAAAGCTGCTCATGCATCTGTTCCAGCTGTTTTAATACCTTCTCTTCACTTTCGTTTCCCGCATTTTCCACAAGCGCAATTGGTTGGTTGCTACGCTTCGTTGTTGTGTATTTGTTCATGGTGCTTCTCCCTCCTGTCAACTTGTCTCTCTTCTACTTCTATACCGCAAATGGCAATCGGGTAAACCTTTTAGACGAGTTCGTTTTCGCGCTCTTTTGAATAAGGGATGACTTGATCCAGTTGTCCTTCTTTTAATTTTGTTGGCCACGCTGCATCAGCAAGTAAGGAGCGGCCGATGGCAACATAATCGAAGTGCCCTTGTCTGATCTGCTCTTCAGTCCAATGGATGTTATCGGTGATGGACGGGTCATGGACTTCTTCGCTTCGGTATGCGCGATCAATACCAATGGAACCGACAGCAATTACCGGTTTCCCTGTCAACTGCTTTGTCCAGGCAGCTAAGTTCCGCTCACTGTCTTCCTCCGGGAACTCCGCTTCCCAAATCCGGCGAGTCGAGCAATGAAAAATATCAACGCCAGCTTCAACGAGTGGCTTCAAAAACGTAGATAATTCCTGTGAATTGCGCGCAATTTTTGCTTCGTAATCAGCGCCTTTCCATTGAGAAAAGCGAAAAACGATTGGGAATTCCGGGCCTACAGCTGCTCGACAAGCACGCACAATATCGATGGCAAACGTCATTCGTTTTTCAAGGGTTCCTCCATACCGATCGGTACGGTGATTCGTACGGGACCAGAAAAACTGATCAATTAAGTATCCGTGTGCTCCGTGAAGTTCAATCCCGTCGAAACCGATGTCTTTTGCATCTTTGGCCGCATTAGCATATTGCTTCACTAAATCTTCAATTTCGGATGCTGTTAACTCATGGATCCCTTCTACCGGTTCCCCTTTTAAGCTGTAGCCAGAAGGGCTTACTGGAGCCGCTTCGGGATTCGGCAAACTGCCCGCTTTTCTCGCTGCCCCGACGTGCCAAAGTTGTGGAATAATTTTTCCACCGGCTCGGTGAACTTCAAAAACAACTCGTTTCCATCCTTGGAGGGCGTCATCACCATGAAAGCGTGGGATTTGATCGGACATGACCGCCGCCGGATGATTGATCGCTGTTCCTTCAGTAATGATTAAGCCGACACCGTTGGTCGCGCGTTTTGCGTAATAACTAGCCACATCTTCACCTGGTATGCCTTCTGGTGAAAACATTCTTGTCATCGGAGCCATTGCAATTCGGCTTTGCAAGTGACTGTTCTTAAACGGGGCTTGGTCGAGTAGTGTGCTACCTAAGTTGTTCATGTTCCTAAGTCTCCTCTTTTGTTCGTTTTCGTTTTTTCATTCTCACGACCCGTGAAAGCCGTCCGCGGTTGAAGCGTTGCAATATAATGATCGGTACGTTGATCACGAGTGCATAAACGACCATGAGCCAAGCTGCCCATAATGGGTTCCATAAAAAGAATAAAGCGGCAGGAACAATGCTTAACCAATGAGTAACTTCCGCACGTTTTGACTCCGTGATAAAGTTGTCAAAATAACCAATACTACGGTCCTGCAATTCCCTCTTTTCAAAACCACCCTCAAACATTTTTGCACCGTCAGGGACGATATGTTTCCACTTTTTTACACGTGTGAGAGTTTGCCAAACCTCCCCTTCTCGCTCCCAATTTCGGATACGTAATAAGCGGATGTTCTTTTGAAAAAAATGATCTGGAACTTTTAGCATTGCGTAAGAAACGGCGATATGAAAGAAACCCCAAGCCACAATATTTACGACGAGAAGCCAAACGAATGAAAGTTCTACAAGTGGCATAAAGATCCCCCTACACTCGGATTTTTCGACCGCGCCAAGTGACCGTTTGCTTCACTTTTGTATAATAGACCGACCGCATAAAGAGTAGGGTAAAGAAAACAAAGAAGATAAAATGCAATGGATATACCCACCAGTGAAAGCTTCCAACCTGTCGACCGACCGCATACAGTTGCAACGTAAACAGTGCGAATAACAGTACACTCGTTGCGACAAAAGCGCCATTCCCAACGACGAGCGAAAGGACGAGTGCAGGCAAAGCTAAAAACCCACCGCTAATCCAAATGCTGATTAATGTTGTGACGAGGGGGTGCGTCGATTGTGATGCGGTGGCGAAATTCT
This sequence comes from Geomicrobium sp. JSM 1781026, assembly GCF_041949955.1. NCBI lineage: Bacteria > Bacillati > Bacillota > Bacilli > Caryophanales > Geomicrobium > Geomicrobium sp. JSM 1781026. Next base: position 315,812 of record NZ_JBHFQF010000006.1, on the reverse strand, counting down.
TAGTCCATCCTTCAATGAGTGGACGCAACCCTTCAGGATACATTTGAAAATGAATCAATCCTTTGCCACTGAAACAGTCGACGGGCAAATCAACGTGCTGGTAAGCCTCACCGAGTGCCAAATCATCCATCACTGCCCCGCTAATCTTCTTATGTCCCCCCGAAGCGAAATAGTCTGTACGGTTCGTCACGATACATGGCCCGAACGAGCCCGCTCCTTTAAACGACCACGGGGTAAATACATTCATCCCCGCCATTACGATCATATTAAAAATAAACGATAGGTTTTCATATGGCTTTGTAACCGTATGAAACGGTTGTACGGAGAGAATGCCGCGAGAGCCCGATGTTTGATAAGCACCGATGAGCTCATCTATGCTCGTGTTTTTATAAAAGCGCGTGTCTGCATCCAGGAACAATAAAATTTCGCCACTCGCAGCAGTTGCTCCTTGCCAACATGCCGCAGATTTACCAATCCAACCGTCTTCCACTTGAGTGTTGGCAATCACTCGTGCTCCAAATGAACGTGCAAACTCCGCTGTCTGATCGGTAGAGTCATCGTCAATGACGAGCACTTCCATGTTCGGGCGACTTTTAGGCTGAATGGACGCGAGTAGTGGGCCTAGCCGTTTTTCTTCATTTCGAGCTGGGATAATAATGGATACTTGTGCTTCGCCAGACGTTTCATGCGGTTCGTCTGCAATTTTAGGCATGCGCCAAAGCATGAGCAAACAACTTACAGTTGCCATAAAAACGAAAGCAAAACTAACGGTCAACCCCCATTCAATCATCGTTTGCCCCCTGTTCAGCTTGAACAATACGTTCACTAACTTGTTGACCGCTCAGTGTAACCATTGGCATCCCGCTACCTGGATTTACCGTACCGCCAACAAAGTAAAGGTTTCGATATTTGCTGCTCTGTTTCGGGTGTTTGAATCCTTGGTTTATTTTTTTATTAGAGACCGTTCCATAGATTGAGCCTCGATGGGAATAATAATTTCGTTCAATATCTTCAGGCGTCCAAAAATCTTCCGTAATAATGTGCTTTCTTAAATCTTTCAAACCCATGCGCTCCAGCTTTGTGAGCACAACATCTCGAAATTCTTCATAATCTGCACTTGTAAACGGGCGGTCTTGGATCGGTGGGATGTGCGGGAGAATCTTAATGTTTTCGCACCCAGCGGGTGCTTGTGAAGGGTCTGTTTTGTTCACATTCACAAGATAAATCGTCGGATCTGTCGGCAGTTGCTTATCGTGAAAAATCCGCGTCATTTGTTCCTTAAGGTTGTCTGGATAAAAGAAATTATGATGAGCGAGCTCGGGATACGTCCGGTTCACACCGATGTGCATGACTATACCCGAACTAGAAGGCTCGAATTTCTTTTCTAATTTCTCAACAAACGGTTCATCCTCTTGCAGTAAATGCTTGTACGCAGGAATCACTTCCATATTGGAAACGAAATAATCCGCATGAATTTGTTCACCGTTTGCGAGCTCAGCGCCTACAACCCGATGATCTTGAGTATGTAACCGTGAGATTTCTGTCGATGGATGAAAGTTAACCCCCACTTCTTTTCCTAAACGGACGAGAGCTTCTGCTAACTTGTGCATTCCCCCGTGTATGTACCATGCGCCTTCTTTGTGTTGCATGTAAAGAAGCATGTTCAATATTGCTGGAGCGTCGTACGGTGAGGATCCAACATACTTAATCATGTACGCCAGCATATCCCGTAAGTGTGGGTTTTTAATCCGCTTATCAATACCGTCAAACATCGAATGAAAAAGATCAAATTGCGTTAACGTCTCTTTCATTCCGTGATGCTTGAGAATATCACGAACGTTGTCACTTCCTTCACCAAAATACCCTTTCTCCGTTACATCGTATAACTTTTTGGAGTAAGCTAATAGCTTTTCATAGTCTTTCTTATCTTCCGGTGTTAACGACGGATTGTGTTCGGAAAACATCTGTTGTAGATTCTGGTGCAGATCGATTTTTACCCCGTCAGGGAAAAATGAGCGCCACTCCACATCTAACCTGGATATCGTAACATAGTCACTCATCCGTTTGTCGCTACGATGAAAAAGCCGCTCAAAAATCCGCGGCATCGTTAAAATTGACGGACCGAGATCAAAACCGAATCCGTCTTGTTCCAAGCGATTTAGCTTGCCACCTAAATGGGCATTCTTCTCGTAAAGAGAGACGTCAAATCCTGATTGGGCAAGTGAAATTGCGGCTGATATGCCACCTAGCCCTCCGCCGATAACGACGATTTTCTTCGAGGTTGTCACACTCGTCTGCCTCCATTCATGATTCGGACTGAACCGTCTCGAGTGATAGTTCCCCCGTAAGTCGAATCATTTCTTCTTTTCGTACATAATTCCTTGTCGTAAAACATTGATAGTCATTGTCTCGCACCGCATTTAATATGGCACGGTAAACGGTAGACGCATAGCCGACAGGTAATTGGCTGTCAGCATCAAAATGGTGAAGCTCGCTCATAAATTCATCGTAGCGACTTTCTGCGCGTGCAGCCATTTGTTCCCACAGCATAATAAAGTTGTCGTTGATCGTTGATGTTGATAAATCCTCGATCGTGTAGGCAAATCGATTCATTTCTTGTACAGGTAAATAGACGCGCGACATCTCACGATAATCCTCGCCTATATCCCGAAGAATATTCGTAAACTGCATACCGATACCGAGGCTGATTGCTTGAGACGTTAAATCGCGATCCGTCTCACTTGCAATAATCGGCAGCAACATTAAGCCTACTGTACCCGCAACATAATAGCTGTACTGTTCGACGTCCTCAACCGTTTCTAATCGCTCAAATGCAATATCCATGCGTTGACCCTTGATCTGATCGAAAAACGGCTGAATATCCATTTCGTAACGTTGGAAAACGTCTCGTAGAGCTCGCCACATCGGTTGATCAATCACATACCCTTTTTGGAACAAGCTTAAATCGTGCTCCAGTTGATCGACTTCATGTAATCGTTTATTCGCCGGTGCATGTTGGTCAGCGCGATCGTCTGCAAATCGACAGAACGTATAGATGGCAAAGACCGCCTTTGCTTTCTCTTTAGGCAATTGCTTAAATGTGAAATAAAAGCTTTTCGAGTTCTCTTTAATGATCGATTCACAATAGGTATAGTCCCGTTCAAGTTGTGCTAGATTCGTCATACCGATTCCTCCTTAAGAAGTTGCCTGTGTTCCTCTGTCATCTAAGAGCAGCTCCTCTGTAGCAATCTTTGCGGAAAGCAATACAATCGGCACCCCTGCACCAGGATGTGTACTACTACCCGTAAAATATAAGTTCTCGCAGTTCTTTGCTTTACTTTGCGGACGTAAATGATTGCTTTGGGTAAGCGTTGGTCTCAAGCCAAAGCATGCGCCGTTGTATGCATTAAACTTGTCTCTAAAGTCAATCGGCGTCATATACGATTCAGATACAATCTCATCCTCAACGGATTTGAAAGGCTCCATTTTTGCTATTGACTGCAATACGTGATTGCGGTAATAGGCAATCGTTTCTTCGTTCCATTGATCTTTGGACGTGGAAAGCTCAGGAACGGGGACGAGGATGTATAACCCATCTTTCCCTTCAGGGGCAAGGTCCGCATCCATTTTGGAACCAATGTACACATAAAATGACGGGTCTTCCAAACGCTCTCCACTAAAAATATCGTCCAAATTTTTTCTTAGATCATCACTAAAAACGAAATTATGGACGTTTTTCACATCGTCATATTTTCGGTCCATTCCAAGATACATAATGAAACAAGAACATGAATATTTCATACTGTCGATCTTTTTATCGGTATACTTCCCTTTTGCCACCGTGTCCTTCACGAGCGTTTTCATTGCGTAAGGGAAGTCGGCATTGCACATGACAAAGTCGCTGTTTATCACTTCTCCGTTTACACGAATGCCTTTTGCTTGCTGATTGTGAATGACAATTTCATCGACATTCGTGTTGTAGTGCACACGTCCACCGAGTTCTTTAAACAATCTTTCCATCGAGGTAGCCATCGTATGCATGCCACCTTTAATGAACCATACTCCGTACAACATCTCAATCATCGGAATGATCGTATATAAAGACGGCCCTTGAAAAGGCGAAATACCAATATACAGTGTTTGAAAGCTTATCATGTGTTTGAGCCGCTCATCTTTAATGTACTTACTAATAAAACGGTCTGCACTTCCAAATGTTTTCAACTTCAACCCTTGGCGAATCATCGCCGGTGTGTAAAAATCCGAAGCATTTCGAAATGGGCGTTGAATAAAGTGATTCTTCGCAACGAGAAACCGCTCATAAATCTTTTCCAAGTACGTGAAAAACCCTTGCGTATCTTCCTCGCTAATATTTTCTAACGTCTCCGTTAATTTGACGAGGTCTGTAGACACTTCGTGATGGTCGTCCTTTTGTTCACCGAAAAATACAGAATACAATGGATCAATCGGCTCCATCGGTATGTAGTCATCAGGGTCTTTACCTGCAAGTTCGAACACTTCTCGATACAATTCAGGCATCATAACGATGCTTGGCCCGAGGTCAAATTGATAGCCATCTTGTTTAATGACGTTCATTTTACCACCAGGGGTTGATTCTTTTTCATATAAGTCAACTTGGTAGCCAGCGTGCTGAAGGCGAATGGCGCTCGCTAATCCTGCTACACCTGCACCAATGACGATTACACTTTTCTTATTCATGGATCATTTACCGCTCCATTCGTTTCAATTACTCTGATTGTGGATTTCTTAAGGCGTGTACATGTGAAACGATAAATGTTTCTAAATCGATCTGTGCGTCCCCTTGATCGGCGAGACGATGCTCATCAAATGCTCGGCCAATTCCTACATAGTCATGCTCGTATACTTGAGACTGTCCAATTTTCATTGCATCTAATACATTTTTAATATGGGATATTTTCACCATAGAAATGTGCACCTCACAATTTAGATGGATTGTATCGCTACTTTATTCACTGTTTATAAAGTGCCATTCCCCTTCTGTTCATTTTAAAACCTTTTCAGAGTAAAATACTCTTCTTTCCTTACTGTTTTGACAAAACAGACCGAATGTATTCGTCGACTTTTAAAGGATCTTCTCCAATATGGTTTGCTCGTTGCTCATCTTTATCTAATTTGTTCATTGCCGCTCGATAGACTTCTTCCATTTGCGATTTTGGAACAACGACGACACCATCTCTGTCTGCGACAACGAGGTCTCCTGGGTGAACAACAACCCCGCAAACAGAAATGGGTATTTGCAGTTGTCCTCTGACATTCTTTTTCCCTGCTGCAGGCGTAGTACCTAGGCAAAAGACCGGGAAATTAAGCGCTTGTATATCGGAAAGATCCCGGATAACGCCATTAACAACAATTCCGCCAAGTTTCTTCGTTTTTGCGAGCCCAATGATGAAATCCCCGGCAATCGCAGCATTTCGTTCTCCTTTACCGTCAATAACAAGCACATCACCAGGTGACGCAGCTCCAATCGCCTCGAGCACACTCACATTTTCACCACCTGGAATACTGACAGTAAACGCTCGTCCCGCTGTGTGCCACGACGCGGTTAGCGGAAAAATCCCTTGACTCATATGATTCAAACCTGACAAACCATCAGATATCGCTGTCGTCGGCAACTCTTTAAATGATTCCCACGTAGACATGTTTTCGTTCACTCCTTTACGTTTACTTTGGTTTTTTAAATGCGACAGATCCAACACCAAATAATAGCCCTAAGCCGATGCCGACTGCGAGATTGTTAATGACCAACCCAACGACCATGCCGATCAAAAAGCCAATCCCAATTCTAGCGGCAATCTTCTTGTTCTTTTCTTTTTCTTCACTCATGAGAAAAATCCTCCTGTTTCTAGATGTATTCACAATGTATCATACTCGAGTCACTGTAGAATCTAGAAAGGCTTACAAGTTTTTGATTTTTTTCGTCAATGACTTCGCTTGTTACGTTGTCTAAAGAAAGCAACCGTTAAGGAGCGTTTATCGTGACAGAAACCGTTTGGCGTAACAAACCGTATGGACTGATGATTGTATCGCAAACATTTTCTTCGTTTGCAGATTGGATGTTTCTCCTCTCCGCCCTCACGATTGCAGGCGTTCATCTGAATGCGAGTTCTATTGAAATGTCGCTTTTAATGCTTGCGTTCATCTTACCTCAACTTCTTATTTCTCCGATTGCTGGAAGTCTGAGTGATCGGTTTGACCGGAAACGAGTCATTATCTTCTCGAATATCGGCCGATCAGTGGTCGTCTTATGCGTTGTGTTTGCCGTTTTTAGCATGTGGCAATTGATGATTATCATGGGCTTGCTTAGTACGTTCTCCAGTCTTTTTATTCCTGCAAAAAACGGAAAGCTTAAAGAAATACTAAGTGACGACCAATTGCAACAAGGCGTTGCGATTAGCGGAATGATCGACAATGCTAGCAAAGTACTCGGCCCTTCGCTTTCCGGCTTCCTGCTCGCACTCTTCTCTACCCAGTCTTTGTTTTTATTTATTAGTGGAAGTTACGTTCTATCTGTGCTCACACTCTTATTTTTAAATAAGAGTGTGCCGATTGAGCAAACAGAAGAAAAACCCGCGGTTTCATTCAGCCAAGGATTCCGAGAAATCCGTGTTCATACCTCTATTTACACCGGCTTAATGGTACTTGCAACGTGCATGTTTTTCTTACAACTCGTCGACTCTCAACTCGTGATCTTTCTCACTCAAACGATGCAATCCGCTGAGCAAACGTTAGGAATGGCGATAGCGGCAAGTGGGTTCGGAACACTCATTGCAGCGTTTTACTTGAGCAAAAAAATACTTGTCCATTTTGAAAAATATCAACGCGTTGCTACAAGCGTATTAGGATGTTCCTTTTTATTCATCTTAGTCGTAAGTGTACTACCTGAGGAATTAATGATGGTATTGATTCCCATTTGCTTTTTGTTTGGTGGAGGAGCTTTTGGTTGTGTGCTTGTGTCGTTTCAAATCTACGTGCAAAAAACGATTCCTGTTCAAAGTACGGGTCGCATTTTCGGTGCGATTTCAAGCGTAACGAGCGGTGCATCGATTTTTGGCTTATTGCTCGGTGGAGTAAAGGCTGAACTGTTTGGCGTCCATTTTGTCTACTTCGTCGTCGGTACAGCTCTCGTGTTGTTGTCACTCGTTTTATTTATTAAACAACGGGCGGTTGCGCGTCGAAATCGTGAAAATCAAACGATGTAACAATGATAGACCGTTCACCGTCTAATCGAAAAAGGGGGTATTGAAATGAGTTGGAAACGGCTATTGGTTCTTTTGCTCATAACCTTATGCGCAGCGTGTACCGATACGAGTGATCCGTATTCAGATAATTATGAATCCAAACTAGCTACTGCTCATATCGATTCGGTCGCGTTATATGAAATGGTTAGCTTCAGAGATGTCGGCGAGCCCATCGTGACATTTCATGACACCGACACCGTTCAATCCATCCAAGGGTTGCTCGTTGAAAGAGAGAAAGAGAGTCAACCGAGTGTTGTTGATACGGTTGACCCTCCGTATTTACTCGATTTCGACGGCATCAAATACCATCTTTGGCTTTTTGAACAAGGGGTTGCAAGCTTCCAGTATACTGAAAAAAATGATGCTCATTTTAGCTTTACTGAAAACGAAACCGAGCAACTACGTGGGCTTCTCGGCATGTAATTGCTCGGTACGATCGTTAACTGTGCTGTGAGATCCATGAAAAAACGCGATCTTCATATTCTTGTGGATCGGTATGATAGGAATTCCCGTGCTCAGCACCCGTTACAACATAAAGTGCTTTTTCACCAGCTGCTCGTTTATACAACTCATACACCATCGACGTTGGCACAAAAGAGTCGTCTCCTCCATGAATGAATAGCGTTGGCAGTGTAGAACGCTGAACAAAATCTACCGGGGACGCATCTTTAAATGAATAGCCTGCACGCATTTTCGTAATCACACTCGTTAAAGGAACGAGTGGGTATCGAGGCAGTTTATACATCCGTTGCAGTTGATAAGCGAGCAAAGGGCTTAAGGAAGAGAATGAGCAATCGGAAATAACGGCTTTTACCTGCTCGGATAACGTTCTTTCGCCACTCGTCATGAGCACTGTCGCAGCGCCCATTGAAACACCGTGCAAAATAATGCTGTCGTTCGGTCGTCGTCTTCCAATCCAATTGACCCAAGAGACGTAATCTTCACGTTCATGATAGCCAAAACCGATGTAATTCCCTTCACTCTTCCCGTGACCACGTGCGTCAGGGAGCAGCACGTTGTATCCTTTTTTTACATACATCTGAGCCCAATCTTTCATGTCTTGAGCTTGTCCTGCATAGCCGTGGGCGATAATGACCGTTTTTCCTAGCGTAATGTCACCATTAATATAAAACCCATGAAGACGAAAACCGTCCGTGGATTGCTCGTTCACTTCCACAGCATCGTAAGCCCGCAACCAATCGTCCGTAACATCCTGATGCTCAAAAAAGTCATCTTGCAAATCTGCACTACCTTCCAAGAAATCTTTCGGTGCTCGTTTGATCGCGACAGAGTAAAAATATGTACCCGCTCCAATCAAACCTGCGGCGGCTGCAACTCCACCAGCTAGCCAGCCTTTTTTCTTCATTCTTATTCCTCTTTTCTCCCGTCGATTCGAAACTGGTCAATATTTTGGACGATACTGACTGCACTTTCAAATCTGCTCACTTGCTCTTGACGCGCCCAATCCTCTTCCACTTCTGCCATTAACCACATCACTTCGTCAAGAAATACGTGTTTAACTGCTTGATGCCACCAGGGAAGGTCTGATGCGCCTACTTCGTAGTATTCATTGTACCCTTCCATAAACGACGCCCATTCATCCGGAGTAAATGCACGATGAGGGGCAGAAGCCATTTCATTATGGAATAATAATAACACCAACGCGAGATCAAAAATGGCAGGTACGTAACCGGCATTATCAGGGTCAATGAGTACCGGTGATGAATCGGTATAGAGTAGGTTGTTCGCTTTATAATCATGTGGGGTTAACACGTATTTGAGCGGTGCATTGCCGAGCTCGTCTTGAGCATCGACCGCGGCCGCAAACGTTTGCTCGAGTTGGTCAAGAGGGATCAGAGACTGTGCACGAATGGCATGCTCACGAATTTTTGCCATACTTTCTTTTACCTCATGGTGATAAAAATCAAACACATCGTATACTGGCAGTTTCCACGTATTTTGACCTTCGGATTGTTGATGGATTTGGCCGAGTAGCTTTCCAGCTTCTCGAATTTGCTTTTGTGTGCCGGTATATGCATTTCCCTTTATGAAAGGGTACACGACAAAGCAATCGTCACCAACCTGAATGGGGTTTGGTGACGAAAGTAGGGCAGGTGTTACAATTCTCACACCTGCTTCTTTAAGTGACGTCGTAAATTGCATGAGCCGTTTTGCGTTGGTTAAAGGGCTTTGGGTTTTCTTAATCACGTATTCGCCGACTCGATATACCGGTGCATATGCGTACAGACTCTCAGGCGAATGCGTTTCATTAAGACCAAATGCGTCGATCAGTGATTTTATTTCCATACCGCACCCCTTAATCGTTTGTTGAAGTAAGCAAACTTCCGTTTCCATAGTGGGAGAAACCTGCTTCCAGCAGTTGCTCGGTTTGTTTGAAGCGTTCGCTAGAACTACTCGTACGCATCACAACAGAAATCAGTCGCGTCCCTTCACGCTCTGCGGTACCAATAAACGCATATCCTGCCGCTCTCGTATAACCTGTTTTCAAGCCATCCATTCCTGGCATGCCAACTTCCATGAGAAATGAGTCGTCTGGCCATTCTCCATTTTCGTTCCAATCATCTTCACGTTCAAGTAGTTGATTGGTATTAATAAATCGTTCATTCGTAAAAGAAAGAGAAAAAAAGGGCTGTTTCGTCAATTCAACCACTTCCGGGAAATGTTGCAACAAATAAAAACCTAGCAATGCTGTATCTTCTGCTGTAAGTGTTGACTCAGTACCCCGACCATCGAGTGGAAGACCGTGACTATTCACGAAATTGGCGTGTGTCGACAAGCCTAATTCCTCTGCTTTAGCATTCATCCGATCAACAAACGCTTCTTCCGAACCAGCCAAATGCTCAGCAAGTGCCACGGTCGCATCGTTTGCAGAAGCGAGTGCCATCGCCGAAAACAAATCTTGAACTTGCCATTCTGACCCATATTGAAGGTACATCGTACTTCCCCCGGTTTCGGCTGCCGTCTCACTAATCGTCACAAATTCATCGCGATCGACTTCTCCATGAGTAACTGCTTCCAACACAAGGTACATACTCATCATTTTAGACATGCTCGCAGGTGGCAACGGTTGCCTGGCGTTCTTTTGCCACACGAGTTGACCGTTATCGGCATTAATGACAATGGCAGCGTCAGCCCCAATGTCACGCGGGCTAACGTCTGAAAGCATTGAAATATTAGACTTTTCTGGAGGTGTGAGTTTCTTTAGGCTCAGCCCATCAGTAGCTGCTTGTGCGCCAAACGTTGAAAAACATACACTCACGATGAAGAAACAAAGAAGTGACTTCAAAAATGTTTGCATCAGCTCTCCTCTTTTACATAAGACCTTATACACATAGTATATGACAATTGTCATTGTTCGACAACGCTCATTTGGGTGTGACTAGTGAATCACACCCATAACCGTTAATGTGTAATAGCTAACCCAAAGAACGCACACAACCCACACACTTCCCTCTCCTAGCAATGATCCCGTTCTTGTATGAAAAGGAAAGCGGACGGTCTGGCTGATTGGATAGAAAAGTTGAATCCCGCGGGATGTAAGCATATCCAATAAAAAATGACTAATCATCCCGAGCATGATTCCGACTTGCAGCATGAGGCCAAATTGACCGGGGATTAAACCAACAACAACCCCAATGATAAGTAAAAAAATAAGACTGTGTGTGAAGGTTCGATGTCCGAACAGGCGCCGGATGGTTGTAGATAGCAGCGACACGCGACTGCCTGCTTTTGAATTCGGCTGACAAATATCAGGGAGCAGCCCTCCAAAGAGAGCTGCTCCGCCGTAAACAGCCAATTCGACACCTGTTGCTGCAGTGGCCCAGTTGTCTGGAGCAAATGTATCATACGCTGCGGCAAGGGCCAGCGCCCCGACGAGATGCGTACCGGCTTTCATAATTGTTCTCCGTTCTATATTATTCTTCTTTCGTCAGTTCATGATGAATATATGGCCAAACGTCGACGACTTCTCCATTTGCTTCTGTGTCCACCAAATAAGAACCTGTCTGATAGCGGTCATAATCTTTAGTTGGTAAGTCGGCAATCTTCAACATGTCGTTCTTGTCGGTAAATACCATCACTTCGTGAAGCTCATCTGTATTCGGATACACACCTACCGTCGTGTGTGGGCTTTTCTTCAATTCTCGTAACATCGTGAGGCCCCGTTTGGCTCGGTTTGCAACTGGGAATTCACTCACTTTCATTCTCTTTACCGCCCCGCGTTGCGTCATGAGTAGTACGTGACGAAGCGATTGCTCAAGAAATGTGAATGCAGAAACGACACAATCATCTTCTTTAAGTGACATTCCTTTTACACCTGAAGCACGCTGGCCGACAACATTTACATCTGATTCCTTAAATCTGAGTCCATAACCTTTTTGCGTAAACATCATTAACTCGTGCGTGCCATCGGTTTGCGAGACATGAACGACTCGATCATCACCTTTTAGCTTAACCGCAATGAGTGCTCGAGCAAATCGCTGCGACTGATACTCATTTAATAAGGACCGCTTTGCCATCCCATTTTTTGTGAAAAACACTAAATAGTGATCGTCTTTAAACTCGGAAATCGGCATCGCCCGAACAATTCGATCGTCCGCGGCCACATTGGCAAGGTTTGCGATATGCTGACCGGTATCTTTCCATCGAATGTCTGGAATTTGATGCACAGGGATATACATGTATTGTCCTTTTTCCGTAAAGATGAGCAACGTTTCCGTCGTGTTCATCTCTTTAAAAAACTGCAAGTCATCAGTATCTTTCATCCCGGGCCGTTCGCCGTTGGATGCAGTGAAAGATCGCACGCTTGTTCGTTTTATATACCCTTCACGACTGACCGTAACAATGACGTCTTCTTGTGGAATCATCGTTTGCATATCAATCTTTAACTCTTCAACTGCAGCTTGGACAATGGTTCGTCGCTCATCTTTAAATGTCTTTTGTATATGTTTCAATTCTTTCTTGATCGTCTGGATGAGTTTCTTCGGGTTCTCAATGATTTGTCGGAGCTGTTCAATCGTCTCCTGTAGTTTTGCCGCTTCCTCTTGTAACGTTTGAATATCCGTGTTCGTCAAGCGGTACAGTTGCAAGTTCACAATCGCTTCTGATTGCGGTTCGCTAAACCCAAAGCGCTCCATAATGTTCTCTTTTGCATCGCGTTTGTCTTTAGACTGGCGAATAAGTGCAATTAGTTCATCCAATACACTAATCGCCTTGATCAACCCTTCAACGATATGCGCACGGTTTTGTGCTTGATTAAGATCGTGCTGGCTACGATTTAACACGACTTGTTTTTGATGATCCAAAAAAGATACGAGAAGCGCTTTTAAGCCCATCAACTTAGGCGTTTTTTCTGATATGGCTACCATATTGAAGTTATAGTTCACTTGCAAATCAGTATGCTTGTATAAGTAATGCAAAATGCTTTTTGCATCGGCTTCCTTTTTCAGCTCCACAACAATTCGAAGCCCTGTTCGATCCGTATCATCACGAACTTCAGCAATGCCATCGATTTTTTTGTCAAACCGAATTTCATCCATACGCTTGACGAGGCTCGCCTTAACAATTTCATATGGAATCTCGGTAATGACAAGCTGCTCTTTCCCGCCACGTAACGACTCAACGTCTACTTTCGCACGGAGAATAACTTTGCCTTTACCTGTTTCATATGCTTGTTTTAACCCTTCTGTTCCTTGAATGGTTCCACCACCAGGGAAGTCAGGACCTTTGATGACAGTCATCAAGTCGTCGACATTCGCTGTCGGTCGATCCAAAACAAGCATCGCACCGTCAATCACTTCGGCGAGGTTGTGCGGAGGAATGTCTGTTGCATACCCCGATGATATTCCGGTTGAACCGTTAACGAGTAAATTCGGGAAATGACCCGGCAAAACAACCGGTTCTTCTTCGGTGTCATCGAAGTTTGGAATGTACTGTACGGTATCTTTTTGGATATCGCGAAGCATCTCTTCTGCTAAAGCTGACAACCGCGCCTCTGTGTACCGCATTGCAGCAGGTGGATCTCCATCAATTGAGCCATTGTTTCCGTGCATGGAGACAAGCGCATTGCGTATCTTCCATGATTGGCTCATTCTCACCAGTGCTTCATACACTGAAGAATCCCCGTGGGGATGATAGTTACCAATAACGTTCCCGACGGTTTTCGCAGCTTTTCTAAAAGGTTTGTCAGAGAGGTTGTTGTCCCGTAACATCGCGTAAAGAATTCTTCTTTGCACCGGTTTTAGTCCATCTCTTGCGTCGGGAAGCGCTCGTTCTTGAATGATATATTTACTGTATCTTCCAAACCGATCACCTAGCACTTCCTCAAGGGGCAAGTCTAAATACTTTTCCGCTTCATGCACCTTAGTCATCCTCCTCTGACATTAACATTTCATTATCGAGGATATTCGTTTCCTCATTCAACCCAAACGCAACATGGGATTCAATCCACTTACGGCGTGGTTCCACTTTGTCGCCCATTAGCGTGGACACACGTTTATCCGCCCGAGCAATGTCTTCAATACTTACCCGAACGAGCGTACGCGTTTCTGGGTCCATCGTCGTCTCCCATAGTTGAGAGGCATTCATTTCTCCAAGACCTTTGTATCGCTGGATCGTATACCCTTTGCCGACAGACTGAATCGCTTTTTTCAGCCCTTCCTCGTCCCAAGCATATTCGAGCTTTTGTTTTTTTCCTGTTCCTTTTTCAACTTTGTAAAGTGGCGGCAGAGCAATAAACACTTTGCCCGCTTCGACGAGAGGACGCATGTACCGATAGAAAAACGTGAGCAACAATACTTGAATATGAGCCCCGTCTGTATCTGCGTCGGTCATAATAACCACTTTATCGTAGTTGCTATCTTCCAATGAAAAGTCTGTACCCGCACCCGCGCCGATGCTATAGATGATCGTACGAATTTCTTCGTTTTTCATAATGTCATCGAGCTTTGCTCGCTCGGTATTAATGACCTTTCCACGAAGAGGCAAGACGGCTTGGAACTTTCGGTCCCGCCCTTGTTTAGCAGAGCCTCCAGCAGAATCCCCCTCTACAAGGTACAGTTCATTTCTCTCGGGATTTCTTGATTGCGCTGGCGTAAGTTTACCACTGAGCAGTGCATCTTTGCGGCTATTTTTCTTTCCACTCCGGGCTTCTTCTCGCGCTTTTCGTGCAGCTTCGCGCACTTCTTGGGCTTTAATTGCTTTCTTAATAAGCTGCGTGCTAAGTTTTGGATTTTCTTCAAAGAAATACACGAGCTTCTCAGACAGCAGTTGATCGACGCTTGCTCTAGCTTCTGGGGTCCCGAGTTTACTCTTCGTTTGGCCTTCAAACTGCAATAGCGCTTCGGGAATATGTATCGACAGCACGGCAGTAAGGCCTTCGCGGATATCATTCCCATCCAAATTCTTATCCTTTTGCTTAAGAAGTTGCAACTTTCTCGCATGCTCATTCACAGCCCGAGTGAACGCAGCTTTCATTCCAAATTCATGCGTGCCTCCGTCGCGTGTGCGAACATGATTGACAAATGACAATATATTTTCGGTGTAAGCATCGTTAAACTGAAACGCAAAGTTAATTTCAATGCTTTGGTGATTTCCAGAAAAAGAAGCAACCGGATGAAGCGCGTCCTTATCTTCGTTTAAATATTCAACAAAGGCATCAATGCCCGTTTCGTATTGATACGTTTCTTCGACTTCTTTGCCCGCGCGTTCATCTTTTAACGAGATCGCAGTTCCACCGAGGAGAAACGCACTTTCGCGAAGGCGTTCAGACAACGATTCAAATTGGTAGTTCGTCGTTTGAAACATTTGGTCATCAGGCTTAAAATGCACCGTCGTTCCTGTTTTCTTCGTGTTGCCGATCTTCTCTAACGTCGTTTTTGGAATGCCACCATTAACAAACTGCTGACGGTAGGAATGGCCATCTCGGTGAATTGTTAGCGTAAGGGATGAGGAGAGCGCATTGACGACTGAAGCACCGACGCCGTGAAGTCCCCCACTTGTTTGATAGCCGCCTTGTCCGAATTTACCCCCGGCATGCAGCACGGTCATGATCACTTCTGGGGTCGGACGACCCGTTCGGTGCATGCCTACAGGCATACCTCTGCCTTCGTCGTGAACTGTAATGCTATCATCGGAGTGGATGGTTACCCCGATACGCTTTCCATATCCTGCCATTGCTTCATCAACGGCATTGTCTACAATTTCATATACGAGATGATGAAGTCCGCGTGTGTCTGTGCTACCGATATACATACCCGGTCGCTTACGTACTGCTTCCAAACCTTCCAGTACTTGGATCGCATCATCATTATATTCAAGTGTCTTGTTCATATCTTGACTCACGAATCTATGAGGCCCCTTTCCAATCCAACATGAATAAAAAACTGTTTTGGCAGCTGGCGATTCGCGCCACAATGCCTAATCTACTCTCTATACAATACATGCTAAGAACGTATGTTTTCAAGCTCTATTTCATCTCACACCTGTTTTTCCGTCCGAAAGTCGGTCGATTTTTTCTTGGCATTTTTTATCTTTTGTGTTCGAAATGATACTTTTTTGAGTAAATTTACCCATAACTGGGCAAAAGTAAAAAGGCAATTGTGTAGACTTCCAAACATAAAGGAGTGATTAAAATGGCTGAAGAGCAAAACAATGACACGAAGACCGATGGTGTTACCCGAAGAGACTTCTTGAAAAACAGTGGTCTTGTCGTAGGCGGGGTCGTCGGGGGTGGCCTTTTAGGTGGCCTCATCACCAACACATTTATGGATGATGGGCAATCTGTATCCCCTGCCGCCGATAACGGTGATGATCCTCAAGATGCAGAACAATTAACAAAAGCGCGGATGTTCTTTAAACGAGCGGAAGATTTCCGCGTGCTAAGTGCAGCTGTGGAAAGGATTTTCCCAGAAGACGACATCGGCCCTGGAGCGATTTCATTGGCCATTCCTTATTTCATTGATAAGCAATTGGCAGGTGAGTATGGCTTTAATTCCCGAGAATACATGGAAGGACCTTTCTTTGAAGGCGCACCTACTCAAGGCCCACAAACAGGCATGCGAAGAAGAGAAGTGTTCCTGTACGGTGTATCCAAACTGCAAGAAATGGCACAGAGTGAGCATGACGAATCCTTTTTCGATTTAGAAGGAGAAGCCCAAGACGAGATTCTCGGCGCTTTTGAGCAAGGAGACGTTGACATGACTGGCGTCACTTCAGATGCTTTCTTTGCGATGCTTCGCTCCTCTACATTGGAAGGCGCTTACTCAGACCCAGTGTACGGCGGAAACTTAAACATGGACGGTTGGAGAATGAAGCAGTATCCAGGTGGGCAAATGGCGTTCTTTGACGTCATCGAGTCTGAAGAGTTCGTAGAAATGGAACCTGTAAGTTTACACGCACATCATACGTAAACAAGCGTTGTTCTTGTGATGATCTGAAAGGAAAGGTGAACGATTATGGCAACAGAATTGCCAAGAAAACAAGTCGCCGTCGTTGGCGTCGGTTGGTCTGGAGGCATCATCGCTTCAGAACTAGCTAAAGCTGGGATTGAATGTATTGGTTTGGAGCGTGGTAGCGAGCGCAAAATCAATGATTTCATCATGCAAAAAGATGAACTACGCTACGCGGTTCGTTATGAACTGATGCAAGACCTTTCGAAAGAAACGTTAAGTTTTAGAAATGACCAAGATATGCGAGCACTTCCAATGCGGCAGATGGGTTCGTTTCTTCTAGGAACAGACCTCGGGGGCGCAGGGATTCATTGGAATGGCCAATGCCCAAGGTTTTTCCCTTATGATTTTGAAATTCGTTCGCAAACGATTGACCGTTACGGTGAAGACCGGATTCCAGAAGACATGAGCTTACAAGACTGGGGAATCTCTTATGAGGAAATTGAAGAGCATTTCGCACACTTTGACGATACGATTGGCACGTCAGGTGAAGATAATGAAATGACCGCTGAACGCTCAAGTGATTTCCCTACACCGCCGATGAAAAAAACACCATCGATTCGGCTTTTTCACGAAGCTGCGGAGAACTTAGGGCTCCACCCATATATGAGTGCTTCCGCCAACCTTTCTGAAGCCTATACGAATCCAGATGGCAAGACGATTAACCAATGCATGTACTGTTCATTTTGTGAGCGATTTGGTTGTGATTATCAAGCGAAATCCGATCCACTCATAACCGTTATTCCGACCGCTGTGGAAACGGGGAATTTTGAGATTCGCACGCATGCGAATGTGCGCTCCGTCTCTTATGACGGAGAGCGGACGGACGGTGTGTATTTCGTTGATACTCGTACAGGAGAAGAATTCTTTCAACCTGCTGATCTTGTGATTTTGACTACTTATGTGATGAACAATACGCGTTTGCTGTTGCAATCAGGGATCGGAGAACCGTATGATCCAGACACAAACACGGGCGTGATCGGAAAAAACTACTGCTATCAAATTATGGCCAGTGCCCAAGGGTTCTTTGACCAGCAGTTTAATTT
Source organism: Geomicrobium sp. JSM 1781026 (assembly GCF_041949955.1). Classification (NCBI taxonomy): domain Bacteria; kingdom Bacillati; phylum Bacillota; class Bacilli; order Caryophanales; genus Geomicrobium; species Geomicrobium sp. JSM 1781026. The sequence goes on along the minus strand of NZ_JBHFQF010000006.1, from coordinate 298,022 downwards.
GTACGCGGGTGCAGGTGCGCTCGGTGGACAAGTTGATGATTATAATGCGGACAACTTTGACCATTCCGACCTTGATTTCCTTCACGGCGGAACGATTCAACTCACCCAAACGGGGATTCGTCCGATCAGTACGAACCCCGTGCCTCCAGGTACACCGAATTGGGGGAGTGAGTTCAAGCAAGCCTCCGCTCACCACTTTTATCGCACGTTATCGCTCGGCTCACAAGGAGCTAGCCTTCCGTATCGATACAACTATTTAGATTTAGATCCGACCTACACAGATGCGCTCGGTGACCCGCTTCTGCGCATGACGTATAACTTTACGGAACAAGACCGCAATCTCGCTGCTCATCAAACGGCTAGACTTGAAGAGATTATGCAAGAGATGGGCGCAAACGAAGTGGCTTCGAATCCAGACATTGGCGACTACAACATTATGCCTTATCAAACGACCCATAACACCGGAGGAGTCATTATGGGCGCAGAGCCAGAAACGTCTGCGGTGAACAATTACTTGCAAATGTGGGATTGTGAAAACTTGTTTGTTGTCGGTGCTTCAGCGTTCCCTCACAACAGTGGTTACAACCCAACTCCTACAGTTGGGGCGCTTTCTTACCGAGCAGCAGAAGGCATTTTGCAGTATTTAGATAATCCAGGTCCATTAGTTTAATTCAATGTTAAAAAAGGAAAGCGCCGTTAACGTTGGCGCTTTCCTTTTTATTATACGGTAATGCTATGCTCCACTTTGATGCAACGATCCATTACGACGTCCATGCCGTGATCTTTCGTAATTTGATAACCTTCTTCACTCACAACATCAAGCTGTGTCCAAAATACCTTTGCATTTACACGAACCGCCTCTTTGGCAATCTCTGTCACAAATTCACTTCGTCGAAATACGTTCACAATATCAATCGGTCCATCAATGTCTTCGAGTGAATCAACCGCTTTTACGCCTAATGCTTCCTCAATCATCGGATTGACTGGAATGATTTCATACCCAGCGTCTTGCATCGCTAGGGACACACTGTTGGACGTTCGGTACGGATCATCAGACAAACCGACAACCGCAATCCGTTTTGCATTCTTTAGAATTCGACCGATCTCTTCTCTTGAAGGGTTTTCCATTTTCACACAAATCATCCTCTCTCCTATGTGCAATTGTTCTTACTCGTAACCTTACATGATTTCTTGACCGTTGTCAGAAACAAAGAACTGCCGCATTCAGCTGTAGCGGCAGTTCTTTTTATTAAGCTGATAGTTCATCGCTTGGTCGTACCGGATGTTGGCAGCCAAAAGCGCTTGATCTATGTTTTTTCTTTGATCCTCTGAAAGTTGTGATTCCACAACGGCTTGTTCGACGTGCAACATCGCATGTTGAATTCGTGAAAATATCGAGTAATCAACACAATCAGCGTATATAAGTCATGTCCCCTTCCAAAAAAACATGTGACCAGTATACGCCGAAAGAATGAAACTTATTCCTCATTTATCGTTTTCTTTTTGCCCAGTATTGATAATAGTCGGTTTTAATGTTGCCATTATAAAGCTTTCTTTTTTTCGTAGCATCTGCTCCATATAGTGATTCAAATTGTTCGTTTGCCGTGAGCACATATACAGACCAGTCATCATACGCTTGCCGTACGCGAGTTCCCAATTGACTGTAGATCTTTTGGACTGCTTTTTCATCTTCTAGTCTTGTCCCATAAGGCGGGTTCATGACGAGCACCCCTCTTCCGTCGATCGCTGGAAGCTGATCAACGGCTGACCGCGAGAAACGGATCTCCGGGACGTGAGCCAACTCCGCATTGTTCTCACTAAGTTTAACCATCTCAGGGTCTTTATCAAATCCATAGATATGGACGTCTCGATCATTAATCTTCTCTTTCGCCTTCGCTCGTGCCTCACTCCACGCTTGCTCTGGTACCCATGACCACTGCTCGGATGCGAAATTTCGGTAAAGCCCTGGCGCAATGTTTTTTGCCATGAGTGAAGCTTCAATCGGAATCGTGCCTGAGCCACAAAACGGATCAACAAGCACTTGGTCATATCGCCAATTGGTTAGCTTAATTAAAGCAGCGGCTAATGTTTCTTTTAGTGGAGCCATGCTGTGTAAATAGCGATAACCTCGTTTATGAAGACCTTCTCCTGACGTATCAATTGTAAGTGTGGCTTCGTCCTTTAAAAGAGCCACTTCAATTTTAAACTGCGGACCTTCTTCTTGAAACCAGTCTTGGTTGTACGTTTGTTTCAGCCGTTCCACGATCGCCTTTTTTACGATTCGTTGGCAATCTGAAATACTAAACAACGTGGACTTAACCGAGCGGCCGTCAACAGGGAATTCTCCATATACTGGGATAAACTCTTCCCAAGGCAGTGCTTTCGTCTGCTCGAACAAGTCGTCAAACGTGTCGGTATGAAACTTTCCAATCACAAGCTTCACACGATCTGACGTCCGCAACCATAAGTTGGCTTCAATCATGGCTTCAATTGGGCCTTCAAACATGACCTTGCCATTTTCAACTTCTGTATCATAACCGAGCGCTTGAATTTCTTTGGCAACAATGCTCTCTAGACCCATCGTTGCGGTTGCAATATACGTATAAGTTTTAGACATAGCTAGAACCTTCTTCCTTAAACAGTTTCTCATCTACATTATCACGGGTGGATGGTTAAAGTAAAAAAACCCCGAATACGGGGTCCTTCAGAGGCTGGAGGGCTCGATAAGCCATGTTCTGTATCGCCGTGCTGCGGCTATTCACCTCACATGACGATGGCAATCATCTATCTGCGGCTAAAAGCCGCCTTCTTCTAACGTTTCCGTTACAGAAATGCCCCTACCATATTTTTGGGTTTCTCACTCGCGGGGTTTACCTCGTTCCACTCTTCTCGTTTCCGAGAAGACTACGTCACTGTGGCACTTTCAGATGGTCGACCGTATACCCAAAGAGGATACGTAGGTGTTCCAATCGCCGTCAGTATACAATACTGCCTTGACTTATGGTTTCGTCAAGCACGAACACTACAGCCATTTCAGGCTGTGTGAGCATGGACTTTCCTCTCTGCTCCTTTAAGAAGCAGAGCGATTGCCTGAGCCCGATCCAGCGTATGCGCAAGCTGTATTATATCGCGAATGGCAGAAATGTGCAATGCTACGTTTCGAGTTGTTTATGAATGGCTTGTTTCGCTAGATGGTCTGCCTCTTTATTCCTTGCATTAGAGATCCAGGAGACAATGAATAAACGAAACTCGATGCTCAGTAGCAAAATATCATGCAAGTAAGGCTTATACACTTGGTTTTTCACCTTGCCATCATGAACAGATTGGTCGACGAGTTGTGAATCTGTAAAAAACCGTGCATGCGTATATCCACGTGAAATCGCAAGGTCCATCCCTGCCTTTAACGCCGCAAACTCTGCTGCATGAATGTGCGTCAGGTGACTCGGTAGACTAAACCGTTCGACGTCTCCACTCGGATGTTTCAAGAAAACACCGAGCCCACATTTTCCTGGGTCCCCAGCACAAGCAGCATCAACATATACGTGCACAACCTCATCATTACTCACTTAGTTTCTTTCCAAATACTTCTTTCTCCAGGTTCGATAACCGTTTCAAAATATCATAGTTTGTTGTACCTGAAGCATTGTTTACTGACGGTTCCGCTGCTTGCGTTCGTTCTGTTTGAGCAGGTGCATTGCGTTGACTGCGTTGAACTGTTGTAGATGACTGCATTTTACGAAGTTGATCCACTTCTTTTTCAAGCTTAATAATATGTTCCTGAAATAGCTCATAGTCTTGGATAATATGATCCAAAAACTGGTCCACTTCTTCTTTGTTGTACCCTTTCATGCTCGTCTTAAAGTCTTTATCCAAAATTTTCTTTGCATCTAATTGTGCATTGGCCGGCATGATCCTCACCCCACGCATTTAATCTCTTGCATCTTCTATCCATTTATTTTTTCAGAATACCGATGAAAAGTCAATTTATTACATCGTAAATCCCCCGTAATACCTAAAAAGAAAAACACCGGTAAATGCTCTATACCGGTGTTTTTGCCTATATGGTTGTCCTTACTTACCAAGGGCGATGGCCGCAGCCTTTTCCTTTATGGTGATGACCACCCATATGGCCATTCCCGTTCATCATTTGTCCGCCAACCATTCCATTACCAGGTCCACAATCGTACTGCTCTGTTTCACACTCATATAAGTTCTCATTCGTGTGAGGATGGCTGTGAACATGCTTATACACATCTTTATGAACGTGCGTATGGTGCGATGGGTGCACCTCCGGAATAATATACTCTTGGTTGCTAAATGATGTGTCACACTTCGTTGGGTGAACTACAGCTGGTAATACGATGGGTTGGTTGTTGCACCCATTCCCATTGCCATTCCAATTTCCATAACCGCCAAAGTTGCCTTTACCACAATGTCTGCTCATGAATCTTCCTCCTTTTCTGTAAGCTTAGTGTTACTATATGAAAAAGATTGAGCAAGCGTTATCGTGCAAGCACCTATTTTCAAGGGAATGGGTATAAATCTATGCAGCATTCGACAAGGAATAACAAGCCCGCATGGAGAAACCGGATGGTTCTTGTTCGTTTTTGGGTTACCGTGCGCTTGCCCGGGAAATAATCGCTTGGCAATATTTCCCGCCAGCAAACGTGAAAAGGGAACCGCTTAAGAAGCAAACTGGCTTGAACGTTCCAGAGTGCTAAACGTGGCTTCAACGGATTTATATAGAATGAACGTAACATTTTCCTACTTGTCCAGTTTGTTGTTGCTAAACACATCAGGTGGATGCTTGTAGTCCAGACTACAAGTGCAACATCGGTGGCGAAACATCTGCCACCGTGTTTTCTATGTACTTCAGAGCACAAGGGCGACATTACCTCGCTACTTAGGTGTGTGGAAAGAAGCCCCAAATGCCCCATATATTCATTTACGCGACAATTTGGAAAGAAAAAGTCATTAATGTAAACGTGGATGCGCCCATAAACGGAGTCAACGGTCACAAATCAGGATCTATGTGACCGTTGAGGGTCGAAGGTGCACGGTTTAAAGGCTGGATTGTCACATAAGTGCCAGGAGATCACACGCTTGCGCCAGGTGGTGACATCGGTCACGTCTATTTACCATTCAGCAAACGTCTTCCATGTTGCCCACAACCCTTGCAGTAACGAACAACGATCGACATCGGAGTGAGATTTACTTCAACAGACGATCGGTAGGCGTTTGCCCGTAAAGACCGGTCTCGGTTATCCGGATTCAGTGAATATCTTTAGTTCAACTGATCTAGTACTTCCCCGCCGGCGTGAAATTCTACACAGATGACCACCCACTCGGATAATGGGTGGTCATCTGTGTGCACATTTCCCTTTTAAGCGATGAATCCGATGCTCCCACGCTGCTTTTTCTTTAGCTGGCTCATGCTCACACCAAAGACGGCCTTGGTATGCAACACTAAGCGCATCGTCGTACTGTTTCTTTTTGTGTTCATACCACATGGAAAGCACACGGGCTGCTTCGATTTTATGGATAGAGGCAGCCGTATACAACTGTTCGTAGAGCTTGACACTCTCTTCCTCATTGACATGTTTTCGTAGCAAGCGCGCACGTTCGACGACGGCCTCATTCCCATAACCTTTATCTACAAGAGAGGTAAATTGGTGTAGCGCTAAGCGCCATTCTCCTTGCTGCTTCCACCACCGAGCGATTTCAAATGCCTCATCAAATGTTTTTCCACCGCCTAGCACCCGGTCTGACAACTCGAGGTACAGCGTGAACAACGACTTGATGTCTTGTTCATTATGTTCAAACACACCAATAAGGTGGGTCGGGTCCGCTGTTTGTAAATAATCTTGATAATACATCGGCGCCAAGTAACCCGGTGTATCTTCCTCTCTGCCCATTTGTAGAATTTCTTCTTCTACGACGCTAAGTTGGCACGAGGGCAATTGATGTTTGAACAGTCGCCTCGCTGCGTGCAACAGATCAAAGTGACCAAATTCAGGAAGTCGAGGAAGCTCGTGTCTAAGCATCGTATGTCGCATTCTCACTTGTGGCCAATCAAATGCTTTGCCGTTATATGTTACTAAGGCATCCAGATGGTGAACTTGTTTTAAAAAGTAATCATAAAAAGCGACTTCGTTCTCTGGACCTGGCAACAAATATTGGTCAATGACCATTTGGTTACCCACAATTCTACCTGTACCAATCATAAAAATCATATTGCCTGCACCGTGGCTAAGACCTGTCGTTTCGGTATCCAAAAACAACAAATCACTTGGCTGTGTATGATCCTTAGGTTTAAGAGGGTGTTGCTGAACAGACAAGTTCGACCATTCGCTAAACACATGTGAAAAAGATAATGTATCCCTTTCGGCTACTCCGAGTGGATATGTGTTTTGGCGGTGAATGACCGTCCCTTGATCGGTTTCAATCACACTACATTGCAGATCAAGCCACTGCTTCGTTTCTAACGGTTGATGGTTTGTCGGAGGTTCTGGCTGAGCAGCCTCTGTTTGTAAATGCGGCTTCATACGCGCCAATTTCTTTTTAAAGTTCATGTTGTTCCACAACCTTACTCTATGAGTGTCGCAAGCCAACGGTTTACATCTTGCTTGAGTCCTTCGTGTTCGCCTGAACCTAAACAAGACGGACACCCATGCGCACATGGACACTGTTCACTCAGCAGAAGGCAGCGGTGAAGAATTTCATCCATTCGCTGATACACTTTTTCTGAAAGTCCAATCCCACCAGGGTAATGGTCATATAAGAAGATGGCTGGCAGCTCGGAATGATCGGCTTTAATTTGTACGGCTGTGTGCAAATCACTACGGTCACTCATTGTCATAACCGCTCCCAAATGATGAAGCATCGTACTCAGTGCTACAAGCATATGCTCAAACCGATTTTTGCCGAACTGGAGAAGTGCGGATTCATCGAAATCTAGCCAAACGCCAGACGTATGCAACTCTTCTTGAGGAAGATGAATTGGCCCAGAACCGATATTTTCGTAAGTCGATAGTTTCATTTTCTTGAAAATTGAAGGCATGATCGTGACAGCTACGTCGCCAAAAGATCGGCGATAGTGGGCGCGGGCAACCGCTTCGTCTTCTTCAATCACGAAAAGCTTGACATTAAGGTTCGCATCTGTGAAATACTCGACGTCCACGTGTTTGACATAAGCCTTCTTCTCTTCCCAATCCAATTCCTCAACTTGAAATTGTTCACCTTGGTGTAGGTAAATCGCTTCTTCATGCAAGAGCGTCATCGCACTAAAACGATCCATTTCCCCGATGACCGCTGTTTTACCTTGCTCAGATTGATCAATGATCACAATGTTCTCTTGAGAAGCAGATCGAAGACTTATATTGTGGGCGGGGAACGCTTGACTCATCCAGTACCATTTATCTCTTCGCAAATGGACAATTTGCTGATCTTTTAAATAGTCCATAATGTCATTAATTGGCACGCCTCCGTACTCATCGTCAACATGGAATGGTAGCTCGTATGCTGCACATTTCGCATGATCCATCAAAATGAGTAAGTTGTTCGGTTCAATTCGCGCTTCCTCTGCCGGAGAATCAAGCACGTACGCTGGGTGATTCATCACGTACTGATCGATCGGTGTGGAGCCAGCCACCACAATAACAAGCGCCTCTTCTTGGCGTCTTCCTGCACGTCCGGCCTGTTGCCATAGACTAGACACAGAGCCAGGATACCCTGTGAGTATACACACTTGCAGTTGCCCGATATCCATGCCTAGCTCCAATGCATTTGTACTCACCACCCCGCGTACTTCTCCATTTCTTAATCCTCGTTCAATTGCTCTGCGCTCACTTGGCAAATAGCCACCGCGATACGCCCGAATCGAAGCCGGCCCCCACTCTTGTTGCATCATTGATTGAAGGTCGCTATAGATGACTTCTACTCGAACACGGCTTTTGGCAAACACAATGAGTTGCGCCCTTGCTTCGAGCGTTCTTCTTGCCAACTGCCGCACCTTTTTGGAAGCACTCTGACGAATGTTTAATGCTTTGTTTACGACAGGCGGGTTGTAAAAAGCGACGTGTTTTTTCCCTGTGGGTGCTCCGTTGTTGTTAATCAACGAGAATGATTGTTCAGTGAGTCGCTCCGCGAGTTCTTTCGGATTTTTAATTGTTGCAGACGTGCAAATAAATTGCGGGCGACTGCCGTAATATTGGGCCAGTCGTACGAGACGTCGGATGACATTCGCTACATGACTACCAAATACCCCACGATACATGTGAAGTTCATCAATCACGATGTACTTAAGCTTTTCAAACAGAGATACCCACTTCGTATGATGAGGCAAAATTGACGTGTGCAACATATCTGGGTTGGTCATGACCACATGTCCAGCTTGTCGGATCTTTTGTCTGATTGCAGGTGCAGTATCACCGTCATACGTATAGCTGTTCACATCCATACCCGAGTCTTCAATCCATTCTGCGAGTTCACTTTTTTGATCCTGTGCGAGAGCCTTCGTTGGAAATAAGTAGAGCGCTCTCGATTCAGGGTCTTGAGCAATGGATTGAAGTACTGGTAAATTGTAGCAGAGCGTTTTGCCAGATGCTGTTGGAGTGACGGTTACAATATTTGATCCTGCCGTTGTCGCATCGATCGCATCACGTTGATGTGTGTATAAGGATTCAATACCTTTACGTTCCATCGCTTTAATGATCCGCTCGTCCAAATTAGGCAAAGGGGCATGCCTTGCTTCTTGAGGTGGGATCGTGTGCCAATGCACCACATGCTCGTCTTCTTTTAACTGAGCAATCAGTTGCTCAAGGTTCGGTTTTTCAAAAAGCATTTGATCTCCCCCTTTCATTCCATACCGTAAGTATAACACGCACGAACATTTGTTTGCATCACTTTAAGATAACCGCACCTTCACCCATTCACGTACACTATTAATAAGCCATAACTCATCGGCGAACAAAACGTCATCCACGGTCAGCACTTGTTCTTCAATCGTCCCTTGTTGTAATAAATGTCGACGGAAAACACCAGGCAAACACCCCGATTCCAACGGAGGTGTGACGTATTTCCCATTCACTTTGGCAACGACATTGCCGATTGTAAATTCGGTCACTTCATTTTCATCATTGTATAAAAGCACATCAAACACATTTGGAAGACGTCTCTCTTCATACACGCTGCGCAACGTCGTTTTATGGCGTAAAAACAGGTCACCGCGGTGGACAGGTCGGGTTCCCCAGCCCACACGTTCGACTGTCCGTATGCCCGAGTGTTCAATCCGTTGATGAGTGATCGACCATTCACCGGTAGGTCCAACAACTAACCGAACTTTGTACGTCGTTGAGTGATCAAGCGACTCCGCGTATTCCAACAGCGCCTTTTTTATATTGTCTTCGTCAAGCGACCGTGAAAATGTCATTTGAGACACGGCAAGCCGCTCAATATGTTCGTTCAAACGAGCGTACCGACCTTCTTTTAACAACATGCTTTCAAGCAGTGAGAAGTTCGATTTCACTTGCTCCACAACGTTTGTTTTAAGCAAAGCCTCCGCATACTCCCCCTCCGCCGTTGAATCGATCGTTACCCCACCCCCTGCACCGTAGCGAATGGATTCATTCATGATTGATGCGGTACGAATGCCCACATTAAATAGCGCATCCCCAGTTGGTGTAACGTAGCCGATCGATCCACAATACACCCCTCGGGGGTCGGCCTCTAGGTCTTGAATGATTTTCATCGTCTCTTGCTTTGGCGCTCCGGTGATCGAACCGCAAGGGAAGAGAGCACGAACGAGTTTCCGAAATCTCACTTCAGGTCTCATCGTACACGCCACAACAGACGTCATTTGCCAAACGGTCGGGTATTGTTCAATATGGAACAAATCATTCACATGAACTGAACCTAACTTCGCAATGCGACCGAGATCATTTCGAAGAAGATCGACGATCATCACATTTTCCGCACGATCTTTCTCAGAGTGTACGAGCGTTTTTTTTAGTTGCTCATCCTCTGAAGACGTTTCCCCTCTACGAATCGTTCCTTTCATCGGCTTTGTCATAAGTTCATTGTCAGTTTTCGAAAAGAACAATTCAGGGGAGACCGACACAACTTTACGGCCATCCCCAATGTCCACATACGCACTATATGCGGCTTGTTGTTTCGTTTTCAAATCCTCATAATACGATTTCGCATCTCCAAGAAATTGACTTTCCAATTGCATCGTATAATTGACTTGATACGTATCGCCTTGGCGGATATGTTCGTGAATCGTTTCAATATCTTTCATATATTTACTCTTGGTCGTTTTCGTTTCCCAATGACCTACATCATATGGCTTTGGCTTCTTCAATTGTGGCACAGCTTTAGCTTTCGAAAAAATGCCAAACCAAACGAGCGGCATGCCACTCTCCTTATGAACCGAAAAACTTCGTATGTCTGCTTCATATGAAATAAACCCTGCCGCAAAGTACCCTCGTTCCGTCCACGAACCAACCTCATCTAGACATCGGTCGACTTCGTCAACGTGGTTTGTCGTTATGATATGTATGGGATTCGTGAACAACAGTGGGCCTGTCTCTTTATGATGAAAATCGATTTGTACGTACCCGCGATTTGTCATGATTTCGTCATCCTCTACTGCATGTAATGTCACGTAAAACAAGCGGAAACACACGCATCGCTATGCCCGTGTTTCATCTTCTTCAGTATACATTATCATTCTAATTGATGGGACTGCCTGCAGACAAAAGAAAAGCACCCCCTATGGAGTGCTTGCCATTTATGATGATTTCTTGTGGGAAGGTACGAGTGCATATGGTTGGTGTACTGACAGACGTTCATGAAACAACCGTTTTAGTGCATCGTCTTCCATATCCACCAGGAAAGGTCGAGGAATCCCGCATAACTCACTCAAAAGACGGATCATTTCTACTTTTGAAAAACGCAACATCTCCAAGCCCCCTATCAGATATTTGCTTACACTTATACTATACCGTTTATGAATGCAATATTCAAAAAATTATTGTTTAGAGAGAAATATGGAAAAGATACATCGTTCATGAGAAGATAGTACAGAAATCGATGATGAAGGAGGTCGTATGTTTTGCACCGTTATACATTAGAAAAGGCAAAAGAAATGGACAATCAAGAAACGGTCGCATCACTTCGTGATCAGTTTTACACAAACCATTCTCACATTTATTTTGACGGAAATTCCCTCGGACTCTTATCAACATCCGCGGAACAAAAAGTGCTTGAACTGTTAGAAAGTTGGAAACAACATGCCATTGATGGCTGGACGAAAGGCGATCATCCTTGGTTTTACTTAAGTGAGCAACTTGGAGAAAAAAGCGCCAACCTCATTGGTGCACGCGTCGGCGAAGTGATTGTCACTGGGTCAACGACAACGAATCTTCATCAGCTCGTTGCCACTTTTTATCAACCTGAAGGGAACAGAACGAAGATTCTCGCAGATGAATTGAACTTCCCGAGTGATATTTATGCGCTAGAAAGTCAACTCAAACAAAAAAATAAAAACCCTGACGATCACCTTGTGAAAGTTAAATCCCGTGATGGCCTGACCTTACATACCGATGACATCATTGCTGCTATGCGTGACGACATTGCACTCATTGTTTTGCCTTCAGTGTTGTACCGGAGTGGACAAGTGCTTGATATCGAAGCGATTACCCGGGCTGCAAATGATAAGAACATTCCGATTGGATTTGATCTTTGCCATTCCATCGGCAGTATTCCCCACCAACTTCATGATTGCGAAGTGGACTTTGCTTTTTGGTGCAACTACAAATATGTGAATGCCGGACCTGGAAGTACAGGTGGGCTGTTCGTTCATGAGAAACATCACGTGAAAACCCCAGGCCTTGCCGGATGGTTCGGTTCGAATAAAGAAAAGCAATTCGACATGAATCATGAACCTACGTTTGCCGATGATGCCGGGTCATTTCAAATTGGCACACCCCACATTTTGAGCACTGCGCCATTAATTGCCAGTTTAGATATGTTCGAGCAGATAGGCATTAACGCCCTACGTGAGCGTTCGTTACGGATGACGGCTTATTTTATGGATCTGATTGATGCCCGCCTATCATCGTTTCAGTTTACTGTCAGCAATCCGCGAGGTAACAAAGAACGTGGAGGGCATGTATATTTAGAGCATCACGAAGCGGCTAGAATCGTTAAAGCTCTTAAAAAGAATGGCATCGTGCCCGATTTACGGCCACCAAACGGGATCCGTCTCGCACCTGTGCCCTTGTATAATACATATGAGGAAATCTATCATGTGGTGGATGCACTCTATGAAATTATGTCGACGAAAGCATATGAACAGTTTAGTAAAGAGCGGGATGTCGTCTCATGAGCGAGTGGATTGATATTACCCAACCGCTCACGGGCTCACTCGCTCATTGGCCCGGTGACATTCCATTCACGTATAAAGAAACTTACTCTCACGCCGACACCGGATCCGTTGCCATCGGGCAAATTCAGCTGAGCCTTCATAGCGGAACTCATGCAGATGCACCGTACCATGCAGAAAAAGAAGGTCAAAGGATGGGCGATGTGCCGATTGAACCTTTTATCGGACCCGCACAAGTTGTGGATCTATCCGCTTATCCAACCATCTCAAAAGAAGCGTTGCAACAATGCGGACCGATTAAAGCCCGTCGCGTATTACTTAAAACAAAAATACCGAACGATGCGAACCGTTTTCCGGATTCAATTGCAGCGATAGACGAAGCGGCGGTTGACTATTTATTTGAGCAAGAAGTAAAACTCATTGGTGTGGATGTGCCGTCTGTTGATCCGCTTGATAGCAAATCGATGCTCGCGCATAAAAGATTAAATTTACGCAACATGTATATATTGGAAAACCTTATGCTCGACCACGTTGAAGCGGGGGGCTATTTTCTATCAGCATTACCGCTTGCAATTACACACGGTGATGGTAGTCCGGTCCGAGCCGTTCTAAAGAAGCAAACGTTAGGAGGAACATGTTTTGGACAATGACGATCAATTGAAAGCGTTTAAAAATGAGAAAGACATCCATACCGATTTTAAAGACAATATGACGTACAGTGACTACTTGACGTTAGATCAAATTCTCTCCAGCCAAAACCGGTTGTCAGATCATCCAGATGAAATGCTCTTCATCATTATTCATCAAGTGAGTGAACTATGGATGAAGCTCATTATTCATGAGTTAGATCGGGCAATTCAATCAATACAAGCTGGTGAACTTTCACCTGCATTCAAAATGCTCGCGAGAGTTTCAAAAATCCAATCGCAAATCATCCAAGGTTGGGATGTGTTATCAACGTTAACTCCGGCAGAGTACATGGAGTTTAGAGATGCTCTTGGCAAAGCATCAGGGTTTCAATCCTATCAGTACCGAATGATTGAATTTTCCCTCGGATATAAAACCGAACATAGCTTAAAGATTTACGAGAACGAACCCGAGATTTACGAAAAGCTCAAACACCAGCTAAATAGACCGAGCTTGTATGACGTGTCGATACAAGCGCTCAGTCGCGCGGGCTTTGCTATTGACCAACATGTACTAGAGCGCGACATTACCAAGCCATATACGACACACGAAAGTGTACAAAAAGCTTGGCAAGCTGTATATGAAAACGTAGATGACCATTGGGAGCTTTATGAGCTAGCCGAAAAGCTTGTTGACCTTGAAGATTGGTTCCAACAATGGCGCTTTCGCCACATGAAGACCGTCGAAAGAATTATCGGTAATAAAAAAGGGACGGGCGGTTCATCAGGTGTAAGCTACCTTAAAAAAGTAATTGATCAGTACTTCTTCCCAGAGTTATGGGAAGTGCGAACAACGATCTAACCAACACCTAGACGATGATCGGAGGACAATTCGATGGATAGAGAGAATACGATACGGATTGGAGATTTAGAAATTATACGTGGTGAGAATGGCAGTCGCGTACCGTTCACCACCAATGTGGTTGTGGTCGGTGACGGGGAGTCTGCACTCATTGATGCGGGTGCCGGAAAAGAAGCATTCTCCTACATCCATGACCAATATGATATAAGTCAAATATTCCTCACCCACTTTCATATTGATCATACGTGGGGCATCAAGCATTTCCCTACCGCACAAGTGCATGTCAACCCGCTTGACGCCAAGAAACTCAGTTCTATGGAGGAGCTTCTCAAAATAGGTGGCAATTATGCTGTCGAAGGGGAACAAAACCTCCAGGCGATGATTAAGAGCCGGGAAGGACGAGCGTTTCAATCAGTCGTTGATCGCAACAAAGAGATCTACCCATTCGATGAAGAATTTGTTGTCGCTGGAAAACGAGTGCAAATGATTCATACACCTGGTCATTGTGAGAGCTTTTGCTGCCCATATTTCCCAGAAGAGAAAGTAATGATCGTCGGGGATTACGACCTCACTTCTTTTGGGCCATGGTATAACAACGCTGATTCGAACATTAATCAGATGATTGCGTCTGCGGAGAAAACGCTCGGCTATGATGTGGAGCATTACGTGACGCTCCATCACAAAGGTGTATTTTCTCGGGAAGACTATCATGCGAAGTTAAAAGATTATATGCAAATCATTGATGAACGGGAAGCGCGCCTCATTGATCGAATCAAAGCAGGTGTCACCCCAGAGGAAATTGTCTATCAAGAGATCTTTTATCGGGAGAAAAACTTAAAACAATCCCCTCCTCTCGTTGCTTTCGAGAAAATAGGGATTGCGAAACATCTTGAAAGACTGCTAGAAAACGACGGGCGTTACCGTGACTTTTATGATTCATTCCTTCAAGCCAACTTCAACGCCCCATCGTTCGTACACTACTATCATTCGACGGTTTGATGCAGTGCTTGTAAAAAAGCTTCGCCGTAAACATCTAATTTATGCTCTCCGATCCCTTTGATCGAGAGCATTTCTTGTTTCGTTTTTGGTTGACTGACCGCGAGATGCCGCAATGTTTGATCAGAAAATACCATATAAGGTGCGACCGAATGTTCTTTTGCAAGCTGAGTACGCACTTTCTTTAACTGTTGAAACACGGGATCATCCACACTAACACTCGTCGTAGCAACCGTTTCTTTCTTTAACACCCGTTCTTCTCCTTTAAGAACATCAACGGACCGTTCATTTAGTGTTAATACCGGATACTGGCCTTCACCGATTGTGACGTAACGATGGGCAGCAAGAAAATCAATAAAAGCGGTAATCTCTCGTTGAGAGCGACCTTTCATGAGCCCATATGTAGAAAGTTGATCGAGTTTAAAATCAATGATTTTTCGATTACTGGAACCCGCAAGCACTCCAGCAATCATCGTCTTTCCAAATCGCTCCCTCGTTCTTTTCATACAGGAGAATACCATTTGCGCTTCCTTGGTCACATCGACGGTCTGACGTTGGTCCGTACAATGAAGGCAACGTCCACAATCTTGTGCGTCATCATCACCAAAATACTTCAATATAAACTTCATCAAGCAATCTTCTGTATGACAATAATTCACGATCGACCGGAGTTTTAAAAACTCTTGCTGCTTCCTGTCTTCAGAGAGTTGGGTTTGCTCTAGTAAGAAATTTTGGATTTGAACATCTTGTGGTGAAAATAACAATATACATTCACTGTCCAGGCCATCCCTCCCCGCTCTCCCCGCTTCTTGGTAGTAAGCTTCAATCGTCCGGGGAAGCTGTGCATGGATCACATAGCGGACATTGGATTTATTGATACCCATCCCAAACGCATTCGTTGCAACCATGACGTTTACTTCATCATAAACGAACTGCTCTTGACTCTGTTCACGCGACTCGGAATCCATGCCACCGTGATACTTGCCAGCTTGAATTCCTTTTTGTGTAAGGTAGTGATAAATTCTCTCGACTTCTTTTCGCGTGCTTGCATAAATGATCCCGGATTCTCCGGCACTTTTTCTAACGTAATTGACGATATACTTGTCAGCGTCTTGATCTTTAATGACTGACAATGTCAGATTTTCTCGAAGGAATCCGGTGTTAACCCGCTGGTCTTCAGGGATACGAAGAGCTTCACACACATCCCTAGCAACTTCTGGGGTAGCCGTCGCAGTAAGTGCGAGAACGCTTGGCTTCTTATCTAGAGATTGAATAAAAGAAGGAATCATTAAGTAACTCGGTCGAAAATCGTGACCCCACTGGGAAAGACAGTGTGCTTCATCGATGGCGATTAATGAGATATCCAACTCATGCAAGCTCGATGTGAAATCTGGGGATACGAGCCGTTCAGGTGCTAAGTACATTAGTTTGTACTCATCGCTTTTCGCAGCTTCTAATCGCCGATGGGTTTCTTTTCCTGACAGCGAACTGTTAATGTATGTAGCCGGAATCCCGATCTCTTGTATTTCATCCACTTGGTCTTTCATTAATGAGATAAGCGGGGATACGACAATCGTCATGCCGTCAAGAAGTAGAGAAGGTAACTGATAACAGATCGACTTCCCACCGCCTGTAGGCATAATTCCCATCACATCTTGGCCGTTCATAATGGAATCTATGACTTCAAATTGTCCAGGGCGAAACGAGTCATATCCGTAATAGGTTTGTAGTAATTTCTTTGCTTCGTCTCTCATGACTCTCCTCCTGAAATGCTGCTTCTTTAATCATAGCGAGTGAATTAAAGACTATCAACCGTTTTCTATAAATCTGTTTCACCTCTAACGACTAAGGGAATATGAAACTATTATTGGAAGTAAAGGGGACTTTCCTATGCGGCATATGAACGTCATCATTACTGGAGCAAATTCAGGAATTGGCAAAGCAACAGCGCAAGAAATTGGCAGAAGAGGGGCTCATGTGACGATCGCTTGTCGATCAATCACACGCGGGGAAGAGGCGAAACAGCAATTGCTCGCTGAAGTGCCTCATGGTCGTTTTTCGGTCATGTACTGTGATTTAAACGACTTGGAGAGTGTACAGCAATTCGCAAAAGCCTATCAGAAAAAACATACCTCACTCGACCGACTCATTAATAATGCGGGTGTGGTCACTCTCCAACGTGAAACGACCGCGCAAGGATTTGAAAAGATGCTCGGTGTGAATCACCTCGGACATTTTTTACTCACACAATCTTTGTTACCGATGATGATAAACGTAGATTCTGCACGTGTCATTAATCTTTCCTCAGGAGCATATAAATGGGGGGCATTTGACCCACAAGACCCTCACCTTGACCATTCTTTTTCAATTATGAAAGCTTACGGGCGCTCAAAACTCGCGAACCTTTGGTTTACGATGCGTTTAGCTGAACGATTAAAACACACTCGTGCGAACACCGTTGCCGTTCATCCTGGGGCTGTGAGCACTTCTCTCGGTGTGAATCGAGATACAGGCTTTGGCAAAGGTGTGCATCAAGTGTTGAGGCCATTCTTTTCTACAGCAGAACAAGGAGCAGAAACAAGTGTCTTCTTAGCAGAGACTGACGATATCGTCAACGGAGGGTATTATTACAAAATGAAACGCCGACCCGTGAAACAAGCGCTCGCATCTGATCAACGAGAAGCGGAGAGGTTCTGGCAATGGAGCAAACAGATGATTGAAATTTATACGTAACCCGAAAGGCAGCAGGCCAGTTTATGTATAAGATAAATTCGGTCATCACCTCAACATACTCTTTTTGTATGTTGAGGGGATGACTTTCTTGTGACTCTTGCCAGCGGCCACTACTCATCTCGCTTTCGCTCTCTTCTTTTCTTTTTCCCTCGATGCCATTGGGAAAGGTGGTAATACCGGTTTTGTCGTTCACGTTCATTCCGATAATATGCTTTCGTAAACTCATCATGCCACATCCGCATACACCTCCCTATATTCTGAGCACTCCGATGTTTCCCGTCCCTTCTTCATTCTTCTCTGTTCGAATGCTGCCGTGATCAACGTCTAACTTTTGCTTTACGACCAACTTAATTCCAGAATGTACATACATTTTTCCGAACAAATAGATCGAGCCTAACGTCTTCAAAGTTTCTTTTTGCACATCTTCAGCTAGTGTGAGTGATCCGTTGATAATGATTGAAGTCCCTTCATCAACACCTTGAATCGCTTCATCATCCCATTCTTCCTTGCCATCGACGACGATGAAGTCGTTGTCGATCGCTAAGATCTCTGTTTCTAAACCATCTGCAAGTTCATACAATACGTCCTCAATTTCACTCGAACCAACAATGTATGATGAAGATTTAATATTTGTGATCGTTGTCACCAATCGCTCTCGGTCAACATCTTTTCCAAAAAATATCGGCTTCTCCGTGAATAGCTTTTTATGTTTCCAAAAGGAAAGTTGCTGATCTCGCAATTTAAGGGTTTTAGGGACCACATAATAGTCATCTGGAATGAGCTCTAGTACGGTACTTTTTGATGTTAACAACGCTGTTACTATAGGTTCCAATCGGCTGCGTAATTCGATGACACCTTTAACGGACAGTGAAGACATTCGCTGTAAAGACGCTTCATCCACATCATCTTCAATGTATAACACCCCTTTGATTTCCATGTGAATTTCTTCATCCAAGTTTTCCAGATACGATTTACTTAAACGGAATGTGCCTTTTTTTGTAATGGTCTTGATGTCTTCATCATTATAGCCATGTATGTTACCGCCTCGGTCGGTCATGCGTGTTTGAATCGAACCTCTAAGCTCTTCCGGAATATTGACCTGACCATAATACTGAATGTCGGCAATGTATTTTTGTATCATTTCTTTTGTGACGTCTCGTTCAAAGGTTACAACACTTGTCGTAGTCGCTTTAAGCGGATGTTCAAGCCCTTCTAAATAGGAGCGAGTAATTTGGAGGTCTTCCAAAAAGAGCTCATATCCTTCCTCAACCTCAACGACGACCCCGATATTGCCAATTGAGATTTGGTGCAATAGATGGCTTCCTCCCTGTCGTATAAGAACGACACCGACATTTCCAATTTTTGTAATTCCTTTAATTTCTTCTTCTTTCGTTTCTCGTAAATCGAGTACACCTACGTTTCCAAATTTACCGCTCATCATCATTCCTCCTAATATTTTTGCAATTGTTTTAATGCCGTTTTCATCTTTGATCGAACCGTCGATGGCGGCATATTGAGTTGTCTACCAATTTCAGTACTGGACAATCCGAGCCAATATTTCTGAAATAATATCGTTCTTTCTTCTTCGGGAAGTGTTGAAAGGATCTCCATCACTTCAATTTTTTCATAGTCACTAAATGGAGATTCAATTCGATCATGAATCGTATGATCAAATACATCTTCACGTTGACTTTTTCGTCGTTCATCAATTAAAAGACGTTTCATCGTTTTGAAAAACCACGCACGTTGTTGGTGAACTTCTAAGTCAAAGACGTGGGGGTGTTTCATCGCTCTCGTCCAAGCATCGTGGATGAGATCTCCTGCTTCATGTTCATGTCTTGCAATACTATTGGCAAATCGCCAAAGGTCGGGGAACAACTGTTCATAATGATGATCAAACATTAGGTTGGCCCTTTCTATTTTGTCGGTTCATATAGGTAACGGTTGAGAAAGCAAAACTGACGAAACTTTTTTAATTTTTTTCATAACAATAGATGACGGAAGAAAAGCTAGCCGAATGTCGGCTAGCTTTGAACGGTCACACGTGAGCCCGTACCTTCTGCCGTAGCAGGGGTGACGAGCAATCGCGTTTGAAGACGTTCTTGTAATTCCGGAACATGACTGATGACACCAACGGCTAGGTGATCCGTTTGCAATTGCTCCAACGCCGTTACGACTGTATCTAACAACTCCGTATCCAATGTCCCAAATCCT
The DNA here is from genome assembly GCF_041949955.1 of Geomicrobium sp. JSM 1781026. Lineage (NCBI taxonomy): Bacteria > Bacillati > Bacillota > Bacilli > Caryophanales > Geomicrobium > Geomicrobium sp. JSM 1781026. The sequence continues at coordinate 278,206 of NZ_JBHFQF010000006.1, read as the reverse complement.
TCATCCAAAAAGAAGAACTCTAGGTTTTGCTCTCCAGTGAGTTGAATGGAAGCTGATAAAGACAGCGCAAGGGCAAGTGATGTAAGGAACGTCTCTCCTCCAGACAGAGAGGTTGTCGGGCGTTTCTCACCACCGTTAAAATAGTCTGCAATGAGAAATCCTCCGCTCGAGTCAAGCACTAAAGCATAGCGGCCTCTCGTCAAATCATGAAGTCGTTCCGAAGCGTTTTTCGTGACATGAATCAATTGCTCTTCCGCTAAAAAGTCAACAAATTCTTTTCCACGAAACACAGACTCCAGTTCTTTATAGTTACTGATTTGTTGCTCGTAATGCTCCTTTTTCTTGTTAAGTTTTGCGTAGCGAACATGTTTCTCTTGCACGTCTTCCCACTTTGATCTGGCGGTTGTTCGTTGTTCTTTAAGCAGTTCGACACGAGACTCACTCTCTTTGTACGAACGCTCAAGCTCGGCAAACGCCTTTTCGTCAAAGGTTTTTCCTCCCATGCGTTTTTCAAGACGCTCAACATTTGCGGTAACACTTGTGATCTTTCGCTCATAGTCGTCTTTTTGTTCTTCATTTTTTAACCGTTCTTCATCAGACAATACCCATTCCGATAACTGCGCAGCAGTATCGAATTGAATCAGATCACTTAACGTTGTGAACGATTTTGTTTGTTGATAATGTCTCCATTCTTTATCGGCTTTTTGTTGAAACTCTTTTGCCGATTCGAACCGAGTCCGAGCTGTTGTCCGCTTCGCATCAATTTCCTCGTAATGCTTCGTAGAAATTTGTACTCGCTCGTCACTCGACTTTACTTTTGCTTTTAGGCGCGCAATCTGCTCTTCGACATCAGCTTTTGCTTTTTCGATATTGTCTACGTCCACAAAGTCATGATGTTGCTTCTCAAAAGACGAGATTTGTGCTTCTGCTTGTTGGCGATTATGTTGCGATTTAAGGACGTCAATCTCAAGCTTGTAAATGTCTTCTTCGAGTCGTTTATGGTCGGCTTCTAGCTTCTGTAGCGATTGCTGCTCTTGTTGCACATTTTTTCTTAAGCGACTAATGATGCTCGCTTGTTCGTGCACACGCTCCCTCGTTTTAGCGATCGTCGTAAGTGACCAATCCGAATAAGAATTTTCCCAACGGTGTTTTTCAGCTTCCCACTCCGCATGCTTTTCGTTACGCCTTTTTGTTAATTCTTCAACCGTCTTCTGCTCGTAGTTCAACTCAGCTTGATGGGCTTGTTCAACGCGCAGTTGCTCTTGGTGTTCTTTCATAAGCGTTTCTGTCCGCTCTTTGATTTTTTGAACTGTGTTCGTTTTCGGAGGGATCTGTTCTAACCATTGTTCGATGATTGCAACCAAATTTTCATTGGACTTTTGCTCATAAAGTGTTTCTTCTACTTGTTGAACCTCTCGATCCCGATGCTCATCAATGGCGACGGTTGTGCGCACTTGGCCCGCAATCTGTTCCAATAGTTGTGTGTTGGAAATGAGGGTAGGCGTCTCGGTATTCAGATTTTCATATAATGTTTGTAGCCGCTCTTCGGCTTCGCTCGGTCGCTCAGTGTTCGGGTTTGGATGTGAAGTTGACCCACATACTGGGCATGGGTTTCCTGCTTCTAAGCTTTGGGCAATCTGATGTACAGAAGCTTGGGTGTGATGCATTCCCTTAAGTTTCACGGCATCCATCATTTTCGCTTTTTGTCGCTCGAGATCTTTAAATGTTGAGTACCAGTTTAACGCGTACTCATAAGCGATCGCTAGTTTCTCTTCAATTTGCTTTCGGTCATTTATCGCTTGCCGAGCCGTTGCCTCAATCTCTGTTTGTTTTTTTCTCGTTTGAACGAGCTGCTCGTCGACTTCCTCGACCGATTTGAACAGTGCGTCAAGAGACTTGGCATGCGCATACGCTTCATCCACTTGTTTTCTTTCATCATCTCGATCGTCATATGCATTCAAATCATTTTGCATCTGGTCGATGTTTTCTTTTTGCTCCGTAATTCTGTGTGAGAGAGCTTCTTTATTCTTACTTAGATCGTTTACTGTTTTGTTCAATTGTTGCTCGTTTTCACGTTCCTCTTTTACCGTCTTTCGTGCGACTTCATATTGTTTTGCTTGTTCTGCGGCATCAGCAATTTTCGCTTGCCGAACGAGCAGCTCAGGTTCTTTTTTCTCACGATCTTCTTTATCTTGTTGTTGCTGTTGTTTTGCGCTTTCAAGCTCTTTCACGATTTGAGAAAACGCTTCTTCTTGCTTTTTATACTCGTTCTCTTTCACAGACACGTCCGCTGCTGCTTCCTCAACTGCAAGCAATAGAGGTTTCGCTTCTTTGGAAAGAGCGTGAACCCGAAGGCGTTTTTGGCTCTTCTCGTAGAGTGGTTTTTGTTCAACTAAGCTCTGTTGTTCCTTATGCGCATCTTGAAGTTCTTCATATAAGCTTTTCAATTGTTGAGCAGCTTCCCATTGACGCTTATGCTCTTCTATTTTTTCTTGTTCCTTCTTCAGCGTTGTTTCAGCTTCCACCACTTCTTTTTTCGCTCTGTTTACCGCTGCTTCTGAAGCTTCACCAATGCCTTGCAACTCACCATCAATGACGCGATGTTCCCCTTGTAAATGTTGCAATCCTTCTTTGATCTTGTGGTTAAGGTCATCGCCGTACTTATGAAGGTTAAACAACCGTTGCAGCATTTCACGTCGGTCGGAACCTTTTAGGTGAAGAAACTCAGAAAATTTATTTTGAGGCAGTACGACTGCACGTGTAAAGTCGGCCAATTTCAATCCGAGCAGCTGTTCGATTGAAGCGTTCATGTCGCCCACTTTGTCGGTAAGCACAACCGCTTCGTCTGTAACATCTAAAAACCGTGCACGCGTCGTTTGCAGTGTATCATCTTTGGAACGCTTTACTCTTCGTTCGGCCGTATACACACGTACCCCCAGCCGAAACGTATAAACGACCATCGCTTCCTTTTCGGCTTGGTTAATCATGCTCGCACCCGTTGCACCACTGCGACCGATTTTCCCATATAAAGCAAAGGTCATTGCATCTAATATCGTTGACTTACCACTACCTGTAGGACCAAAAATCCCAAAGACCCCACCTGAACAGAGCGTGTCAAAATCAATTTCTACGGCGTCACGGAAGCTATGCAGACCGCGGATACTCAAATAGACAGGTCTCATTTTGCACCTGCTTTCTGTTCGGTGCTCTCTTGGTCAATGAGATTTAGAAACAACTCCGTAATCTCTTGATCCGGGGTAGCTCCACCTGTCTTCTTTTCATAAAACTGTTTAAACAGTTCATCGATCGGTAAGTTTCGACGCTCTTCTCGCTCTACATATTGTTCTTCTGGTAATACCGCACGAATCGTCACAATGCCCGGGTGGGACCGTCGTATTTTTTGGATGTCTTCAGGGCGCAACGTGTGGTCGCTATGAATGGACAAATCCACCCAAAAATCAAGTGATGCCGATTCATCCAGCCATTTGTAAACTTCCTGTAGTCCGTTCTTCGCTTGCCATTTCACGAGAGGCTTGCCGCTTTTGAGCGGTATCTCTCGAATATGAGCGTCTTCATGAGGCACGACGTCAATTACCGTTACTGATTTAGATACACCCGTATCATTAAACGAAAAGGATAGCGGTGACCCTGCATATCGAGTTGGAGCCGGGGCGTGGTGTACCCATTGGGGGCGATGTAAGTGCCCAAGTGCCGTATAACTCACATTTTCCGGCAAGCTCGTAGGACGAACCGTATAGGCACCTCCAACTTCGATGGGGCGCTCGGAATCCGTCGCCGCTCCACCCCCAACAAAAATATGACTCGTCGCTATATTAATGTCATCATCGGAAAATGATTGGGTCATTTGCTTAAAAAGTTGTTGAATCCGCTCGTCGTACGTCTGTTGGAATGCCAAATCATCTCCGTCAAAGCTTCCATTATTTGAAAAGCTCGTCCGTAATCTTGATTCAGAAGGATAAGGTAACGCGGCGACTTTCATTGTTACGTCGTGTGATTTGATCGGGACGTGGAGAGGCCCGGTAATCGGCATACCTACCAGGTACATGTTTTGCGACTGAACGAGAGGAAGCGCTGCTGCGAGACGATCAGGTTGATCATGATTTCCAGCAATCACGACAATCGGACGCCTGCCTCCGTCGGATAAACGACTTAATGCTTCGTAGTAGAGCTCCTCCGCAGCTGCTGGCGGGTTCATGCTATCGTATAGATCACCGGCGATGAGTATCGCATCCACCGCTTCTTCTTCAACAATCGTTACGAGTTCATCAACAAATGCAGCATGTTCAGATAACCGGTCTCTTCCTTCTAAAGAGCGACCGAAATGCCAATCAGCTGTGTGCAATATTCGCATGTGCAGCCCTCCTTTTATACGTTAATTTCAATTTCATAACTCCCATCAAAAAAGTATAACCAACTCTCATCGACTTGTCGGTGCCAAATCTGTTCGATGGCTTCCTTATATATTTCTAATTGCGCACGGTAGCGCTCACAAAGAATAGGCCCTGCTTCAGCAATCCTACCAGAAAAACGCGAAGCCGCTTGGTCCGTTTTATAGTCAAGAAGGACAAGTCGGTCATTTTCATCAACAAACAGACAATCCGCCATGCCTTGTATAAGAATCGGCTCATCTTCAGCGGTTTCCCAATCAGGATAAACGTGACGACTCTTCTTAATGAAAGTAAAAGGGACTTCTTTGTACAATCGTTTGGCTTGCTTCATCCTCATCCCGAGCGGTGACGTTAAGAAATCCAACACCCATTGCGGCTGAATCGTCTCTTTTTCTGAGAGGGTAAGAAGTTCTTTTTCATATAGTTGTTGAACGAACGCTTCGATGTCTAAAAGACTGGCATCTTGCATCGGGAGATGTTGCATCACAGTATGCATCGCTGTTCCTGCCTCTGCACCACTTAACGCGCCCTTTTGTAAAAACTCAGGTCGTTTTGCTCTTTCAGAAGAGAACGTGCGAGCGGGGCTTTCAGTTGCACTGTATCGGTCTTCAGCGAGTCGTTTTATGTCTGTAACCGTCTGTTTTGCAAACGATTTTGTCGCTTCTGGATGAGGGTAGCTATACGACAACCTCTCGTCAACTTCAGCCATGTGTGAATCCCCACGGTTCTCCACAGGTTGAAGAGATTTAATCAAGCCGAGCTTTTCATTCTGATCTGGCTCTTTCTCACCTTCCTCAGACAAAACGGTCTGTTCAAACTGCAATCGCCATTTCGACGGGTGAGCAATTGATGTTTGCAGCTGTACATCTGAATGAGCTTGCTGAATACTAGGGTGTTTTAAGATCGCTGGCACAAGCCAATCAAAAAATCGTTTTGCATTTTTTCTCACGTGTAACGGCAAGAGCTTAGAATCGTCATCAGCCAGCTTTATCCAGTCGAGCATTTTTTTCTCGCGTTCTTTTACACTGCCAACAAGAATTGCTTTTTCTTTAGCGCGAGTAAGTGCGACGTAGAGAATTCGGAGCTCTTCGGACAGCTGCTCACGTTCTTGAGCATTCTTAATCGCCAATTGTGGCAACGTTTTTCGTTTCGTACGCTGATTTGTATCAATATGAACGGAACCGAACCCTAACGTTTGGTGAATTTGCGTCGCCCGTTTACTATCCGAGAAATTAAATTCTTTCATCCCGTCCACGATAAACACAACGGGGAACTCCAAGCCTTTACTTTTATGGATGCTCATGATTCGTACGACATTTTCCTGCTCACTTAACGTTCTTGCACTTTCTAAGTCATCCCCTCGCTCTTCCATTCGATCAACAAATCGTAAAAAGCGAAAAATCCCACGAAATGACGTTTTTTCATACGCTCTCGCGCGGTCATATAACGCATGAACATTTGCTTGTCTCTGTTTGCCGCCTATGAGACCACCTACATAGGAATCGTAGCCAGTCTCTTCAAAAAGCTGCCAAATAAATGGCGCTAAGGCGGTATGTTTGGACCGCGTACGCCACTGTTGAAAATGCTCATAGAATAGCACAAGTTTTCGCTGCCACCGATCGGTTTGACGCTTTTCTTCAATGTAAGTGGTCGGCGATGGCTCAAACGTAGACGCGGGCTCATTCGTAATCGTCTTTTTCACCGCTTCATAAAAAGGCTCACCAACAGCAGCGAGTCGAATCTCTGCTAATTCATTTTCTTGTAAGCCAACAATCGGAGAACGAAGCACCGCAGCGAGTGGAATATCTTGATACGGATTATCGATAATTCTTAGCAAAGCAAGCATCACTTGAACTTCAATTCGTCGGAAGTACCCTTCATCTCGATCTGAATATGCGGGAATGCCTTCATGCTTAAAGATGTCCAAATAAACCGGAGCTGATGGCAGTGATCGCATGAGCACCGTAATGTCCCGGTATTCAATCGGTCTCATTTCTTTTTTCTCTTTGTCAAACACCGGATACTCGCTTGCGATGAGCTCATTAATTTTCGATGCTGTCCACGTAGCCTCGATCTCAGCTGCTGGCTGTTTGTCCTCATCCTCTGATTCCCGCTCTAATAAAGTCAATTCTACTTCATAGCGGTCCACATCAGGAACATAATCTACATTTCCGTATTTCAACGATTGAGCATCATCATATGTCACATCGCCAACATTTGAATCCATCGTTTGTTCGAACACATAATTCACACCATCCAACACTTCTTCACGGCTGCGGAAGTTATCGGATAGATCGATGCGTACTCCAGGTGCTCGTTCAATCTCCTCTGCCGGTTGTCTGAGGGTTGCATACGTTTCATGCTTCTTAATAAAAAGACCGGGTTCGGCAAGACGGAATCGATAAATGCTTTGTTTGACGTCCCCTACCATAAAACGATTGTTCCCGTCTGATAAAAGCTCCAGAATTGCTTCTTGAACTTGATTTGTGTCTTGATACTCATCGGTAAGGACCTCTTGAAAATGGTCTTGGTACTGTTTTGCAATGGCGGATGGTTGATCCACGGAATCATTACTGAGAATTTCTAACGCAAAATGTTCAAGGTCGTCATAATCCATTAATGTCTTTTCACGCTTCGTTTCTCGGTACTCTTTGGCGAACGTTTGTACAATCTCGACAAGGGTCTCTACACGTGGGTGCAACTGTTGAATCGTATCCAGATAATCATCAGGGTTTGGGCGCAGTAATTTTTCTACCTCAGCGATCATCTTCTTACTCTCATCACGCAACGCTTTCGCGCGTGCTTGAACGACAGGATCAAATTCAATCCCTTTTTTCTTACTCGGTAATCTTTTCCACGTAAAACCGATCACCTGTTGGCGCAATTCTTCCCACGTATTCACACTTGTTAATTGGTGCAGCCGGCCGTACTCTTCTTCAAATAGGTCGAGGTAATGAGGGGGGCCTTCAGGGGCGTGAACCGCCTCTAATCCTGACTTCATTAACCCTAATGCGGAATGCACTTGTTCTAAAGCGTAAGAGAACACAACTTGTCCCCACGGTGATTGTTGAGGATGTTCATACGGATGTGCGTACATTTTCTTGACGTAACCCAACCATTTATTTGGCTCTGGGTGCGCTCTTGAACGAGTGTATAGGTCAAAGATAAGTTTGCGCAATCCCGTGTCGCTTCGGTCGTTGCTATACGCTTCTGCCATTTCATAAAAGATCGGTGCTTCTTCAATTGATGCTCCGTAATAGGTTTCAAGTACACCATCGAGTACTTCTTCTTTCAGGAGCTCGCGCTCCGTGTCATTTGCAATTCGGACTTTCGGGTCCACATTCACTTCATAATAGTGCTGACGAATAAGCTCTGAGCAAAACGAGTGAAGCGTGGAGATGTTTGCGCGATTTAACAACTGTCGTTGACGTTGTAAATAGAGCGAAGGGTTCGCATTTAATTCTTCTTCAATCCGCTCTCCAATCCGTTCTTTCATCTCAGCTGCAGCGGCTTTAGTAAACGTCACAACGAGCAACCGATCTACTTCTGCCTCATCGCTTGAATCAACAATTCTACGTACAAGGCGCTCAACAAGTACGGCTGTTTTCCCGCTACCGGCTGCGGCTGCGACAAGAATGTTTCCCCCTTTTAAAGAGATCGCTTCCCACTGCGGGTCCGTCCAACGGACACCCGTGGGCTTTGCTTCTAGTTTCCAACGCTTCATCACTTTTCACCTTCTCTCTTTGCACGAAGATCCATCATTTTTTGGAGTGCTTCGTCATCGTCAAGTTTTGGGATATCTCGATAGTCGTTTCCTGGTAATGTCGGATCAAACTGACAGACCGATTGGAATGGACAAAACGTACAGGCAAGTTTCTTGTTGTCTTTATTGTACGGAGTTATGCTCGTTTCCCCAGCTGTCATGCGATTGCCAATGTCAACCATCTTCGTTTGCAAAAACTCATGCAGGCCATTTAATTCGTCTTGATTAATCACTTTCGAGTGAGCGTCAAAATTCCCGTCTTTTTTTAGTTTAGCTGGAACCATTCGTGAAGCACCTGTATCGGTGAACTCCTCATCCATTAACGAGGCGACAGCCGGATCTTTTTGTAACCATCCATTCATTTTGTACGATTTAAAACGTTCAGCTGCAATTACGGTATCCTCATCCGCCTCAGTTAAGTCAATTACCGGATTATGAACGTGGAAATAAAACATTCCCCCCGTATGAGCTTCAATCCCCATCCAAGACTTGGCACCATTAACGACAATGTCTAAGTACACAGGCATTTGCAAGGATATGCCATGGAGAACATCGGTAAATGAGAGCGATTGTTCACTTGACTTATAATCAACGACTTGCATATAAGAACCTCGGTCTGTTGTTGCTTGGTCAACACGATCAATTCTTCCTCGAAGAGACATTGTCGCCCCATTGTCTAACGTGTATACCGGTGACTGCAATGGGCTTTTTCTTCCAAACTCTACTTCTAAGTCAATCGTCTCAAAGTTGGACTGAATTGCCTGTTCACGAAGTGTTTTCGTCACGCTTTGCATGATATTTGTTAATTTGTACTGAACATATCGGAAATGATTCGAGCTCTCCAATATGTGCCGTTGAATTTTCGGTATAACCGCTTTCGTTACTTCTCCAGTAATGTGGCGACACTCTTCTTCAGTCATTGTTTTCCATGTCTTGTTCTCTCTTTTTAGTACATCCGAGATGTCTTTTAGCACCGCATGGAATAATTCCCCAATATCAAATGCTTCTAAGCGGTAAATGTCACGTTCTTTTAGGTTTAACCCATATTGACTAAAGTGTCGAAACGCACATTGTTCAAACAGCTCCATTCGACTGACACTTGCTTCAATGTGCTCGCCAAACAATTTCGCAGATGACTCCTCACGCAAAGCTACCGCTTCATTGTCGTACGTAAGACTTTGTAGTGCCGTCTCAAAATGAGCATACCAGTCGGGTTGTTTCGTAAACCAATTATAAACGTCCCACCAAATTGGAGCGATCGTCTCCCCCGCTTTCCACCGTTGGAGTTGGCGAGATAAAAGGTCGATCGCCTGTCTAGGATGGGAAAGGTGGGTCAGTTGTTCAGAGAATTGTGTGCCCGCGGGTTCTGCTTCAACAAATGCCGTTTCAATCCCAGAAAACTGTTCATTCAACTGGCGAATTAGCGGAGAAGGCAACAAGCTACTTCCTTCTTCATCAGCAAGTGCATAGGAAAAAACGATGTGATGACTTGAACTAGATTGCGTAAGATAAACGAAAAAAGGTTCATGCCATAACCGTTCCACCGCAGACGGCCCAAGAGACACTCCTTGTTCTTCCAACAGATTGCGGTCTTGGTCTGATAAGATCCCGTCCTCAGTCGGTCGCTTTGGAAGCAACCCTTCATTGCAACCAATTAAAAATGTCGTTTTTATTTTAGGTAGGCGAGAACGCTCCATATCTGCGATCGTCACTTGATCGATCGCTGGGGGGACTAGACGAAAACTCAAACTTTCAAAACCAGCATCGATGAGTGTAGAAAACGTCTCAAGTCCAAGATCATCGTTACCGGCCACGTGCACAAATTGATCGATCACATCGATAATGTTTTCCCAAACTTGATCGTGTTCACTGCTTTCTTCCAAAGCCCCTCGATCTACGGCTGCTTGACTCAATTGTTCCAGCTTTTCTGGGATGTGTAGCTCAATAAGAAATTCATAAAGTACTCTGCTCATCTCTTCAACATTTGTGCATGCAGATAACGCTTTATGAAACTGTTCTATCGGAGCGATGAGCATATTTTTTGTTTCATTTAAGCGTTCTTCAATCTTCTTTTCTTTGTCGGTTTGACTTCGTACATCTAAGAGATGACGGGCGCTTGAGTATGTCCAATTTGTTGTGACTGTCCAATCCTGGCTTCTCTTTCCGGTCGCGAGCACATAATTCTCCAACTCATCCACACGCTCACGAAACATCTGCCAATTCGAATGTAGTGGAAACAATAAATCCGTCTTGAATGCACGAAAAACCGGTTCGTAGCGGTAATTCTGTATCATCATCTCGAACGTTGAACGAATAAACTCAATAACAGGATGATGCATCATCGACCGAGAATCATCAAGAAAATAAGGAATATCAAAACGTGCGAATGTATGCTTCAATAAATCTTCATAAGGCTCAATATCTCTCATGAGAATCGCGATTTCTTCATAACGATACCCGTTCTTTCTGACGAGGTCACGGATGGCACGGGCAACACTTTCGACCTCTACGCGTCGGTTCACAGCTTCAACAATTTGAATGCTACCGTCACCTACATGCTGTTTTGTGCCTCGTGGCTGGTCATCAAATTGCTCCAACATCGAAATGCCAGCATTTTCAAAACGTCCCCCACCAGCAAATTGACGTACGCCCCAAGACAAGTTTTCCGCTTGTAATATTTGGGTTAACTCGCTGTACGTTTTCGCAGGTAAAAAGAAGCGATTCAGTTCATTCGGCGATTCTCCAGATCGGGGTACTTCAGGTAACGTTAGCGACATCTTTACAGAACTTGCCACATTGAACAATTTATGTACAACGATTTGCTCTTGCTTGCTGAAATCATGGAACCCGTCAATGTAAACGATGGCCCCTCGCGCAATCGTTGATTGGTCCACTAACTCCGCTAACAGTTTAATCGATTCTTCAGCGTTTACATAAACCCCAGTAAACAACGATTCGAACGTCTCGTAAATCAGATGGATATCATGAATTTTGTCACGCATCACGTGTTGGTCGCTTTCTGCGAGAGGCTCTAGCATTTCTGCTGAGACCGCTTGCCTTCTCATTTCCGTAATGATGCGCTCCATCTCGGCAATGAACCCTTCCGTATCTGCCGTTTTTTTATAAACGAGTAGCTCATCCTTTTTCTCCTCGACAATCTTTCGAATGAGCATGTGCATACCTGGCTTTTGTAAACGTTCCCTTCGGTGCCCTCCCAATTCTTGCAAAACCCGGTGAGCTAAACGTGAGAAACTATACACTTGAACTCGTGTCATGCCACCAGTTAGTTTCGCCAACGCATACTCCACTTGAAAAGTCATTTGCTCGGGTACAAGAAACACGATCGGTGATCCATCGACCGGCTCGTTTGACAACAAACGGGCAACTTCACTGATCATTTCCTTAGATTTCCCACTTCCATTTCTCCCTAAATAAAACTGGATGCTCACTCGTTAGCACCTCCTTCTTCAATTATTGTCACTTGGTCAATGACTTCATTAACGGGGACCATCAATCCGACACGACCTTCATCCCCTTGATTTCTCGTTGCATAAATAATACCGACTACTTCTCCCTCATGGTTAATCGCTGGACTACCAGAGTTACCACTAAACGTAGGGGCACTGATGACAGCTGGCGTGCCTGTTTCCAATACCTCTCCCTCATTCGCAATGCCTGTAAAGGAAAGGGGATTGCCAATGACAATAATATCGGTACCTACATCCATAATCGGCTCATCCTCTGCCAAAGGCAAATACGGGACAGGCGTTTGCTCTCCAATATCAATAATTGCAAAATCCAATTCATCAGAAATAAACACCGGTTCCGCTTGAAACGCAGTACCATCATGCAACGTTGCAATCACTTGAAACGCCTCTTCCACTACATGTCTGTTCGTCGCAATCAAGCCATCTTCATTTATAAAAAAGCCTGTCCCTCTTGAAGATGCTCCGGGAGCTTCGACTTGTAACGTGACGACAGATTCCCGCCACTCGGCAACTTCTTCATTTTGTGAGAGTTCGTATGATGTCGTAAGAAAATCAATCACATCTGGTCGTAAGAATTGAAACAATGCCGCTGCGCCTTGAACGACGAGTAAAAAAGAAACGAAGATGATCCCGAATTTTTGCCACCGTTTTAGTGTCTTTTTCTTCTTTTTCGTTTTATCATCGATCACTTCTTTTTCAAAAAAAGCCTCTAAAGGGGGTTCCTCTGGAGGGATATTCAAATCATCATCAGACTCTTCTGTTTGCCACTCTCGAAAGTCTTCTTCTATAAATTCATCGTTAAAATCATCAGCGTCATCATCGAACTCACCTACGATGTCTGATTGTTCACGATTTCGTCGTTCTTCCTCGCGTCTTCTTTGATCATCTTCTGTCATAAGTACAAGTGGCCCCTTTTTGTTCGCTATATGTATTTTATCATGCAAGGCAAAGGAGCGTCATATGAAAACATCGAAAGAAAAAGAAGTGATTCGTATTGATCACTTCTTTTGATTATATATTACGGTATGTGAAATTTTATTTGGTGTATATTAGCAATTACAAATCATAATGACGTTTCCATCTAGGTCTTCAATGTTGAACCATGCCGTTTCGCCGACTTGTTCAATTTCTCGTACGACGCGTATGCCTCTACTTTGTATATCATCATAGGCATCATAAATGTTTGGCGCATACAAATTAAACAAAGGTTGTGTTGTCGCTTCGTAGTGGAAATTTGGATCAAAACGATGATCGTCCAATGTGAGTGACGTCGGCCCGCTCACGGGCACATTGTGTACGGGTGATTCCACATGAGACACATTCAATTCCACCCCTACCAAGTCTGAATACCAAGCCGCCGAAGCTTTTAGATCTTTCACATGCACAAAAATACTATTAATTTGATTTCTTATCGGTAACGTCATGAATGATCCTCCCAACTATTTGTTTAACCCAATCGCTTTCTAATTGAATCGGCTTGTCGAACATTTTTCTTTAAGAATTCAGGTGCTTTTGCCGTATCGAGCAAGTCTGAAGTGGACAGCCATAAAACGGCTTTCACTTCTTTGTTACTTTTCTCGTAGGGTATGCCTGACGCCAATTCACAAACGTACACAATATCAACAACAGGCGTACCGTTATCTGCAAAAAACAGCGTACTATTCACATACTGCAAATTTTTCACCTGCACCCCAACCTCTTCCATCACTTCACGATGGAGAGTTTGCTCCAATACATCGTTTGCTCGTGCCCCAGCCTCGACTCGTCCACCGACAAAAGCCAATTGCCCAGCGGCGTGTTCTTCTTGCTCACTCCGTTTTATGAATAACCAATGGTTATCATCATAAATGGCTGCTTCTACATTAACGACAAACATCGTTTTCTCCTTTTTCATCATCACTCAACGCCTGTTTGTTGGAGGACTGATTTTGGCATTTTTAATCGCACGGTTTTCAACGGATTGACCGCCTGGCATATTTCCAAATTCGAAGAAGCACTGAGTAGCATCATCGCTTCTTCACTCGTTAGCCGTGACCGCGTGGCAAGGAAGGTTGTCCATTCCGACGCCGCTCGTTTGGCTGCCTCTTCGAATGTTTCTGCTGACGCAATAACTTGCCAACTATCGCTCGTTTCTAACCACGGAAGATTTATTTCCTCCTTCACGACCGAAAACTTCACTGTCACACGGGCAGCAATTTCCACACCGGTCACACACACTTCACCATCTCCCATTGCCGCATGCACATCACCTAAAGCGAATAGCGCCCCATCACACGAAACCGGAAAGTAGACCGTTGATCCTTCGGTCATACTCGTGTTATCCATATTCCCACCGTGATTCCCAGGCGTTCCGCAACTCACCGCCTCGCCTGTCGGTGCAACGCCAATCACGCCAACCATTTTGCGCACTGGAAATGAAATCTCATCCGAAAAAATCACGTGATCGTCGCGAACGTCCATCAGTTTCGATTGAAAACGATCCACCTGATCTCCTAACACCCCTAAACCAGGAGCAACAGCCATGACACCTTGCGAATCTAAATCAATGCTTACAATCTCTACTTTCAGCGCATCTCCAGGTTTTGCATCGTCTACAAACACCGGTCCGGTAGCAGGGTTCACGGCATTCATATCAATTTTGTCAAACGTCGACGTTTCATCCACAATTTGATTTGAAAATGCATCTAACGTATGGAATGTCACTTCTTTTCCTACAGGAACTGAACGAATGGCTCGATGCTCCTTTGAAAACGTAAAAATATGATCCGTTGATTGTATGTTCATAACCATCACCTCTTTTCATACTATTCTAACATATATTATCAATTTTTAAGTTTACATAATATTTTTATTGGAAACTTAATTACTCAATGCCGATTCTCCATAAAAAAAAGACGGCTGTTCGCCGTCTTACTACTGCTCTTCAAAATAATCTTTTAAGAAACCAGCCATCGTTCCCGTGTCATCAATCACAAAATAAAATTCTTCAGTTTCGTTCTTCACTTCGTACGTATTCCCTGGTGTAAGGACGGAATCTACTTTGTATTTCTTCGCGTTCACATGCACACAAGTAATTGTTTTGATTGTCGTGTTATTTTCCCATGTATAGTGCAGCATCTATAACTCCCCTTATTAATCGTGATGGTAAACAAGTTCTGGTAAGTGATCGAGAATAAACTGCGCTTTGTTCGCATCGGCAAGTAAATTGAAGCGCTTATAGTACGTGAGCACTTTCTCGAAATGATGCTCCATTTGTTTACTTTCCTTAAAGATGCGTTCAAATGCTTCGTCAGCAAGCATAAACGCAGCAACAAAATCCGTAAACGGAATCACATAAGACTTCGCTTCGGTTTGAATCGATGAACAATAGATCATTTCATTTGATTGTTCTTTGAAAAACTGAGCAATCTCATCCATATAACGCTGATAACTTTCGGGAACCCAACTTGCTCGGTCGGCATAATAAGAATGAAGCTCCCGGAAAAATGTAATGAAAAACGGTAAATCTTCACGTTTTATATTAAGATCAAAGCCATTTTCTTTAATGCGTGGCCAATTCATCGGTTCCAAAGAGTGATGCAGCGAGCGACAATAGAAATAACGCTTTCGGCTCGTATCCATAGTATCCCCTTTCGGATCATGCTTTTCCTGATTGAGAGTGATTATCAATAGTATATCATGCGACATGCTTTCATGACAATCTGAATACAACCCAAAAAAACAGCCGTCAACAATTGACGACTGTTCGACTTTACCATTTATAAGCAATTCATTCTACGTACGTCGCTAATAAAATCAATGAGCTTAGACTCCCCGGAAAATGCTGTTTCATTGAGGTCATGTTCACTTATTGTAATATGGAGCGTATCGCGATCGGGTTTGTGTTCAATCCAGATTCCACTGAGCTCTAGTGAATCTTCGTTCATAATTTGCATCTCAAGCCGTTCAGCAATTTCTGATAATTGTACACGCTGCTTAGGGAGATCAATACGGATGCTTAACTTCTCAGGAACATCTGTAGAAATAAATCCCCATTTCGTCCCTTTCCAAGAACGACATCCAGTTCGACTATTCAGAACGATGTCTTGTTTATCATCTACGGTGAGTGTTGTGTTTGACCAGCCTCTCATCTGAATCGCCGCACGCAATTCTTGAGCTTTCGTTTGTACCATAAGAAATCCCTCCTCAAAAATGTGCACCTCACGGTTATCGACGGACTACGGGCGACTTTCGCTTCAAGAGGCGATATAAAGTATTCAGCCCTCGAATGAACGTTTACGAGGGCTAAAGGTATACTATATATTACCACATTTCTAGATGATGTAAACCCTTAAATTTCATATTTTCTCACAATTGCTCGTCTTAGTGATTTTAGCCTACCATTCGACAACTTCGTCTTGTGACACAAATGATTCCGGTTTACTTTTGAGAGATTATTCAGTAAAGTATAGGCGATTACATACAAATGGGAGGTGAGTAGATATGAGTCTTTTTAGTGGTCGTCTGGCAAAGATCGGTTCGTTTTTAACACGTTGTCGGACGATTTTTTCCGTATCGGTTGCGAAATTGGATCAGTCTGTCTTTTTTCAACCTATACGATGGAAAAACTACTAAAGGGACGTGTCTATTCATTTTTCACACGAAGATGATGGAGACTCATGCTCCGTCATCTTTTTTATTGGTCACGTCTTCTCAAAGGAGAAGCAACAATGATTGTATGCTACGCACATCAAATCGAACAAACGTATGGTGGGACCACCATATTTTCCAACCTATCTTTTGAAATTCAATCAGCTGACCGAATTGGTCTTGTCGGTCAAAACGGGTCAGGTAAATCAACACTCGCCCAGTTAGCTGCAGGCGAAGAATTACCAATCGTCGGCACGATTGGTTGGCAAAAAAACACTTCAAAAGGTTTGCTTGCACAAATTCCAGATCACTCGAATGAGGGTACAGTTTATGAAGTACTCCAACAAAGCTTTGAACATATATACGATATAAACAATGAGCTGCAACGTCTAGAAGAACTGCTTCAACAACCCGATCAAACCAACCTAGAACAAACGTTACACACGTATGGATTAATACAAGAGCGATTTGAAGCTGTGGGCGGTTATGAAATGGACGCCTTAATCCGACGCGTATCTGATGGATTAGGCATTAATACGCTCTTAGATGCGAGTTGGGAAGCGTTAAGTGGTGGCGAGCGTGCCAAAGTTGAACTTGCACATTTACTACTCACAACGCCGGACTTACTCATACTAGATGAGCCAACCAACCATCTTGATCTTTATGCACTCGAATGGTTGAGCAAATGGGTCCGTAATTACAAAGGTGCTGTGCTTATCATTTCCCACGACCGTGCATTTCTCGATGATACGACAATAAAGACGTGGGAGATCGAGCAAGGCACATTGCACACGTACAATACAAATTACAGCGGATATGTCCTAGAGCGAGAGGAACGATTACTGAAAGAATTCCAAGCTTATACCGATCAGCAAAAAAAGATTAATAAAATGAAAGAAACGATTAAACGTCTAAAAGATTGGGCAAATCGCGCCAACCCACCAAATGCTGGAATGCACCGTCAAGCTAAAAGTATGGAAAAAGCGCTACAACGAATTCAACAATTAGAACGTCCAGTTCACAAGAAGAAAATCTCATTAACTTTCAATCATGAAAAACGAACAGGAAATGATGTGTTCACTTGTCATAATGTGCACAAGTCGTATGCTCACCTACCGATTTTGCAAAACGCCTCTATGCACATTCGTTACGGTGAGCGAGTGGCCATCGTTGGTCCAAATGGCGCTGGCAAATCGACGCTTCTACACGTATTAACAGGAGAAGTACTTGCTGATGATGGAGAAGTAACAGTCGGCACGAATGTATCCATTGGCTATTTGTCTCAACACCCCACTGTTGGCGATCAAGAGGATACGATCGTTGCAGCATTTAAAAAAGAAGTGGCCGTCACTGAGGCTCGGGCCCGTCATATTCTTGCATCGTTTCACTTTTTCGGACATGACGTCTTTAAGACAGTCGTCTCTCTTAGCGGCGGGGAGTTGATGCGGCTTCGCCTTGCACAGCTCATGCACCAAAACCACAATGTTCTTATTTTGGATGAACCGACGAATCACCTTGATATCGACGCGCAGCATATGATTGAAGATGCAATTGAAGGTTTTACGGGTACAATCGTTGCCGTATCCCATAATCGATACTTTCTTAACAAATGCTTCCCAACCACCTTCTGGCTTGAAGATGGCCAACTTACGAAGTATGAAGGATCTTTTCGGTATGCTTATGAAAAACGGGTAAAGGAGCGTTGAAAAGACGCCCCCTCACCTATCAAAAAACCGCTCGGATGATCGGCATCCGAGCGGTTTTTCCTATATTATCCTTCGAGTAAAAGTTGCTCCGGCTCTTCGAGCATCTTTTTAAGTTCCACAAGGAAACTTACAGCTTCTTTCCCATCAACAATACGATGGTCGTAAGAAAGAGCGATGTACATCATCGGACGGTTTTCCATGCGTTCCTGATCAATGGCTACTGGACGCCATTGAATGGTGTGCATGCCTAGAATCCCAACTTGAGGAGCATTTAGAATTGGTGTGGATAGCAATGATCCAAACACGCCACCATTCGTAATCGTAAACGTACCGCCTTGAAGGTCAGAAAGAGCGAGTTTGTTATCTCTTGCCTTTTTCCCAAGCTCACCGATTTCTTTCTCAATGCCTGCAAAACTTAACCGTTCAGCGTCACGAACGACCGGTACAACGAGACCATCATTCGTTGATACAGCCATACCGATATCGTAGAAATCTTTTTTCACAATTTCATTGCCTTGAATTTCTGCATTAAGAAGTGGGAATTTCTTCAAAGCACCTACGACGGCTTTCGTAAAGAAACTCATAAATCCGAGACGTACGCCATCATGTTGTTCTTGGAAGGCATCTTTACGACGCTTACGAATATCCATAATCGCACTCATATCTACTTCATTAAACGTCGTAAGCATCGCACTTTCTTGTTGTACATCAACAAGACGCTTCGCAATCGTTTGACGACGACGGCTCATCTTGATTCGCTCATGCGGCTTGCCACCGAACTCATCTTTCTTTTCTGGTGCTGGGCTTTCATTCTTCGCTGCTGGTGCTGATTTCGGCTGGTTCGTGTGCGCTTCTACATCCTCTTTGCGCACCCGGCCAAGTGGATCACGGGTCGAGATTTCATTCAAGTTAATCCCTTTTTCACGTGCCAACTTACGAGCAGCTGGAGAAGCGATTACGTGGTCCGTTTCACTAGACTCAGAAGAGTCATCTCCGCCAGTCGAACTAGGCTCCTCTTTCTTTTCAGAAGGTTGTTCAGCAGCTGGTGATTCTTTTGCCGGCTCTTCAGCTGGTGCTGAACCTTCCTTGGCATTCTCATCAATCGTCGCGATGGCTTCACCAATCTCGACTGTGTCTCCTGCTTCTCTTAAGTGTTTTTGCAACACACCAGATTGTTCGGAGTTGATTTCAACGTTCACTTTATCGGTTTCTAACTCGGCAATCGTTTCCCCTTGTTCGATATAATCGCCTGGTTGCTTTAGCCACTCAGCAATTGTACCTTCTGTAATCGATTCTGCGAGTTCAGGAACTTTAATTTCAGCCACTATTTTGTTCTCCCTTCATTTCGACCCAATGCTGTATTAATAATCCGCTGTTGTTCGTGTTTGTGGAAGTTCGGATCCCCTTCAGATGGACTGGAACGGCGACGACGACCTACGTAATCAAGCGTTACGTGATCTGGCAAACTTTCACGCAAGTACGGATCAATGTAATTCCATGCGCCCATATTCTTCGGTTCTTCTTGTACCCAAACGGCTGAGGTCACGTTCTTATATTTGTTAAGAATCGTGTTCACTGTCTTGTGAGGGTAAGGGTACAATTCTTCAAACCTTACGATATGAATCTTCTTCGTATCAACGGTGTCATCAATACTTTCATGCAAGTCAATCGCCATTTTACCTGTACAGAAGACGAGTTTCTCCACTTCATCTTCGTTTCCAAGCGTCTTCGGATCGCCAACAATACGGTGAAAACGTCCATCGGTAAATGATTCGTTTGAATCGGCTAAAGATTTGTTTCTTAATAAGCTCTTCGGTGTCATGAGCACAAGCGGTCGAACTTCATCCATCTCCAAGCTCTTCGCTTGTCTTCTAAGGATGTGGAAGTATTGCGCTGTACTTGACAAGTACGCAACGTTCCAGTTGTTCTCCGCTGCAAGTGATAAGAAACGTTCGAGACGCGCACTTGAGTGCTCAGGTCCAGAGCCTTCATAACCATGAGGTAACAACAGCACCATACCTGAACGTTGTCCCCATTTCGCTCTACCCGCTGACAAGAACTGGTCAAACTGGACTTGTGCGGCGTTTGAGAAATCTCCATATTGCGCTTCCCAAAGTACAAGTGTCTCTGGTGCTTGAACGTTGTACCCGTACTCAAAACCAACAACTGAAGCTTCAGATAGCGGGCTATTATGCAACGCAAACGATGCTTTCGCCGTTGACAACGTGTGCATAGGTGAATGAATATCACCCGTTTTATGATCATGCAAGATCAAGTGTCTATGGTTAAACGTTCCACGCTCGGAATCTTGACCTGTCATCCGAATCGGAGTTCCATCAGAGATAATCGAAGCAAATGCTAGTGCTTCAGCATGACCCCAATCAATTACACCATCTGTAAATGCTTCTTTTCGGCGTTCTAAAATCTTCTTCAGTTTCGGGAATGCCGAAAACCCTTCTGGGTGCTCGAGCAGTTCTTCGTTCATCTGCTTTAGCGTGTCATAATCTACGGCAGTATCCATCTTTGGCAAGCCTTTTTCGATCACTTCAGGCGGGTTCATTTCAGAAACCTCTTTATTCGCCTCGCCTACTTTGTCATACTCACGCTTTAGTTTGTCTTGGATGTTTGTTTGCATTTCTTTCGCTTCATCTTCAGTAATAACACCATCGCCAACAAGCTTTTTCGCGTACAACGTTCGTGCAGTATCATGATTTCGAATTTGTTCATAAAGCTTCGGTTGTGTTGATGCAGGCTCATCGGTTTCATTATGTCCGTATCTACGGTAACCAACGAGGTCAATTAAGAAGTCTTTATGGAAACGACGACGGTATTCACAAGCGAGATGAACAGCAGCGATACATGAATCAGGATCGTCTGCATTCACGTGAATAATTGGAATTTCATAGCCTTTTGCAAGGTCACTTGCATATGTTGTTGATCTTGAATCGTGACTTTCCGTCGTAAACCCAAGCAAGTTATTTGCAATAATATGCAAGGTTCCACCCGTTTGGTATCCTTTAAGACGGCTCAAGTTAAGCGTCTCCGCAATAATGCCTTGACCTGGGAACGCCGCGTCACCATGGATAAGAATGGCGCCTGCTCGCTCCATTTCTTGACTCGGAAATCCGATTTCTGTACGGTTTTCTTGTGCAGCACGCGCATACCCTGCGACAATTGGATCTACATACTCCAAGTGACTTGGGTTGTTCGCTAATGCAACCGTTGTATATGTTGATTCTTCACCAATTTGCTTATTAGCCCCGAGGTGATACTTAACATCCCCAGTCCAACCTTCGCTCAATGAGCCTTCAGTTGGTGCTTCTTCTTCATTTGGTGCATGCTTAAATTCAGAGAAAATTAAATGGTAAGGCTTCCCTAATACGTGGGCAAGCGTACTTAAACGACCGCGATGCGCCATGCCAATCATGATGTCTCTTGCACCATCTTGCATGTAGCTTTGCGTCATTTCTTCGAGCATCGGTACCATCGCGTCCAATCCCTCAATGGAGAAACGCTTTTGTCCGACAAAGTAACGGTGTAAAAACTGCTCAAAACTTTCGGTTGCCGTAAGCTTTTCAAGGATCGATTTGCGTTTATCGCTTGACAGCTCTTCGTATATATTACCCGTTTCAACCATCTGATTGAGCCAATTTTTCTCTTCGAGGTCGTGTACATGGTGGAATTCAAATGCAATGGATTTGGTGTACATTTGCTTAAGATGATTAATGGCATCTAAACCATTCCGAACAGTGTTTGGTGCATCTTTACAAAGCATTTCTGCAGGCATTGATTTCAGATCATCTTCACTGAGACCATGCTCTTTTGGATCAAGAAACGAGGATTCTTCTCCTGGCTCTTGCAGAGGGTTCATATCCGCCAACAAATGACCAAATGTCCGAATATTATCGGCAAGTTTAATGGCAGCTGCAACCTTATGCATTGATGATGAGTTCACTTCTTGGCTGTCCATTACTGAAACACCATTAGTCGTTTCATCCATGGTTGGTGCACCGTATGCATCAAACCACGCTTTTAAATCTTCTTCAACTTCATCTGGGTTATCCTTATACACTTCATACATGTCCATCACGTACCCTAAGTTCGGTCCGTGAAATGTTTCCCAAGACTTTCCAAGCTTGGAAACCTTTCTGTCCATCTGCTACTACCTCCAACTACACTTGTTTACAATCTGTGAATGATGGCCGCTAATTCTACTAAACTTCGTCTTACCGAACAATTCCGATCCACTCAGAATCATCATTCTCCTCATTATTTTCACACACTAAAATGACGATATTGCAAAAAGCGAATATCACATACAACAGTCATCCATCAAAAAAATCATTCATGACGAAACTATATCCATATAACAATCATTCGTCGTTACACGGTGGATCCGTGTTAATCACGGTTAAAACTAATTGCATCATTGCATGAAAAAATGATTGACGTCATTTCGTAACGCTTTCACGATACTATTTTAACATGCTCTGCGAAAGGATACAAAAGATAGAGCAGATTTTGTTTGTTAAACTGACAAACTTTTATTTTCACAACGTAAACGCCGAAAAATTCCGAATATATGACAAACGGGTGTCACTTTCCGTCAGAATATTATATTTATACGTCTATCTGTTGACAATATGCTACAATATGAGTAAATATACACTGACAGGAAAGGATGAACATTGTGCTAAACACATTGATCTTTGACCTCGACGATACATTGCTTTGGGACAAAAAAAGCATCAAGGAGTCTTTGCTTGCAACATGCAATGAAGCTTATACACTTGCTGGCGTTGATCCTGAACTACTTTTTGTAGCCGTAAAAGAACGAGCGCCAGAAGAGTACAAAAAGCAAAGTTTTTACCCGCTCACTGTAGCTTTAGGAATTAATCCATTCGAGGGACTTTGGGGCTCCTTCAATGACGTTCATGACGCCAGGCTTCGGGCGATGGCTACCGACATTGGTGCTTATCAATTTGATGTATGGATGCAAGCATTAAGAAGTGTAGGGAATGAAGACTTGTCTCTTGCCCGCAAACTTTCCAGAACGTTTATTTATTATCGAGAAACATTACCTTATGTGTTTGAGGAAACGTTTGATGTACTCACACAATTAAATAAAGCTTTTCAACTCGTTTTACTTACAAATGGAGCACCTAGCTTGCAATTGAAAAAGTTAGAAATGACCCCGGCACTCGTACCGTTTTTCAACCGTATTTTCATTTCCGGTTCTTATGGTGTCGGTAAACCTGACTTAGGGTTTTATCAATATGTACTAGGTCAGCTTGACTTAAAACCAGAACATGCAGCAATGATCGGCGATAACCTTCATACGGATATAGTTGGCGGGAATCAGGCTAAACTAACAACAATATGGTTAAATCGCGAAGGTACGAAAAACGAAACATCAATTACCCCAGACATTGAGATCGTCAGTTTGCGGGAAATGCACGAAGTGGTGGAGCGAATCTCCATCTCATAACTTTCTATTTTTCATCTAAGGTGGGAACATCATGAACAGCACGACAAAACTTCCAACGATCCTTTGGTTTCTTATTCCTTCATTAATAGGAATATTTATCTTTATGCTTCCCATCAGTTATACGGCGGACGGTCAATCGCAATTGACGATTCCGATTGCCTTTATATCAGAAACAGCAGAAATGGCTTTTGCACCGATCCTTGCAGAAATGACAATAGTGCTTGCTACTTTATCTGTTCTCGGTAGTCTCGTCTACCTTTATGTGAAACCAACGTGGATGAACAACTCCGTATTTGCATCAATATTCAACGTATCTACCTTTTGGTTGATCGTTCGAATCATCGGGTTAACACTTGGTCTTTTTATCTTTTTCCAAGTCGGTCCAGAATGGATTTGGGGTGAAGATACGGGTGGACTCATTCTTGATCTCGTTTCATTTCTTATCGTCGTATTTTTATTTGCCGGCATCTTTCTCCCGCTTTTGCTCAATTTCGGTTTGTTAGAGTTTGTCGGAACGCTCATGAACATCATCATGCGTCCGTTGTTCCGTTTGCCAGGACGGTCTTCGATTGACACGCTAGCTTCTTGGTTCGGTGACGCTACAATTGGCGTCATGATGTCCAATCAGCAGTATATTGATGGCCACTACACGAAACGAGAAGCAGCAGTTTTAGGGACTACGTTTAACATCGTTTCCATTACGTTTACGATTGTTATTCTCGGTTATCTAGACTTAGAGCACTTGTTTATACCATACTATGCAACAATTGTCATTGCAGGTTTAGTTGCCGCACTGATCATGCCGCGCATTCCACCACTGTCTAGATTTAGTGATGATTATTATGAATATGCTACGCCTAAAAGAAATGAAGAAGCATCGAATGAACCGCTCTTAAAAATAGCATGGCGTGGAGCGATGACCCGAGCCGCTCATGCTCGAATTCGGGATACCGGAAAACAAGGAATGCAAAACGTATTGGATTTATGGTTCGGTGTCATTCCAATTGTCCTTGCCATTGGTACTGTCACGATCATTATTGCAGAACAAACACCGGTTTTCACCTGGTTAGGTATGCCGTTCATCCCATTTCTAGAGCTCATGCAAGTGCCAGAAGCTGCTGCTGCCTCGGAAACGATGCTCATCGGCTTTGCAGATATGTTGTTGCCAGCACTCATCGGTTCAGGCATTGAAAGTGAAATGACGCGATTTATTATCGGTTGCTTATCTGTTACGCAACTCATCTTCATGTCCGAAGTCGGCGGATTGTTACTCGCATCAAAAATCCCCGTAAACTTTTGGCATCTCGTTGCGATCTTCTTGCTTAGAACGATCATAACGTTACCGGTAATCATTTTATGTGCACACGTTGTGTTTACGCTTTAACAGGCTTACACATATCATCTTTGTAAAAGAGATACGCCAATACAACGATTCACAAAAAACCGGATGTTCCATAGCGAACATCCGGTTTTTTGTGACATTCTTTCTAAGGTGGGTTTAGGCAAACAATTCACAGTCGTTAGAATTTACTCTACCTCCGTGCTCCGTAGAACCTCAATAAATTAGATTTCGATTTTCTTAGACACATTATGTGTTCATTCTCTCTCTGACCCCAAGCTAATACTTGCGGATATGCATCACTTCGTACTCAAAAAAGAACTGAGCGTACAATTCCGCTCAGTTCTTTTTTATAGTTATACGTTGTTTAGTCGTTTTTCAAATCGTCTAAGTTCCTCGCCACTGTTTCGCTTCTCATGGATGAGCAACTGGCGCATGAGTTTCTCGGCTTTAATGGATACCGGTAAAAGCCGTTGACTGATCATACTCTGACGTAAAAATTCTATTGAAGTAATCTGATATTGCTCGGATTCATCCACTTGGTCTAAATATCGTTCAAACACATCGCGGATTGAATCCCCTTTTTGTACAATACGGCCGTATTTCTTTTGATTAAACTGAAAGTTCCATAGGTCTACACTGTTCATGAGCACTTGTGAGAATAACATTTCGTTACCCTCCATCTGAAACCCTTGCGACTTGCAATATTTTACGAACAATGGCAAGTCTTTATCAAAAAAGGCAGCTCTCTGACGTGACTCTTTCGTCTGTGGACGTTGCTTTAGACCCGTCCGTTGTTTAGACGTTTGAAGAAAGTTTACGAGCATCTCTTCTGATTCATCTTTTAATAAAAAGACCGGTCGAGTCATTTGAATAAACTTCTTCATTTCCTGTTCTAAAAAAATCACCGCTTCTTCGTTGTTCGTTGTGTGGTTTACGCGATTCATCGGACGATTCAATCGCAGCTTAAGTCCTGCCAGCATCAGGAGGCCCCCTTTCGGAATTGTCATTAACCAAAATGTAGTGTATCACAGTCAAAGGTAAAATAAAATAGAGAAATACAAAGAATACACGAAAAAAAATCACCTGATCAGTTCTGTGCTGATCAGGTGCCGTTTTTTCGTCGTTTATCACTATTTTTACTTGAATTCGTCATCTCGATCTTCAGATTGAAATAACCCATCTGCTTGTTCTACCATCTGATTAAATACGTTCGAAAATTGAATGGACAGTAAATAAATTGCTGCAGCGTGTGCTTCAATTTCTTCTTTCACACGTGCCCATCCACTAGGGGGTTCGCGGTCTATGACGCGGAAACCTACAGTTGCCTCTCGGTCCCCTGCCCACTCATTTTCTAGGAAGGCAAGACTATCATTTAGCGCTGTGTTACCCGTGGCCATCACTTCATAAAACGATAAAAACCCGTGCATGACGCCTTCGTAGCGCATTGTTTCTACATGTACACCGTCTTGGAATAGTTTCTCAGCATACAGTTCACCCTCATCACGGAGTGGATCATATTCTGCAGTTGCGATAAACGCTGGTGGCAAATCGGTAGCTTCTCCAGCATCAAGTGGTGAAACATACGGATTCTCCCACATCTCTTTTCCTGGTGTATATGAATCTCTTGCCTTTTCCATTACCGCTCTGGAAAGCAAGTAGTTGCCGCTGCTGTACTTGTCCCTCGTCTCAAGGGCATGATCGTGAAACGTCGTTAATGGGTAATAAAGAAGCTGGGCCACGAGGTTTGGCCCCCCTAAATCTCTTGCTTTCATCGCCGTGACGGTCGCTATGTTTCCACCTGCACTGTCCCCTGCGACAGCGATATTATCTGAATCTCCTCCGAGGTCTTCTGCATGTTCATGCACCCAAACGAGAGCATCATACGAATCTTCAATCGCTTTAGGGAAGATATGTTGAGGTGCAAGACGGTAACCTACGCTAACAACAATGGCGCCAGACCGATTCGCTAAAGCTCGGACGATATTATCATGAGAATAAATGCTGCCGTATCCTTCCATGAATGCCCCGCCGTGATAATACATAATAATCGGTGCATTTTGCACACCTTTCGGCTTGTGCAAACGTGCCTCTAAGAAGTGACCATCACTTACTGGGATTACAATGTCTTGTCTTTCAAAGACAATCCCTCCATTATTTGATCCTCGCGTAAGAAATGCAGGTGCTTGTAAATTATCGCTTGGCACGATGAGTTGGTTGTTAATGGCGTGAAGAACGACTCCCGTTTTTGCAGGTAAATTCCCTTCTGCGGTGACTGACCAGCTACTGACAAAACTTGATAAAATAATGCCAAAACCAATCCCTAGTTTGAATAAGAATGTGATCATTTTCCAAAGTTTCGTTGATGAGATCTTCACGATTATCTCGCCTCCCGCACTTCTCCTATTTATCTCTGTTTTCACGATATTCATGCATGTTTTTTATATTATATCACAATGTTTGGTAAATGTTGCGTTATTTTTTTAATTTATCACACATTTTTACACATTATCAGCAATGAAAAACCGACTCGGGGAGGTCGAGTCGGTTTTTATCGGTTATGTAGCTACAAATCTCTTAACCCAATGCTGATTTCTAACGCTTCATTCACCTTTTGCATCATGTTCTCATCGAGATGTGTAATCTTGTCTGTCAGCCTTTGTTTATCGATCGTTCGGATCTGTTCCAAAAGTACAACGCTATCTCTGTCAAACTTGTGTTTATTCGCATCAATTTCTACATGTGTTGGCAACTTGGCTTTCTTTATCTGTGCAGTGATCGCCGCAACGATGACGGTCGGGCTAAACCGATTGCCGATATCATTTTGGATTATCAACACCGGCCGAACCCCGCCTTGTTCGGATCCTACAACCGGAGATAGATCTGCAAAGAAAACATCGCCGCGTTTGACGCTTTTCTTTGCAGCTGGATGTTGCGATTGATTATGGTTGCTCACCTCATCCATTCACCTCCTTGTTAATAATGGGTGACCTTTTGTGTGTGATTCTTTTTAAACGCTTCCCATTCACAATAGGCAAAGGCTTCGGCAATCGCTAAATTGAGATCTGCCATTTCCTCATAACCATATCGAAGATCTTGAATGAGTTGTTCGCGCTTATTCTTTTGAACATAGTATCGAACAATATTGTGAAACAGGCGATTTTGTTCGGGTTGCGTCAAGTGCCTTATTTCACTAAATAAATCATTTGAAAGTGGAACTGCGATTTTTTCTGAATGCATGATCCTACTCGCCCCCCAGCCATGTATTCCTTATCCATTATAAGTGAAATCGGTGATGGAATAAATGATTTTTCACATATTCGCTTCCCTATAATGTAAGGATGACCGGTTCTGTTAGAAAACATGCATAGAATTGTCGCGCAAATCCCATACTACGAAGTAAAGAAGATTGACAGAAAGGGGTTTCTATCGTGAGAAGGCAACTGTTCGCCATAATGGCCATCGCTTTATTGGCTGGCTGCAATCAATACGGAAACGATCTTGAGCAAGATCTACAACAAGACAATGCTAAGCCTCACATCGAGGATCAGCAACCTAACTCCATTTATGTAAAGAATGAGAAACATCCTCCTGAAGAAGAGGTCATGCTCTATAGTGATCATTACGCATACTTTTTGGAGCAATTTCACGATGAACTTGATGTGCTTTACAACCACATGCTAAATGGCAACTACATGAGAGCAGAAAAAAGTGCTGAGACATTGTTCAATTACACAAAAGATATGGAAGGAATCTATACACCTCAATCTTTTGAAGATGTAAAAGAACTCATTGTTAGCTCACGTGTTGAATTAAACGCCATCCTCGACGACCTACCGAACTGCGATGGGCAAACAGACTGTGACAATGCGAAAACACATACAGAAAACCTTACGAATTATCTCGTGACGATGGAACATTTGTATGAGGCAAAAATTAACGACTTAGGCATCACATCGTAAATATAAATGAAGAGGGAGGATGGTTTAATCTAACCATCCTTTTCCTCTTTTTTGTAGCTCATACTCCATCTCATGAAACCAATCATCTAGATGCCTTTCTTGATTCGGGTGTTCAGCACGTTCAGCAGCTCGGATTCGGTTCACCGCTCCTCGATCTGTAAACCATTCGTACTGCGCATCATTTCGTTCTGCATTTACAATCTCTTGGATTGCACGATTCATCTGCAACTTATCCTCAGTTTCACTTTCTAAACCAATAAAAAACCTGCCATTGAGTTCAACAACATAGGCGCTGTATACAGGGTGAAGTTTTTCTAATTTGTACTTAATCTTCACAGCATCTTCACCTGTATCCGTCTGTTCGATACGATCGTTCATTTGCTCAGCCTCATGTAACAACGCATCAGGATGTGCATGCGAATTCGGCCTATCTTTAAACTTCCCTGTTTTTGCAGGAGTTAAACGATTATTATGCCATCCATAATCTCTTTGTGTCGGTTTGTTTGTATAATTATAGTATTCATCAGAACTTAAGTTCTCAACCATTTGATCGTCGTCTCGATTTGGATAGCGATCTTGACTACTTTCCTCCATTGCATTTTCATTGCATGCGCTCATCAATACGAGCTGACCAAGCACGATCAATACTACTATGCTTTTCCTCTTCATATTACGCGAACCTCCCTCTTACCGTTATTTTTCACTGCTTTACTTGATTTATTGAAGGCAAATGTCGTCACTGTTTCCAATACGTAACAAAATGATCATCGTTTACCCATTGCATCGGGTGAGATCGTTTGTTAGTATAAGGATATAAGTTTATACAAACTTCTTCTGGGAGTAGAGGAGCAAAGATCATTAGTAAGTAAATGGAGAAACGTGAGTTTCTTTGAAGTTTACTGAAAGGGGAATTTGCCGAAGCTAAGGCATGCTCACGCAGTCAAAGCTGGTCTTACATTGAACAAATGTATGGCTGTCATATAAGGACAACCTTATATGGAGGGCTATCTCACGCATGAAGTGCTTTTCTGTTTAGGAAGGTATTCATGCAGCAATGAGATCTCTCATTGTTGCTTTTTTATTGGCAGGCTGCCGCCCTTCCCAATCAAACAGCTGCACTTTCACTAGTGCAAGCACATATTATGTTTGTGTCAGGCCCCTCATGTTTTTTAACAAACCTAGACTACAATTTATAAGCAGAGGGTGATATTCATGGATTTTGGCCGAATTGTCACTGCGATGGTGACTCCATTTAATGAACAAGGACAGATTGATTACAACGATGTTACGAAGCTTGTGAATCACTTAGTCGGAAACGGAAGCGACTCACTGGTTGTTGCCGGTACGACGGGTGAATCCCCAACACTGTCCAAAGAAGAGAAAGTCTCTTTATTCAAACATGTGATTCGCATTGTTGACGGACGAATTCCGGTCATTGCCGGTACGGGCAGCAACAATACGAATGCATCCATCGAATTAACGCAAGCAGCAGAAGAAGCTGGAGCAGACGGAATTATGCTCGTTACACCATACTATAATAAACCATCACAAGAAGGCATGTACCAGCATTTTAAAGCAATCGCTGAAACGACAGCTTTGCCAATCATGCTCTATAACGTACCCGGTCGGACGGTTGTCAGCCTCATGCCAGAGACAACAATTCGTCTTTCGCACCTACCCAACGTGGTCGCCATTAAAGAGGCGAGCGGAGATTTGGATGCAGCCTCAATGATTATTGAGAACTCCTCTGACGGCTTCGACTTGTACGGCGGAGACGACAGCATGACATTACCGCTTCTCTCCATCGGTGCTAAAGGTGTTGTATCTGTTGCTGCCCACATTATTGGGAAGAACATGGCACAAATGGTTCAACAATTCTTGGATGGTAACAATACGACCGCAGCGAAGCAACACCGTGAATTGCTACCCATTATGAGTGCAATGTTTATGGCACCAAACCCAGTTCCGGTAAAAGCTGCACTAGAAATGCAAGGCATCATCTCTGGCGATGTACGTTTGCCTATGATTCGACTTTCCGACGAAGAAAGCCATATTCTTTACAGCATTTTGCAACCAAACGCCACATTTTATGTGAGCTAATCTAACGTAAAGAGCGACCATTCGGTCTGCTCTTTACTTTTGTGATTGGAGGGATGGCTATGCTCCGCCAAATGGTTATTGCACCGATTCGCTTTTATCAAAAATTCATATCTCCTGCCACCCCACCTACATGCCGATTTCAACCGACTTGTTCTCACTATGCATTGGAGTCGGTGCAAACACACGGTGTCGTTAAGGGCCTACTCCTCGGCATCGTACGCATTCTAAAGTGCCACCCATTTCATCGCGGAGGATTTGATCCTGTCCCTCCAAAAAAAGAAAAAAAACAGCACTCTTCGTGAGTGCCGTTTTCATAAATGAAGGGACTACAACGGTTTTTCAAACACGTCACGGGTAAATGACGTAAGTGTTTCGACCCCTGAGTCCGTAATTAGCACTGATTCCGTAATCTCTACACCGAAGTCATCGAACCAAATGCCAGGCATAAGATGAAACGTCATGCCTGGTTCCAAAAGGGAACGATCCCCTTTTCGAAAACTGATTGTATGCTCTCCCCAATCTGGAGGATAACTTAGGCCAATCGAATAGCCTAACCGCGATGCTTTAATGAATCCGTGCTTACCAATCGATGTACGCCAAACTTCTTCCACCTGTTCAGCGGTTACACCTGGTTTCATTTGCGCCAACGTTTCTCTAATGCCTTCGGTAACCACTTTCCCTACTTCTCTTACAGATTCAGGTGCTTTTCCTAGAGACATCGTTCTTGCCAGTGGTGTATGATATCGCTGATAACAGCCAGCGATTTCCAATGTTAGAAAATCCCCTTCAACGTACTTTCTGTCTGTCCACGTTAAGTGAGGGCTTGCCGTGTTTTTCCCAGTCGGTAGCATAGGAACGATCGACGTGTAATCTCCACCGAACTCTTTTGTTCCACTCACTTGAGCGTGATAGATGGCGGCAGCCACATCATTTTCCCTAACACCAACATTTACCGTATCATAGGCCGATTGCATTGCATTTTCTACGATTTTCGCTGCTTTTCGCATATACCTGATTTCTTCATCGCTTTTGATCACACGAACCCAATTGACAATCGTGCTCGTATTTTTAAACTCCGCATCCGGTAAACCGTACGTGATGCGTTCATGACACATCGCTGTGTAATAGAACGCATCCATTTCTACACCAATTTTTCGTTGGCCTTGACCGAGGTCAGTAAGAATATTGGCGACAAAATCCATCGGGTGTCTGATGGTCGATTGTACGAACTCATCCGGATAAGGAATAATTCTTCGTTGGTCAAGCCACGTCGTCGTGCGAGCACTATGAGCATCCATTTCCCGTCCAATCCAAATCGGTTCTTCCTCATCAATTAACACGAGTACTACTTGGTGGACGTAAAAACTCCACGCATTGTATCCCGTTAAATAACAAAGGTTTGATGGATTGGATAGTACTAGTACTTCAACGCCATATTCGAGCATTTTCTGCTTTGTTTTATTCATTCTGAGTTGATACTCTTCTCTAGGAAACATAATTGGCCAGCACTCCTACTTCGTTGTGGAATTCGTGAAAAAGCTATTCTTCAATTTCTGTGAAGCAGACGACTCTTGGTTCTGTCATTTCATGGAGTGCAGACAGAACCCCTTCGCGACCGAGACCTGATCCTTTTGTCCCACCAAAAGGCATGGCGTCAATTCTAAAATCACTGCTGTCATTTACCATCACGCCACCGACATGTAATTTTTGAATGGCGTAATGTGCGTTGGATAAAGATGCCGTGAAAATACCGGCTTGCAGTCCATAGTTCACATCATTCGCGACCCTCACTGCTTCTTCTAGGCTTTGAAATGACTCGATCATTGCAATCGGTCCAAAGATCTCTTCCTTATACAACAGTGTATCTTTCGGCACGTCGGTGAGCAATGTTGGCTCTAAATAGTTGCCATGCAACACGCCCCCACATAAAAGGCGAGCGCCTTTGTCAATCGCTTCATCAATGCGGTGAATCATCCGCTCTGCTTCTTTTTCATTGATTAACGGACCGACATCATCGGTTTCACGCATCTTGTCTCCAAATGCTAGTCGAGACGTATGATCCGTCACTTGTTCAGTGAATGTGTCGATCACATCCTCATGCACAATCATGCGCTGAACACCTAAGCAATTTTGACCAGCTGATGCGAAAGCGCCGTCCACAGCTGCCTTTGCAGCAACACCGATGTTCGCATCTTTACAAACAATAAGCGGGGAATTGGCCCCTAATTCCATCCCTATTTTCTTTAGCCCGGCTTGCTTTGCTAGCGTTTCACCCGTTTTAAGTCCACCGGTGAAACTAATTAAACGAACATCAGGATGTTCAATCATCGGAGGGATCACTTCACTCCCCCGACCTGTAACGACGTTTAATACATGATCTGGAAGCCCAGACTCTTGAAATTTCTTCGTTAACCAAAGAGCTGAAAGAGGTGTTTCTGTCGCCGGTTTTAAAACAACAGCGTTACCCCCTGCAATTGCTGGACCAATCTT
Source organism: Geomicrobium sp. JSM 1781026 (assembly GCF_041949955.1). NCBI lineage: Bacteria > Bacillati > Bacillota > Bacilli > Caryophanales > Geomicrobium > Geomicrobium sp. JSM 1781026. The sequence continues at coordinate 244,832 of NZ_JBHFQF010000006.1, read as the reverse complement.
GTGTGCGACGAGGTTAAGTGGGTCATTAAATGGTGTGATTGCACCGATGATCCCGATCGGAAACATGAATGTATACCCATGCCGATGAGCATTTCCAGGCATCTGGTCGAAATTTACTGTTGATCCAGTTAACCTTCTTGCCTCTTCAGCACAAATTTGCAATGTTTCTGCCGCTCTTCGCGCTTCTTTACGGGCTTCAGTAATCGTCTTAATACCTTCAGATGCAATGATTTCAGCGATATCTTCACGCTCTTCAAGAATGAGGCGAGACACATTCATTAAAATGTCCATACGTTCTCGCACAGTGAGCGCCGCTGCAATCTCTCGACCGAGTACAGCCGACTGCAACGCTTCCACCATGTCTTCTTTCTGTCCATTCGGGACATACCCGATCGTCACCCGTTTACCTGGATCTTGTACTTCAATCATCTCGTTTTTTTGTTTCCACTCGCCTGAAATAAACATCGCTTGTTCTTTTTCATTAATTCCGATCATCTCTTACACCCCTAACCTATTAGAATTCAATTATCGGATAGACAAAATGTCAATGAGTACAGCAAATCCTGTCTCCGTAATTCCCGCTCCTGCACCAATAAGTGTTACATTTCCAGACAAATCGCACTGATACGTTACCGCATTCATTGGTCCATTAATTTGCGCTAAAGGATCATCTGCGGTAAGTAATTTCGGCTCAACTCGAGCCGTTACGACGCCACCATCGTTTTCTACAACACCGAGAAGTTTCCACACTTGATTTGAATCTTTTGCCTTCTTAAAATCTTCTCGTGTGAGTTTCGTGATGCCGGTGCAAGGAACGTCATTTCGCGTAAGGCTAGCACCGAGTAGAACATTCGCTAAAATGACGACCTTTCCTTGAACATCATACCCTTCAACGTCGTTCGTTGGATCGGCTTCGGCATACCCTTTTTGTTTCGCAATATCAAGGCTGTCCTCATAGCTCATGCCACTCGCCATGTCTGTAAGCATACTGTTTGTCGTACCGTTTAATATGCCTTCGATGCGTGTAATCGTATTTCCTTTCAGTGTCATAAGTGGCATACGAAGCGCAGGCGTACCACTCATAACCGTTCCTTCAAACAGAAATTCAACGCCTTTTTTATCCGCGGCTTCTTTCAGTTGTTGATAGGCTTTAACGATGGGGCCTTTGTTTGTCATCACCACGTGTTTCCCCGCTTCAATTGCTGTTTTACAATGAGTGATTGCGGGCTCTCCAGTCAAAACATCTGTAAATGTTAGCTCAACGATAATGTCAGCATTCGTTTTCTCGATTGTTTTCACTGCATCCCAATCGGATTTTATTGCCTTCTGATTCTTGTAGTGTTCGAGTGTTCCATCAACGTCTAAACTTTTAAATACTCCCCCCATATCGAGCCCGTCATCATCGTGTAATGTACCTTTGTATAGATCGTTGATCGACACGATCTCAATGTCTTGTTGATGGTGACTGATTAGCTGTTCTTGTTTCTCGGATAACAGGTTGGCGAAGCCTTGACCGACTCCGCCAAAACCAATAATCGCAACTTTTTTCTTCATGAGCACTCTCCTGTTATTGAGTTACTGTAATGGCTTTCATCGCTTCTTCAAGGTCTGCTTTTAAATCTTCAAAGTCTTCAATGCCTGCAGAGTACCGAATGAGCCCGTCAGGGATGCCGAGCGCTTTTCTTTCCTCTGGTGAAGATTCGACATGACTCGTTGTTCTTGCGGGTCCAACCGTTGTTTCGACTGCACCAAGATTTGCCGCACGATTGGCAAATTTCAATTTCGGAAGCATCTCTTTGACCGCATCCATACCACCGTGTAATGAAAAACTAAACATTCCGCCAAATCCGCGCATTTGTTGTTTAGCAATATCATGGTTAGCATGATCGGTAAGCCCCGGGTAATACACCGATTCTACGAGTGGGTGCGCTTTTAAATATTCCGCTAATTTCCCTGCGTTTTCTGTTTGTTTCCATACGCGCAGATGAAGAGTCTTCATGCCTCTTATGAGTAAATAAGCAGCCATCGGGTCCATCGTTGCCCCGTTAATTTCTCGGTAATGATACACCCGATCAACGAGCACTTCATCTCCGCATAGCACACCGCCAAGCGCGTCAGCGTGCCCACCTAGAAACTTCGTAGCAGAGTGAATGACAAGGTCAGCCCCAAGTTGCAGTGGGTTTTGTAACACCGGCGTCGCGAATGTATTGTCAACAACGACAAGAGCTCCTGCCTCTTTTGCTGCTTCGGCAATTTTCTCAATATCTGTAATCTTTACTGTCGGATTCGTCGGTGTCTCAAGATATACGACTTGGCAACCTTTATTTATTTCTTCAATCATCTCATCATGATTGCCTGTTTCACACAATGTGATATCGATATCTAGACGTGGAAGAAACTCACTAAAGATCTTGTTCGTGCCTCCGTACGTATCTTTAATGCTTACAATGCGGTCTCGAGGCGTCAAAAACGTAAGCAACGTATTGCTAATTGCGGCCATTCCTGTTGAAAAGCTCGTTGCAGACTCTGCGCCTTCTAGCTGTTTCACTTTGTCTTCAAAGCTAGCGACAGTTGGGTTTGTATTGCGACCATAAATATGACCTTCTGCGTTTCCAACCGCCACTTCATACCAATAATCAAGATCGTCGTACGTATACGCAACACTGTGTACGACCGGTACTTGGCTCGCGCCGTGTACCCGATACTTTTCTTCTCCTGCCCATACCGTTTCCGTTGCAAATGATGGTTGTTTACGTGTCATTCTATCCACTCCTCAATTCATCAAACGATTTAACTCATTGAAAATTCGGACGAAAAGATACTAAAAAAAGCGTAAGAAAAGAGGAAGACAGTAGCGTCACCTCTTTGGTCTTACCCATCTATAAAGTTTCCCTTTACTTACTGTACCTTACCTTTAGTTCTTCTAAACTCTTTAGCGCTTCATCCCCAAATGAATCATTTCGTTCTTTCATTCGGGCAATCTCATCATCAACAGCGGATTGCAAACTATGCTCATAAGAAGGCAGATCATCGGTAAACGATTTTACTGTGACCGTGGGTACCCACGCTTTCTCTTTATGTGCAAGTGCATTGCGTTGATGAAACAAAGGGACATCGGTGGCGAATCCTTGATGGAGGTCGCCTTGCAGTGGATGCTTGATGACCGCTTCAACTTGAAGTAGCGTTTGGTCGCGCCTCTCTTCCATAGGCGTACCTGCATAGACCCCTGTTTTATACTTTCCGGTTACGTACACCAGATCACTCCCTTCAGAACAACTCATCTCTTGATGACTTTTTTACCGTAATTTCACTTCTATCATACGTGATGACATGAGCATTGTTCAAGATGTTAATAAAAAAATGCATAAAATGTTTTCGTTTTGACACCCTAAGCATCAGGAGCATCCGGTTAATACGGTATGTGAAATTATGAAAGGCCGTGCGCTTATGCAATTGTTTATCCAACGTCTGTCTAACCGAACCATTAAATCACTGATTAGTATCGCCGCTTGCGTTGTTCTCTGTCGTGCATTGCACTTGCCTCCTGGGTTTGCCGTCATTACAACGTGTTTAGCTTTAGAGGCTACGAGTCTTGATGCAGTTCGAAACGGGGCTGTCCGTTTAGGCTCTGCCCTTGTCGGGGTGTCGTTTGCCCTCTTTTTCTACTACTCCCTCGGTGCCCATCCATTTTGGTACTTGTTTGCGATTAGTGTTTTACTTCTCGGTACGATGCAGTTGCAAGTGAATAAGCGCACCCTTATTGCTTCGATCTCTTTATTTGCGATGATGCCGACGATGTTTGATCAACATATTGATGATTACAGTGTACGCGTTATGAGCTCGATGATCGGCATTATGATTTCAACAGTCGTAAACATCTTTGTACTTCCAAATAATTTCATGCCAGAACTAAAAAAACGCCACGATCGTCTTTTTCAAGAACTCAAAGCGCTACCGTCTTTATACGTAAACGGGAAACATCCGTATGCGAGAGAAAAAAACCGGACGAGACTTTTGAAGAGCGTCCAAGAGTTCGAACGAATGGCAACGTTGCAACGAAAACAATGGCAGCTTCGTCCTCCTGAAAAAAGTGAGATGAGGAAATTACTCTATTTTTCTCATCAACAACGCCAAGTGAGAACTCTTGTGCTTGACCTTTCGCAACGAGCGGGAGCGAAGACGGCTCCGTACTTAATTCAGTTTGCAGCTAACGTTCCAAAGCATTTGCATAAACTTTCTAAAGACGAACGCGGACAAGTGATTCAATGGTTGCTCCGAAAAGAGAGTACCATTCCACCCGCTTATTTGAACGATTACCACCTCATCATGCGCACATTATTTCTTTTGGAGAGAACCGCCGTATTCTCGAAACAATCTGCCGAGCGTAGACAAGCGGGTTGAGAAAAGTTGGGTAGAGAACGAACCGAAGCCGAGGAGGGTACCCTCCTCGGCTTCGGTGTCTTCTCCTACCGTTTATGGTAAAATCGTATCTCCCATCAAGTAACGGTCGCACTCACGAGCCGCTTCTCGACCTTCATGAATCGCCCATACGACAAGGCTTTGACCTCTACGATTATCCCCTGCAGCAAATACACTCGGAACATTCGTATTGTACTTACCATACGGGGCATCAATCGTACCACGGTTTGTTACTTTTACTTGCATCTGTTCAAGCAACTCTTGCTCTGGTCCGGTAAAGCCGATCGCTAGTAAAACAAGATCAGCATCCCAAACCTTTTCAGTTCCAGGAATCGGTTTTCGAATTTTGTTTCCATCTTCAAAAATGGTTTCGGCTTGGACGGCTTCTAATCCAACAAGGTTATTGTCTTCATCTGTTACAAACGCTGTCGTAAACCATTGATATGCTCGTGGGTCTTCACCGTAAACCGCTTCCGCTTCTTTATGACCATCTTCTTTCGCAAACGTCATTGGGAACAACGGCCACGGGTTATTGTCCAATCGAATGTCTTCTTTAATCTTATTAATATCAAACTGGGTAATCGACTTCGCCCCATGTCGAACAGACGTTGTAATGCAGTCAACCCCAGTATCGCCCCCGCCAATAACAATTACATTTTTATCTTTAGCGGTAATGTATTCTTTATTTTCATGGTTTGAATCTAGCAATGACTTCGTGTTTTGTGTGAGAAAATCCATCGCAAAATGAACACCATTTGCCTCTTTGCCTGGCACGTCGCCAACACCTCGAGGTACTTGAGCACCTGTGCAAAGAATGACAGCAGAATAATCATTGTTCAATTGCTCCCACGTGATTGTCCGTCCAATTTCTTCGTTCGTCTTGAACGTAATCCCTTCTTCTTCGAGCAACCGGACTCTTCTCATGACCGTATCATACGGCAATTTCACGTCCGGAATCCCATACGTTAATAGACCACCAATGCGATCATCTTTCTCGTAAACAACGACGGTATGCCCTGCTTTATTCAGTTGGGCAGCAGCGGCAAGTCCTGCAGGACCTGAACCAACCACCGCGACGCTTTTTCCTGTTCTTTTTTTCGGTGGCTGAGCTTTCACCCAGCCTTCTTTAAACCCACGCTCAATAATTTGCCACTCAATGGATTTAATGGCGACGGGATTGTCATCAATGGCAACCGTACAAGACCCCTCACACGGAGCTGGACACACCTTTCCGGTAAATTCCGGGAAATTGTTTGTTTTGTGAAGCCTCTCCAACGCTTCATACCATTTGCCTTGATAGATCAAATCATTCCATTCGGGAATGAGGTTATATACCGGACAACCAATTTCATCAGAACCTGGGATGCTCGTACCTGCCTGACAAAACGGGATCCCGCAATCCATACAACGAGCGGCTTGTGACTCAATCAGTTCTTTTGACGGTGTCAAATGGATGTCTTTCCAATCTTTTGATCGTTCCACTGGATCTCTTTTTGGCGGAGCTTCTCGTTTAATCTCCATAAAACCAGTCGCTTTTCCCACTGTGATCCCCTCCTGTTCTTACGGTACTATTTAACCGCCGCTTTCTTTTGCTGACTTTGGTCAAATGCTGCCATAACGGCTTCTTCTTCTGAAATGCCTTCTTTGATCGATGTTTCAATCGCTTTTAACATATTGCGATAATCGGTAGGGATCACTTTTACGAAGTTCGCTACTGTCCGCTCCCAATCACGAAGCAACCGCTCGCCTAGCGGACTGCCAGTAACCAAAGCGTGCTTTTCAATCAGTTCTTTTAACTCCGTCACATCTTCATCTTTCACTTCATCTAATTCAACGAGAGCACGATTGCAATGTTTTTCAAATGACTGTTCAGGGTTGTATACAAAAGCCGTCCCCCCTGACATACCTGCAGCAAAGTTCTTACCTGTTTCTCCAAGAACGACAACCGTCCCGCCAGTCATATATTCTAACGCGTGGTCTCCTACACCTTCGACAACAACACGAGCGCCACTATTTCTCACGCAAAAACGTTCGCCAGCGATGCCTGAAATGTACGCTTCTCCATTTGTTGCACCGTATAGCGCGGTGTTTCCAACGATAATGTTTTCCTCAGGCTTGAGTGGTGCCGATTCATGAGGGTGAACATAAATCTTTCCCCCTGACAAACCCTTTCCGATATAGTCATTGCTGTCACCTATAAGGCGAAGCGTCATGCCTTTCGGGATAAATGCCCCAAAGCTTTGGCCTGCGGAACCAGAAAACGTTAAGTCCAACGTATCTTCCGGCAGTCCATCCATGCCATAACGCTTAGAGATCATGCTTCCAATTACCGTACCGACCGCACGATTTATACTCCAAATTGGATAGCTTTGCTCGACTTTCGTTCCGTATTCAATCGCTTCTTCACAACTTTCCATCAACATCGTTATATCGAGTGATTCATTCACAAGATGTGTTTGTTCAAGATGCCCGATATGTTTTTGCTGATTTTCTGTCTCAGGTCGATAAAGCAATGAAGCAAGGTCCACCTGTTTTGCTTTTTCATTCGTGATGTCTGTACGTTGTTCTAACAGATCGGACCGACCAATCATATCATCAAGCTTTGTAAACCCTAGTTCTGCCATGATTTCTCGCATTTCTTCAGCAACAAATGTCATGAAGTTCACGACATGATCTGGATTTCCAGCAAAGCGCTTGCGTAATTCCGGATTTTGGGTCGCAATACCGACTGGACACGTATCGATGTGACAGACGCGCATCATCACACATCCTAAAACGACGAGCGGAGCTGTGGAAAATGCATATTCTTCTGCACCAAGCAGCGTTGCTGTAATAATATCTTTACCTGTCATCATCTTGCCGTCTGTCTCTAACCTTACACGTTCCCGGAGACCATTTAGCACAAGTGTTTGATGAGCATCAGCCAACCCAATCTCCCATGGAAGTCCCGTATGCTTAATCGATGTACGTGCAGCTGCACCTGTACCCCCATCATAGCCACTAATGACAATTCCATCCGCACGACCTTTTGCGACACCGGCGGCGATCGTACCGACACCTGTACCCGATACAAGCTTCACACTAATCCGCGCGGCAGGGTTTGCATGTTTCAGGTCATGAATGAGTTGAGCCAAATCTTCAATCGAATAAATATCGTGGTGTGGCGGCGGCGAGATCAGACCAACGCCTGCAGTCGTTCCGCGCACTTGCGCGACCCAAGGGTACACTTTGTTTCCCGGCAATTGTCCACCTTCACCTGGCTTTGCGCCTTGCGCAATTTTGATTTGAATTTCATCGGCATTCACTAAATAATGACTCGTTACGCCAAAGCGGCCGGATGCCACTTGTTTAATCGCACTACGTCTTAAATCACCATTTTCATCAGGAGTAAAGCGTTCTGGGTCCTCCCCACCTTCTCCTGTATTCGATCGCCCACCAATCCGGTTCATCGCAATGGCTAAAGATTCATGCGCCTCTTTCGATATGGAACCAAAGCTCATTGCACCCGTTTTGAAGCGTTTGAAAATCTCTTCAACCGGTTCAACTTCATGCAATTGTACAGATGGACGGTCTTTCTTAAATGAGAGCAGACCTCGAAGTGTTGTTTGCTTCTCTTCTTGCTCGTTAATGGAACGACTATAGGCTTTAAACAATTCCTGGTCGTTTGATCGACAAGCTTGTTGGAGCATATGAATCGTGTGGGGGTTAAATTGATGCTCTTCCCCATTTCTTCTCCACTGATGGTCGTCACCGTCTGGTAAAGAAAGTTGTTCACTTTCAAAAAGACGATAGGCTTTTCGATGACGTTGGATCGCTTCATTCGCAATCGTCTCAAGATCAATTCCACCGATTCTTGTTGGCGTCCAAGTAAAGTGATGATTGATCACATCTTCATGAAGTCCAACCGCTTCAAAGATTTGCGCACCTCGGTAGCTTTGTATCGTGGAAATGCCCATCTTTGAAAGGACTTTCATCATCCCTTTTGTCGCTGCTTGAATGTAGGCTTTTACTGCATCGACGTAATTGAGACCACTTAGCTCTTCATCTCTTGCAAGACCTTCAAGAGAATCAAACACAAGATACGGATTGATCGCTTCTGCCCCGTAACCGAGGAGAACTGCGAAATGATGAACTTCACTCGCTTCACCGGTTTCCACAATTAAGCTCACTTTAGTTCTTGTTCCTTGTCGGATGAGATGATGATGCAAGCTCGAGACGGCCAAAAGCATTGGCAGAGGAACGTTGAATTTATCTGAGTCACGATCCGTTAACACAATGAGTGTCCGGTCGTCTTCAATTGCCCGATCTGCGCGTTTGTGTATGTCTTCAAGTGCTTTTTCAATATTTGAAGACGAGCCACTCGGCTCAAACGTTGCAGACAGCACTTCTGCTTGTAAGCCTTGCTCGTCACAAGCGGCAAGCTTGGCTAACTCCTCATTCGTTAGGAGTGGTGTTTCTAAGTAAATATGGCGGGCACTCTTCGCCGTTGGGTGAAGCAGGTTGCCCTCTTTCCCGATTGTCGTACCTACCGCAGTCACGACTTCTTCTCGAATCACGTCGATCGGCGGGTTCGTTACTTGTGCAAATTGTTGCTTAAAGTAGTTGTACAACAGTTGAGGTTTCTCCGACAACACAGCTAGCGGATTGTCGTACCCCATAGACCCTACCGGGTCTGCGCCATCTGTAACGAGCGGCTTGATCTGTTTATGAATTTGCTCAAACGTATACCCGTGTACGAGTTGATTTAGGAGCACTTGTTTTTCGTCATACTCTTTAAATGCATCTGAGCTTTCACGGATGTCATCTAGCGTCTTTAGTTCTTGAGCAACCCATTCTTCATACGGATGCTTAGAAATAATCTCTTGTTTTACATCTTCATCTGGAATAATGCGCCCTTCACTCGGGTCGACGATGAGCATCTGCCCCGGTTTTAACCTTTTCTTCTCAACAACTTTCTCTGGCGCTGCGGGGAGTACACCCACTTCAGAAGACATGACGACGATGTCATCTTCTGTCACGATGTAACGGGATGGACGAAGCCCATTTCGGTCAAGACAAGCGCCTACACGATTTCCATCCGTGAACACAATCGCTGTCGGTCCGTCCCACGGTTCCATCAGCGTAGAATGATATTGGTAAAATGCACGCTTATCTTTAGCCATGTTTTCAGCATTTTGCCACGGTTCAGGAATCATGAGCATTGCTGAGTGGGCAAGCGTTCTTCCAGACAATGTTAAAAATTCAAAAGCATTATCGAACATCGAGGAGTCACTACCATTTTCATCAACGACGGGTCGCACTTTTTCAAGGTCGCTTTGGAAATAGTCGGATTCGAATACTGCTTCTCGCGCTCGCATCCAGTTGACATTCCCTTTTATCGTATTGATTTCCCCGTTATGCATTAAATACCGGTTTGGATGTGCTCGCTCCCAACTCGGAAATGTATTCGTACTAAATCGAGAATGCACGAGAGCAATCGTACTTTTGAATAATTTCTTCTTCAGATCGGTATAAAACGTACCGAGTTGATCCGTTGTGAGCATGCCTTTATAGACAATCGTTCTTGTTGAAAGACTGGCAAAATAAAAAGAATCACCCTCTTTTAAAAGGGCTTTAACTTCTCTTTCAATACGTTTTCGCACAACATATAATTTTCTCTCTAAAACGTCTGAAGACAAACCTGAAGATGTAATAAATACTTGTTGAATATAAGGTTTTGCTGCGAGTGCAGTCTTACCTAACCCTTGTTCATTCACAGGAACATCGCGAATACCAATGACACTTGCTTGCTCCTCTATTGCAATCGATTCAAGTAGGTCGAGGACAGCCCTTCTTCTGCCTTCATCAGTTGGCAAGAACAGCATCCCAACACCATACTCCCCGGCGTTTGGTAATGAAAAGTCGTTTTCCTTTGCAGCTTCTACAAAGAACGGATGAGGGATTTGCAACAAGATTCCTGCCCCGTCACCAGAGTTCTTCTCCGCCCCTTGCCCACCTCGATGTTCAAGATTGCTCAAAAGATCAAGTGCGCTTCGCACGATCGTATATGATGGTGTTCCTTTAAGATTTGCTAAAAACCCAATTCCGCAGTTGTCATGCTCAAATTCAGACCGGTACAATCCTTGGTCCCCTTGATATTTGTGAGTCAATTCATTCCACCTCTTTCATCCAACTTGAAGTTGTCTCAGTAAACTAGTAAAAATGATCTTACCACTTATCTGAACCTTCGGCAAATTGGAACTGCCCGTCGCTTCAGCATGTAAGCGCTTAATGTATAGTTGCTTCGGGAAAAAATCTAACAATCATTTTTCTGCCTGTTTTCTATATTTTGATCCGTAATTGTACTTTTCTTTAATAGGAATAATACATACGAAACCTTTATCTGTTTACAAACGTAAATGAATCAAGACATGATTGTTGTGAAAATGATATAATGAACAAAGAATTGCTCGGCTGGTTTTTACTGACAGAAAGGTGGTCTATCCATGCAAGAAGAAAATAAACATGCCCCAGAAGTTGATGAAACGAATTTTGAAACTGACCTTAAAGAGCCTGAGAAACAAGAGGCTGAGAAAAACGCAGAACAATACATGAACAAATTCAAAGAAAGTAGCAACACAGCTGAACTGATCCAACAGCTAGGTTTGTTAGGAGAAGATGAGCAAAAACTTGCTGGAGACTCCCTTGAATCATTAAAGCGACCAGTGCAAGACATGCTCTCCAATAAAAACAGTGAGTTGCCTGAACAGCTCTTTGAACTTCGTCAGCAAGTGTCGACGCTAGAGCCAGAACACCTTAACCAAAATGCATTGCAAAAAGCGTGGAACAAGCTTACCCGCAAAAATCCAATTGATCAATATGCACAGAAATATAAAACGGTCGAAGAACAAGTGGAGAACATCATTGAAGCGTTGTTAAAAGGGAAAGACAAATTGCAAGAAGACAACTTGATGTTAGAGCAACTTCGGGAGACCGCGACTTCTCGGATTACCAATTTGGAAAAGCAAATTGAAACGGGTAAACAGTTAAACACGATGCTTGAAAGTGAAATGACTGCCGAGAAATGGCGAGACAACCCGGTGGAGTTGCAAAAGGGTCAACAAAAAGTGATTACACGGATCAAAAACATGACACAAGCGGTTATGGTATTACAGCAGTCACTCGCTTCTGTTGACTTAATAAAAGAAAACAACGAAAAACTTGAAGAAGCGATTTTTAATGCGATTACGATGACGAAAAACGTCATTACGGTTACAGCAAGTATCCAACTTGCACTTGGCAACCAACAAAAAGTCATTGACGCTGTGCAAAGTGTGAATCAAGCAACAGAAGATATGATTTTAAGTAATGCCAAAACGTTGCGTACGAATACGGAAGAAACATTAAAAACATTGGAAGAGCCTGCGGTTGCCATCGAATCCTTCCGTAAAGCTTATGAAGACGTTCAATCTGCGATTGAATTAACCGAACAGTCCAATGAACGAATTGTTCAGTCCGGAAAAGCGTTTATCGCCGAACTTGATGACTTGAACAAAAACGTTCAAGCTCGTCTGCCCGAGCGATCGGAGCGTTCATAGCGCCGGATCATTGACCACTACTTTACGATGAAGGTGATGATGTTTGTGAAAGATTGGCTAACCTCCTCTTGGAGGGAGCGTTTTATTCCGGAGCGGATGCGCACCGTTGACGATCATATATTTTCTGACCCAAACGGCCTTTCACTCATCAAAGAAAGTGAAGCGGTTTTAGATAAAGTCATCTCTCATATTCTAAAACACGGGCCACCACGAGGCTCACAAGTGTATAGAAAAAACGGGCGCACCTTTAAGATGAGGCTGAAAGTAAGTCAAAAACATTTGAAGTTGCTCACTTTTGATACCCATCAATCTCCTTCTGCCATTAAAAAACGCTTTGTGTTGCATTACGTAAGAAGTGAACATTCAAAAGCCCAACAAAAAATGATTAAAGATGGGTTTGTCTATTATATGAAGAATGGGAAGTCACATGTGAGAAGTGTCGTTAAATCACCGTACTTTCACGGCATGATACAAAAATTGCAGCACATTGATGGAGCTTTGGATGGACATGCTCCTACTTCTCTCATTCAAATGCAAGACCAACCTGATCACGAAGAAACGATCTCCAAAGAAGCAAAATCAGAGCAAGATCAATATGCAGGATCACTAAATTACGTATCAATGCTCGAGCACGAGTTGCCCGCGCCTTTGCAAAACCGACTGCGCCAGCTTCTAGAACGGTTGTATCCACTTAAGCAACAACTTAGACACTTATCGGTTGAAGATCGGTATCAAGTGAAACGCATGCTCCAACAAGACATTCCAAACCTATTAGAAGCCTATCAGCAATTGGATGAAGAAGAACAGTCGGAGCAGATGGAAAAGGTGTACGAAGCCCTGACACAAATGGAAATTACAGTGAGCCGTTTGCAAGAAAATGAAGACGATATGAAGTCAGAGCGATTCGATTACCTCATTCGACTAAACGAACGCCGCTATAATGAAAAAAAAGACCGCTAAACAACGTTCAGCGGCTGAATGTAACCCCAAGTTCGAACCATAAACGAATTTGGGGTGTTTTATTTGTGAAAGCATCGAGAGCGTGTATGAAGAGGTGGTTTAGAAGTCTATGGAAGGCTCGGATTGTAACATTCAATTATCGCAAAACAACAAGTCATAAAGTTCATCTTGTATCCATTCAAAATATCTTATTCATAATACCAGGTACAGAAGACGACGAAGTGAATTTTTATAAATCGGAAGATTGTTAAGATATCCTTTATGCAAATTGTGATTTTACGTTAAAATAATGAGCATATGGCACTTGCCGTTACAATCAGCCCACTTTGGAAAGGAATCGATGATGCAAAAACTATTTGATCACACGTATCTCATTGATGGACTCGACCTTGGCATGAAAGAACGTACCGGAATTTATGTGTTGGACAATGAGCAACTAACCATTATCGAAACAGGACCGAGTCAATCATTTGAGCCGATTCGCCTTGGACTCAAACAGCTCGGTTATGAAATGACTGACATTTCTCACATTATCTTAACCCACATTCATTTAGATCATGCAGGAGGCGCCGGGCAGCTCGTTCAACACGCCACTAATGCTCGCGTCCACGTTCACCCAAGTGGCTACAAACATCTCATTGACCCGACGAAATTGATCGAAGGAGCTCGTGTTGTGTATGGGGATGCGTTTGACCGCACGTTTGCACCTGTTCTCCCCGTTCCAAAACGGGTGGTCATTAGTCAAGAAGATGGAGCACAGCTCCATCTTGGCAACGACCGAACGCTCACATTTTTCCATACTCCTGGCCATGCAATGCATCATATCTCCATTCTAGACAGCGAAACGAATGGGATCTTTACTGGGGATACGGTTGCGGTCTATTATAAAAGTTTGAGCGAGCGTTACGATCAATGTGTAAGCGTGCCGAGTACATCCCCTTCCCAATTCGACCCAGCAATGATGGCTAATTCGTGGGAAAAGATTCGTCGGTTATCTCCGGATGTTTTGTATTTAGGCCATTTTGGCGCGTCGCAGCAAACAGATCAATTGTTTCTAAACAGCGAACAACTGCTTGAGAAATTTATCGATGCATTAAGAACAGAAGCACAAGATGCAAAGCGGTTAGCGCGCATCCTTCAACAAACCGTTCAAGATCATTTTCAGCTCGAACAACTTACAGATGATGAATCCAATATGTTAAGCGTCGATTGCCAAGTTTCAGCACTCGGTCTCATCCATGCTTATGAAAAAGGGAGAATCGAGCTAGATGGTTGAACAACCGTTGAAAGCCCTTTATAATGAGTAGGTGAACTGTGTTGAAAAGAGAGGATATGTATGAATCGTAAAGAAGCATTGCAATGGCAAGGAAAAACGGTTATTTTTCAAAATGATTCGACGTGCAGTTATTACGGAGTACTAGAAGAAATCCATACACCCCAAAACAAGATATGGACTGGAACCATTCTCGTTCAAGGAGTACACGAAATCTTTGATGTGGATGCGATCTTTTCGCTAAAAGACCGTGGTGGTGAACGGTTTACGATTTCGGGAAACAACATCCATCCTTTTGACGGAAAAACCTCTCGTTCATTTCGAGGATCTGTGCTCAGAGCGCTCACAAATCTAGAAAATGTAACAAGTGCAAACATCCAACATTTAAAAGAACAAAAGAAACACCTTCAAGATTCTCGCTTGCGCTTTAAAAATGGCCATCGTCAATCAGAAGATCCTTATTTATATTTTACATTAGGGTATGAAGAAGAAGAAATTGTACTCATCGAAAACTCGCAAAAAGAGCGCATGATGCTAGACGGTTGCCCTTTTGATTTAGAATGGTACAATGCAAAACATGACGAGTGGTTGATGGTTCTTCATGAGCGCGAATGGAAATTCAAATTAAAAAACGGCAAGAAAGTCCGGCTCGAACAAGGTGCTGCCGTTCGTATTCACAAGGAACAGTTTGAACCTTTCCAAATTCTGCTCAACGAACTTGAAACGCCAGCGAAAGAATCGCTAGCAAGTATTCTTAGAGATTTCGGATATAAACGTAAACATCTTGTGAAATGTCACAATACGTTACTTCGCCAATTGTTGCACGCACAAGAGGAGCAAAAGTTTACCGGAGTGAACTTCTTGATCTTTGAAAAAGAAGCGTCCTCCATCATTATTCAACATCGTTACGAACGCATTTTGCACCATATCGGTGAAGATTACGTGTATGACCGGTTTGAATGCACGTCTGACCGAAACGAACGTCAAGTGCTTACGTATACGAATATGCAGACACTCAAATAAAGAAGATGAACCCCTTTAGAGCGGTTCATCTTCTTTTTCGTTGGAATCCAGTTGTGTATGATGTTTTGAAAACCAGGCGAGTAACGTCTGTCCGTCTTCTTCGCCTAAATCATATACTTCAAAACTTTTCCCCGATAAACTTGAAAGAATGGATACTGAAAATGTCGATAACGTTCTCCACCTTTGAATTGGGGATTGTACGACGTCAGCAGCTTGAATTCTTCGCTTAGGAATGAGAACTCGGTTCAGGTTGAACAATCGCCATTGCATAATAACAAATTGATCATCATGATAAAAGCCTCCGTGCTTATGTCGCCAATGTCCGACGAGCATACCCGGGATAATCAACAATAAACTGTACCACCCTACCGGTTGGAAGAAATAGACGATCGGAACAATCACGAATAAAAGCGGGAAAACGGAGCGAATCATGTAGCGGAACTTCGCCCTCTTCGGCAAACGTGACAACGTGTATTCCTCTTCAAAAGTGAATTCTGGTAGAAACTGAGCGAGCACGTCCTCCACTTCGGAACGTTTAATAAGCGGAATGAGCATCGTTGACTGCTGCTCCTCTGCACTGCCGCCACCTTTAGATTCAACATATAAGGTTGTATAGCCAAACGGCTGTCTAAGAATACTCGAAACCATGCGGACAGCGGTAATCCGGTGCTCTTTTAGTGTGAGTTGTTTTCTTTCCAACAATCCTCGGGAAACGATAATATCCGTCCCGCGCTTCTCCACTTGAAATTGCCCGTACTTGATGACTGTAATTCCTATTGAAATGACCCAAGCAATAATGGCAATGGAAACGACAATCACAGCAATAAGCGTCATCGTTAACGAAAGTGCAATGCCGATCGTAGACTCGTAAAACTGTTCAGGCAAAAGGAAGTCGATTTGCGATACGAGTGCCACTACTGCTGATAGCACAAGTCCGACACCGCCAGATGTCATGCCGGCTACGATTAGTCGCTTCGTACCGAGTACCCACTTCTCTTCTGGCTCTTCTTCTACCCAATCTTCTTCTACCTCATCCAGTTCTTGATCGACAAGTTCTTCATCTGTGTGCGGCTCTTCATGAAGCGCCTCATCATCTGTTTGAACCTCTTCATCAACCATCTCTTCTTGAGGTTTTTTGAGAAGTTTTTTCTTTAGGCGATTCGCTTCACTTCGGTCGAGTGCAATTAACTCTACATCAGGCTCACTGCCTCCACCTGCAGTCTCAATTTTCACTTTCACTAACCCAAAAGGTCGTTGTAAAAGACCCGCCGACATGTCAAAGCTTTGTACACGACTTCTTTGAATATAGCGCTGTTTTTTTATGAGAACGCCTTGGCGAATATGAAGTTCTCGATCTTCCACACGGTATCGGTACATGAACCAATACAAAAAGCTATATCCCCCTGAGATGATCAAGATTGCAGGTATGATGATGAGTGCGAATAAACCTGGAAATCCTGTACCTCCGATAAAAAAGGCGATGATGATCGGGATAATAAAACTTTTCAACCCCGATAACACCATGATTACGACAGCTGCCCAGTGCATTCTTTTACCGTCAGTCATCTTCATCAGCCGTTTGGGCCAAAACGGCAATTTGATCCCGAAGATCCGAGGCCACTTCTTCTGTTAATGCAGGAATTTGATGAATGGTCGCAGCCGTTGATATGGAAACAGCCGATAGCTTATAGTGTCTATAGATCGGCCCTTGTTCTGTATCTACATGCTGCACACGATTCATTGGAACGAGTGTTCTACGTATAATGAATACACCGTACTGAAAGTCAATTTCCTCGTCGTGAACTTCATAGCGCCATCGGCGCCACCTAACTGCTGGAATGACAAGACTTTTTAATATTGCAATCAAGATCCATAGCAGCATCACCGGGTATAAAATCCAAAACGGCCAATCAAAGAAAAACGACAACCCTGCATATGCAAGTGGTAATACTAAGTAAAATAAACTTTCTAAAAGTCCTGTAATACGCCAAACAGGAAGCGCCTTTTTAGATAGGCGCTTCGCCGGTACTTCTCGCATAAGCGGTGCTCCTTCCTTGATTACTCCTCATCAGTTACGTACACGATCTCGACACCGATCTCTTCAAGTAACGCAATCACTCGTCGGTTCAAGTCTTCATCACGCAACAATCCAAGAGATTCAACGAGCTCGAGCTCATCAAACTCACCGGCTTTCGCTTCTTCAATGAGCTCGAGCACGTCAGTCATTTTCTTGTCTTCAAGTTGTTGAATTAATTGTTCGTTCATCATCTCTTCCACCTCTTAAGATTCCCTGCTCGCTCTTACTGAATCGGTCATTTGTTTCCAGACTGACCCTTTCGCTTCTTCACCACCAGCAATTCTTTCAAGCGCGAGCTGCATCTGCATGTCAACTTCAAATTCCGAGTCACCAATGGCTGCTTTTAACGGTTCAATCGCCCGCTCGTCTCCAAGCTCATATAAGAACATTGCTGCTCGCCAACGAACGAGTTTGCTTTTGTCTGTTAAGCTTTCAATGACAACGTCCATTGCACTCGCATCGCCAAGATCAGAAAACGCATCTGCAGCTGTCCGCCGTACCGTTGCTGATTTATCGTTCATCGCCTCGTACAAATAAGGAAGAATGGCTGGCGTTTCGATCATGCCGATTAGTGTAACCGCAAGACGCCGAACTGATAACTTCTGGTCTTTCATCGCCTTTTGCAGTACTTCGAGGTCCTCCTCAGACGGGTCCATCTGATCTAAGGCGGCAAAGCGTGCTTTCCAATCTGGGTTATCAAGCATCTCCAGCGTAACAGCATAAGGTTCTGGTCGGCTGTTTGATCCAGACACTTCGCTCCACTCAATCAGTTTATTCAAACGTTCCTTCGTGTAGGCCGCTTCAATTTCCTCTGCTACCTCTTCACCGATCTTATCCAAATCACTTCCGTAGCGAACACTTCGCTCTTCCCATTTACGTTCTGTCACAATGTTTTCCGAATCTCCAGCCGCAGTAAACGCCGCTTCCATAAAGCGTTCAGGTAAAGCGACGCGCTTCTCCTCATCACCTGCGACGAGCTTAATTTGCATCGGAATATTTTTATACACTTGCAGTTGAACGGTGACCTCTCCGTAATGTTCATCCATCACGTGTTCACCCGTGCTCGTGCTCTGGGTTTGCTCGCCAAAGACTTTTCTTGCCTCTTGCAGGACAGCTTCCCATTTCGCTTTTGGTTCACGTTCTAATGCGATGAAGTCTGCGACGTGATAAACCCCTTTAATTCCTTCGATTTGAAAAAGCTCTTTGATTTCTTCGGGTGCACCCTCATAGTCCGTTTTTGTATAATTATTGCTCTTCCCACTGGAAAGAGATTCATCTAGCGTTAGCTTCATCGTATTCGGACTTGGTGTCGGTTCAATAGAAATTATCTTCATCATTTGTTCCTCCTCAAAAACAGCGTTCTCGGCTTCTATCATAACAAATTGCGTATGAGATGGCTATTTAACGAATCCACGGGGACAAATGTTGCACAATTTCCGTAAAAGGCGTTTTGTCACCAAATCGCTTTGACACCTCACCTCGTTCATTGATGAGGATCGTCGTTGGTACACCGATGGCGCGATACGCTTCGTACGTAGCTATTCCGTCATCGATAACATACAAAACGTTGTACGGGGCGTTGTCCATAAATTGTTTGCCATCACCACGGTTTCTCTCACGGCCTTCCACGTTAATAAACAACAAGTGTAAACCCGCTTCTTCCAACGACTGTTGGATTTTCGCTTTTTTGTCGAGGTCGATTTGCGAATCAGGGCACCAAGATGCCCAAAACGTCAGAAGTAATGGCTTGCCTTTATAATCTTCCAAAGATACCCGTTCGTTTGATACCGGATTTAATAATGAAAATGCTGGCGCTTTCACTTCGATTCTCCTTTCCTCGTTTCGACCAACCATTGGATCACGTTTGCGGTGGACCGAATTTGTGTGAGCTGAGTATAACCCTCAGGTTGTTTGCATAATAACGTCGGGACGGTTTCAATGTTGTAATCATAAGCAAATGTCTTCGTGAGTTGTAAATTTAATTTATACATTGTTTCTTTTGGAGCTACGTACCGAAACGCTTCTTCAACCATCGTTTCTGCCACTTGACAACTTAAACAAAACGGGGACACGATCAATGTGTATCGGATGTTTCGTTTTCGCCACTCGGCCTCGGTAATTTCTTCTAGCACGCTCATTCCCCTTTTTTGTTTATGGAGTCAATACACTATGATGCACAAACAAAAAAGCGCTACAGGCAGTCAAGTTCACTACTGCCAACAGGTGAAAATCTACACCCGAGCGCTTCTTCAAAAACCGTTATTTATGCTTCGCTTGCTTTCATGAACGTCACGATATTCTTTTCCATTTTGGCATGATTCCACGCTGCTTTCAAGCCATCCGAAAACACGATCTCCTTTTGCAAGTGAAAACTGTGTAATGGGTAACGGGTCGTCTCCAAAAGCGGAAACGGATCCAAAACAATCCGCCGCTCGTCGTGCCAATGTGCTTGCACAATTTGATCATCTAAAAATGTAAATCGAGAAGAGAAACCATTCTTAAACCAAGGAAACTCATCTTTCTTTTGTACTCCCGGTCGGTTCAAGCATGCATATAGCGACAGCTCGTCGCACATTGTGAGTATTTGTTGGTCGATCGTCGTATCTGTCTTTATCTTCATGTTCGATTGCCGCAGCTGCTCACCCTTTATAAATGCAGATGCACGAGGCGTATCAATACTTTTAAAGAATGCCGACAAATGGCGACTCACCAAATATGCTGCTCGCTCATCCATCAACTGCACTTCTTCGATCCCGCGTCTATAAAGTGCAATCTTATCCTCATCTGGATAGGAATTAAAGTCATGCGGTTGCCCATGAATGGCGTCCCATTTCGGGAGGTGGTCGGCTTCTTTCCACCCGCGATCATGTTCCCGCGCGGCGATTACAACCGATTGCCAGTCGCTTTGTTTCCTTCGATTTGTATCACGCCAACGACTGGCAAGGTGACCGCTTAGTCCCCCGTGCTCATGTTGCGTCGTAACGACCCAGAATTCAGACTCCTCTCGAATGATCATAAGACGAAATTGAACAATTTGTCTGACGTAGAAATTTCATCAACATCAAACCCTTCAGATCGCATACGAGCCATAAGAACCGGATAGTCATCAGCATGTTTCAGTTCAATTCCGACAAGCGCGGGCGCAACTGACCGGTTATTCTTTTTCACATAATCAAACCTCGTAATGTCATCATTTGGACCGAGTACATCATTTAAGAATTCTCGTAAAGCTCCAGCTCTTTGTGGGAAATTCACGATAAAGTAGTGCTGTAAACCTTCATAAACGAGCGATCGTTCTCTCATCTCTGCCATTCTACCGATGTCATTGTTTCCCCCTGATACGACACAAACGACCGTTTTTCCTTTAATCTGATCCTGATAAAAGTCTAGAGCAGAAATGGACATGGCTCCAGCAGGTTCTGCGACAATGGCTTGCTGATTATACAACTCCAAAATTGTCGAACAAATCTTACCTTCAGGCACTAATACGACATCATCTAAAAGTTTTTCACACATTCTAAATGTTTTGTTGCCGACACGCTTCACTGCAGCGCCGTCAACAAACTTGTCAATCTCACCAAGCTCAACAACCTCACTTTTTGCGAGGGAGTCCCGCATTGATGGCGCTCCCTTAGGTTCCACACCAATGATGTTGATGCGAGGGTCAATTGACTTTAAATACGTGCCGACACCGGAAATAAGGCCACCGCCTCCAATTGAGGCAAATACATAATCAATGTTCTCTCCGATATCATTTAGAATTTCCATACCAACCGTTCCTTGGCCAGCAATGATCTTTTCATGATCAAACGGGTGAACAAAAGTCATGCCATGCTCTTCTTCATAGCGTTTCGCCTCTTTAAATGCATCATCAAATGTATCTCCAGTAATGATAACGTCAACAAATTCTTTCCCAAATTGCTTCACTTGGTCTTGTTTTTGCCTCGGTGTCGTTGTTGGCATGAAGATTTTCCCTTTAACTTTTAACTGCCTGCAGGAATAGGCTACTCCTTGAGCATGGTTGCCTGCACTTGCGCAAACAACACCGTTTTGGAGGTCTTCTTCAGGAAGGCTTTTCATTAAGTAATAAGCGCCTCTAATCTTAAATGAGCGAACGACCTGCATGTCTTCTCTTTTTAAATATATATTGGCATCGTAGCGCTCTGATAAAACCTCATCTCTTTGAAGAGGGGTGTGCGTCACGACATCTTTTAACGTTTGGTATGCAATAATGATGTCTTCTAGTTGGACTTCCTCGATTGTTTCACTTTTTTGTGCCATCTTTTACGCCGCCTTTGTATACAATTCTAACGCTAACCGTAACATATATAACGTGAATTATAACACGCTTGTTTGAAGATTTCTTCTATTTCTTTAACGATGTGATGAGTTTATCGACAAAAGCGTACAAAACGAGAAACCGTAATACATTTCGTTGAAAATCAAGCCCAATCCTTCTATAATTAATGAAGAATGGCGTCTATGAAGGAGGAAGAGAAAAATGAAATTTAAAACCGCAATGATGAGCATGATTGTTTTCTTAGCATTTTTAGCCCCAACTACGCAAACACTAGCAGCATATGGGGAAGAGGCTGGTAGTGACGCGAGCACATTTCTTGTATTTTCACTTAGTGCTTTTTCAATCGTTACACTCGTCTACTTAGTCGTTTCAGCATTTAAAGACAACAACAGCTAACAAATGGTTAAAATCTTGGTTTTTCGGGAAACTAGATAGCTATAACGATTGTATTAGGGAGGCTGTTAACGATGAATGATTGGTTAAAGAATGGATTTTTCTTAGGACTTGGTGCTGCCGCTGCTGGAACAGAGAAAGTGCAAAGTTATTTAGACGACCTTGTTACCCGCGGAAGAATTACGCCAAAGGAAGCTGAGCAATTTGCAGAGGAACTGATCTCTAAAGGTGAATCAAAGGAACAAGAATGGTCAGATGCCTCCAAAGTGCGTATGAAAAAGATGTTCAAAGACATGGGTCTAGTTACGACGGATGATTTAAGCCGCCTTGAAGAACAAATCGCTCATCTGGAAACACTCGTGAACAACCAAAATGATTCAACTGACTCTAAAGAGTCGTAAGGAAGATGACTATTGCTCTCTAATGGGTTAAAACATGCCAATCGTTACCGAAAAATTGTCACCATCCTCGCCCGCCATGGGTTTGGATACGTACTCAAAGAAGTTGGTCTTTTTCATGTGTTGTCCCTTCCAAAGCGTATGGCTACAAATCGGAATGACCCGAACTATCGACTGATTGGCGAGCGCCTTCGTAATGCATTGGAAGAACTCGGGCCGACCTTCATTAAATTAGGGCAAATGGTCAGTACTCGCCAAGATCTTTTTCCGAAGCATATTGTTGATGAACTTGTTGAACTTCAAGATAACGTGGCAGCGTTTAAATATAGCGAAGTGAAGGCCATTGTTGAAGAAGAATTAAACATGCCGATTGAAAAAGCATACAAAAGCTTCAATGAGTTGCCGATTGCTGCAGCTTCAATCGGGCAAGTTCATAAAGCAGAGCTGGATGACGGTACAATTGTTGCCGTCAAAGTGGCTCGACCAAATATTAAAGAGACAATAGAAAAAGACTTGGACATTCTTCATGACATTGCTCGCCTATTTACACAACGTTTTCGTTGGGCGGAATATTACCGGTTAGAAGAAATTGCAGATGAATTCGCAGAGGCCATTCGTAATGAAGTGGACTACACACTTGAGATTCGCAACACAGAAAAAATGCGGATGAATATGAAGAAATTTTCGCTCATTCAAGTTCCAGAAATCTATGAGCCGCTTTGTACCCGGAAGATGATTACGATGAGCTTTATAGATGGGGACAGCTTACATGATTGGGAACCTCCGAATGAAGAGATACGCCAGCAGTTCGCTCGCGAACTTGCTGATGCTTTTTTACAACAAGTATTGATCGATGGCTTCTTTCACAGCGACCCCCACCCCGGTAACTTCATTGTCACCCGTGATGAGAAGATTTGCATGCTTGACTACGGTCAAATTGGTCGCTTGAATAAATCAATGCGAAATCAATTCGTTGACTATGTGATCTCTTTGACGAGAGGTGACCCTGACGATGTGGCTCGGTCTGTGTATACGATGGCGGATGTCCCAGATACGGTCGACCCCGAAGAGTTTAGTGAAGAAGTAGAATACTTACTGGATAAATATTATGAGCAACCATTTGAAGAAGTAAAAATAGGCGAAGCGATTAATGATATCTTTTCTGCGTCCCACCGGTATAACATTCGAATTTATAAGGAATATACGTTACTTGCAAAAGCATTCATTACCGTGGAAAGCATCCTTTCCCGCCTTGATCCGAATTTAAGTATCGTTGAAATTGCCGAGCCGTATGGACGCGACTTAGCCCGTGAACGATTGAATCCAAAGAACTGGTCAAAGGATATCTATCGACAAGCAAAGTCACAGTCAAAAACGCTTTTTGCTCTCCCTACTTCACTGAAACGAGCCATTGATCGTGTTGGAAATGACGAACTCTCGGTTCAATTGCGGTTGCCAAAGTTGAATTTGTTCTTTCGCAAACTGGACCGCATTTCCAACCGCATCTCTTTTAGCCTGACGTTACTCGCGTTTAGCATCATCATGGTCGGTCTAATCATTGGTTCTACGTTTGGTGAACAAGGATCTATCCTCGTGCAATTACCTGTCATTCAAATTAGCTTTATCGTTTCGTTCCTCATGTTTGTTCTCATCCTCTTCTCGATTTTAAAGTCGGGAAGGTTCTAACACGGAAAAGAGCAACGCCCTAGTCGGCGTTGCTCTTTTCGTTCATCTCATCGAATAGCAATTCCATGACATAGTAAATTGCTTGTATCCGTTCTTCATATCGTTTCTCGCGAACGTGTGCTTGAAACGATTCTGTTGGAATCACATACATATTTTCGTATGTATGTTCAATTTGCACCGCATTTAGCGTATTCATTGCATTTTCTTCTGCGAACGCTAACGCTTCTCCCCGCCACACTTCAACACGCTCTTGCACTTCATTCACGAATGGAAGAATCGTTCCTTCAAATGAAAATGACTGTCCTTCTTGCTTTTGTCGATGATATTGCTTCGCTCGCTCAACGTCACTGAGCAGTTGAAGTGACCGTTCGCGAAGTTGCTGTACCATGGTTAGTCCCTCACTTTATGAACCGGAGAAAGAGAACATTTTGCCGAGTTTTCTTTTCTCACGTACGGGTTGTTCATCCGTTTTTGTTTCACTACTTTGATCGTCATTTTGAAAGGATGCGAGCTGATCTTCAAGAGAGAGCATCGATTTTTGAACATCATCCAACTCATGGCGATGTTTAAGAAGTTGAAAGCTAACGACTTCATCGGCTTTTCTTTCAATCATTCTTTCTAAATGTTCAAGTCGAAACAAGATGTCTTCCATCTTCTTCTCTGCTTCTCTCGTTGACGCCATGAGTGTTGGTGATTTCTCCTCTTGGTTGATGATGAACGCCTCTTGCGCCGGCATTTGCCGCTCTTTTATGCCTTTTAGCATTTCAATCATCTGTTCGTCATACAAATAATGGCCACGATCATTGGTGTTCACTTGAACTCCGTGTTTTCTTACCCAGTTTTGAATCGTCTTTGGTGCCACTTGGAGCATGTCTGCCACTGCTTGCGTTTTTACATAAGTCAATCGAATCGCCCTCCCCGTTTAAGAAAACGTACTGCCTTCTTTCTTAACGGTAAGATTCACGCAAACAAGTCCCATCTCCTTTCTGGCTGACAAAACTGGTATTAATTCGTCAAATGTTCTCTTTATTCATCGCCAAGACGATGGCCGATCGTCTCAGGCTGGATCGCTGACAAAACGACATGGTTACTATCCATAAGAATAATACTTCTCGTTTTACGTCCATTTGTGGCATCAATGCACATTTTTCTTTCTTTCGACTCTTGCACAATACGCTTGGTCGGTGCAGAATCTGCATGTACAATGGAGATAATGCGCTCGCCGGGAACAATATTGCCAAAACCAATATTCGTTGGTTTATCGTTCATGTTTTGTTCACCTCTTTCATAGCACTTTAAAAAGTGTAACATGAGCCCGTCTCATAGAAAACAATTCTTCAAAAATCGTAAAACGTATGCTATTATTAGCTGTTGTTATTATTCATATTGAGACCTCCGGGAAAGGATGAGACGATTGACGTTTCGTTATCCGAACGGAAAGCGCTACACGAAATCAGCGACCCCCCAGAAAATGGGGAAAGCAAACCGAGGAATGAGCTTAGAAGAAGACATTAACCAATCAATCATTCACTATCGAAATACTGAACGAGCAATTATTCATAAAAAACCAACGCCTGTACAAATTGTAAACGTCGATTACCCGAAAAGAAGCCGAGCCAAAATTACAGAAGCGTATTTTCGGCAAGCGTCTACGACGGACTATAACGGCGTATATAAAGGTCGATACGTCGATTTCGAAGCTAAGGAAACCCATCAAGTTCAATCTTTTCCTCTAAAAAACTTACACGAGCATCAAATTACACATATGCAAGAGATTGATGCACACGGAGGTTTTGGATTTCTCATCTTGCGATTTGCCCGCTCTCAAGAAACCTTTGTCATCAAAACGAGTGATTTCTTGCATTTGAAAGCTTCAACCGAGCGAAAATCTGTACAGAAGACCCACATTGAAACATACGGTGTAAAACTAGCAAATACTACGCTTCCACCTGTCGATTTTCTGCCTGCTGTCGATTTATTATTTCAATAATGTAACCTGTGACAGGTTGTAACGTCTAAAGTAATGAGAAATGAGGGGAATTTATGACAGAATATAGATCAAGAACGGAGAAACGGCGAGCAGCCGAAACTTCTTCTAACAAAAACCAAAAACCATCTAAAAAGAAATCAAAAGGAAAACGCTCACTATTTAAAAAGTTAATCATTAGTTTTGCAATTGTCATTGTCGTTGGCTTGCTTGCGGGCGTTGCAACCGCTGCTGCAATTATAAGTGGTGCACCTGAATTAGACCCAGATGAGTTGATGCTCGCTGAAGGAGCTACGGTGTACGATGTGAATGACAATGAAATTGGACGGCTGCACGGAAATGAAGCGCGTAGCTACCGGACAATCGAAGAGACCCCACAACATGTCCAAGACGCTTTTATCGCTGTAGAGGATATGCGTTTTTATGACCATATGGGTGTCGATGTTCGACGCGTTGGTGGTGCCGTTATTGCCAACATTACCGGTGGCTTTGGTTCAGAAGGTGCGAGTACAATTACGCAACAAGTTGTTCGGAATGCGTTTTTGAGCGCAGATAAATCAATGTCAAGAAAGGTACAAGAACAGTGGCTGGCTCTGCAATTAGAGCGTCAATTCAGTAAAGATGAGATTATGGAAATGTACTTAAATATCATCTATTTCAGCCATGAAGCTTACGGAATTGGCGAGGCTTCGATTCGTTGGTTCGACAAAGAGAGCTTAGAAGAATTAACGATTGCTGACGCAGCGGTTCTTGCAGCCGTGCCGAGAAGACCGTCTTATTACAACCCTATTGAGAACCCAGAGAACGCTGAAAATCGACGAAACTTGATCATTTCTATGATGGAAGACCAAGAGTTGATTACAAATGAAGAAGCCGAGGAAGCGAGAAATACGAACATTGAAGACCAGCTTGACTACACTCCTGCTGATGATTCAATTGGGCATACGTCGTTTATTAACCACGTAATGCGTGAAATTGAACAAATCGACGGATTAGAAATCGGCGACTTGTACGCAGCTGGCTTTGATGTGTACACAACAATTGACGTTGAAGCCCAGCGTTATGCTGAACAAGTCATTCAAACGAACGATTATATTAGTGGATTCCCAGATGACCCTGCTTTCCAAGTCGGGTTCACCATGCTTAATACGAATACCGGCGGAATTGCTGCCATTGTTGGAGACCGAGGCGGCGAGGAAGTGCTTCGTGGCGATAGCTATGCGATGAATCGCGTCGGCCAACCTGGTTCAACAGTAAAACCGATGCTTGATTTCGGGCCAGCGATCGATAACCTCGGTTGGGGGACCGGTCAAACGCTCGTAGATGAGCCGCACAGCTATTCCGATGGCACACAAATTCGGAATGCTTCTGGTAATTACAGCGGGCAAGTGACGATGCGTGAAGCACTCGTGCGGTCATTAAACATTCCAGCGCTAAAAGCCCATCAAGAGGTGGGCAAGGAAGAAGCACATGAGTTTGCGAACCGTCTAGGCATGGAGTTCGATAGCGTTGAAGAAGGAAATGCGCTTGGTTCACAATACGAGTCACCAGAAACAATTGCAGGAGCGTATGCTGCTTTTGGTAACGACGGTGTGTATAACGATCCGTACAGTGTGCGCAAGATTGTCTTTACAGACGAACGTGAAATGGACTTAACGCCTGAGTCCACTCGGGCGATGAACGATTACACCGCTTATATGGTGACCGATATGCTTAAAGATGTCGTGACGGACCCACGGGGAACGGGTACCGCTGCGAACATTGAAGGTCTTCCACTCGCTGGTAAAACAGGAACATCGAACTTCGGTGATGGAGAAAGAGACAACGTTCCCGCAGGTGGCGTGCCAGACATTTGGTTTGCAGGGTACACCCCTGAGTACACCGCAGCAGTATGGACGGGATACGAAAATCGTGGTGCCGGGTATTTGCTCGGTGAAGAGCATCAGCTTGCAAGAAATATCTTCCGAACGATTATGACCGAAGTTCATGCAGGTATGGACGTATCGGACTTCCAACGTCCTGATTCCGTTTGTGAGCAAGGTGGAGAACTATATATTTGTGGTGGAACACCGGATATGCCTGACGAACCAGAAGTGAGTGAAGAAATATCTGATCTTACAGCTGGATTTGATGAAGGCAATAACCAAATTATCGTAAGCTGGAACTTCCCTGATGAAGCTATGGACGGCGTAAACTTTATCGTCCGCCACGGTGTAAACGGTCAAGGAATGAGTGACGTACAGGAGAGCAGTGACCGACAATTTGTGCTCACTGACCCAGAAAGAGAGAGTACTCATAACTTTGAAGTCGTTGCAGTTCGTGACGGAGAACCGATTGACAGTGCGCAAACGTCCGTAGAAATCGCTGAAGCAATTGAAGAAGAAGATCCAGAAGAAGACGAAGAAGAAAATGAAGAAGAAGAAGCACCTGAAGAAGATCAAAGCCCTCCTGAAGACGCAGGTGAATCAGATGAACCGACCCCTACCCCACCGACAGACGAAGGTGACAACGGCGAAGGAGAAGGCGGTTCTGACGGAGACGACTCTAGTGATGATGGCGAAGATCCAGAAGAAGAAACCCAATCAGAAACCACAAACGATGATGAAGATGATAATGAAGAATAGTCAAAACCGCCCGTAACGGGCGGTTTTTTTATCCGTGCACAAAAATTAGATGTAGATCGCATAAAGCTGAACAATTCTCTGTTTAAATTTCGCCTACCGCTCAGCTACTCTATCTTGATAAGTCGATGTAAATCATATGTTTGATTGCCACTAAAGGCAGATGGCTGTAGTTCAGACGATAAAGCAAACATTAGAAGCCCATTCGGCTCCACTTGTTTTCCCTGTTGTCTAGCGAGCTAAAGGAAAACATACGCTCTACGATCTACCGTTTTAAATAAAACAGATGAGTATCAATTGCCTCAAATATTAGCTTTTGAGACAATTAAACGAGCAAAATCCGTCATTCTTAACTTAAATTGTCACACAAACTTACCCAACGGTCACAAATAGAGATTTATGAGCAGATTTGCACCTTAAAGTGTCCCATTTGAAAAACGGGGATTGTTACATAAAAGAGCCAGAGAAAGTAGCTTGCTCTTCTTCTATATGATGAAAAAGAGCATACCGATTACGTCTTTTCAAAGATGTAAAAATGCCAAGCCATAAATCTCAAGGGCTAGCAACGATCGGCACCTACAGAGCCGATGCGAAATTGACCGGAGTTCATCATGAGTCATGACGACATGATGTTGCCTTTTGCCTGTAAAAGCGCTCGAATTGCCTACTTCGTGAAAAGAAAGCGGACGTTAGATGGAAACCTTACCGAATAGTTTAAGAATTTCATTAACTCAACATACACGGATCACGACTTTTGAGTAGACTGTGACACATGAGCGAAATTCTGCTCGTGCTAAGCTGAACATTTCAACGAAATCGCCATTTTAAAAACCCGGTTGCGCTGTACAGCGCAACCGGGTTTTTAGTGGACTGTCTATTCCTCTACGTACAGCATCATTTATGGACATACTCTTGATCTCGTGCGACGAGATGAGACTTGAGAGATTGGAGTTCTTCTTGCACTCGTGTTAAATCGGGTTGTGGGTGTTGCAATTGCTCCATCCATGCTTCATTCTCGCTCATGACTCGGTCAATGTCTTGCGTTAGCTCCTCTTTTGCAAGGTGAACCCGCTCGCTCCACAGTTCGCGCAATTGCTCAACGGCTTCGTCGAGTCGTGTACGTAACGCTTCTTTTGTTCGTTCTAAAATACGCTGCTTAAACTGTTCCCCTTCTTGATCATGAACAAAACTCGGTTTTACTTTCAGAGTCTTTATTTCGTTAACGAAACTTTCTAATGTTCCATGTAATTGGAGTGAAAGGTCTAGGTGCTCTCGTAAGTCTATAGGCAGTTGTCGCTCGTTCGAAACTGTATATAGACGCTCACCCTCTTGTTCTAGAGTGGTTTTCCAGTCGTTTTCTGCTACTTCCATCCACTCGTTCAACCCTTTTTGCAACTGGTCTTTGCGGCCCTCTTGTTGGCCAACACTCGCAGAAATGATTGACTTGTAGTGATCGGCAAAACGTAAGAATAGGCGACGATGTGCATACACACCGAAGGCACGAATTTCTACGTCTTCAGATTCTAGTTGCCTTATAGCCTCTTCTCCTTCATCTTTCTTCTGTTGAACCGGTAGTCGAAAAGCTTGTGCTTTTTGTTTTCGGTCGGCTTCTGGTTGGTTCATCCATACTTGCCACTCGGATAACTTTTCAATATGCGCTCTAAGCAACGCTTCCAATTCCTCATCGAGTCGAGCTCTTAACACCGGTTTCAAACCGTTCTCAAAATGTTGAGTAAATGAAAGAATCCCTTCTTCATCCGTGTGGTCTTCAAGTGCGCGCTTACTAGAGATAGGTACCACGTCTGTATGAGGGAAACCGAGGGTTTGAAGTTGATCACGCACATGGGTCATAACCGCTTGCTTTTCTCCATCATCTGCAGCGAGATCACTCGCGTTAATAAGCAAATAGTCTGGAGACTGAATGGTTTTAATCTTTTCCATGAATCGTTCATCAGCGTTTGAGAACGCATGGTGATAGTAAGTCACATAGATAAAAGCATCCGCTTTTTCGATCTCTGACATTGCAAGTGCAGTGTGGCGTTCATGCACACTTTGCACGCCAGGCGTGTCAATTAGTTCATAGCCTGCATCTGTCCAAGCGGTATGCACATAGACGTGTGAAACATCAATTAAACAAGCTTTTGCTTCATCTACGGCCATCTCTTGCCATTCCGTTAACGAAATAACAATCGTGCTTCCCCATTCGTATTGTTCTTTTTTGACACCCATTTGCAATGCACGCAAATACTCTACCCATTGCTTTTCTTCGAGCGTATCCGTCTTCTTAATCGACAAACCTTCAGCTTGTTTCAATGATTCAAGTGTGTACGTTAAGTTGCACAAATATGAGACGTGTGCGATTTCACTATCTAAGTCCGCTCTTGTCTTAATTCGAACACGAACTTGTTCTGGTCGGTTCGACCCGCTCGGTGCGCTCACAGTTGTTAAGGAAGCCGTCGTTGGATGGGGAGAGCTTGGCATGAGTTCCCTTTGCAAAAGTGCATTGATGAACGTTGATTTGCCCGCACTAAACGCACCCGCAACAACGACGGACGTCGGTCGATTCTCCAGGCGATCGATGAATGCTACGATGTTGTTGCGTTCGTTTTTCTCAAAAAGCACATCTTGAAACGTTGCCAAGTCGCCTCGGAGCGAATCGAGTGCGAACAGTGGCTTTACTTGGACAGATTCACTTGATACGTCTGCAATTTGCTCTCTATCTCTAGCATCCTCTTGAAATACCGCATTGGAATCGTTCACTACGATCGACGCATCAACACCTGATAAGTCGGGATGTGCTGTTAGCGCCTGTTCGATCTTCTCTTCGTAATGAGCGGCAGCACTCGTTTGAAGTCGTTGTTGGACCGTGTTCAGTTGCGACTGGATTGTTTGTTCCTCTTCCATAAACGATTGCTGTAGTTCATTAAGACGCTGAAATGGTTGCAAATCCTGCTGATTTTGCTGCTCTAGTTGTCTCTTACGCTCAGGGTATAATGACCTGAGTTGCTCTACAATTGGCTCAATGGAACGTTTGATATCTTGAATAATAGCTTGATTGATCTCTTTAGTAAGCTGATAAATGTATTGATTACTTTTTTCGCCCGTCGTCACAAATGCTCTATACCACTCGATCGATTCCGGCAAATGCAATTGTTCAACCTGTTGAATAAGATCATCTCGAACGCGTTCAGGCATCTCTAATTTGCTAAACTGTTGGAGCAAATAAAAGCGAATTTCCGACTCGTAGCGCTCGTTCATTAAATGAATCATCTTATCAAAATATTGTTGTTCCACTTCCAACTTTTTCTTTTTCCCTGCGAACAATCCGAATTTGTACGAACCGTCAACGACCTGCCACCAGTCATTCGCTGCAGACGTCGTGTCATGAGGGAACAAGTTAGTTTGTTTGTAGAATTGTTGCAACGTATGAACGAGTGCTGAGATTTCTTGATCTAATTGTTGTTCAATTTCTTGACCCGCTTTGACTAAAGCGAAATAGCGTTGATGATCTTCTTGATGATAACCTTCGTTCTTCATCGCTTCTCGCATTCGGATGGTCACTTGATCACGGTCAGCGAGTAGCCGTTCTCGTAGCGAAGAAACCGCACTTTCCACCATGCGGGCGTTGGCATCAGCAATTAATGACTGGCCTTCATATAACCACGAACGAATCTGTTGAACGAACAGTGGCAATTGATTATGTTTATGAGATTCATCTCTTGAAGTGGTCGTATAAATCGCCACCGGATGTATGCCATACCGTTGGAGCATATCTTTTAGGCCATGATAAAAAATAGAAAACGATAATTCACTTTCATTGTGCTTATCGATCTGATTAATGACAATGATAATTGGCTTATTTTCCCGCTGGATTTGCCTGAGAAACTCAACGTTTGTTTGCGAGCGAACATGATTGTAGTCGGTTACATAGATAATTGCATCTGTTGTAATGAGCTGATTAGCTGTATACTTCCCATGGGTAGGGTCTGTAGAATCCATGCCCGGTGTATCGGCAATCGTTACTTTGTTCGAAAGAAACGGCACTGGCAATGTGAGGGCAACTTCTTCAATACCCGCGCCATCAATCGCCATCTCCTGAAGCTTGTCCCACGGAATTTCATTTTCAAAGTGACTCACTTGCCCATCGCTTTGAACCGCTTTTATCTGGGCGGTCGGTCCACCAAGAATTGTCATAATATTGGCAGTCGTCGGGATCGGGCTCGATGGCAGCAGAGCTGCTCCGAGCAATTGATTGATTAGTGTTGATTTACCCGCAGAAAAATGGCCACAAATTGCGACCGAATACGTCGGTTCCCCAGCAAGTTTGCTAGAAATTCGCGCTAAGCGCTCCTCTTCAGGTTTGCCAAACGGTAACATTTGTTTTATCTCTTCGATGCTGTAGCCACCATCGATCGCACTCATACATTTCCTCCTTGTTGTCACTAGACTCGTTTACGCCCTTCTCGACAAATCTCTAGAAGAGGACAGGTTTCGCACTGAGGGTTTCTTGCTTTGCAATGATAACGACCGAAAAAAATCAATTGATGATGGCTATCTGACCATTTTTCTTCGGGTAACTTCCTCATAAGAGTCTTTTCTACTTCTAAAACACTGTCTTTCCATCGACAAATGCCTAATCGTTTGGATACCCGCTCTACGTGGGTATCTACAGCAATTGCAGGCAAGTCAAATGCGACAGACGCAACGACATTTGCCGTTTTTCTTCCAACCCCGGCAAGCTTCATAAGCTCATCGCGGTCCGCAGGCACTTCACCACCGTAGTGATCTAATAAAGATTGACTCATTTTTTGAATGTTTTTTGCCTTGTTTCGAAATAAGCCAATTCGCCGAATATCTTGTTCTAATTCTTCTTGTGGCACTCGGATGTAGTCGTCTGGACGTTTGTATTTTGAAAACAGTCCAGGTGTAACTTTGTTTACGAGGGCATCGGTGCATTGAGCGGAAAGAATTACAGCAACAAGTAACTCTAAAGCATTCGTATGTGTGAGTTCACACTCCGCTTCTGGGTACATTTGTTCAATTTGCTCCATCGCCCATGTCGTTTGTTTATTCGATAGCATAAATGGTTCCCCTCATCTGTCAATCTGACTCTAACCAATTATATGTCGGATACGGTTCACTTGTCTTTTTGGTTCCTGCCGGTTCCGCTCGTTTGTTTTGTCGAAAGCTTTCACTGTGTGCGTGTGCTTGTTCTGGTGTTTTGATGCCACTTCGCTTCCACTCATATAAAATTCGATCGATATAGCGGAGATTTAATTTCCCGGAGATCACCGCTTCTTTTAATGCAGCTTTAATCATTTCCATTGAATAATGGTCTTGGTCAATCCATACGCCAATCGTTTCAGATTCCATCGGTGAAAGTGGCCGACTGAACTCGTTTTCGAACAGTTGATACAGCTCTCCACTTTGATTCACTTCTAGGTCGGTTTGCTCCGATTCTAAGTAGTAAAGAATCTTTTCATAAAACGGTCGCAAGCTATACATTTCAAACATAATGCCGTCATCTTCTTTTTTCTCAAGCGCTAATACGCCTCGTTTCATGAGACGGCCTAACCCTTCTTGGCAATGGGCGACGGTCAGTGACATCTTTCTCGCTAAATGTTCTGGCGTAGGAAATGCACGCCCTTGCTGGATTTCTCGATGCAAATGCAACAGAAGCATCATGTCTTTCTCGTGGATGCCTAGTGCGTCGTAGTAATCTAAAAACACAACTGGAATGGATACTTGACCTTGTTCCAGCAGATCAATCATGACATTTTTATTCATTGGTTTCACCTCTTACATCCTTACCTCTTTGAAAAAAAACCATCTCCTCCGGCGGACGAGGAGATGGGAGTATCCGGTTTATGGATACAAACGATTAAGCAAACGTGGAAATGGAATCGTCTCACGAACATGCTCTGTTCCGCTAAGCCAAGCAACCGTTCTTTCTAATCCGAGTCCAAATCCTGAATGAGGAACACTACCGTATTGTCTAAGCTCTTTATACCAGCGGTATGCATCTTCTGACAACTGATGTTCTTTGAAGCGTTCATCCATCAGTTTATAATCATCAATTCGTTGACTACCCCCAATAATTTCCCCGTAACCTTCTGGCGCAATCAAGTCAGCACAAAGAACCAAATCTTCATTCTCAGGGTCTGGCTTCATATAGAACGCTTTGATCTCTTTTGGCCAATGTGTAATAAACACTGGCGTGTCAAACTGGTTCGCAAGCTCTGTCTCATGCGGTGACCCGAGATCTTCTCCCCACTGAATCTCATAACCTTTATCTTGTAAACGTTGAATCGCTTCGCTGTACGTCAAACGTGCAAACGGTGCACGAATCTTTTCAAGCTGAGCGATGTCGCGCTCGAGAGTTTTTAATTCTTTTTGTCCTTCACGTAGTACCGCATCTACAATGTACGTAACGTACGCCTCTTGGATTTCTAAGCTTTCTTCGTGATCACAAAACGCCATCTCTGGTTCAATCATCCAAAATTCAATGAGATGCCTGCGGGTCTTTGATTTTTCAGCTCTAAATGTCGGCCCAAACGAGTATACGCGTTGAAAAGCCATCGCTGCGGCTTCCATGTACAACTGTCCAGATTGTGAAAGGAACGCGTCCTCATCAAAATACTTCGTATGGAACAACTCCGTCGTCCCTTCTGCTGAGTTCGCAGTAAGAATGGGTGGGTCCACTTTCGTAAATCCATTCTCATGATAAAAGCGATGCGTCGCTTGAATAATAATATCGCGAATTCTAAGAACAGCATGCTGTTTGCTCGAACGAATCCACAAATGACGATGATCCATGAGAAACTCTGTTCCATGATCTTTTGGTGTAATCGGATAGTCAACCGCTTCTTGAATCACTTCCACACCTGTGACGGTGAGTTCAAAGCCACTCGGGGCACGATCATCCTTTTGCACTTGACCTGTCACATAGAGAGCACTCTCTTGCCCAAGCCCTTTAACTTGTTGAAACAATTCTTCTCCGACTTCGCTTTTAACGACAACGCCTTGAATAAAGCCTGTCCCATCTCGAAGTTGTAGAAAAGCAATCTTTCCGCTGGATCTTTTATTGCTCAGCCAACAACCGAGTGTCACTTCTTGGCTTTCAAATTGACCGATGCTGTGAATCGTAGGTTTCACGTACGGTAACTCCCTTCAAAATTCCATCTGTTTTCATTGATACACATCTCAATTCATTACTTATCTAGTTTACGAGACGAGCGGTCGAACTTCAAGCGAAGATGTTGAATTTCCCGATTTATGGCAGTCTTAATACTTGATTCGTACTTCCTGACTCGGCATCTACATAATGATAAATGTGACCGTCTTCTTCATCAATATAAATGACTTCGTATACATACGCCCCGTCCAATAAACCGAGTGTGACACCTCGTTGTTCATCAATCGAAGACGCCTCTTCTTCGACAACGCTCCACGCCTGTTCTTTCGTTATAAATTGATCAGCGGCGATCCGATCAAAGCGCTCGTATGATTCATTAAACATCCATACTTCTTGCTGAGAGTCTTGGAGATCAACAAGCGCATTCGCCGTCATCTCGTCCCCGTAATGATGGTCAAAATACACGACGTTTGCGACTTCATCTTCATGCATTATGCGGGTTTCCATCTCTTTTTTCTTGTCATTTATATCGCCGAGTGCTGAAGAATGAACGCCGAAAAGCATGACTGACAATACGAGCACAACAGCCCCTACACTAATCGCACCAATCTTTAACATACAGACGCCCCCTCTTAGTTGCTCGATTCAACCAACTGTTTTCTCGCGCGATTGGCATCATACAAGACTCGTTCTTCGTCAATCGTGAGCAATTCTTTGTTCGTCATTAATGGACGACCATTCACATACACGTCGCTCACATCGCATTTGCCTGCGGCGTAGACGATTGTTGCTGGATCAATCGTAAGCGGTTGAAGGTGTGCAGAGCGTGTATCAATCATAATGAAGTCCGCTGCGTACCCCGCTTGAATCAAGCCACTATCTAAAAAGCCAAGCGCCTTAGCACCGTTCACTGTAGCCATCCTTAACGCCTCTTGGCTGGAAATGACTTCAGCAGACTGCAAATTTCCTTTATGGAGCATCGCCGCTTGGCGCATTTCTGCAAATATATCCAACGTATTGTTTGACGCTGCACTATCCGTCCCTAACGAGATCCCAACGCCTTGACGATGCATGTGTGGGATCGGGGCAATGCCCGACCCGAGTTTAAGGTTACTCAATGGATTGTGAGAAACGTTCACGTTTTTATCGTTCATTAGCGTGATTTCGTCCTCATCCACATGGACCGCGTGCACGAGCAAATCGCCTTCTGACAAAATGCCCCCAGTAAGAAGATGTTCAGCGGGACGCATGCCATACGTCCGCAAGTGGTCTGCGACTTCTTTTTTTGTTTCACTCATGTGTAGCTGGATTGGCAATTGCTCTTTGGTCGCCGCTTCCCTCACATCTTCTAAAAATGTGAAACGGTTCGTATATACCGCATGTGGGAACAACCCACCTTTCAGGCGCCTCGTCGATGAGGCATTACACCGTTTTGCATAGTCGACCGCTTTGTGCAATTTCTCGCTTGCCACACTAGCACTATCAAACATCGTAATTATTCCACGTGTTAGCAATGCTTTCATGCCTGTTTCTTCTACGGCTTTCGCTGTGCCTTCACGGTTTAAGTGATACATATCCGAAAACATCGTCGTGCCAGATCGAATCATTTCGACTAGAGCAAGATTCGTCCCCACTTCACTCATCTGTTCGGTCATTTGTGCTTCAGCAGGCCAGATCTTCTCACTGAGCCATCTTTCAAGCTCAAGGTCATCGCTCCAACCTCGTAGAAGGGTCATCGGTGAGTGGGTATGTGTGTTCACAAGCCCAGGTATCATCATTTTCCCTTTTCCACTGATCACATGTGTACGCGTGTTTGAATTCGTTTCATAGTCACCAGCTCTTACTTCTTGGAACTGCCCCTCTCTAATTACAACATACCCTTGTTCAATGACTGTCTCGCCGTCGATAATGCTCATATCTTTTATCACGAGATCACTCATTTTATCGGTCTCCTTTTTCAGCGTAAAAATCGTTAGCAATGTCCAATACTTTGTCAGTACCGGTGAATGTGACCGGTACGTTTGGCAATGAATCGATGAAACTTTTGCCGTACCTCGCCTCGATTAAACGTTTGTCTAGAACAAACACAAGCCCTCGGTCTGTACTCGTACGAATCAATCGACCAAACCCTTGTTTAAATCGGAGGACGGCTTTTGGAATCGCTAGATTCATAAACGAGTTTTTTCGGTTTTTATTAAGCTCATTTGCTTTTGCTGTATATACCGGGTCATTCGGCGGCGTAAACGGTAGTCTTACGATAATGAGGGCAGACACGTCGTCTCCAGGCAAATCAATCCCTTCCCAAAACGTGCTCGTGCCCATAAGAATGGAGCGTTCATGCTTTTTGAATTTCTTAATGAGCTTCCCACGCTGCTCGCCGTTTGCTCCTTGAGTGAATACGGAATAGTTTAGGTCCTCGATATATGGCTTTAATTGTTCATACGTTTTTTGGAGCATTTCATATGAGGTAAATAAGACGAGCATGCGTCCATTAACAGCACTTGTGAGCATGGATATGAACTCAGTAACGCTACTCACAAACTGTTCCTCATTTTTTACATCAGGAAAGTCACTTGGTATGAGCAATTCTGCTTGATTTTCATAGGAAAAAGGTGATTTTACAACGAGCGTATCGGTTTGATTATTCGTGAGGCCAATTTCATCCATCATGTATTGAAAGGACCCTTTTACAGTCAAAGTAGCGGATGTAAATATGATGCTTTTTGTACACGTAAACAGTTGTTCATCTAATTGCTTACCAATTTGGACTGGCCTTTCGGTTAAACGAATCCGATCTGCTCGCTTATCACGGTCGGTTTCCATCCAATACACATGCTGTTCGTGCTCTTCTACGAGTAGAAATGAAAGTTGATCATGCTCATCTTTAAGATCATCTAGCAAATGCCTTACCTTTTTCCATAACACTTGCTCACGGTCTTTTTCATCTAACGCTTCAATGGCTTGGTTCCAAGAGTGGAGCGTTTGATCAACGAGCAGATCAACCCGCCTTATCGTATCCTCAACCCCACGACCTTGAAATTGAGAAGGCCGGTAACGTACGACCGGATCGACAGACCCACTTGCGACGGCTTGCAATTGATGAAATAACTGTAACCATTCTTGTTGCAAACCGATAAGTTCAGATTTACGATTCTTTAGCCATTCACTCGACAACGCTTTTGTATCTTCAGTCCGATTGGCCAACTCAATTTCACTGAACAACCCTTCTCGATCTTGAAGTCCCCACCGACCCGTCCATCGAACGAGAGCTTGATAGCTTGAGCGACGGCCGAGATGCCGACCTGCTGTCTCCTCAATTTGATGAGCCTCATCGATGATCGCATACTGGAATTCTGGAAGCAGTTGATGCCTCGAAAAACGATCAGCAAACAAAAGGGCGTGATTCGTAATAATGAGTTGAGCCGTCTTTGCGCGCTCCAACGCTTTGTAATAGAAACACTGGTGCCAATACGCGCACTCCGCACCGACACACGTATGCGGATCACTCTTTAGCTCATCCCAAAGGGCTCGCCCTCCACTAGGCAAATTCAGTTCCTCTACATCGCCAGTTTCGGTTTCAGTAAGCCATACGAGTAGTTGACAAGCCATTAGCTGCTCATCATAGTGTGCAGGCATACGCTCTAGGAAATGTTCAAACTTCTGCACACATAGATAATGGTCTCTTCCTTTTAAAAGAGCTGTTTTTACCGTTGTCCCTAGCGCTCGCTCCAACTTAGGTACATCGTTTTCAAGAATCTGCTGTTGCAAGGCAATCGTATCGGTCGCAATGACGACTGGCAAATTCTCCTCAACACTTTTTACGAATGCTGGATACAAGTAAGCCATCGTTTTACCTGTACCTGTTGCAGCTTCAACGAGCAAGTGTTGTTCGTTTTCGAACGCTTGCCAAACCGCTTCAGCCATTTGCTGTTGCGAGCCACGAGGCTCATAATTTTGGATCACTTGATGTAATGAGCCTTTTTCCCCGTAAAATGTATCTCCAGAAAACGGTCCGGATTTCACAGCACCTTCCAGCTCAAGCTCGATATGTTTTACCGGAAAGCTTCGGACATACTGAACATTCGGGTCCGGTGCTTGTTCGCGCGCGTCTTTTAAACAGTCGTACACTAACTGTTGTAATCCGGAACTCATCCCCGCTGTAAATGGCTCCATCTTCATGACAGTTGCTTTTGGTAATGAGCGTAGCTTCTCTTCCATTTTTATGAGTATTTCTGCAGTCACATGGGCATCACTCCCCGCCCTGTGTGGGGCGTTATGACCGAAAGAGAAATGTTGTGCAATCGCC
Source organism: Geomicrobium sp. JSM 1781026 (assembly GCF_041949955.1). Lineage (NCBI taxonomy): Bacteria > Bacillati > Bacillota > Bacilli > Caryophanales > Geomicrobium > Geomicrobium sp. JSM 1781026. The sequence goes on along the minus strand of NZ_JBHFQF010000006.1, from coordinate 204,677 downwards.
GATAGCCGGTAACTATCGAGGGTCGGATACACCATCCGAGCCATTTCTACCGTGTCCAAAACTGGACCTTCAAAAGGTGAATAGCCCGCATTTTCTAGAGCGACGTTAATAAACTGCAAATCAAAATCTGCCCGGTGAGCGACAAAGCAACTTCCATCCAATGCTTGGAGAAGCTCAGGAACAATCGCTTCAAATGACGGAGCATCTTGAAGATCCTCGCTTCGTATACCTGTCAGCTGCTCAATGAAAAGTGGAATATTACGGTCCGTATAGACGAGCGAGGAAAACGTGTGCACCACTTTCATCTTTTCGATCACCGTCATGCCGACTTCTATGATCTGATCTCCTGCTGTCGGACGGTTGCCCGTCGTTTCTACATCGATTACGACATAACGGTCTACATTCATAAAATCCTCCTACCCATTACTCCACAGTAAAAATGATATTATCGATCAGCCTAGCTTTTGAGTAGCGAATCGCAGCTGCTATTACGTACTCGCCACCCGGCAACTCATTCGTTGACGCTTGAAGAGTTGGAAATGCTTTTAGTTCAACATACTCAACGCTTGCTTCCATGTTGCTTAACGCATCCGTCACTCTTTTTAGTACGTCTTTTCGGCTGTTGTTTTCTTTCAATTCAGCGACACCTTTTTTAAGCGTTTGGTAAAGCCCTGGTGCATCTTTTCGTTCTTGTTCAGTTAAATATTGATTTCTTGAAGATAAGGCCAAGCCGTCGTGGTCTCGAACGGTCGGACCACCAACGATCGTAGTATTGATTAGAAAATCGGTAGCCATCTGCTTGATGATCGCAAGCTGCTGGGCATCTTTTTGACCGAAATAAGCACGATCTGGACGAATGATTTGTAAAAATTTCATCACTACCGTCGCCATACCGTTAAAATGTCCAGGGCGATTCTTCCCACACAGCTCTTCGCCTAATTCACCCACATCGATCATCAAGGTTTGTTTTTGCTCGTAAAGATCATGAACTTCTGGAAGCCAAACAACGTCCGCGCCCGCAGATTGAGCTTTCTCAAGATCCACTTCCGGGGTACGGGGGTACGTCTCATAATCTTCTCCTTCACCAAACTGTAAAGGGTTTATGAAAATCGTAACGACGACTTGATCGGCTTCTTGCTTGGCTTGACGAATGAGAGATAGGTGACCTTCATGAAGGGCTCCCATCGTCGGCACAAGGCCAACGACTCCTTGCAGCCGGCTACGAGTTTGTTGAAACTCTGACTTTGAACGGACAATTTTCATTGTTTTGCCCCTTGTTTTCTTGCTGAGAACGTGTGGGCTTCTGTTGGAAAAGCACCCGTTTTCACTTCATGATGATACAGCTGTACCGCCTCTTTCATCTGATCATAAACGTTGGCGTAGGTTTTCACGAATTTCGGCAGTTTACCTGTGGTTATTCCGACACAATCATGGAAGACAAGCACTTGCCCATCAGCAATCCCTGCACCAATACCAATAACTGGAATCTCAACGGCTTCTCGAACACGATTCGTGACGACTTGAGGCACGCACTCTAATACAAGAGCGAATGCACCGGCTTCAGCAATTCGCTTACTTTCAGCAACGATCCGAGCCTCTTCTTCTTGACTACGACCTTGAACTTTAAAACCACCGAGTACAGTACTTGACTGCGGCGTTAGGCCGAGGTGACCCATGACTGCCACACCTCCTGCGGTTAACTGCTCGATACTTTCCACCATCAAATCGGTGCAACCTTCAAGCTTTACCGCATGAGCTCCGCCTTGTTGAATCATCGTTCGCGCATTCCCTACGGTCTCACTTATGGACCCATGATAAGTCATAAACGGCAAATCCGCTACTATAAACGTATCCTTTGCCCCTCGCCGTACTGCACGGGTATGCAAAACCATGTCATCTAGCGTTACAGGTTGTGTTCCGTCATAACCGTGAACAACCATGCCGACAGAATCACCGACGAGAATCATATCAACGTCTGCTTCTTCAACGATTCGCCCCGTCGGTGCATCATAAGCCGTCATCATAGAAATCATCTCTTCATTTTGCTTCATCTTCAAAAAATCAATCGTTTGCTTCATTGTCTTATCCCTCCCATAATTAGAGGGAGCGTCTGATGGGTCATCTCGTTCCCTCCGTCCCTGTCAACAGTGATCAAGGCAGATTTACTACTTACATTTACCGGTAAACCATGTACAGCTCCGTAATGGATGCCATCATTTCATACACCTTCAGTATAGCAAAAACAACCGCACGGTTCTATTGTAGATCCCCACTATAAATGAGCCGTTCAACTCCTGTCTCGTCTTCCAACTTGAGAACACCATCATCTGTAATGCCGACCATCTTACCTTTAACGACACGGTGCTGATCCGTTACCGTCACTGTCTGACCGTAAAGCAACGCCCGCCTTTCCCATTCATTACGAATGCTTTGAAACCCTTCTTTAATCCAACGTTCATACTCGAGTTCAAACTCGGAAAAGATCGCTTGAAGCAATTGCTTTCGATTCCAAGATTGTTTCGTCTCAATGTAGAGCGAAGAAGCTTTTTGCTCTAAGCCTCTCTCCACCATCTCTTGAGTCGTTTCATTCACATTCAATCCAATGCCCGCAACCATCATTTCCACACGACTTCCTTCAGCTTGCACCTCTGTTAGAATGCCGGCAATCTTCTTTGAACCGATGTACAAATCATTCGGCCACTTAATGCTCACACTCACATTTGCTACCTTTTCACACGCTTTTGCAACGGCTACAGCCGTCACCAATGTCAGTTGGGGAGCTGTGTGCAGTGGAAGGTGCGGGGTTACGAGTAACGAAAACATAATGCCTTTGGATTGAGGGGCCTGCCAAGGTCGACTCATTCGCCCTCTGCCGCTCGTTTGTTCTTCTGTCGTAACCACTGCCCCGTGCACAGCCCCTTGTTTGTACCATTCCTTCATCACATCTTGTGTAGAGGAGACGACAGGCTCATAGCGGACGGTTTGACCGATATGCTTCGTCTTAAGCCCTTTTCGCACTTCAGACTCATTGAGCGTATTGGGACGCGAAACAAGCCGATAGCCACGACGAGGTACCGCTTCAATTCCATACCCTTCTTGGCGTAATGATTCAATATGCTTCCACACCGCCGTTCTTGATACGTTCAAATGATCACTAATTTCTTGACCTGAACGGTACGTTCGATTGGCATCTTCAAGCAGTTCCAGCAATTTAGTTTTCATCATCCAGCTCCTTTGCCCTTTGCCATAAGGTTTGTTTATCGTTTTTTAATGTTCCTTCAACAACTTCGCTTTCCAACCGCTCCATCATCAGTCCGAGCCAACGACCTGGTGTACGTTGAAAATGGGTCAATAACTCTCTAGGCTGTAACAAAAGATCTTTTCGTGTCTCAATTGGGATAAGGTTTGCTAATTGCTTAATTTGTTCCTCTTTTGAAGTGAACTGCTCATCTACAGTACTCACTAGCCGGTCCACTTGCAGATGTACGTGCACCCCATATGTGTAAATTTCTTTTTTAGACGGTGCGTGTGTTCGTACGCTTTGCATCAACCGATGCCGTATGTGATACGCGCGTACAACAGAAGTAGCCAGTCCCCATTTTCGAAACACAGGGGTCATATTTACTTTCCATTGATCGGATAAAAGCAACCACCGCTCCCACTCCTCTTTCACACCATAAAACGAGAGGGGGCTTGTTTTCGTATACTCGGGAAAAATGTACGGCAACACGTGTTCATGATCTAGTTCATTAAGAACCGCTTCTGCATTTGAACTCGTGATTATTTTCCTCATTTCCAACCCGATCCGCTCTTTTGCAACATCGCGCAGTTTGTATTTCTCTGTACGAATGGCGCTCATCGTTTCCGCAGAAATGATAAACCCGGATGCCGCCCTGAAACGAAACGCTCGTAAAATACGGACTGGATCTGTATACAAGCTTTTTGGGGAAGCAAGCTGTAAGGTTTTTTGCTCGAGTGCTATTCTACCATCTAGTGGATCAATGACATTCCCCGAAACGTCAATAGCCATCGCATTCATTGTGAAATCACGTTGTCGTAGATGAGAGACGATGTTTGTCCCTTCCCATTGGCTTACATCGACCGACACGTCTCGTTTAAAATGAAGGAGCGGCACTTTTGTTGCAATGAGTGCCGCTCCTTCAATCCGCTCATCCAAAGATGACAGCGGTTCATTGGTTACCATGTCAACATCTTTTGGGCACGTTCCTTGTAGCCAATCTCTCACCGCACCGCCAACGACGTACACTTCAAATTCATCCGCTCGAAGAAGGGCAAACAACGGCTGAAACGGATGATTAATGGCAGGCATCTTGTAACATCCGATAATATAGTGCTTCGTATTGTGGGACAATCACATCTTTACTAAAGTTCGTAAGCGCTCGTTTTCTGCTATTCGCTGAGTATCGTTGCCAAGTTTGTTTATCCGCGAGCAATCGTACAGCCTCTTCAGCTGCCTGCTCGTATTCGTACACAGGCACAATGATGCCCGTTTCTTCGTGCACGACGACTTCGGAGATGCCACCGATGTTTGCACCGATGACTGGAACCCCGACACTCATTGCTTCTAACGCTGCCAGTCCAAAGCTTTCTTTTTCAGATAGTAGCAGTTTCACATCTCCGATTGCCAAGAGTTGAAACACTTGCATTTGATTTCCTAAAAAGAATACACAATCATCTAACCCTAAAGATTTCACGAGTGTCTCCATCACATGTCGGTCTGGACCGTCACCGATCAGATAGAGTTTACTTTTCACTTGGCTCTGAATAAGCGCAAAGGCACGAATTACATCATCCACGCGTTTCACACCGCGAAAGTTCGACATATGTACGATCACTTTTTCGTCATCTTGGATGTTGAATTGTTCGCGTATGAGTTGACGGTTCACGTCAACAAGCTCTCGTTCATCGACAAAGTTATATACGGTGTCGATTGAATTTTTAATATCAAGCATGTCATACGTTTGTTTTACAAGAAAGTCGGACACCGCCGTCACTTGATCAGAACGATTTATGCCATGTTCAATGATGTTTGCCAAGGAAGGATCTTCTGCAAGCACCGTAATATCCGTTCCGTGAAGCGTAGTCATCACTTTCACATCCCCATCTAACATATCTTTGGCAAGAGAAGCAGAAATGGCGTGCGGAACGGCATAGTGAACATGCAAGAGGTCAAGTTGATGTTTTCGAGCAACTTCTGCCATCTTACTGGCTAACGTCAAATCATATGGAGGGTAGCGAAACACTTGATATTGATTGACAACCACTTCATGAAAGAAAATGTTTGGATGAACTTGTTGAAGTCGAAACGGCAGGCTGGACGTAATGAAATGGATTTCGTGTCCCCGTTCAGCAAGACGAATGCCCAGCTCCGTCGCAACGACGCCAGACCCGCCAACCGTCGGATAACACGTGATGCCAATTTTTAACGGCCGCATGCTATCCTTCCTCTCTCTTCATCACTTCACGGAATGTAAAGCGACCGTCTTTCATGCCATTAATTAATATTTCTGCGGTTCCCATGTTCGTCGCAATAGGCACTTGATGAACATCGCACAATCGGATGAGCGCTGCAATATCTGGCTCGTGAGGTTGTGCAGTTAGTGGGTCGCGGAAAAAAAGCACTAAGTCCAATCCATTCGTTGCCACACGAGCACCGAGTTGTTGGTCACCACCGAGGGGACCTGATAAATATCGTTGTATAGAAAGGCCTGTTTCATCGGTAATTCTCATTCCGGTCGTTCCTGTAGCAAACAACACATGCTCTTTTAAAATGTGTTTGTACGCAATGGCAAAATCAACCAAATCGTCTTTTTTCTTATCATGGGCAATGAGTGCAATGTTCATGAGTACATCTCCCTCAACTAGTCGATGATTTGTTCCAAACCATAAATCAATGTTTTTGCCGACATAACCGTCTCGACTGCCAATTTCACACCCGGCATAAACGAATAACGATCGATTGAATCATGACGCAATGTGAATGTCTCACCATTGCCCCCGAAAATCACTTCTTGATGGGCGACAAGTCCAGGTAGGCGAACGCTATGAATCGGCATCCCTTGGTACGTGCCACCTCTTGCTCCGTCTAACGTTTCTTGTTCGTCAGGGTGCCCTTGCTTTTTCTCGTTTCTCACTTGAGAGATTAGTTCAGCTGTTTTTAATGCGGTTCCTGAAGGCGCATCAAGTTTTTGATCATGATGACGCTCAATAATCTCGACATCTTCATAAAATTTCGCTGCCATTTGTGAGAACTTCATCATGAGCACCGCTCCGATCGCGAAGTTCGGGACAATCATCGCCCCCAAGCCTTTTTGTTCCGTTTGCTTACGCAACTCATCAATTTCTTGTTCACTAAAACCTGTCGTCCCAATTACAGGACGAATGTTGTATTCAATCGCTTGTTTTAAGTTTTCTTTAGCTGATTCTGGTGTCGTCAAATCAATGAGTACATCCGCATGCACATCATCTTTAAAGCATTCTTCAATGCTTGTATATAAAGGAACTCCTTCTGGGTCAAACCCTGTCTCTTCTTTTGATTTTCGGTCTACATACGCCACCGCCTCAAACTCGGCAGTGTTCGCAATCAATTGCCGTGCAGCGCTGCCCATTTTGCCTCGTGGTCCTGCAAGTATAATTTGTATCATGTTGATTCCTCACTTTCTTCAATGCGTGTCCAACGATCTTTATCTCTTGTATTAAATTTGTGCATAATTTCGTCGAAGCTCTCTGACAAATCCACATCTAAAGAGTTTGCAAAACAAATGAGCACAAACAATATGTCGCCCATTTCTTCTTCGATTTTTTTGTCGGCTTCTTCATTTTTCTTTGGCTTCTCGCCGTATACGTGATTGATTTCTCGGGAAAGTTCTCCGACTTCTTCGGTCATCCGCGCAAGCATCGACAGCGGGGAAAAGTACCCTTCTTTAAACTGCCCAATATAACGGTCCACATCTTCTTGCATATCGTTCATCGTTTTCAACGTCATCGTATCACCCATTCGCATCGTGTAGACTGAAGCAGATTTGCTCCTCGTCTTGTTTTCCACTATAATATGAACGTCTATAGTACCGAAAGTAGGAGGAAGCTCTGTGGCAAACATACTCATACATACAAAGCGGATCTTTTTCATTCTGCTCGGTTGTGCGCTCGTATCATTCGGACTCGTCTATTTTAACATGGAAAACAGTTTAGCTGACGGGGGATTTACCGGAATTACACTGATTCTTTATTTCGTGTGGACGATTGACCCTGCCTTATCGAATATTGTACTCAACATACCTATGTTTATTTTAGGCTACCGAGTGCTCGGGCGTACCTTGTTCGTTTATACAATTATCGGCACCCTCGGCTTGTCATTATTTCTATGGATATTTCAAGCAGTTCAAGTGATTCAGCTTCCGTTACAAGATGACCTGACGCTCGCCGCACTATTTTCAGGCGTGTTCATTGGAACAGGTCTTGGCATCGTCTTTCGTTATGGGGGTACAACTGGCGGTGCTGATATTATCGCCAAACTCGGTTTCAAGTATTTCGGATGGAGCATGGGGAGAACACTGTTTATGTTTGATGCACTCGTCATTACCGCATCATTAATTTACTTAGACTACCGTCAAGCAATGTACACCCTCGTTGCCGTATTTGTAGCCGCTAGAGTTATTGATTTCATTCAGCAAGGCGCTTATTCTGGCAAAGCGGCATTTATTATCTCTGAAAATACTGGCGCTGTAGCCGACGCTATTCTCATGGAGATGGAGCGAGGCGCAACGATCTTGCAAGGAAAAGGCTCATATACAGGCAAAGAGAAGGAAGTTCTTTATTGTGTAATCGCTCGTAACGAAACCGTTCGACTAAAGGCGATCGTAGAAAACGTCGATCCCCATGCGTTTATTACCATTTCCAACGTACAAGATGTTGCTGGAGAAGGCTTTACACTCGATGATGAAAAACGACCGTATCAATAAAGTTAAACGTTAGAGATTCGTAGTTTGCACTGTTTAGTGCTTGACTTTCACTGCAGGCGGAAGTTTGCACTCCAAAGTACAAGGGCAACATCGGTGGCTAAAAATCACCCACCGTGTTTTCTAGGCACTCCAAAGTACAAGGGCAACATCGGTGGCTAAAAATCACCCTCCGTGTTTTCTAGGCACTCCAAAGTACAAGGGCAACATCGATGGCTAAAAATCACCCACCGTGTTTTCTAGGCACTCCCGAGTATAAGGGGCGATATCAATCCCCAAAATCTACCACCGCGGAGGGGCGGCCGAACCCTTTGGTCTTACGACGAGGGCGATAAAAGCTTGGAAAATGAACCCTCTCGAAATAGGTTGGACAGGATGTCTCACATGAGTGAGTTATGAAGAAAGTGACACACTTCTTTTAGTGACCTCTCGCTTTTACTTAGAAAACTCGGAGTGTCGATAAGGCGGGGGGTGCCAATTAGGACGTCTAGTTAGCTAAAGTTTTAGCTCTACACCTTGCTCAGTGCCTGGCATCAGTGATGGGACCATATACATTTTCAATGCGCTATGTTACCCGAACCCCCGCATAGAATGAGATGGTTCGTTTCGGTTAACGAGGATTTTAAATAGTGATGTGCTTTTTCACTGACCTGAGCAGTTTCTAACGCAAAATGGAAAAAATGTTTCCAAAGGATCACCGATTGGAACCAGATTCACTCATATGTGACCGTTTTCCCTTTTTCTGCTTCCAATCGATGGTCATCTAGTTCCAAACATCCAATTATGGAATCAGATTCAGCACATTAAAGAAATTGAACGACAATCTAGTTCCAAATCGATGTTCACGAGATCGAGTCGCTTGCCCTGCCCCGCTCGGTATATACACCATTGGAGTAATTTCGCTACGGAAAGGGATATGAGGACAGTTTTCTCATAACGGTCAAATCGTATGAAATCACGATGCAACCTCTCCAACCTGGCGTCCAATAATGCCTTTCGTTCATCCTATATCATCCAAAAAAAGAGCGATCGAGTCGCTCTTTTTTACTCTGCCTGCTCTCACTTTTAAGGGTGCTCATGTGATTCACTTAGCAGCTGAATAAGGTTTTTAGCCATATTCCCCTCCACTGAATACAATTCTCCTGGTTCACGATGATTTGAAAACAATACGGACGACTGCTGAACATACACTCGAAATTCCGATCCTCCACCTAGGTCAACCATGTAATCAGGATCGACAATTAATAAGACGTCTGCACTTTCTGCTTCCATGTCGTTAATGAGATTTCGAAGCGCAAACGATGTGTCCCGATCGAGGGTAAGGTGAGGCTGATCGTCATTTCCATAAATGAAAAATGTCACACCTTTCGCTTCGTACGGAATATCCAGTTCTAACTCTGGTTGTTCCTCCTGTGCACAACCTGCCATGAGGCTTAACAATATGAGAACGAATCGAAACTTGGATACGAACATCTTCACAGCCCCTCACTTTCACTACCCACTCATACACATCGTGTGCAACGTATTGTAGTCTTTGAACATTCGTCCTTTCCCGAAAACAAAGGATAATAAAACACTTGGAAGTAGCGACCCGTGTGCTTGATCTCAACGACATGAGAGCGAAAGGGCAACATCGGTGGCTAAAAATCACCCACCGTGTTTTCTAGGCACTCCAGTGTATAAGGGCGATATCATTCCTCACTGCGCTTCGGTTGTGCTCGCTGTGGCAACCATACTCTTCAGAGCATACGGCCGGCATCAATTCTCCACTTTTGTCTAGAAGTTCGCGCAAAACAGGTGCAACTCTATAAAAATTCGCCAAGTCCCTAATAATTACCTCGAGAAGATGACTGCCCTTTTCCTCATTCTCTCGGCATGACTCCAAGTCGAGCGAATGAGTTAGAGTCACTATGCCACACTTTAGCTATCGGTATGTCCATTCAATCAAAAAACACCGCAAACGTTAGTGTTTAACGATTGCGGTGTTTGAAATACTTAATCGTCACCTGCAGCTACATACATCATAATGAAACGTGCAAGTTCTAGCACTGCAACGAGTGCACCAGCGACATAGGTGAGTGCTGCAGCATTTAATACTTTCTTTGACTCTCGTTCTTCATCATTTCGAATAATGCCAGAAGCCGTCATTTGACCCATTGCTCGGTTAGAGGCATCAAACTCAACAGGAAGTGTAACGAGTTGGAATAAGACAGCTGCCCCCATAAATACAATACCGGCAAGCAAAAGACCTTGTGCTTGCAAAATAATGCCAGCCAGTATGAAAATAAATGAGAAGTTCGAGCCGATGCTTGCAAACGGTACAAGCCTCGAACGCAGTCTCATAAAGCTATAATCTTCAGCGTCTTGAATGACGTGACCCACTTCGTGTGCAGCAACTGCAGCACCGGCAATTGAAGTTCCGTAATAGTTATCTTCAGATAGCCGAACAGCTTTTTTTGACGGGTCGTAATGGTCGGTAAGCTTACCCTTAACAGGCTCAATCGTTACATCATATATGCCATTGTCTTCCATAATCCGCCTAGCAACTTCAGCACCTGTCAATCCTTGGCTATTCTGGACTTGTGAATATTTACTATACGTTGATTTCACTCTCGCCTGGGCATAGAGAGGAATAATTAGCAACAAAGCAAAGTAAATAATAAATGAAAAACCACTAAACATGCGATTCACCTCCATAATGGATGGTATATTACTATTTTATTAAGAAAGCATTCGCTCGTCAAAGAATCAGCCTCGCTCACGCTCTTTTTCACCTTTATATTTCTTCCAACCAGCATAAGTAAGGCTCGTCACAATGAAACCACCGACGATAAAAATAACCATAAGCAGCGACGAGCTACTCGATTTAGGCTCCATGTCATACATTCGGTTAAGTTCATAGGTTAATGCCTTAAAAAAGGGCTCAGCTTCAGATTCATCGTAAAGGCGATGGCTATGCTCGCTCATAAACGATAGTAATGATCTAATTTCTTCTTGTTCGGATTGGGATGTTCGGAGCATCATCGCTGGACGCACCACTTGAAACTGGACGACCCATTCATTCCACGCGTGTTGGAAACGAGTCGGATCAGATTCGTTAGAGGCTCGTTGCACCGCTTCTAACTGCGCAAAAACGTCTTCTCTCGTATCCAACCAAGCGGGTTGATGCGGGTGGATGACGGCGTCAATTAAATAATAAAAACGCTCTGCTGCCATCAAACGCTCCTCATGAGGCATATTCGCAGCTGTTAATGCTTCATCGGTCCGTTCATAATTCCTAATTATGATGCCCATATCATGAATATTTAATGAGGCCGATTCATAGTCAGCTCTTGTTAGCGGTGTAGATAATGATCGAAGAACGAGCCTTGCATCTTCATACTTTTCCTCTTCTACAAGTAAAACGATTTCTTCAGCTTTTGTATCAATGTTCACCCACTCATCTTGACGTTCTGCAGCACCGGCAATCTTTGCTCCATGTAAAACTACGAACACCAAAATAAAGGGAATAACGACTCTTATAAACGCCCGCACGAAAAGAGCCCCCTCTCTTGTCCAACTATTCTAGCCTATGAGCCATTGGACAAGAGTAGACCATCATTCAAATTCGCGGTAGTTTTAATTGGTATCGGTCGGTGCGAATACTCAACATATAGGTGGTGAAAACAGCTGTTAAACCGAGCCAAAAAGTGAAATAGCCGATATGATCAATATACGGCATGAGTACGCTATGCACACCAGGGTGCATGCCATACACGTAATCGATAATGTCGTTATGTACGGTCCAGATCATAGCGACGAGCAAGTGCCATGGCTTAATCCGAAAATAGGGCATAAATAATAATGCTTGAAGAGCCATGCCTGCATGGGAGGCAATGAGCATATAATTTTGGAACGATAGCGGCGCCCCCATCACACCCGCACCTACGTTCATTACAACGGCCCAAATGCCGTATTTTATTAACGTGACCGCTGCAAGTGCTTCAATCAGTCCAAGGTTTTTACGCAACAGTAACGCCGCAAGCACGATCGTGAAGAACAAGCTTGCCGTTGGACTATCTGGCACAAATGGCAAGAATATCGGTGGAGTAACCATCAATTGACTTTCATACCATAAAAAACCATAAAGCGTACCAAATGCATTAATAAAGAATAATGCCCACAATCCATACGGATGGCCAACGACATGAATCAACGCTCTTATCATGTTTTCATCCTCACTTTATGTAATGATGAAGAAAAAAAGCTGACAAACGTGTCAGCTTTTTTTCGGACGCTTATTCATCAGCGTCTTCATCTTCATCTTCTTCATCATCTGTATCTTCTGCGTCTTCATCGCCTTCAGCGCCGCCAGCACCTTCATTCGTGCCGCCACCACTTACAACATATTCAGAAATGGTTTCAATTTCTTCTGTTTGATCTGCATCAATAACAGCAGGCATTTCGCCAATTCCTTCAACAACGATTTGCGCTACGCCTTCTTCGTCATATGCCAAGTCATATAAGTCAGGTCCCATGGCGGTCCCCTCCATATTATCACCGTGACAGGCAATACAACTTTCTTCGACGTAAATATCATAACCTGGATGGGTCGTATCAATTTCCCTGACATCATCGTCAATGGAAGCCGCTCCACCCCATTCGTGCTGATCTGCAGCTTCCCATGTTAAGTAAGCAACAGAGATAAAACCTAGAAGCATCATACCTGTGGCAATCGGTCGCTTAGATAATCTACGCTCTGGACCTTTGTCAAGCCAAGGAGCAAGCATTAGCGCACCGAACGCAAGACCTGGGATAACCACTGTACCTAAAACAGTGAAGGCTCCTGCGGCTGCTTCATACTTTAGCAACTGGTAAAGGAATAAGAAGAACCAGTCTGGTACCGGGATATAACCGGTGGCATTCGGGTCAGCTTCTTGCTCAAGTGGTGCTGGATGAGCAATCGTTAAACAAAGGAACCCAATGAGGAATACTGCACCAACAAGCCATTCTTTTAACAAATAGTTTGGAAAGAATGCTTCTGTCTTGCCAGGGTACTCCGAATAATCTTTAGGTATATTCTTCATGCGATGTTCGCGATCGGGGATTCTGGAATCTCCGACGAACTTCATCCCTTTTCCACGTTTCATCTGTTCCCCTCCTTTGATGTTGATTGAGGGGCAATCTCGCTAATTCCTATAGTGGACCGGAGATGCCCTGTCTACGAATCATAATAAAGTGAACAGCTATTAAACCGAGTAGTGCTCCTGGTAAGAAGAACACATGGATGGCAAAGAAGCGTGTAAGCGTCTGTGCACCAATGATTTCTCCACCGGCGAGTAATTCTCCGAGCAAATCACCTATGACCGGAACACTTATGGCAATTTCAAGTCCTACTTGTGTCGCAAAGTAAGCCTTCATATCCCAAGGTAGTAAGTATCCCGTAAAACCAAGTCCTAAAATCACGAAAAAGATAAGTACGCCGACAACCCAGTTAATTTCCCTAGGTTTCTTGTATGAGCCGGTAAAGAAAACGCGTAAAGTATGCAGGAACATCATGACGATAACAACACTGGCACCCCAATGGTGCATGCCGCGAACAATCATCCCGAAGGCAACTTCACTTTGTAAGTATTCTACCGACGCGTGTGCATTAACAATGTCCGGAACGTAATACATTGTAAGAAACATTCCGGAGAGGATTTGGATGACGACGGTAAAAAACGTCAGACCACCAAAGCAGTAGACAAAGGCCGAGAAATGGTGACCCGGGTTTACGTGCTCAGGCACTTCATGATCGGCAATGTCACGCCAGATCGGCGTAATATCGATACGGTCGTCGATCCAATCGTAAATACGTTGTAACATTCGTCGTGCCCCTCCTACTGTTGTGATTGTGGCCGCCCGACATAGACAATGCCGTCGCGAACTTCGTGCTCATAGCGGTGCAACGGTTCCGTTGGCGGTGTGCCCGGCACGTTTGTTCCGTCTTGTTCAAACCTTCCGAAGTGGCAAGGGCAGAAGAACTGATCAGGGTTGCTCTCATCTCCTCCAAAACTTACCGTACAACCAAGGTGTGTACATACTGGCGACAATGCAACAACATCTTCACCATCGAGGTATGCCCAAACCGTTTCTTCAACCTGTTGTGTTACCCAACCATCATCTTGCTCAAATGATAACGGAAATGATTGCGGTTCATCTGTTAGGTTCTCAACTTCAGTTAACTCGTACATATCACTTGCAGCTTCTGCTCGCAAGATTGGATCTACCGCAAAACGAACCATGGGCATAATCATCGCTGAACCCATGAAACCGCCTACACCCATGAGTGTATAAGTTAGAAATTGACGTCTAGATACGTTGTGGTTCTTCTCACTCACTTATGTTCCCCCCCTACGTTGCAAAATCAATGCTTGCTTTGCACTGTGGCAGAGCGTGATCAAGGGCAGTTGTGAAACTCTTCACGCGGCAAACCAAGATTCGCTCCTGTTCCATTTATAAGACTAAGACATATACATGATAGCGTAGCCGTTTTGGACATGTCAATCTTTTCACAGTGCTATTTTACGAAAACTATACAAGACCGTCTTCTTTCCGCCATTCATCCATGACGACAGGTAGAAGTTGTTGCATTTGGTCGCGTATCGTTTTCGTGCGATAATTCGGATCCAAGTGCTCTACTGGCAAGTGCGGAATCCATAATAAAAGACCTGGCGCCACGTCTTCTAGTTTCTTAAGACGTGGGTCCGAAGTGAGCCAAATCACATGCTTCACTTCATGAGTTCGAAATTCATCGACCCATATACTAAGACGCTCTCCAATACTTTCTTCTGATTCTGTTGATGGATACATAAGGGGTGGCAACTGGAGCAACCTCCCTCGAAATTGTTTCTCCATCTCCATCGTAATTAAAGAGATGTACTCCCCCATCGCCACTTTGCTTCTCATCTCATCATCCAACGATACGGGGACAAGCGGCACGAGAATCGTGTCCACATAAGCCTTAGATTGTTGGTACGTATCGACATCAGTCGTTTGCCATCTCATGCTTGTTACACTCCTAATCTTCCTGTATTAGACGCTCGACATAAGCTGCCAAGCCTGCGTTGTCTTCTTGAAGTATGACGGCTTGTCGGAGTGCTTCGAATCCGTCTTTGCGTCTACCATTTTCGATGAGGAGATAGCCGAACTCTTCCATAGCTTCTCCGTCATTTCTTATTTCATTACGCACTTCTTCATACAAAACAAGCGCTTCCTCGACTTCATCTTCAAGGTGCTTTGCCTTGCCTTTGTAGTACGTATACAGCGGGTCTTCTTCCCCAGCATCACGCAGCTTTTCAATTACACGATACATTTCTTCTGTTTCCTCTTCTTCAAACAGAAGGTCCAATAGAGATTTAGCTGCTTGAAAATTACCTGGATTGAGCTCTAGCGCTCGGTAAAGATCCGGTTTTGCTAGATCAGGCTGATCATCTTGCTCAAGACGACTTTTCACGACATACAATTGTTCATTCTCTTCGTCTTGCAAAATGCCAGCATCTGCAACCTCTTTGGCCAAGCCAATTTTATTCTCTTTTTCGTATGCCTCAATGAGTGGTAAATAGAGGCTAGAGTAGGCAGGGTCTTTCTCTCTTAAAGCTTCCAGCTGTTCAATAGCGAGCGTTGAATCATCTGCACGAAGTGCTGTCAGTCCATAGCCAAATAACGCCCGAGGCTCTGCTCGTTCATCGATGGCTTGTTCATAATATGACAATGCCGTCTCAAACGCACCCGTGCCACTATAAGCTTCTGCGAGCATGAGAGAAAGGTTCGCCTCTTCAAGGTCAAACCCATTGGCAACCGCTTGCTTTAAAAAGGGAATCGCCTTTTGATAGTTGCCTCGTTCAACATAGTAACTCCCTATGCCTGCCAATAAAACCGCTTCATCAGGTGCATGCTCATATGCTAATAACAACTTCTGTTCTGCCACTTCTTCAAGTCCTTGCAACTGATACAAATCAGCCAAAAGCATGAGCGATTCTACAAAAACTTCATCGTTTGCATCGATCTGTTCCAAACTTCCGATGGCCGTATCTTCATCACCAAGGTCGATCGCCGCTTCCGCTTTTAGCGTAAGCAAACTCCCCTCACCTGGGAATTCATCTAATAAATTGTCAACAATCGCAACCGTCTCGTTCGCGTGTCCGAGTTCTTGATAGACGAAAGCTGCTTGAAATCTCGCCTCAGCGTCACCGCGGGAAACGACTTCTTGAAGAAGCGATAATCCCTCGTCAACATCCCCAGACTCAATCCGCTTAATGGCTTCTTCTACTTTTTCGAGCAATGTCAAACCTCCGATTCCGCTAGATCTGTTTTTAATTCCGATCAACCTTAGACCTTCGGATCTTTATTATACCAAAAAAACCCGTAGAATGGCTACGGATCGAATACGACAACAACGTGAACATTGCACAAAAAAACCTGAATTGCATCGCGTAAACGCTTACAATTCAGGTCGAGAAATAAAATTCTCTAGGTTATGGATAGGAGTGGAGAGAAACCATACGCTAACTATTAGTATACGCATTATTCTGTAAACGTCAAGGGGTTTTCCAAAATTTATCTTCTTAAAATGTTTTGTTTGTAATCGTAAAGAACAGCCGATCTTCCTATGCCGTCGTATGGAAAGGAAAGTCAGTGAATTACTTTAGTTCAACTTTTATCGCCTCAAAAAAATGCCCGGGGAGAACATTTTTCGTTCTCCCCAGAGCGATCTCTTTCTAACCTATTCTTTTTGATCAAGCTCGAAAAACGCAACAAAAAGTTATGATTGCACGTCTTGAAGCAGTTTAAAAAAATTAGGGAATGATACGTCAGCAGCACCAGCATCATTAACGATCGTTTCCCCTGATGCAACCAATCCAGCGACAGCAAATGCCATAGCAATGCGGTGATCACCAAAACTTTCTACTTCGCATCCGGTCAAAGGTGTTGGGCCGTGAACGATCATCCCATCAGATGTCGCCTCAATATTCGCTCCCATTGCGTTTAGCTGGTTCACAACAGTATCAATACGATTTGTTTCTTTATACTTTAGTTCTTCGGCGTCTTTGATAATGGTTGTTCCTTCTGCTTGTGTTGCTAAGACGGCAATGACGGGAATCTCATCAATAAGTCTCGGAATGAGCTCGCGATCAATTGTCGTTCCGACAAGATTCGCATAGTGAACAACGAAGTCAGCGACTGGCTCTCCGCTCTCTATTCTCTCATTCTCAATGTTTAGTTGGCCGCCCATCGCTTTCAATACATCAATAATCCCAGCGCGAGTTGGATTCATGCCCGTTTCATTAATGCGAAGTTTACTATCGGGTACGAGTGTCGCTGCGGCGAGCAAAAAAGCAGCAGAAGATATATCCCCCGGCACGTTTACATCCGCTGATTGCAGCGTTTGGTTTCCTGCGATTGTCACTCGCGTGTCCTGGACGTCAAGTTTTGCACCAAATGCGCCAAGCATGCGCTCAGTATGATCTCTTGAGCGGGAAGGCTCAGTCACAGACGTCTGGCCATCAGCAAACAAACCTGCAAGTAAGATGCTACTTTTTACTTGTGCACTTGCGACACGAGTCGTATAGTCTTTTCCGTGAAGCTTCGTTCCTCTGATCGCAAGAGGTGTAAGGTTCGCTTCGTCTCTGCCCCAAATTTGCGCCCCCATACTGACGAGAGGTTCCGTCACCCTTGCCATCGGACGCTTCGCTATAGACGCGTCCCCTGCAACTGTTGAAAAAAACGGTGCACCCGCAAGAATGCCCATGATTAGGCGAATCGTTGTACCGGAGTTTCCGACATCGAGTTGACTTTTCGGCTCTGTAAGACCTTCAAGCCCTTTTCCTAGAACGACAATCTCGTCTGCCACTTCTTGAATGTTGACACCAAGCTGCCTGAAACAATGGATAGTACTTTTGCAATCTTCACCTTGCAAGAAGCCACGTATTCTCGTCGTCCCATGTGCAATGCTTCCGAACATCACTGCTCGGTGTGAAATTGATTTATCCCCAGGAACAGAGACTGCTCCTGTTAGCGGTCTTGCCCGCTGGATCACTTGTGTTGTCATCGTCTCCACCCCTACTCACTTTTATATGTTGAAAAATGCTCGTTTTCTAGACATTTTTGTCCTCGTTCTCGATCAGTCGTCGTGCGGAAGGTGAGCCTTAACACACCCATAATGTCTTCTCGGGCTTCGATAATTCGAATGTTCGTAATGCTAATTCCATGCTCAGCAAGAATACCCGTGACATCCGAGATTACACCCGGATGGTCGGGTACATCTACATACAAATCTTTCAACGCGGGTATGGCACCAGATGTCTTCACTGGAAGAGCGTCGCGGTGACGCTTTGCACCATCAAAGAACGAAAACAAAGATTCAGCATCTCCTTGCCTAATCAGCTCGGTGATGCTCTCCATATCTTGCTGCCACTCTGCCATCATCTGTGTCAAAACTTCACGATTTTGCAACAAAATATCTCGCCACATGACAGGATTCGCCGACGCAATCCGTGTAATGTCGCGAAATCCTCCTGCTGCAAGGTCCCGAATCATCGGCTGGCTTTGTTCAACTTTGTGCAATTGATGAACGAGCGCAGAAGCAACAATGTGCGGTAGGTGACTGACACTACCAGCAACTTCATCGTGCTCATCAGGACCCATTTCTACAAAGCGAGCATTCGTTCCAGCTAAAAGCCTTTGAATCTCTTCACTAGCGGCTCGTTCTTTCTCATCTTGCTTTGGCAGAGTGAGGATATAAAAGGCATTTTCGAACAAGTCATGCCTCGCTCCTTGAACGCCACTTTTGTGAGAGCCTGCCATCGGGTGTCCCCCAATAAAGGTAACGCCTCTTTTTACGAGCGGTTCAGCTGCTTGCAAAACGGTTGACTTCGTGCTGCCTGTGTCCGTAATAATTAAATCGGTTTTAAGGGGCACACGCATCAATGTTTCCGTTAACATCTCTATAGATTTAGAAACCGGTGTAGCGATAACGAGAACATCTGCCTCACTCGCTAATTGTGATACCGTTGGGCTTACTTCATCAATAACGCCCAACCTCATCGCTTCTTCTACTGCGACCTGGTCAACATCCACACCTACGATGTGTACATCTTTCCCGTGGCGCGCTTTTATTCCTAATGAAATCGAACCTCCAATCAGTCCCATCCCAATGATTCCAATCGTTTTCTTCAAGGTGCTTCCCCTTTCAATTACTACGCAATACGTTAGCTGTACAAATGGTTAAAAGCACGTATCAGTGTATCATTTTCTTCTTTACTTCCTACTGTTAAACGAATGCATTCTGGGAAACCGAGCGGTACTCCCGAACGAACGATCACTCCTTGCTTCATCAGCTCTTGAAATACTTCACTTCCGTTTTTTTGAACGTTCACGAGTAAGAAATTCGTTTCGCTCGGATAAACATTATAGCCTTGTTCTTCAAAATAAGACCGCAACCGTTGCTTCTCCGCGCGGTTCTTCTCGTAACATTGCTGAACGAATTCTGTATCAGCTAGTGCAATCATGGCTGCTTGTTGAGCAATCGTCGTCGTATTAAACGGCGGACGTAGCGGTTCAACCTTACTAATAAGGTCACGGTGACCGACCCCGTACCCAATTCTTAATCCTGCAAGACCGTACATCTTTGAAAATGTCCGAAGAATAAGGAGGTTGTCGTACGTTTCAAGCATCGGAATTGTATCGGGATAATCTTGTGCTTCGACATATTCCACATACGCTTCGTCGCTCACAACGAGCACATGATCAGGAACCTTCTTCATAAAAGAAGAAAACATGTCCTGATTAATATAGTTGCCAGAAGGATTGTTCGGATTACATACCCAAACAATTCTCGTCTCCTCATTTATTGCTGCGAGCATACGCTCTAAATCATGATCCCCTGAGGACGTCAATGGCACCTCAATGATTTCACAGCCTTCAATCGAGGCATTGTGCTTGTACTGGGAAAACGAGGGGGTAGCCATGACCGTATTCGTGCCTGGTCCTAATATGGCACGGCATAAAAACAAAATCACTTCATCTGATCCTGCACCAAAAAGCAGTTGATCTTCCTGAACATCCAAGTGTTCAGCGACAGTCTTGCGTAAACTCGCAGCATGTCCATCAGGGTATATTTGAGAAGGAGAAGGATTTTGAAGGAACTGTTCCACATCTTTGGAGGCTCCGTAAGGATTTTCGTTGGAAGCAAGTTTAATCACTTCAGTCAGTCCATATTCAGCCTTTACTGCTTCCATAGGTCTACCTGGCTCATAAGGCGTGAGATGATCGACCGTTGGCTTTAGTTTTACTTTCATAATCATCACCTTCCGAATATTCTGTTCGTAAGAAAAAAAGAGAAGAACAGTTCGTCTTCTCATCAATTTAGCTTTCCTTATAGTTTACGACGAAACGAGGGATTGAACAATCGTTTTTATTTCTTCGATGGCTTCGTCTTGCTTTTGTGAGGAACATAACGCCTCATTTCGCTCACTTATCTCTGATACAATTTTAGAACCGACCACAGCTCCGTAACCTTGTCTATGAATGGTTTTAACATGCTCACGTGTAGAAATTCCAAAACCCACGGCCATCGGCACCGAGCTATATTGCTCGACTGTCGTGACAAATTCCGTTAAATTCGGATCTAAAGATTCTCTTACACCTGTCACTCCAAGACTCGAAACACAATATAAGAACCCTTCCGCTTGCTCAGCAATTTTTTGGACGCGATGTTTGGACGTTGGTGCAACTAACGAAATTAGTTCCGTTTCATGCTCATGGCAAGTGCGCTTGATTTCTTCATTTTCTTCAAAAGGTAAATCTGGAATTAACCAGCCATCAACGCCAACTTCTTTACCTTTTTTTATTGCGTCTTTAATGCCATATTTTAGCAGAGGATTTATATAGCAAAACAAAACGATCGGAATATGCACGCCACGAGCTCGTATGTCTTCGACGAGAGAAAATACATGTTTGAGTGACATTCCCCCATCCAATGCTCGTTTGGCTGCATTTTGAATTGTTGGTCCGTCCGCAAGAGGGTCTGAGTACGGGACACCAAGCTCAACAATATGGGCTCCACTAGTCTCTAGCATGCTCACTAGTTTTACCGTTGCTTTGGGTGTTGGGTCTCCTGCGACAATATACGGGATAAACAATTGACCTTTCGCCTCTCTTGCTGCTCGTTCGACACGTTTCATGACCTCACTGCTCCTTCCCCTCATCAACAGCGCGTTGAATGGTTTCTACATCTTTATCTCCACGACCCGACAAACAGACGAGCATCGTCTCATCATTTGGCATTTGCTTTGCTTTTCGTATGGCAAGAGCGAGGGCATGGGCACTTTCAATCGCTGGTAAAATCCCTTCTGTTCTTGTGAGTAAAAGTAGCGCATCCATTGCTTCTTCGTCGGTAACCGCCTCATACACAACACGCCCAGCATCGTTTAAATAAGCATGCTCAGGGCCAATACCTGGGTAGTCTAAACCTGCAGATATGGAGTACGGCTCAATAATTTGGCCGGAATCATCTTGCATTAGATAGGTAAGTGCTCCGTGAATTACCCCACGATCTCCTTTAGAAAGCGTCGCCGCATGATGGGGGGTGTCAATGCCTTTCCCTCCAGCTTCTGCTCCGTACAACGAGACAGACTTATCGGCGAGAAACTGTGTGAAAATTCCAATCGCATTACTTCCTCCACCTACACATGCACAGACCGCATCTGGATGATGTTGAAGTTGACGTTTAGCTTCTTCACCAATGACCTTCTGAAACTCTCGTACCATATACGGGTAAGGATGAGGACCAACAACCGAACCGATGAGGTACATCGTGTCTTCCACATTCGCTACCCAGTAGCGAATCGCTTCATTGGTCGCATCTTTGAGCGTTTGACTGCCACTCGTTGCCGGTATCACTTCTGCACCTAAAAGCCGCATGCGAAAAACGTTTAACTTTTGCCGCTCCATATCTTTCGCACCCATAAAAATCTTACACGACAAACCGTACTTGGCAGCAACTGTTGCCGTAGCGACGCCATGTTGACCAGCACCCGTCTCTGCAACAATTTTCTTCTTGCCCATCCGCTGTGCAAGTAACGCTTGTCCAAGGGCATTATTAATCTTGTGAGCGCCCGTATGCAAAAGATCTTCTCGCTTCAAGTAAATCTTCGCCCCACCCACATCCGCAGTTAACCGATCGGCATACGTAAGTGGTGTCGGCCGACCCGCATATTCATGAAGCACTTCTCTTAGCTCCTCTTGAAACGCATCACTCTTTAGCGCTTCGTCTAAACCCGCTTGCAGCTCTTCCAAAGCCGCCATTACCGTTTCAGGTACATACCTTCCGCCAAAGTCGCCAAAACGTCCTCTTTCATCTGGATACTCATTAGCCATGATCTTTCACCTGTCCTATCAGCCTACGCATTGTTGGTTTATCTTTTACACCATCTTTTTCAATACCGCTGGATACGTCTACACCATCAGGTCGGTATGCGCATAATGTCGCTACATTCTGCTCATTAATTCCCCCTGCAATCCATATCGGTATTCCGAGCCGGTTTGCCAATTGAATATACGGAGGCACGTGCTTCCAATCAAATGCCTTCCCCGTCCCTCCTCGTTGACTGTTCGTGCCTGCATCAATGAGGAAAATGTCCACGTCCTCGGCGTAGTGACCGAGCTGTTGAAGCGTATCTCCTTGATGTGGGAACGCTTTAATCACACGCTTCCCCGTCACTGCTTTCACTTCTCGGACTGTTTCGAGCGTTTCTTCCCCGTGCAACTGGATAATGTCTAAATTCGCTACATTCATAACGGATTGAATGGTTTCTGCAGACTCATTCACAAACACGCCTACGCGGTCAACAGGAGCATCTTTAGATGAAGAAAGCCAGTCCCGAACGTCCTCTTTTCGAACTTGACGCCGACTTTTCGTAAATATAAACCCGACGGCATCAGCACCACAAGAAATTGCATCGTTAACGTCTTTCTCTGACATCATTCCACAACATTTAATGTACATGTTCCGAGGCACCCGCCTTTAGATCCCTAATCGCCTCACGCGGGTCACCGCTTTTGACGAGATGCTCGCCAACGAGTAAAGCCTTTGCACCTGCACCACGAACAAACGAAGCATCTTCACGGGAATGAATACCACTTTCACTAACAATTGTACACGTTTTCGGTACATAGTTTGCCAACGTTTTTGTTTTTTCAATGGATGTTTCAAAGGTTTTTAGGTTGCGATTATTAATCCCGACCAGTTCTGGTTGACTATAGGCAAAAACTTCTTGAATTTCGTCCTCGTTGTGAACTTCTACAAGTACTTCCAATCCGAAATGCTGAGCTTTCTCAGTAAAGGACTGGATTTGTGAGCCGCTAAGCACTGCGGCAATTAGAAGGATTGCATCTGCCCCGATCCGGTAGCTTTCTTCAATCTGTCTCTCATCAACGATAAAATCTTTTCTTAAGATCGGTAGGTTGGTGGCAGCACGAACGGACTGTAGGTCGATGTTGCTTCCTTTAAAGTACGGCTCGTCTGTTAGAACAGAAATAGCGTCTGCGCCCCCATTCTCATAGGCAATTGCACGGCCCGAGACGTCCAAGTCTTGTTTGATCCACCCTTTTGAAGGTGACGCTCTTTTTATTTCAGCAATAATGCCAACACCTGTATTGTTTGCGCCTTTTGTTAAAGCGGTACTAAGGCTAAGCGGTTGTTTGTTGTTTCTCATATATTCTGGCATGATAAACTGCTCTAAATCTTTTTGTTTACGTTGAACAATTTCAGGAAGCATATGTTTCCCCTGCCTTTTTCGTTAATTGGTGAAAGTGATTGTCAATCGTTCCATCCTTCAGGCATTTCTCGGCAATTGTTGCCCCTTCGACGAGTGTTTCACTCTTGCCGCTCACATACAAACCTGCGGCCATATTCATGACGAGCACTGACCTTGCCGCTTCATGACCTGAACCTTTGAATACGTTTCGAATAAGCGAGGCACTTTCAGCAATTGAATCGACTTGGATGCTTGATAAAGGATGCCTCCTAAACCCAAACATTTCGGGCTCAATCTCATAAGAGCGGATGTTGCCATTATGAAGTTCTGTAACGGTTGTTTTACCTGTAATCGTAATCTCGTCAACCCCATCTTCTCCAGTAACAAACAATGCCCGTTTTGTACCTAGTCGCTTTAACACTTCCGCCATTTTCTTGCCGTAATTCGCGTCAAATACTCCGATCACTTGGTAACAAGCGTTTGCAGGGTTTGTAAGTGGCCCGAGCAAGTTAAATATTGTCTTAAACCCAAGTTCTTGTCTCGTTTTGGAAACGTGCTTCATCGCGCTATGATATAGCGGTGCGTACAAAAAAGCGAGATTCGATTGCTCAAGTTGGCCATTCAACTGTTCTGGTTCATGAATGACAGGCATTTGCAACGCTTCTAACACGTCGGCACTGCCACTTTTTGATGAGACGGAGCGATTTCCGTGTTTTGCAACCGCTACACCGAGGGCACTTAGACCGATCGCCGACGCTGTAGAAATATTAAACGTAGAGCTCTGGTCGCCACCAGTACCACACGTGTCGAGAAGCTCCGGATATTCGAGACACGCTTCTTTCGCTTTCGCTCTCATTGCTCGAGTGAACCCCGTTAACTCTTCAACACTCTCGCCACGAAACCTCATAATTGAGAGCAGACTCGCCATTTGTGTCTCTGGCACCTGTCCATTCATCATTTCAAACATGATGCGTTCTGCTTCGCTTTCAGTAAAAGTCTTGCCGCTCATCAATTGTGTTAATTGCTCTTTCATTTTGTTACCGCTCCTCTCTCATACATCTTCTCAGCTGTCTGAATGGCACTAAACAAAGCAGCCGCTTTGTTTCTCGTCTCTTCGTACTCTTCTTCAGGAACGGAATCCGCGACGACTCCAGCTCCCGCTTGAACGGTAACTTCTCCATTGCGAACGACCATCGTCCGAATAGCAATGCACGAATCTACGACATTGTTATACCCGAGGTAAGCAATGCCCCCAGAGTAGATCCCGCGTTTGGTAGGCTCTAACTCCTTTAAAATTTCCATCGCTCGCACTTTTGGTGCCCCAGACACCGTACCTGCCGGAAAACCGGCCATCAATGCAGAGAGGGGATGAGTGCTATCGTTTAACTGCCCCCTTACGACAGAGATAATGTGCATCACATGGGAAAACAGTCCAATTTCCATTAACACCGGCAAGTAAATCGTTCCATACTTTGACACTCGCCCAATGTCGTTTCTTGCTAGATCTACGAGCATCTGATGCTCGGCACATTCCTTCTCTGATGCCAATAACTCCTGTTTCAACCGATCATCTTCAGCTTGAGTTGATCCGCGCTTTCGTGTACCGGCAATCGGATGAATTTCCACTTGACCATCCTCAACACCAACAAGCTTCTCCGGAGAACTTCCAACGATCTCTTTGTCACCAATTTTGAGGAAGAAAAGGTATGGAGAAGGATTCACTCGACGCAATACACGGTAGATCGTAAAAGCAGAAACCCCCGTCTCATATCGGAATCGCTGCGATAACACGGTTTGAAAAACATCACCGTTTTGAATGTATTCCTTAATTCGATCCACATCTCGCATAAACTCTCGTTTTGTATAGTTGGATTGAATAGACGCCCAGTCTGGGGAAACAGGGTGAATAAAGTCTACGGGCAACGATTGTTCATCTGACGTATTTATTCGCTCTACGAGCGTTTTGATGTTATTAACCGCTGAATTGTAGAGAGCCTGCTCGTCGTCTTGCTCCCTTGTATCAACGTAATGAATAACTGAGATCGATGATTGTTTATGATGAATACAAATCATCGTATGACAAAAAACAAAATGAATACTCTCATCATCTGTATCGTTTTCAGACACTAAGGATTTCTCTAGGTGTTTCACACTGTCATAAGGAAGCACACCTACTGCCCCACCTGGGAAAGGTACGTCTGCCTCCTTCCCTGGACAAGGATTCACGTGTTGAAATGCGCGTTGAAAAGCAACGACCGGATTTTTTTCAGAAAAAATTAAATCACCTGTACGGCTCGTAAATTGAAACTGGCCTGCTTTTTCGGTTAATTCAAAGGCTGGGTCCAATCCGATAAAAGAATAATGCGACCAATCTGACGACTCGTCATTGCTCTCAAGTAAACAGACCGCCTCATCGCTTAAACGCTGATAAAGTTCAATTGGGGTGATCGTGTCTACAAACATTTGACGAATGACAGGTACATGTCGGTATTTCTCGGATTGTTGCTGGAAAGTCGTAAACGAAGTTATCATTTGGGGTTCACCTCTCGTCAATGGAGAAGTGGAGGGTAATCGATTGAAAAATCGCAGTAGAAAATAAACACGCCCATCCACATGTAAGAGGATGAGCGATTATTCGTTAACAGTTAAGTACTCTGCTCTGCTCTTCTCTACTCGTCTCCACTCTGCTCATCTCATTATCTCGTTGTCTCTTCTCGGGTAAAGCTTCTCGTCTATTGTAAGCGTAAAATGTTTATTCGCTTTTGTCAATCCCTTGAACCAAATCTGGGCGGAGTTTCACCGCATCATTTTGAAATACATGATGAATGTCTGCTTGTTTTTTTGATGAGTTTACACTCATCATCACGCGAATACAGTGATTTAAACTACCTGGCACACCAATCTCTGTGGCGCACATAACCGGAACGTACGCCCAAGAGGGATCTTCTAACAAACGAGCTGCTTTCGCTGGAAAAGCAGCATTGATGTCTGGCGTAACCGTAAACCATATGTGTGCCACATCTTCTGGGCGAATGTCATTTTGCGTGACCATCTCTTGTAAGCAGTCTTTCGTTCGACTCCATATCTCTTCATCATTGTTCGCATCGATCGTCGTTGCACCACGAATTCCTCTAATCACTGAATACATCCTCCTTGCAGTTATCGATAAGCTCACGCATCTTTCCTACTGGGATTTGAACGAATTGAGGTTTCCCCAGTTTTTCTAAGACGACAAACCCGATATGCCCCGCTTTATTCTTCTTATCGTACTTCATCTTTTCAACTAGCTCATCTGTTGTCACTCTCAGCACTTGATCGAACCGATAGCCACATTGTTGCCACCGCTCTTTTTCTTTCTTCGCATCGGGAACTTGCCTGCTGTATAGCTGTTTGGAAACAAACAGCGCGAAAATGATACCTATAACGACTGCCTCTCCGTGTGACAACTTTCCAAAACCCGAACTCGCTTCTAGAGAATGGCCGAGTGTGTGTCCAAAGTTCAAAAACGCCCGCACTCCCCGCTCTTTCTCATCTTGAGAAACGATGTTCGCTTTCACACGAATTGAGTCCGCTAAGTCTTGTTCGGCAATTTGCCATTCTGTTTGTCCTGCAAGTGTTTTTTCAATTCTACCGAGCAATCCGTAGTGATGAATGTAGCCGTGCTTAATCACTTCACCAAACCCTGAGCGCCATTCCCTATCAGGCATTGTTCGTAGAAAACGCGTGTCATAGATGACAAGATCGGGTTGATGGAAGGAACCGATCAGGTTTTTGCCATGGGGGTGATTAATACCCGTTTTTCCTCCAACACTGCTATCATGAGCGAGTAACGTAGTAGGCACTTGCACGAAGGAAATACCACGCATATAAGTGCTCGCACAAAATCCTGCCAAATCACCGACCACACCGCCCCCAAAAGCAATGACCGCGCTATTGCGATCTAGTTCACTCTGAAACATCTCATCTAAAACGTAAGAATACGTATCAAGGGATTTTGAAGCCTCTCCAGCTGAGATGATACAACTTGTTACAGAAAAATTTCCCAAACGTTTTTCGAGAGTATCCAAATGAAGATGACCTACCGTTTCATCAGTAAGAATAAACAACCGTTTTCGATCATTTCCCCACTGTTTTACAAGTAGATCTCCAATCTGCTCTGTGACACCCTCACCGATATAAATCGGGTACGTCTTAGAGTCGGTAACAATATCAAGCACTTCCATCTAAAACTCTCGCGTCTCTTTGCGGTATGCGCCAACTGTCTCTTTTAGGCGGTCAAACTGATCGGCACCAAACATTTCCAACAAGCCGTTTGCGAGCTCAAAAGCCACAACGTGCTCACAAACAACCGCCGCTGCTGGCACTGCACAACTATCCGAACGTTCAATCGACGCCTCAAACGCTTCCTTACTATCAATATCTACACTCTTTAATGGTTTGTACAACGTCGGAATGGGTTTCATGACGCCGTTAATGACGATCGGCATACCTGTTGTCATCCCGCCTTCAAATCCACCAAGGCGATTGCTGCTTCTTCTGTATCCATCTTCTTTTGTCCAATAAATCTCATCATGGACTTTACTTCCAGGCAAATTGGCTGCATCAAATCCAATGCCTACTTCTGCACCTTTAAAAGCGTTAATGCTCATGACCGCACCGGCAATTTTCCCATCCAGCTTACGATCATAATGAACGTGGCTACCAACACCCGGGGGCATTCCTTCAGCAACCACTTGGACGATTCCACCGATGGAGTCGCCATTCGCTTTCGCTTCATCAATCGCTTCTTTCATCTTTTCAGTTGCTTGTTCATCGATACAACGAACTGGAGAAGCCTCTGCACGTTCAATTAGCTCACTGAGATTGGCGTACTCTCCATTCGCTTCGACGCCTCCTATGTTCAACACGTGAACACCGATCGTAATTCCAAGTTCACTAAGAATTTTTTTCGCTACACTGCCAACAGCAACACGCATCGTCGTCTCCCGTGCAGATGAACGTTCCAATACATTTCTCATATCACGATGGCGATATTTCAGTGCACCGTTTAGGTCGGCGTGCCCTGGCCTTGGCCTTGTTAATTTCTTTGTATTTACGCGATGCTCATCTTCACTCGATACAGGATCAATACCCATCACTTGTTCCCAATGAACCCAATCATCATTTGTGACCGTCAGTGTAATCGGGGCTCCTGTCGTTTTGCCGTGGCGAACACCACTCGTAATCGACACGAGATCCTTTTCAATTTTCATTCTGCGTCCACGGCCGTAACCACCTTGGCGACGTTTCAACTCTTTATTAATGTCTTCTGTTGATAATGGTAGTGATGCTGGCACCCCTTCAACAATCGTTGTCAATCCGGGGCCGTGTGATTCTCCGGCTGTTAGAAAACGCATATGCTTACCTCCAAAATTTCTCTCACTTTAATGCTTTTATGTAGTAAATTATATCACATCTTAAGACGGTAGTGAACCGTTCATTAGCTCGTTTTCTTACGATAAATGAATGATTTATAATTCTCAAGCCCGTACTTATCAGGTGAAAATAACTGTTCAGTACTACCGACAAAAAGAAAGCCACCAGGCTTAAGCGCTGCTGAAAATTGCGTAATGATTTGTTGCTTTGCGATATCGGTCATATAAATAAGCACATTGCGACAAACAATCAAATCGACGTGACTAGGGTAACGATCTTGAAGTAAATTATGACGTTCAAAAGTGATCGGTTGTTTAAATTGTCCTTTCACTTCAAACACTCGGTTTCGCTCATGGAAACCAAAATGCTTCTCTCTTTCATGTAGTGAGCGTAACGAACGTTCGGAGTATTGCCCAACCTTAGCTGCTTCTAAAACGGTCGGATCGAGGTCAGTAGCTAATATGTGATAGTCGTTTGCTTGCAACTGTTTGTGAAAAACCATTGAAAGTGTATACGGTTCTTCACCTGTTGAACATGCCGCAGACCATATCGATAATGGCAGATGCTGTTCCTTTAATATCGGCACAATCTCTCGCTCAAATTCAAGCCAGCGCTCTTTATTTCGGTAAAATTCTGACACATTAATCGTCACACGATCGAGAAACTGATGCACTAGCTTATCGTCACGTGCTAACCCTTGCTCAAAAAACTCCATAAAAGACTGAAACTGGTAACGCTCATAAAAGTTTTGTAAACGTCGCTTCATTTGCTTTTCTTTGTAGAGGGTTAGGTCCAACCCTGTCTTTTGTTTCACAACGTATTGGAAACGTGCATAATCCTCCGTCATGTTTGGCCCCTTATGTAAAAACCGGTCAATTCCCATTGACCGGTTTTCTTGCTTTCTTTACTTGCCAAAAAATAGTTCAATTTCGCGCGTTGCGCTTTCTGGTGAGTCTGAACCGTGAATAACGTTTTGACCGACATTCACAGCGAAGTCACCACGGATCGTCCCAGGTGTTGCATCTTTCGGGTTCGTAGCACCCATCATCGTGCGAGCATTAAGAATAACATTCTCGCCTTCCCAAATCATCGCGAACGCAGGACCAGAAGTGATAAAGTCAACGAGTTCACCAAAAAATGGCTTATCGCTATGCTCACCGTAATGTGACTCTGCTGTTTCTTTAGAGATGTTCATAAGCTTCGCTTCTTTTAAAACGTAGCCACGAGCTTCAAAGCGGCTAACAATTTCACCGATAAGTTGACGCTTTACGCCATCCGGCTTAACCATAATAAATGATTGTTCCATGTTGTATTGCACTCCTCTTTTTCTTCTGTACAGGCTTTCATACCCGTTCTAGTATACCATCAGTTGATGACAGATTAAACCTCTAAAAACGCCTGGAACCAATGTATGTAGCAATTTCGGAGAGAGACTGTACAGCAGGTATTTGCGGCAAGGTTTCAAGTGTCTGATACGCTTTGTTTAAGTAACGCTCACTTAGTTCTTTAGCGTATTCAATACCTCCGCTGTTTTTAACGAGCGTTAGCAGTTCAGCGAGCGTTTGTTCATCGGGTTCTCCATCCATAAATGCACGCGTAATACGTTCTTTTACACTCGGGTCATGGTGCATCGCGTAGAGCGCAGGCAACGTGACATTTCCTTGAAGTAAATCCCCTCCTGCTGGCTTACCGAGCTCTTCTTCTGTGCCTGTAAAGTCGAGCACATCATCAATAATTTGATAAGCCATGCCCACTTCATAGCCATAACGATAGAGTGCGCGCTGCGAGGATTCAGGTGCACCGACGGCGATCGCACCAAGCTCACAGCTACCGGCAATGAGCAGTGCAGTTTTTCGCTTAATTCGGCGAAAGTACGTCTTTATATCCTGGTCCCATTCATACTGATAGCGGATCTGTTCAATTTCGCCAACGACCATTTCGTGAATGACACGAGACATCGCTTGATGAAGTTTCGGTTCATCGAAAAATGCCGCACTCTCAACCGCTTTCGCAAAAATATAGTCCCCTGTGTACATCGCCACTCGGTTGTCATATTTCGCTTTAACCGTTTCTTGGCCTCTTCTCAACTCAGCGTCATCGATCACATCATCATGGACGAGCGAAGCCATGTGAATGAGTTCTAACGACACCCCAATATGCTTGAGTCGATGAATATCATAAGCGCCAAACTTGCCAGCAAGCAATACAAACACCGGTCGAATTCGTTTTCCACCTGCTTGCAACAGCTGAAGCGTCGCATCTTCTAGCACAGGATGAGCGCCTTCAACCGCTTGTTTCATTTCTTGTTCAATTTTGTGTATATCCGCTCGTAAATACATATAAAGGTCTGCAAGCTTCATGACCATCAGGTCCCCTTCAAGTTATGGAGTGTATCCCAACACCGACATCCCAAACTTTTAGTTCGTCGGCTTTATCGTGCAAATATCCTTCTTCGTAAAGAAGTGTGTAGAAATGAAGCAGACCCTTTTGGTCTTCTTCTTGAAATTGGTATCGGAGATTCGTAAAGTATTGTGTCCAAAACGATGGAGGTCCACCATATTCTTTCGAAACGTGGGCAGCGAGCTCTTCATAACCATTACGTCTCGTTTTTGCCTCACTGGATTTCCATTCCTGTAAAAGTTGCTTCATGCCTTCCGGCTCTTCGGCGAGCTTGTCTTTTCTCATGGCAAAAACAGCAAACGTCATCGGTAAAGACGTGTTAGACGTCCAAAGGTTAGCAAGATCGTATACGTACACTTGGTGTTCTTCTCTTCTCTTTGCTTCGATGGCATCGTCACCGATCAATAAACACGCATCATGATTTAACATCATCTCATCATAAATGGGCGGGACCGTATGATACGTATTCCTACGATGCTCGTAGAACCTACGCATAATAACCTTAAGTAAGTGGATAGACGTAGCTGAACTATGCGTAAGCGCAATGCTTTTATCGTTTAATTGTTCAATCGGGACCTTTGAGAAAAGAAAAATTGAACCGACCTCTCCTTTTGCCGCTACGGCAAGGTCAGGCATTAGCACGTAATCTTCGTGATTTTGTGCATAGGCGAATGACGAAATGGCTCCTACGTCTATATTACCTTGTGCCATGGCTTCGTTCAACTTCGCAGGAATACTCGGCACAAAAGACACATCATGCTGGAGTTGATCACGATTCAAATGATAGAAGAACGGGTGGACATTTGTGTACAAAATTTCTCCAACGTTAATCATGTCATCTCTCCCCATCGTTGAAATAAACTATGGTTTACATCGAGTCGGTCGAGAATTTTACCGACAACAAAATCAATGAGATCATCCATCGTCTCCGGCTTATGGTAAAAGCCAGGCATTGCAGGGATGACCGTTCCACCGGCATCAGCAACGCGCTTCATATTCTCCAAATGTGTACTCGTAAGCGGCGTTTCTCTAGGTACAATAATTAATGGCCGTTGTTCTTTAAGCGCAACATCAACACTTCGCTCTAGCAAGCTTCCTGAATGACCGTAAGCAATCTTTGCGAGCGTTCCCATTGAACACGGCACAACGATCACTCCGTCGTTCTTGTAAGAACCACTCGCAATCGGTGCACGAAAGTCTTGCAACCCATGAACGTGCAAGTCTCCAGTTGGAAAGAGTCGCTCTAAACAGGCTTCACGATCCGTAACGTCAAGCCCTTCCTCCAAATCAAATACTTGCCAAGCAGCTTCAGACATGACGAAGTGTACTTTATGCTCACTAGAGAGCAGCTGTTGTACTAAGCGAATGCCGTAAATGGCCCCACTCGCTCCAGACATAGCGACCGTAAAGATTCGTTTTTCACTCATAAAAGAAAATCCCCAATCGTGAAGAAAAGCATTAAAAGACTAATGATGCCATTCATCGTAAAAAACGCAACATTTACTTTTGATAAATCGTTAGGACTAACAAGACTATGTTCGTAAATCATAATGCCCGCACAAATGACCGCCCCAACGAAAAATACCCAGCCGAGCGGAGAAATGAATGAGAGCGTAAGTAGCGCTGTTACACTAATAATATGACTACCACGAGCAATGATTAACGCTCGTTTAATGCCAAAGCGTGCAGGGACAGAATGCAAACCATTTCTTCGGTCATAATCCGCATCTTGCGTCGCATAAATAATATCAAACCCTGCTGTCCAAAACATCACGACTAAAAATAGCAACACCGCAACCGGGCTGATTGTGCCAGTCGCACCGACCCAGCCACCTAGTGGTGCAATCGCGATCGTCATCCCTAAAATAAAGTGACACGCCCATGTGAACCGCTTCGTATAGGAGTAGATGACTAAAAAGAAAACCGCAAGTGGCAACAAGTAAACCGCTAACATGTTTAATTGAAATGCAGCTACAAATAGCAACACGAACGACACCGAAATAAAAATGCCCACTTCTTTGAACGAAATCTCACCTGCAGGAATCGCACGGTTGCTCGTTCTCGGATTTCGTTTATCAATGGTTGCATCAATCACTCGGTTTAAACTCATCGCAGCACTTCTTGCACCTATCATGGCAACGGTAATCCAAAAGATTTGCATAAGCGTTGGCCACGTACCATTCTCAACAAAGCTGCCGAGAATCGCACCTAAAAAAGCAAAAGGAAGCGCAAAAACGGTATGCTCAAACTTGATCATTTCGAGAATCGTTTTTAGTTTATTCATAGATTGCATCCTCAAGAACTGATCGCTTAAAACCCCAATGACCCGCGGCAGCACCACCAGCATAGCTTCGGTAGTTCACATCAACAAAACCAGAATCAACAAACCACTCAGCGAGTTCCTTTTTCTTTGGAAACGTTGCGGTCGAATCATACAACCACTGATACTCTTTTCCGCTTCCAGCGACCCAGCGACCGAGCCTTGGCATGACTTGTTTAAAATACACAGAATAAAACGGCTTAAACAACACATTCTCTGGGTGGGACGTCTCTAGGCAGAGTACTTGTCCTCCGGGTTTAAGAACACGAAGAATTTCTTGCAATGCCTTTTTCGGGTCCGGTACATTGCGGAGCCCAAAGCCAATTGTGACAACGTGAAACGACTCATCGGCAAATGGCAGTTCCGTCGCATCTCCATGAAGAAGCTCCACATTTGTTAGTTTCTCATCATCGACTTTTTTTTGGCCGACTTCGAGCATATTTTCACTAAAGTCAAGACCGTGCACTTTTCCTTTGCCTTCAAGCTGATTGGCGATGGCAATCGTCCAATCTCCTGTGCCACAACACACATCAAGCACTTGAGCGTGAACGGGCAATGACATCTGCCTCATAATGTCTCGGCGCCATTGCTTATGCATGTTCAGGCTGATGACACCGTTCATTTTGTCATACTTCGTTGATATGGATTGAAACACTTCATGAACGTGTTTTTCATTCGTTCTCCCCACAGTTGTTACCCCTCCCGATTATGCGCTAAGAGTTCTCCGATGCGATTGGATAGATGATCTGTTAGTTGGCTTTGATGCGTGTTATACGCTTCTTCAAGCTTAACGTATACACGTTCAGCGACAATTCGAAGTTGCTGGATCATCCCTTCAGCCGATACATCCCCAACTTCCCCACTCGGTTCCATGGCAAATAACGGTGATAGCCTCGCTGAACCGAAGGGGTTCTCTTTTTCTTCTGCGTGCTCAATCATGTCAAGTAGTCTTCGATACGTTAGAAAAGGAGGCGCGATGTGTTGCACAGCCTCGTGATTATAAAAGACACCGACGTTTTTAATAAGTGTAGATTCCATAATCGTGACAAGACTTTCCAATTCATCTACGCCTGACCAGTCATGCTCATGAAGTCGAATCTTCGCGTCGTTCGTTTTTTGGATGGAGCCGCTGAACACACGTACGAGTTTCACGTCTTCAAGCTTAGCGAGCTCTGAATAGTAAAGACTACTAAACCAATCTCCAGCAAGCACCGTCAATTGCTTTTCAATTTCCCGGTCCCTTGCTTCATTATGTAATGGGACGTATTGATGAGTCGTAAGCGCTGCGTCTACTAGCATTGCTGCTGTAGTCCTCTTCAGCTTACCTTCTTCAGCCAATTCAGGGGCGTCAATACAATTCGTGAAAAGCATCATTTTGTCAAGGTCGATGCTCACTTTCGAAACGTGTTGGTTTAAATACCGATGAGCGCTTAATCGATCGAATCGATCTTGAATCCATTGAAACCGCTCTTCTTCTTTCCATTCTGCTTGTTGCATACTCTTCCCTCCGGAAACCCATGATCCTGAATTGAAAGAAAGTAGCTAGATTTTGCTACTCTCTTTCTGTCAACATTTCTCCGTGACTCGTTTGAATAAGCGCCTTGCCGCGAATTTTAACCGCAGACGTATGCTCTGTAAATTGACCAATCATCACTTCGCCTTTATCCAGCTTTTCAGAGTGATGAAAGCGCGTCGTATTTCCACGTGTTAAACCAATCACATTCACACCGTCTTCTTCTGCCCGAACGACAAAGAAGTCATTGTTACTACTCATGAGAATCCCTCCTCTACGCATTTACTGTCTAATACTTAATGAGAGACAATACTTCTTGACGCGAAGACTCCTCTTCTTCGAATACGCCACGAACCGCAGACGTCACCGTCGAGCTGCCAGGCTTTTGAATACCCCGCATCGTCATACACATATGTTCAGCCTCAACAACGACCATCACACCGTGCGGATCTAACGTCTCTACCAAAGCATCGGCTACGGTTGATGTAATTCTTTCTTGAAGTTGTGGCCTTCTCGTTACGGTTTCAACAACACGTGCCAATTTACTAAGCCCTGTAACTGTACCATTCTTAGGAATATAACCTACGTGTACTTTTCCGAAAAAAGGAAGTAGGTGGTGTTCACACATCGAATAAAACGTAATGTCTTTGACGAGCACAAGCTCTTCATGCTCTTCTCCAAATACTGTCTTCAGATGCTCAGCAGGATCTTCACCAATGCCACCGAATACTTCTTCATACATTCTTGCTACCCGGGCAGGTGTATCTATAATTCCTTCTCGACCAGGATCATCTCCGATCGCTTCAAGGATTTGACGGACCGCAGATTCAATTTTTTCTTTGTCGAATTTCGTCATGGCGTATGGCCCCCTATATCGCATGTTAATCGCTAGAAATTTTAGCACAGGACCTTTTATAAAGCAATTATGACCTCTTATCCTATTGTAACACTTCGTCAAGCCTCATCAAATAAAAACAAAATAAACCCCCGTTATATAACGGGAGTTTGTTCTTACAAGATAATCGCAATCAGACCGCCGCTTCCTTCATTAATGATTCTCTCCAGCGTTTCTTTTAACTTATACCGTGCATTTTCAGGCATGAGAGAGAGCTTCGCTTGAATGCCTTCGCGGACGATGCTGTTTAAAGAGCGACCGAATATATCTGAATTCCAAATGGAAAGCGGGTTTTCTTCAAAATCTTGCATCAAGTAGCGCACGAGCTCTTCGCTCTGCTTTTCTGTCCCGATAATCGGGGCAAACTCTGACTCGACATCAACTTTAATCATATGAATGGACGGAGCAACCGCTCGTAAGCGCACCCCAAACCTTGACCCTTGTCGGATGATTTCTGGTTCATCCAAACTCATATCCGTAATGGCCGGTGCGGCAATACCATAGCCTGTTTGTTTAACCATTTTCAACGCTTCGGATACTTGATCATACTCTGATTTTGCATGGGAGAAATCTTGCATAAGTTGTAAAAGGTGGTCTTTCCCTCGAATCTCTACACCGACCACTTCTTTTAAGATCTCATCATACAAATCATCAGGCGCATACAAATCAATATCGGCGACCCCTTGCCCCATTTCGATACCTGATAACGAGGCGGTATCAATAAACTCAAACTCGTCTGCAAAGTGACCGACGACGCGATCGACGTCTCGCAACCGTTTAATATCTTGAACCGTCTCTTTCACAGATCGCTCATAATCTTTTCTTAACCAGTGATCATCGCGTAACACCATGACCCAACTCGGTAAATTGACGTTCACTTCGTGCACCGGAAACTCAAAGAGCACTTCTCTTAGTACACGATTAATATCGTGCTCTGTCATGCTTTCTACACTCATTGAAAGTACAGGTACGTCATGCAACTGCTCCAAATCACTTCGGAGTTCTTCTGTTTCTGGTGCGTACGGTCGAACGGAGTTGACGATAACGATAAACGGCTTGCCAACTTCCTTTAGCTCTTCAATGACGCGCTCTTCTGCTTCCAAGTATTCATGTCTCGGCAATTCCCCGATGCTACCATCAGAAGTGACAACAACACCAAGCGTCGAGTGTTCTTGAATGACTTTTCGTGTTCCAATCTCTGCAGCTTCTTGGAACGGAATCGGTTCTTCGTACCAAGGCGTATTAATCATTCTCGGTCCGTGCTCATCTTCATACCCTTTCGCTCCCGAAACGGCATAGCCCACACAATCAACGAGTCTTATATTTACATCGAGACCTTCATCGACATGTAGCTCAACAGCCGTATTCGGTACAAATTTAGGTTCTGTCGTCATAATCGTTTTTCCGGCTGCACTTTGCGGCAATTCATCTTGTGTGCGGGCGCGCTCTACCTCACTGTCCATGTATGGCAATACGACCAATTCCATGAACTTCTTGATAAAGGTTGATTTACCTGTTCGCACCGCACCGACGACGCCTAAGTAAATATCACCTCCTGTACGCTCCGCGATATCTTTAAAGATATCCACTTTCTCCACGAGATCCCCTCCGATCTAAAATTAACTCCACCGTTTCAAAATATGTGTCATTGCATTCTATGATGTTGTCCACTTCTTTATGACAAGGATTGAACAGGCGGATCGTTTTCTCGAAATATTTACAAAAACAAAAAACCTCTTCTACTCTATATATAGATAGAGAGGAGAGGTTTAGAACATTTCCTTATTCGTTTTTGCCTGTAATTTTTGGTTCTCCGTTATCCAGTTCATAAGGAACAGAATAGACAGGCGCAATCGGAAACTCATCAGTAAGTATAGAGCGGATGTCTGATTCATCTTCAGGAACACCGTCATATTCTTGCAATACTCGGTTTAAATCAATCGCGTAATCGATCACCACTTGACCTGTACGATCCAAATACAATGGTAACGTCGTGGAGAAATACGGGCTGGATACAACCGGTTGCTCATCTAAACCCATAGCTTCATAATCAAGGGCAAAAATGCCAGGTGCAACCATTTCGTCTAGCGGTGGATAACCGTGTGTTCTCGTGTAGTCATTTACTTCTCGTTCAAATTGGTTCGCTTCATGCATAACAAGTACTGGAATGACTCGAACTTCGGGATCGTTTTCGACATCAATTAACGTGTAGTAGAAGTTGCCCCCATTTTCATATGCACTCGCAGGAGCATCATGCATATAGCCAGGCACAAGTTGGCGAAAATCGACTTGATACCGTTCATAGTCGGTCATCGTTTCATCAAACGTTTTAATCGGGAGCACCCCGTTTTGTTCTTGAAACTGATCAACCCCAGCTTGTACAGATTGCAATTGCTCTTCGTATGGAAAGCCTCCTGTACTCGTCCCTGATGACGGTTCAGGATCACCACCACAAGCTACGAGTAAAACGAGCAGCGATATGGGAACTAGCTGTTTTATAATACGCACCATGCTTCACTCCAAAGATATATTCAAAGGGTTGCGCGCGATCCAGGAACGACCACGACCAACACGATTAATCCTGCGATGAGAATGCACACAAATGAAAAGCTGAGCACGATAAAACGTAGTACACCACTTAACTTTTCTCTTCCAAACAGCGCACCCGCTGCAGCCAAGAACATTAAAAACAACCCGATAAAAGACAGCCACATTGATTGTAACGGGGTCATAACGTACCCTCCTTCAAATTCACTCGTCCATTATAGCATACCGGTGATTGGTCTCGCAGTAACCGTTCATAGCAACAGTTGTCCATTTTTCAAAAATCTTTCGCTATAGGTAGGAGACATGATCCAGCCCACAAAAAATCGAAGAGCATCCGCTCTTCGATTGACTAAACCTTTCTTCCAATAGGTGGAGCCTTGTTGGATGTGGTTCA
Source organism: Geomicrobium sp. JSM 1781026 (assembly GCF_041949955.1). Classification (NCBI taxonomy): domain Bacteria; kingdom Bacillati; phylum Bacillota; class Bacilli; order Caryophanales; genus Geomicrobium; species Geomicrobium sp. JSM 1781026. The sequence continues at coordinate 165,435 of NZ_JBHFQF010000006.1, read as the reverse complement.
CTGGTATCCTATGCACAGTATCCGTCTCTGCACTATACGAACGCCTAGCTAAACGCAATTATCCTCTGAAAAGTTGACTCAATGAATTAAAATCTAAAGGAATATCGTTATTTGTGATCGCGCGAACGAGCTGGTCTTCTTTTTCTTTTGAAACCGGAACGCCTGCCATTTTTGATACATCATGGATGAGTTGACGAACGGTCGCTTCATCTTGCAAGTTGGCCCCGCTAACTGAGTTAGCCATGTTGTATACATCGTTTTGGTTCATGTTTGACTCCTTTTGAATCCGATCGAAAATGGAATCAAATTGATTCATATCTACACCCACTTTCCTATTCTTATTGAATAGTGTATGTAGATCGAATTGAGGTGTGATTTCTAGGCAGAAGTTTAGATCGATTATTCTTTTAGATGTTTAAAAAAGTCTTCAGACTCATGCTTTTTTAGGCGACCCATTAATTGTTCACTGGCGCTTTCTGGGTGCTCTCCGTTAAAGATTACGTCATACAACGCCGTTGTAATTGGCACCTCAATCTCATGTGATGCCGCCAGTTGGTGCATGGCACGTGTCGTTTTTACACCTTCTACAACCATTCCCATATCGTCCAAAACGGTTTGGAGCGGCGTGCCTTGACCGAGCTGAAAACCCGCTCTCCAGTTCCGACTATGCTTGCTCGTACACGTCGCAATCAAATCTCCGAGGCCAGAAAGACCGGCAAATGTTAACGGATCCGCACCTAACCGTGTGCCAAGTCTTGTAATCTCCGCAAGCCCTCTCGTCATAATCGCCGCTTTTGCGTTATCACCAAAGCCAAGACCTTCTGCCAGTCCAACAGCGAGTGCAATCACATTTTTGAGAGACCCGCCAAGTTCAACTCCAGTCAAATCTTCATTCGTATACACGCGAAAGTTTTGGTTAATAAACAAGTCTTGAGCCCTTTTTGTCGCGTGAACATCATCCGATGAAACCGTAACGGTCGTCGGCTGTCTTCGGGCCACCTCTTCGGCATGGCTAGGCCCTGACAGACAGACGATTGATTCCGTCACTTTTTCTATACCCTCATCTTTCATTAACTCTGAAACTCTAAGTAATGTGTCCGGTTCAATGCCTTTAGACGCATGAATGACGTATGGAATGGTTTTATTGAATGCGACAATTTCTCGAACAGCTTCTCTCATCCCAGACGTTGGAACGCTAATTAATAGCGCTTCCCCATGCGCCAATACTTCTCCCATATGTGTAGACGCCTTCAATTGTTTTGGGAGCGTAACACCGGAAAGATATTTCTCATTCGTATGATGATCGTTCATTTCATTCACTTGGTCTTCTCTTCTCGCCCACATTAAAACATCATGGCCATTGTCGGCGAGAACGATCGCGAGCGCCGTCCCCCAACTTCCCGCACCAAGAACTGCTACACGTTGTTTCATCCCCATCATCCCTTTCCAGCTTTCAAGCGAATACCGCACACTACTTTTCTCCGATTTTACTTTCATTCCCTTTGACTAAACGTTGAATGTTCGTTCGATGCCGCCAAATAGACATGATCCCAACAACACAAGTAAGCGCAAAGTATGATATTGGATAACCATAATGATCAAGCGTAAACAACACCGTAAACGGGGTGAAAAAAGCAAAGATCAGTGATCCAAGCGACACATATCTCGTGATGACGATCGCCAAAATCGCAACAATCCCAACATAGATTGCCGGAAAGAAAACGAGCGTTGCAATGACACCAATTGTTGTCGCGACACCTTTTCCACCCTTGAATTGATAATAAACCGGATAATTGTGACCGAGTATTGCGAGCAACCCGCATATTGCAGGTGTCCAACCCGAGTACTGATCAAAAAATGACAGACCGCTTGATAAGAACAACAATTCCATTAAAAAACCGAGAAGCACGGCGACGATCCCTTTCACCGCATCAAGGAGCAATACAAGTATTGCAGGACCTTTCCCCAATATACGTAATGTGTTGGTCGCCCCTGCGTTTCCACTGCCGTGTTTTCGAATGTCTACTTTCTTGATTTTCTTTACGAAAATGTAACTAAAGCTAATTGAACCGATAAGATACGCAATAATCCCTGCAAGAATAACATCCATCGTCTCCCCACTCCCCCCAAAGCTTAAGACTCGTTTTTCTTACGCGCAATAATTTTCAGTGGTGTACCAACAAAAGAAAACGCTTCTCGCAATTGATTCTCCAAATACCTGCGATAGGAAAAGTGCATTAAATCTGGATCATTCACAAACACAACGAATGTCGGTGGACCGATGGCAACTTGAGTAGCATAATTAATTCGCAAACGCTTAATCCCACCAGCTGTAGGTGCAGGGTTTCGGGAAACTGCATCCATAATGACGTCATTAATCACGTGTGTTGGCATCCGCATTTGGTGACTGTCCATCACTTCATTTACAACAGGAAGCAATTTATGAATCCGCTGATTCTTCGTTGCTGAAACGAACACGATTGGCGCATACGACAAGTAGCTAAACGTCTCACGAATGTTCTCGGTGTACGCTTTCATCGTGCGATCATCCTTTTCCACCGCATCCCACTTATTCACTACAATCACAACGGCCCTACCCGATTCATGCGCATAGCCTGCAATTTTCTTATCTTGTTCAATTACGCCTTCTTCACCGTCTAAGACGACAAGCACGACATTCGCCCTCTCAAGAGCACGCATCGCCCGAAGAACACTGTACTTCTCTGTGTTTTCATATACTTTCCCGCGCTTTCTCATACCAGCTGTGTCGACAATTTTGTAGTCTTGTCCCTCGCGGGTAAAGTTCGTATCAATGGCATCTCTTGTCGTACCGGCTATGTTACTCGTAATGACACGCTCTTCGCCTAAGATTGCATTGACGAGTGAAGACTTCCCGACATTTGGTCTACCAATAACGGCGATTTTAATGAGTGATTCTTCCTCAGCGTCCTCTAAATGAACAGGGAAGTTGGCAAACACTTCATCAAGCATATCTCCGATTCCAATGCCGTGTGATCCTGATATTGGAAATGGTTGACCGAACCCAAATTCATAAAAATCATAGATTAAGTCTTGCATGTCAGGGTTATCAACCTTGTTAACGCCTACAACAACAGGCTTTTTGGACCTTTTCAAGATCATCGCAACCTCTTCATCTTGAGGGGTGATGCCTTCCCTACCATTAACGATGAAAATAATGCTATCTGCTTCCTCAATCGCAATCTCTGCTTGCATTCTCATCTGGTCTATGAGTGGTTCTTCACCGATGTCAATTCCACCGGTGTCAATGACATTAAACGTACGATTCAACCACTCTCCTTGTCCATATAGGCGGTCTCTCGTTACACCCGGTTTATCTTCGACGATCGCTAACCTTTCGCCGACCATCCGATTAAAAATTGTTGACTTCCCAACGTTAGGTCTACCAACGATGGCTACTGTTGCTTTTGACATGAGATATTCATGCCCCCTGTTCTTCTATGTAAATCACGAATCCAAAGATTGAACTCGCGACACTCCTCTATGCTGAAAGTGTCACTTTCTTTCTGCGGGAGTGGTGTTGATACTGACCTGCTCGCTGTACAAGGCTTTCAATCATATGCCATACGACAAACAAAACGAGTACTGCAGTTAAACGATTGAAAAAGAGAGCGTCTGCAATGAACAGCCCTTCTCTTAATGGAACGAGCACCCATCCAGTAAGCAATTCCCCAAAGCATAGCGCTAACATTGCTAGTGGATAGCGGCTATCACGGTAGCGATAAACGAACACCGTTAAAAAGAAAATTGCCGCTGCAGGCACCCATACGTCATGCGCATAAAAAATGACAGGACTAAACCAGTACGCCAGTTCAATTGCCGCATACATAAACATTAGCGATAACGCACATACGATTAGCGCTAGCCACCTTTTCTTCGGAACGTTACCCGCCCACACGATTGCAATGATGAGTGCGACCCCAAATGCGAACGGAACCGTGTACGATTCCCCCGACCAAGATAATGGGTAGACGATCATGCCGACCAAAACAGCAGCGGCTAAATAAAATCTGGCAAGGCTTTTTTTCATAAAAAAAGAAATGAGTACCCAAAGTATCCATGAAAACCAAAAAAATAACAAGCTCTCCATTTGCATCCTCCCTTTTCTTGTTCAGTATAGACAAGAAATGGCAGAAAGAACCGTACGGGTTACGAATGGAGAGCTCTATTTCTCAAAACAATCGGCGAATCCACTGTTGGTATTCGCCGATCGTTTGCGGTAATTAATCGTTACGGTATTTTTTTAGTTGGTCTCCAATCATGTCGCCAAGGGAGAACCCAGAATGATCTTCTTCAGGTGCTTCATACTCACGCTGAACTTTATGATCAGACGTCTCTTTTTCTTCCAACTCGCGAATGCTCAATGAGATGCGCTGTTCAGAAGGACTGATATCTAAGATCTTCGCTTGAACAGCTTGACCTTCTTCCAATACTTCTCCAGGCGTTCCGATATGGCGGTTCGCAATTTGTGAAATGTGAACGAGACCTTCCACTCCAGGAGCCACTTCAACGAACGCTCCAAATGAAACGAGGCGCTTCACTTGACCATCAATGACGTCACCTGGTTGAAATTGGCCTTCAATCGTCGTCCAAGGTCCTGGCAACGTATCCTTAATCGACAATGAGATTCTCTCTTTGTCTGCATCTACTGCCAAGATTTTCACTTCGATTTCTTCCCCTTCTTTTACAATCTCTCCAGGGGATTCAACGCGATGGTGAGCCATTTGTGAAATGTGAACGAGGCCGTCAACGCCTCCAACATCTACAAACGCACCAAAGTCAGTGAGACGCTGTACCGATCCTTTTACCGTATCTCCAATTGTTAAGTTCTCAAGAACTTGCTTTTTCTTTTCATCCGCTTCTTCGTCGAGAACGGCTCTGCGAGACAGAATCAATTTGTTCTCTTCTGCATCCAACTCAACGATTTTTAACGTAACGGTTTGCCCTTTGTAGTCTGAGAAGTCTTCTACAAAATGACGCTCAACGAGTGAAGCTGGAATGAAACCACGTACACCAACATCAACAACAAGCCCACCTTTGACAACTTCTGCAACTTCAGCTTCAATAGGCGTTCCTGCCTCAAACGTTGCTTTAAGTTCATCCCATGCCTTCTCCGCCCGCGCGCCGCGAACAGAAAGGACAAGCTCATCGTCTTCGATCTTGATGACTTTAAGATCTAACTCGTCACCCGTATTAACTACATCACTTACCTTTTCTACGTGCAAACTGGATAGTTCGCTTATAGGAACAATCCCGTCTACTTTGTAGCCAGCGTCAACGAATGCTTGCTTCTCTTCAACCTTCGTCACCTTACCTGTAACGATGTCATTCACTTGAAGATCTTTCATTCCTTCTAATTCATTGTTCATTTCTTCAGCCATTGTCTTTTGCCTCCTTACTTCCCTTTAAAAACATTGCTATACAAAATTCTCCATTTCTTGGAAGAATGTTGCAGACATTAGTTCGAATTCTGTTCTTCTTTCAGCTGCTTAATATGATCCATGATCCGGTCGGTCACTTGCCTCGCAGAAGCTTTCTCTTCTCGCAAATCATCAAGTGGAACGGCTTGTCCATACGTGAGCTCAACCTTTTTAAATGGCTTGTACTTGCCTTTTACGTAGGCTGGAATAACAACTGCATCACTTTTCAGTGCGAAAAAGCCTGCACCCGCTAAGCCTTCACCAATCTCATCGGTTTTGGAGCGATTCCCTTCCGGAAATAACAGCAACATGTCTCCTTGTTTCAATACAGCAAGCGCCGTCCGCAGCGAAGCTCGATCACCTGCCCCTCGTTTTACAGGGAAAGCACCGAGATTCTTAATCAACGTGCCGAATCCTTTTTTCTCGAATAATTCTTCTTTCGCCATAAACCGAAGTGGTCGTTTAATGTAGGATCCAAGCAACGGAGGATCGAAGTTGCTTTTATGATTAGAACAGATAATCACCGGACCATTCGCCGGTATATTTTCTTTTCCCTGAATTGATGCAAAGAAAACACCAGAAAGCAGAATTCTACAAGCAAATTGTCCAATTCGATAGATCATGACGATGTGTGCTCCTTCTCGCGGGCATGTTCATAGATAAACCGAACGACATCCTCAATCGAAAGTTGTGTCGTGTCAAGTGGAATCGCATCGTCTGCTTGCCTTAAAGGAGCGAATTCCCTAGTCGTATCTAAATGGTCTCTTCGTTCGATCTCTTGTCGGATCGTCTCAAAATCTGATGGTTGTTCATTTTGGATATTCTCCATATGACGCCTTGATGCACGTTCATCAACCGATGCAAACAAATAAACCTTAAGTTCAGCATCTGGTAATACGTGGGTGCCAATGTCCCTTCCATCCAAAACGACACCTCTTTGTTTAGCGAGCTCTTGTTGGCGCTCGAGCATCTGAAGTCGTACGCTATGGTGACTAGACACTTCAGAAACCGCATGAGTCACACTAGCACTGCGAATTTCTTGCCCTAAATGCTCGTTATTAACGAGCATATGGCGCCCATCACCAGACAAAGTGAAGCTCATATCTTTTAGTACATAATCAATAGTTTTTTCATCACTCGGGGAAATGTTATTCAAAAGTACGCGGTAGGCGAGCGCACGGTACATTGCTCCTGTATCAATATACAAATATTGCAATTCGTTCGCCACCTTCAATGCGACCGTACTTTTGCCAGAGCCCGCAGGTCCGTCAATTGCGATATTAATCTTTGGCATACGTCTCTCCATATGTAAATTTCATTCGTTGTTTATTGTTGTCCAACATTGCCTAAAGTTTACCATAATAAGCGGTGTAAGACAAATCGCTCATTAGGAAAGCCCTTTAGTTCCAGCAATGGAACTAAAGGGCGATCGTCAGCAAAAGCTGTCTTTTTGTTTGGGGACTCCAAGTCCGAATAACGGTCGTAAATATAACGCTAAAAATGTTCCACCGAGTGCCATAATTCCCCAAATATATCCGTGAGCACTAAAGGATGCAATACCGCTGAAATATGCGCCGATGTTACACCCAAATGCTAGCCTTGCGCCATATCCCATCATCAAACCACCGATAACAGACGCTAAAGCATTCCCTTTCGTGATCTTGTTGAAGCGAAACAGTCCACCTGCAGCGGATGCAAGAAACGCCCCAAGAATGACACCGAAGTTTAGTACCGACGTCGTATCCGCAAAAATAGAGGCATCTAGTGCTGCTGTATCTCCTTGCCAAAATCCCCACTCACGCACATCAAATCCTAGAAATTCGGCAGCTTTTGAGCCCCAAAGTGTAAATGCATACGTAACACCCCAAGGTGTTTCACGAACGAGCAGTGTAATCGCGTTTAAGACTGCGAGCACAATCGCCGCTGCAAACAACGGCCATGATCCTCGAAAAATTCTTTTCCAACCACTTTCAGTTGGCACTTGTGCCATCTTTGGTGGGTTTTTCTTTTTTTCAATGATTATCGTCACAGCCGCTACCGCACCAAAAATGAGCATCGAGACGAGCCAAGCTCCACCATATCCAAGACCTGTTGATGTCGCCAAGGAAAATGATTCAAATGCGGGCATGTCTTCCATCCAAAAGTTAAAGTGACTCGCCCCAATGGTTGATCCGATGATGAAAAATAGGAGCGTGATGAACATTACGCTTCGTCCGCCACCTACTGCATATAAAGTTCCAGACGCACAACCTCCGCCAAGTTGCATACCAATTCCGAAGATAAACGCTCCAACGAGTAAGCTGACGCCTACTGGAGAGATGTTCCCGGTAGCTTCACCACCAAAAAACGTAAAGCCTGTAGCGAGAATCGGGGCAAAAAGTGTACACGCGATGGCCAGCATGACCATATGAGCGCGAAGCGCTTGTCCATTTCCGACCGATGCGAGTCGTCGAAATGCAGATGTGAAGCCAAATCTAGCGTGAAAGAGCGTATACCCAAGTAAAATTCCAATAACGAGAAGAATAGGTTGTACGAAATGCTGGGTGAATATGAGATACAAAGCAAGTATAAAAGATGCGATAAGACCAAAAGTGACGAGATTCAACTGCGGTTTTTTTAAACCAATCGTATGTTTAGCAACTGAATGTTGTTCTGATATAGGTTGAACATGTGTAGACAAATTCATTTCACCTCTTTATCTGATGGATTTACTCAGGAATTAATCTTCTAACAGCCTATGCCTGAATGAACAAAATGTCAATACTAAATAATGATTCTCCTGTGTAAGCAAATGTTGTTCTTTGAAGACTATATAAGTTGAGGGAAAGAATTTAACTGAATCCGCTGACAGAGATCGGTCTTGATCGACTGTTGAAATTGATTTCACTTCGATGTCGATCGTTGTTCGTTACTGCAAGAGTTGTGGGAAACACAGAAGACGTTTGTTGTATGGTAAAAAGACGTGACCAATGGTCACCACCTCGCGCAAGTGTGTACATCTCCTGGCACGTTTGTGACAATCGAGCCTTTAAACCGGGCACTTTCGGCCTCCAACGGTCACATATCTCGCGATTTGTGACCGTTGACTCCGTTTATGTGCACATCCACGTCTAAAATGATGATTTTTCTATCCCAAGTGTCACAAAAATGACTATATGGGGCATTTGGGCTTCTTTCCGCACACCGAAGCGGCGAGGGAATGTGGTCCTTATACTCTGGGGTTAATAGAAAACGCCACCGATGTTGCCCTTGTGCTATGGAGTACGACCGTCCGACATCAGTGGAAAGCAACAACAAACTGTGCAATTAAGAAAATGCTAAAATCATCCTATATAGCGTGCTGACCTTGTTATATAAGTGAAATGAACCATACTGCAGTTATTCGTTAACTCAAACGATGTGGGATGTGAATAAGGTGGTGATTTGCTATGGTAGGATTTTATCAATTTTGCTAGCGTTTTCGGATGAGATCTTACCATTGGTCATTCTATCGTAAGATTTCTCGCCCCGATGGGAGGATTCTTATTAAAACGCCTCGTATAACAAGTAAAATCTTACCTTATAACCATCTATGGTAAGATTTTACTCCCACGCCCTCTCCAATGCTCAGTTTTCGGACGCAGCAAGTCTATGTGGAGTGTGATTGAATTTGACGCTAAATTCCATTGTAAATCCCGGCCTTGTCGCTGAATGAGTTTCTATAAATCAACTCGTATAGATCGCTTTTATTGAGCTCAGCCACTCTTTTCGGCTTCTTCGTCCGTACATCATGGTATATATTCAATTGTGGCGGCCTATGTTGCTGCCACACCCTTACTTTCATACCGAGCAATACCCCTATACAAACGAGTCAAGTACCGTAGATGCTGACATTCACGGTAGCGAAGAAACGTGCGTTAGTCCCACGTTCAATGATTGGTGGGCGCTGAAAAATTAACGTCCCTCTTCTTAAGTTACTCGTTAACTCGACGTATTGTTCAGATCTATGTGGGGATATCAACAACTTAGCGCGTTACGATCGTTAAGAATCCCATCATAGAACCGTCTATGTGGGAATATAGCCTTTCTATGTGGGGATTCCTGCTGAAATTTGTTCTTAAAGGAAGAAAATTCCATCATAGGCAGGGCCTTTGATGGAATTTTCTTATTATATCAAGCGAAACACTGTTGTATGATTTTAAACTTCTCTTTTTCAGTGACCTCAATGATTGCGGCGGCGGATTTTGGTTACATACAGCCACCACGAACGTGTTGTACACATTTACCGATTTCAGGTACCTTACAACGGATCATAGGCAGCGCCTCCCACACACAAACCTCAACGTCAATAACCAATAAAAAGGTCGTCAAAAGCCTGTTACAGACTTTTGACGACCTTTTCTGTTTACATTACATCCACATCGTAGACGGGTTCGGCAGCTTGCATTCGTTTCACATCTTCTTCAAAACCGTTGTTTGCATTAATGTACACTCGGTACGTATCGTTGTTCATCGTTCCGTAAATCTCATAGACGAGAACTTCTTCTCCACTTTGATTTTCAATGACCGCCAAATGTTCTTCACGTGATTGGACATTTGGGTGAATTTCATCCAATGCCTCTTCTAGCGTAAGGTCTGGAGAGAGGTCATGGCGTTCACGGTGGTTTGCAAAGTAGTTGCTTCCTTTAAAACCAATCACATCTCCGTCGTCCAGTGCAACTTCAAGCAACAACCCATCTGGGTAGAGACGAACATCGTCAGCCACGGGTACAAATTCAAAAACACCCATCGTATCATACTGCTTACCATCCACAAGTTGCACGTTCTCAATTCCGTTATCTTCAAGAAACTCTTTCGCAATTTCGGAGGCTTCATTCAGACTGATTTTTGGTTCTGTAATCGTTCGCGATTGCATCATCCAAAGGGGTAAGCCGCCTTTTTTTGTCATATCTAGCATGTAATTTCTTTCACCATCTGGGTCTTCGATCGTAATTTGGTACCCTTCATAAGGTACCCCTTCTCCTAGTGGTTCAACGTTAGCATCGGTATTCTCTGGCAAGCCAAGAAAAGCGCGAGCGCGGTCTTTCGCATCTTCTTCACTTACTTCTTGTTTGCCTTTTAACGTTTTCACAAGTCGTTTGTTTACATCTTTTTCAAACTGACTGTCGTCATTCCAGTTGTTTTCTGAAAAGCCTTTTGCTTTATTGTCAATCGTTTTTAGACTGTGTACCATCGTTCCTTCAGCAGGTTCACGCTCATTAATGAGATCATCCTCAACATCACTCCAGCGGATATCATTAGATAGCGCTTGGGCTTGAACGGTTCTCAAGTCATGCTTCATTTCCCCTGCCTGTTCATAAAAATGCTCCAGCTTTTCATATTCCTCGTCAGTTAGCGGTTCATCATTTCGATCACGAATCGCAGTTTCATACGTGAACTCAGCGACATTCGCTAAATACTCTCCTGTTTCATTTACAGGAATCATCCCAAGCGGCAGTTCACCCATCTCATTATGAGCGAGTGACGAGATTCGCCAAACTTCTGCGAGTGAGCCCGTAAAGTGGGAAGATCCATTGGTCGCAAGTGAGGCTCCTAACTCGTCTTCTAGCTGATCCATATGATAACTTAGCTGATGAAAAGCACGTTGATAGTTGTTCTCATGACTAATGGCTAGCGCTTCTTTTTCTTGATGCTCTTGATAGGCAAAAATTCCTGTACCGAGCAGAGCAACCGCTAACACGGCAATCGTAATGGCTCGAAACATTGTTTTCCTCCTTAATCAGCAAACACGTGCTTGCCAATTTGTTTAATCGTCGGTCGACCGAAAATCCATTGCGATGTTGCGGTTTGTGGGTTGTAATAATACGTCGCACCATCTGACGGGTCTTGGCCATTTATCGCATCTAGCACTGCTTTCCTTGCTTGTTCATTTGGCGTGAGATAGATTTGACCGTCGGCTACGGCAGTAAATGCCCGTGGCTCAAATATGACACCGCTTGCTGTATTCGGAAAGTCAGAATCATTCATTCGGTTAATAATAACAGCGGCAACTGCCACTTGCCCTTGATAAGGTTCACCACGTGCTTCTCCGTATACGGCATTTGCCATAATTTGAATATCATTTTCTGAGAAGCCATCTGGGACATTCGTTGCTTTATGAATGTTTGCTTCATTACCTTGTTCTTCGGGTTGTTCTTCACCTGTCTCTAGTTGCTCACCATTACCATCACCTTCGCCACCTTGATTGTTACCAGTATTTGGCGGCGGGCTCTCTTGGTTACCTCCATCTTGATTATCTCCTGAACGTTCAGGAGCTTGAGAGGTGCCTCCACCTTCTTGTTGACGATCGCCCTCACTTTGGCTTTGACCGCCTTTACTTCCTTTTGGCCCTTTTTGAATGTCCAAAGGCGTCGAACCATAATGGGTGAAATTCCGACCATTCTCCAACGCTTCTTTCACGAAAGCTTCATCATAGTTCGTCGTCTTATCTAACCTTGCTTTAAGATCATCACCGACAAGCCCATCCACTTCCATCCCAAATGCTTCTTGGTACTCTTTGACACTCCAATACGTGCCCCAACCGAAAACACCATCAATGGTGTCATTATAATAGCCAATGTATTGAAGCCTTGCTTGAAGTTCGATGACGTCGTCTCCAGTCGCTCCTTTTTGGATAATCTGATCAGAAAACGCTTCGCTCGTTTGAGGCATCGCACTGATCATCGTAATCGTAAGTACAGCGACGCTAACCGCCTTGCTCCATTTGAACATTTCCATTCCTCCTTCTACACTCACTTCACTGTCTGTGATGTACATAGTTTCTAAAATGTAGAAGAAAATTATTCATGCGTTTCTAAAACATTGATGATGAGTTGTTTCACAGATAGAGACTGTGTCGCCTTCACCAAGGCAGAACAAAAAAACAAGGATGGATAACCCACCCTTGATCTTTTAAAAGAATGCTATTCAGATTCTTTTTGCAAAGCTTTGATCGTCTGCTCTGACAAGTGTAATAGTTCCTCTTTTGTTTCTTCGTCAATCTGTCTAGCATGAGCGCTCAATGTAATGTAATGGACATACTTGTCCACATAATGTGTTGCTAACTCATCTCGCTCGATCGCTTCATAAAGAAGCGCAAGTCGTGTGTACAATGATAGTAATGAAGACAGTGACCCACGAACATTTCCTGATTGGATATGTTCTCGCGTTTTGTCATGAAGCTCATTGAGTAGTTCTTTTGCTGATTGTTCAGGATGTTCTTCACCGACACGCAGCACAATAGCGGTAAGCGGTTCGATCGTTAACGTGTTGTCAACGTACGTCATACCCGTTGGTGAATCAATGACGTTCACTCCTGCCTTTTCACGGTCAACAATGACACGAGCATCCTCAATGCGAACATCATTTAACGAAAGTGTTCTCGTTGTTTCGTCTGCATTGATGAATACGTAGTAGTCTCCTGTATCATCGGTCGAACGTGCTTCATAACCGATGACGAGATCTTCTTCTCCAATTTCTGGAATATCAATAAGTGACACATTTTCTTCGATCGCTTCCATGGAATGATGCGAGAACGCATTCGTCGACCGACGGAGTTCAATTAGCCCTTTCGTATACTCGCTCGTTTTCACATGGTCTGGGTATTGCTCTTCGTCGTTCACTTTTTCCCACTCGAATTTGTTAATCGCATCACTAGAGTCATACGAATCGTGAATGAAATATGGATAGTGGAAAGGCTCACCTTGTTCATCTGTCATATACGTCGATTTGTATGGAGCTTCATCGGTCTCCTCTCGGAATTGTTTCGTTCTGCCATACTCTTGACCTGCATGAAGGAATGACGTGCCTTGAGCGGTTAACACCATCGTATTTCCAAGTCGAATTCGCTCTTGAATTTCTTGTTGATGCTCGTCTGGATCTTTTTGAATCGACAGCGCAATCACATCATGCAACGTTAAATTATCGTGTGCTTCAATGTATGGAACGACGTCGCCCGGATTCGTAGCGGTATAGTTGTGAGGTTGTGCCGTTACGTTATCAAAAATTCTTTGAATGTTTCGCTCGCCACCAGTAAGAAATCTCGGCTCCCCTTCACTGCCGAACCCAGATTTCAATTCATTACGAAAATCATCTGAGAATGAGCCAACAGCTGTTGTATGTTGCATCCAATCTTGATCAGCTGGCATCACATCTGGATCGTTTTCATCCCCGACAAACGTTCTCCAACCTTCTCCAATCATTAAGATGTTCGGATTCAGTGCTTTTGCTTCGTCATATGCCATTTGAATCGTTTCCGCATCATGGTCACCCATCATGTCAAATCGAAACCCATCAATGTTAAATTCTTCAACCCAATACGTAATGGAATCGATGAGAATTCGATGGGCCATTTCGTGAGTTGTACCTAATCTACCACCACCAAAACTCGTGCGCGGGCTGCCATTAGCATCCATAAAGTGATAATAGTGGGGTTCCAAATCTTCGAATATTTCCACGCGAGCTGTATGATTATAAACAACATCCAACACGACACCCATATCACGCTCATGAATCTCATGAATCAAGTTTTTAAATTCTTCAATTCTCTTTTCAGGATCAGTAGGGTCTTCCGAATACATCCCCGTCAACGAAAAATAACTATGAGGGTCATAGCCCCAGTTATAGTTCGTATTGTTCGCTTCATACTCGGGCATCCGCTCAGAAGCACCGAGTTCATCAGCAAAAAAGTAGCTCATGACGGGTAGTAATTGAATGTGAGTCACACCAAGGTCTTCAATATAGTCGAGCTTTTCAACAAAAGAAGCAAACGTTCCAAACCTCGCTTGCAACTCATCAGAAATCGAAGGATCTGACGTGAAATCACGTACATGAATTTCATAAATAATCGCGTCCTCTCGATTCTCATACCCTGGAATGTCCGCAAATTCTAACTCTGGTCCAATCGTTGATGGATCAACGATTGCCGCTTTCCCAATCGGTACTTGTGGATCCGTATGATCCCAAGCAGCCATTGACTTCGCATATGGATCTAGTGCGAGCACTGTTTCGCCCGCTCTCTCGATTTCAAAATGGTAATAATACCCTCGCAAATCTGAAATACCGGTGTTTTCTTCTGTAAGTTCAACTTCAAACACGCCACGGTTTTGACGACTCATTGAAATGTCACTACGCACTACAGTATGATGGTCGTCTTTATCGTAGAGAACGACCCGAACCTCATCTGCAGATGGAGACCATACGCTAAGCGTCGCTGTCCCATCTTCATGAAGATCAACCCCTAAATCCCCATCGTAGGAAAGTTTCTCATCTTTAAGTTGCCACGTCGGATAGACCAACATCTCCTCCTCATATACGTGAACCGTATAAGGAGCGTCTTCTGCTGAAAAATCTCCTGTTAATTCAACCGTTTGACCATCATCTGTTTTCGTTACTCCTCCGATAGTCTCGGACTGCCCCATACGATTTACAAGCTCGATATTTTCTAGCAAATCTTCCTCTGCAAAAACTTCCGTCGATGAAAATACAACGTCAATGGTTGATTCGTCTACTAACCAGCCGTACTCCATCCCTTCACCGAATACATAATAAGGGTTTGTGTACACGTTTGTATCACCAGCTTGTAAAAATATTTGACGATGCTCACTCAAGTTGGCGAAGTTCATGTTCCCAGATTGCTCTCCCGTCTCTCGGTTTACGAGTAAAAATTCAACGATCTCGGCCCCGTCCTCGATTTCAACATCGACATAATGGCCGTACTTATTCTCCTCTGCGAAACGATGCGCACCTTCTGGCCAGTTTTCAGTTGGGTAACGCACATCGCCCCACGTCCATAACCCCCAGTCGTCAAGTTCATCACTCTTATAATGGACGCGCAAAATGTCATCTTCGCTATGAGGCTCGTATAAATACACTCGCCCGTCTTCAGTTAACCAAACTTCATTCAAGTCGTCAGAAATGAGCTCCACGAACACATCACCAGTAATGTTCTCCCCCGTCGTCGTATTAACGAGCATACCGACCGTCTCAGCTTCTGGCAAAAGTTTAACATCCGTGTAAATCGAAAAATCTTCATGAGTTCCTTCTGTAAAAGGTTGTGCTGCATTAGGCCAGGCACCTTGTTGTTCTGAAGGCTCTGCAACATCTTCCCACACCCATAAACCTAGATCGTCTACGGCATACTCCCCTGGTTGATAATGAACCCGAAGGGTATCTTCTGGAATGTCACTCGATTCATCCGTTACGAGTTGTCCTCCTTCCACAGTGAGTAACACCGTACCGCCATCACTCATACTCGGAATCGAAAGCGTTATGATCCCTTCCTCACTTGCTTCATAAGTTTCACCTTGGTACGCATCAACAACGACTGCATCTGCAGAATCCACTTGTAACGTAAGTAGTCTTTCTTCCTCACTGACATTCAACCCAACGTAAACAGCATCTTCATCAATAGATCGCTCAAAGACGATGTGCCCTTCTTCGTTTGACCCTGCAACTGTTTTACGCTCACCAGACGCAAACACTTCTCGATGTTCATCTCGAAATGCGAGAATGGATCGATAATGTTCCCTTACTGCATTTCCTGCAAAATTGTCATCCTCAATCTTTTCCCAAGGCATATCGTATCGGTTATCATAGTAAGGATAATTATCCATACCGCTCAAACCAAGCTCTTCTCCGTAATAGATCACGGGTTGACCGATTGCCGTCATTTGTAGCGAAGAGGCTACGAGCAGCTTCCCAACATTGCCATCAACTCGCTCTAAAAATCCTTCTTCGTCGTGACTACCAAGAAATTGCCCGAGCAAAGCCGTGTTGTCCATCTGTTCATTTCGCTCAACCAACTGTTGATTCGCTTGTTGAAGATTCCCATTTACGAAATCAAGGGCAGTATACTTGAACTCAAAATCTAATAATGAATCCATCATGCCTGACCGTAAATAGCCGTGGTCATTATTCTGACCCGCTCCCCAAGACTCCCCAATTAACTGAAATTGTGGGGCTCGTTTTGTTAATTCATTTCGAAATGCTTGCCACGACGTATCCTCGACATGCTTTACCGTGTCAACGCGAAAATAATCAATCGAGTTGCCCGCATCCGTCGTCGACTTCTCAATCCAATCAGATTGCCATTCAATCACTTGTTCTCTTACAGCCGGGTCCTCGGTAATGAAGTCTGGCAACCCAGCAAGTTCGCCTGTCACTTCATCTTCTCCGACATTTCCACCTTGCCTAATTAAATCAGCGAAACGCTCACGGTCTGCATCCGTTGGAAATCCAGGCGGGCGTTCTTCATCCGGAATCTCTCCATCGATTTCTTTAAGCCCATAACCCGTATGATTTAAAACCACATCAACCATAATTTTCATGTCGCGTGCTGCCGCTTCATCGATCATCTCATGGTATTCTTCCATCGTTCCAAAATGAGGATTTAATTTGGTGAAATCGCTTGCCCAATACCCATGGTACCCAAAATAAGGATGTCCTGCAGGCTCATCTTCATCGGTAAATCGAACATCATGAGCGACATTTTCAACAATAGGACTGATCCAAATCGTATTCACACCGAGATCTTCAAGATAATCAAGGTTTTTCGTAATCCCTTTAAAATCACCACCTTGATACGTTCCGCGATGGTGTTGCCCATAATTTTCATAACCTAAATCGTAAGGGTCATTGTTTGTTTCATTGCCATCAAAGAAGCGATCGGTTAATAAGAAATAAATGACAGCTTCATCCCAATCAAAATCATTTTCATCTTCATATTCCCGTTTTGTCACTTCAATTTCAGCATTCACTGTGGAAGAATTTCCGTACTCATCAATGGCTGTCACCGGGATTTCTTTAACTCCGGCACTCGTCGCTCTCGTTACCGACAACGTGACCTCCATGAGATCAAGGTCGACTTCTAATTCTGACGGACCGCCTAGAGACGTCGTATCCGCAAATAGTTGATTTACACCCGCTCCTTCTATATCAATAGATAGAACAGCATTTTCGTTGAAATTCATCTGTTCTGGATCGACAGACGTATCAAATATCATTTCTTCATTCACATAACGAATGACGGACTCTTCGGAAAATGGATCCGCTGTTTCGTACGTATCGTCTCCAATCGTTACGATGTAAGAATACGGATGTTCTCCTTCAGGAAGGTTTTCATATAAAAACTCATAGCGCTCTTCTTGATCGTTATACGTCATTTCAAACTGCTCACCTAAAATCGCCAGTTCCACTCGGTCAATGTCTTCCATTTTGTTTTGTGCAAACAACTTAGAATCACGGTAGTAAAACTGTGCATTCCCATCTCTTAACTGTGGTCCTGTCATCTCTTTAATCGTATGTACATCCATAACCCCTTCGGTAACATACGCTTTTGTTATCGGTTCATTGTGATTAATTCGTATTGACCGGTCAACGTCTTGACCATTTGGTTCCCGGTTCTCCCAGTCCCCTTTTTTTATGATAAAACCAATTTCTTTCACTGAAGGGGCAACCTCAATATATGCAACTGCGTTGCCATCTTCAATATGTGAAAATTCAATCTGATCATCTTGCACCCCTGTCCCCCATACCCAGACGTCCCAATCATCATAGTTGTTATCAGTACGGTCGTACGTTAACTGGACGACGTGGTGGTCGTTTACCGGTTGTTCTGCTCCAACACTTGCCGGATAAGCGGTGAACAACGATTGCACCGTCGACACAAGCAACAGAAAAATCATAAAGCTTGCAAACGTATTTCTCCTTGTAAAATGGCTCATTAACCCTTCCTCCTCTTCAAATAATGTAACCGGTTGCACAAAAACACAAACATGTAGTAAGCGCTTTCAATTAAATCATACCTTATTTGTTCGTGTAAATCTCACATTCATATAAAACAAACAATATTCCTATAAATCACGAAGTACAAAAGACCTATTCATAACTTTCCTGCTTGAACCTAGTGTGCTATATGAGTTGAACGAAAAAAATTTCACTAAATTCGATGACCGAGATCTGTCTTTGCAGGCAAACGCCTACCAATCGTCTGTTGAAGTTCATCTCACTTCGATGTCGATCGTTGTTCTTTACTCCAAGGGTTGTGGAAAACACAGAAGCCGTTTGCTGAATTGCAAAAAGGTGTGACCGATGGGAACCACCTGGCGCAAGTGTGTGATGGTCTGGCACGTATGTGACAATCCAGCCTTCTAACCGAGTACTTTCGGTCCTCAACGGTCCCATATATCGCGATTTGTGACCGTTGACTTCGTTTATGTGCACATCCACGTACAAAATGATGATTTTTCTTTCCCAAATGTCACAAAAATGAATATATGGGGCATTTGGGCGTCTTTCCACACCGTGACCAGTAGGCAAAAACGCGAACCGTGTTGCTCTTATGATTGGGAGTGTCAAGAAAACACGATATGCGTACTTTGACCACCGATGTTGCACTTGTGCGCTGGAGTACGACCATGCGCCTGCAGTGGAAAACAACAACAAACTTTGCAATCAGGAAAATGGTAAGTTCATTCTATATAACGTATTTTGCTATATACATAACAAACCGCCCCGAAAAACGGGGGACGGCTCTTCATCTGCTGAAGTTCGTCTACAACAAACGGACAACTTAATGAAGCGTGTTTAATTGTTGCTTAGATAATTGTGCCTTTGCGTCTTGAACGAGGGAAGCCGTAATATGATAGCGCAAAAATGGGGTAACGAGATATACACGTTCAAATAACGATAAGCTATGTTGTTGCAACTCTTTCGCAATTTGTAACCCTTCTTCTTCCCCTCGTTGCACATCTTGACCACAAGACTGCATACGTTCTCTCACTTGTTTCGTAAGGGTAATTCCAGGCACTTCATTGTGAAGAAATTCTGCATTGCGACTATTAATGAGCGGCATAATGCCAACATAAATTGGCACGTTAATATGTGCAGTTGCTTTTTTCAATGCATATAGTGTATCTACGTCATAGACCGGTTGTGTCATGACAAAGTCCGCACCTAGTTTGATCTTCTTATCTAATCGTTTAACGGCTTTTTCCATCGAAGAGACGTTTGGATTAAATGCGGTTCCAACTCGGAAATTTGTTTTCACACCGAGTGAACGACCAGAATGGGAAAACCCTTCGTTCATTTCTTTTAGCATAGAGATCAGATCAAATGACGTGAGGTCATACACCGATGATGCTCCAGGGAAATCACCCACTTTCGTTGGATCTCCAGTGATTGCTAGCACATCGGTAATGCCGAGTGCATGCAAGCCAAGAAGGTGAGATTGCATGCCGATGAGATTTCGGTCCCGGCAAGCAATGTGAACAAGTGGGCTCGCACTCGTTCTTTGTTTAATAAGTGTAGCACTAGCGACATTGTCCACTCTCGATGTCGCTAACGAATTATCTGCGAGTGTAATTGTATCCGCACCTGCTTCGGTTAAAGCTTTTGCGCCGTCCACAAATATGTCCAATTTCGATAAAGACTTCGGTGGATCAAGTTCAACAATGACGCTCGGTACCTTTTGATTCGAAACAGGGTGATCTTTTGATTCCAGTCGTTTTGAACGAACATAATGGTTATTTGACGTTTGTCGTTTGATCGGCTCTTTACCTTTAAGCTGATCTTTTAACGCACGAATATGTTCGGGTGTCGTTCCGCAACAACCTCCGATGAGATTTACGCCTAAATTTCTAAAGGACACTGCCTGACTTTTGAAATAATTTGGGTTGGATTGATAGACAAGCCTTCCATCTCGGATGCCTGGTAAGCTTGCATTTGGATAGGCAGACAACAATAAATCCGTCGGAATATCACTCTCTTTAATGGATGTAATCGTTTGAGCAGGGCCCATTCTGCAATTCAAACCGACAACATCTGCACCTTCACTTTGCAACCTTTGCAAAGCATCTTGAAGCAAAATGCCTCCGTGCAGCACACCCACATCTCCTAAGGACACATTGGCAACAATCGGGATGGATGCATCTTGCTCTTTAATGAGCCGGATGGCACGAATAAGCTCGTGCAAATCATAGTACGTTTCAAGTAGCATGACGTCGGGTGAACTCGCTAATAGTGCCTTTGTTTGTTCTAAAATTGCGTCATCAATTTCTTCATCGGTCCACTCACTTGACCGACCATCCCGAATACCGCCAATCGTACCGGCTACATACGTTCCGTCAGAATGTGCCGCTGCTCGTTTTGCAAGTTCCACACCGGCTTCATTAATTCGAGTAACTTGTGACTCTAGCCCGTAATTCTTCAACTTTAAGCGATTCGCAGCATATGTATTCGCCTGAATAAGATTGGCGCCTGCTTTTACATATTCCAAGTGGGCTTCGTATACTTGTTCCGCTGCATAAAGGTTCGCCTGTTCAATTGATCCGGTAATATCTTGGCTGTAAAGAAGGGTTCCCATTGCACCATCACCAATAATGATTGTCTTTTGTAAAGCTTCAATAAATTTCACCATGAGCCCTCCTATACATTCACGAGTTTCGCCGCTTCTTCAAAAGCATAACGAAGATCATTAGTAAGGTCGTTTGCACTTTCAATTCCACAAGACATTCTCATAAGTGTTTCATCGATGCCAATTTCTAATCGGACGTGCTCTGGAACATCGGCATGGGTTTGAGATGACGGGTAAGTCATTAAACTTTCCACCCCACCGAGGCTTTCAGCAAACGTAATGAGTGATAGATTTCGTAAAAGTGGGTCAACGAGCTCTGGGTTTGTAACACGAAACGATAACATCCCACCTTTGCCAGGATAAAGGACTTCTTTCACGAGTGGGTGTTCGTCTAGATACACAGCCACTTCTTTCGCGTTCTCTTCATGTTTCTTCATACGTAATGACAATGTTTTCATTCCTCGTACGAGCAGCCAACAGTCAAAAGCCCCAAGCGTCATTCCGATCCCATTTTGGATGTCGAACAATTTCTCCCCAATCGCTGGGTCTTTCACTGCAATTAATCCTGCTACGAGATCATTATGTCCGCCCAAATACTTGGTCGCGCTATGAATGACAATATCTGCACCTTCTTCTAAAGGTTTTTGCAATAGCGGGGTATAAAACGTATTGTCAACAATCAATAGAACGTTATTTCTTTTAGCAATCGCTTGAATTTGCTGAATATCCGCTTCCTGCATTTGCGGATTCGTCGGTGTCTCAATGAACAGTGCACGCGTGTTGTCTGTAATCGCTTCTTCGAGTAATTCTAGGTTTCTAGGGTCAACGTATTGAATGTTCACGCCCCACTTTGGCCAAAACTGTTGGAACAAACGATATGTCCCTCCATATAGATCGAGGGACGCAATAATTTCATCCCCTTGTTCAAACAATGAAAGAACCGTTTGAATCGCCGCCATTCCGGAACTACAAGCAAAACCTCTCGATCCCATTTCCAAATCAGCAATCGCTTCTTCAAGAACGTCTCGTGTTGGGTTTTTCGTTCGGGCGTAATCATACCCTGTAGACTCCCCAACACCAGAATGACGGTACGCAGTGCTCATATAAATCGGGGCATTAACCGCTCCGGTCGTTTCATCTCTTCGGTTTCCTGTCTGAACGAGCTTCGTTTCTTGTGAATATCCCTTTGCCATTCAAATCATCCTCTCTACGTGAACCAAAGATAAAAAATGCCCTCTTCAGAGTATGAAGAAGACACGATCGTTTCGATGTTTCTTCTTATCTCTCGGCATATCATGCCAGTAGGAATTAGCACCTGACTCCTTGAGCTGGTTGCTGAGACTTCTTAGGGCCTATCCCTCAGTCTCTCACGATAAGATTCCTTGTTCATTTAGTTGTAGTGTTACGATACCTTATTCAGAAACAGGTTGCAAGTATATTTCTATTCTGGTGATGCTTCAATGACGAGCTCTTCTTCATTTCCGCATACACATCGTTTGAATCCTGTCTCATATTCACCGTCATTCTTCTGCCTTCCGCGCAGAATATACTTTTCTCCACACTTCGGACAGCGGATGACGATTCGATACCTCGCATCTGTCGTCATGAAGCTCCCTCCTTAAACTGACTGTTTACTGTTTTCATTTGCTTTTTTTACCTTACTTAAGCCTAACCACCATAAAAAAATCATAAACGGAATGAGGACAAACGGCATCCAATTGTTGGAATAAGTGAGCACTAGATTAAAGATACCGTGAAAGACGACGGGAAGAATCAAGCTATACATGAGCCATTTCTTCCTTTGACCCCGTACTTGATAACGGGCAGAACCTAAATAATAACCCATAATCACACCGAAAAGTGCATGTCCACTCACTGGGAATAGCGCTCTTCCTATAACCGCGTCAGGGCCTTGACCTATAAGATAAAATATATTCTCCAGCGTCGCGAATCCTAATGAAAGTGCGACAGCATAAACAATTCCATCGAATTTCACAGTGAATTGTCCAAACTTATAGACCGTAAAAATCAAGAAAAACCATTTAAAGAATTCTTCCAGCAACGCTGATTTTAGAAATGTCTCTGCCAATCTAGATGTTAACAAACCTTCTTCTGTCAGCGCAAATTGTATGACCATTATCGGAAACACGATGAGCATTCCGATAATAAATGCCCGAATAACATCTCTCCACCCAGCGCTTCCATATTCATTTCTTAAGTAAAAATACGTGAGCAATGCCAAGGCAGGAGCAGATCCAACAGAAATGAGCGCCACAACATTCATGTCTACTTCCTTTACGTATTTATTGGTCGAATGCCGACTGAAGGTTCATTAGTTCTGCTGATAAGAGCACGTATAACTTTACTTTTGCTTTCTTACTACTATAGTCTTTGCCAAGAATCACACCTTGATTCAACAAGTCATACGTACTGCCTTCATAATCGTATGAAGGGTATACTTCTCCTTCTTCTGCACTCGTCGTAATCACGATCGGTTTTTTGGCGTTACGTATGAGTGGCATGTACGCTTTTGGCACTTGACCTCTTCCAAGCCCCTCAATTACGATCCCATCGATGCTCGATGAGTCAAGCATGAACTGCAGCACTTCGGCAGAAGCACCTAGATGAACTTTCAAAATTTCAACGTGAAACTCCTTTTTCGGAGTAAACCGCGGCTCAGTAATAATAACCTCACGCACGAGTGGTTTTTGGAAGATGTGTGCTTGATCATTATCAACAATTCCAAAATACCCGTAACCAAAAGCATTAAAACCTTGAACATTACTTGCATGTTCTTTTCTAACATATTTAGCAGAGAACATTCTCTCATTAAAGATAACCACTACACCTAACTCTTTTACTCTGGCGTCAGATGCGGTAATGACCGCATTTCTTAAATTCACAGAAGCGTCGCTACCGACTTGTTCAGGCCCACGTTGTGAGCCAGTGACGACGACAGGTTTAGACACCGGTAACGTTAACTCTAAGAAGTAAGCAACTTCTTCTAACGTATCTGTTCCTGACGTAACGACCACACCGGTAATACTTGGATCTTTACAATAGTCCATCACCACTTCTCTTACGTTCCACAAGTCTGTAAATGTTAAGTGAATGGACGGCTTGGACACAGCGGAACAAATCTCTAAAGAAACGTCAAAAGGAGCATCCAATGAAGCGACTAACTCTTCACCGTCTAGCTCCCCAGCGACTAACTTGCCTTCTTTCGTTTCTTTACTGGCAATTGTCCCCCCCGTTGTTACGAGTGCAATGGATTGCATCTACTCACCTCTCATTGGCTGATTTCTCGATGTGCGATGACTTCAGCAATCGCATCTCCGTGATGTCTGCCTGTTTCAATAAAAATTTCATTTGCGTTGTTGCCAGCGGCTATGACACCAGCAATGAATAAGTTTTTGACGTTTGTTTCCATCGAATCAGGTTTATAAAACGGTCGTCCAGACGTCGCATCCATTTTTACACCCATCTCTTCTAAAAACGCATGGTCAGGGTGGTAGCCAATCATGGCAAACACAAAGTCTGCAGGAAGGTCATGCTCCTCATCGTCTGTTGTGACATAACGGACGACGTCTTGTGTAATTTCGGTAATATTTGCTTCAAAAACCATTTGAATATGACCATTGTTCACGAGTGATGTGAATTGCGGAAGAATCCACGGTTTTACTTTCGGTGAATAATCCGCGCCACGATAAATAACCGTCACTTGAGCGCCTGCCTTTTCCAACTCCATCGCTGCATCGACGGCCGAATTCTTGCCACCAATGACAACCACTTGCTGACCTTGATACGGGTGTGCTTCTTTAAAATAGTGATACACATGAGAGAGCTCTTCTCCCGCCACCCCTAATGCATTTGGATGATCGTAATATCCGGTCGCAATAATGACATAATCGGCATGATACTCGCAATACTCACCTTTTTGTTTTCTCGTTTCCACATGAAAAGTTCCATCATCAAAAGGTTCAACAGACTGCACGGATTCATATCGATTGACGGACACACGCTTACGCTCTACAACTTCACGATAGTAGACGAGTGCCTCATTGCGTTTCGGCTTTTGGTTTGTCGAATAAAAAGGAACGTCACCAATTTCTAACTTTCTAGCCGTGCTAAAGAACGTTTGGTGTGTTGGATAACGAAAAATGGAAGAGACGATATTATCTTTCTCAATCACTCGCGCTTCTACACCTTTTTCTTGTAAACGAATGGCGGCAGCAAGCCCGCATGGACCTGCGCCGACAATAATCACTTTTTCTCGTTTCAAACTGTCACTTCCTTATGACCATCCTCGATGTACAAAAGCATCTGCGTGCTTTCTGATCCCGATCATATATGCTGCTTCGCGCATGTTGATTTGCTCGGTATTTGATAGATGATACGTATTCATAAAGGCATGTTTCATGGACGCTTTCAGACGTTCGTTCACTTCATCTTCTGTAAACGTCTCTTTTTTATAGTCTTGCTGTTGTTCCAAAGCAGAAAGAGCGAGATTCCCAAGACCAGATAGAATTTCAGGCACAATCAGTTTGCCATTTTTCCTTAAGATCTCTGTTGCCTCGTTGTTTAACGTTTGTTTTGCTGTTTCAACAATCACTTTTGCTTGTATACTGGAGACGGCTTTTTCCGTCATCGTGTCTTTATGAATCGACGCATCAATTAATATGTCGCACTCCGACGACAATAACCGTTCTTTTGATATCGACTTTCTGAACAAATTCGTCACCATACCGAAACTATCTCTACGGTCTAGTAGGTAATCAATGTCCAAACCGTCAGCATCATATAATGCGCCATGACCGTCCGAAACGCCGACAACAATACCCCCAGCTGCTTCAATTCTCTTCGCCAAATATGCCCCCGTATCGCCAAACCCGTGAACGATAACTTTAGAGCCGGACAAATCAACGTCTTTCACCTCAAGAGCGGCTTCAAGACTATAGTATGCGCCTTTAGCAATCGCGTGGTCCCGTCCCTTAATGCCTCCTAAAGCTTCTGCACGTCCGGCAACAGGTTGGGTGGCATTGTCTGGTTTAATATTAAGCAGTTCATCATACATCCACGACATAAGCTGAATGTTCGCCGTTGTTGGGATTTCAGGTGTAATAACATCTTTCGTTGCAGAAAGTAGCGGCAACACAGCCCGCACATAACCACGGCTGAGCTGTTCAAGTTCTTGATAGGACAGTTCCGAAGGGTTGCAAATGATTGCACCACTCGCTCCACTGTATGGGAGATCGAGCATGCCAGCTTGAAGAGACGTGCGAATCGCTAATGCTTGTACATCGGTTTCATGAAACGTGGGATGTAAAATTACACTTCCAATAGCTGATCCTGCAGCATCATTATGTTGCACACGATACCCGGTAAAGACTTCCGTGCTTCCATCGTCCATCTTTACAGGAATGGATACTTTATAAGTACGAAAAGGCGAGGTCAAAATCTTTGTAAGGTCACTGGAATAGCCAAAAGAAGAAAGAGCATTCGAGACAATCTGTTGAAAGGCTTCTAATCTAGAGTTCACAGCCTTTTTTTGACTCGAGTCTGGATCCAGAACTGCCTGTTCTTGTTTTTGTTTATTCCCCATTGTGGGCCACCTCCATATAGTTAAGCCGGAGTCAAGGCTACTCCTGTAACTCCGGACGAGCACACCAATACACATCAATAAAAACACTATAATCTTACTATATTAAAGATCGATCTTTTTTTCCACTTGTTTGTTTGGTTTATTATTAAAAAATACCATATTTAGCCGTTGAACTGCTCCTGTTTCTATAAGCTGTCTGCCGTGTTCCTCAACAGCTACATGAGAGTAAGCACATACATCTCCGTATTCAGATATGATGGCGATAAAGCGATCATATCCTAAAAACCTTGTCGCTGTTGATGGAAAGTATAAATAATAACGATCTTGCATTGTGAGTAGCTTCCCGCTTTTTACGCCTAAACGATGCAGCTGTTTCACGAGCTGAAGTACCGCTTCAAAGTCTTGAAATTTATAAAATAAGTCACGTCGCTCGTCAACGGTAATATCCATTTCAATCATATCGTCTTCTTCTGAAATATCTTCTTCATTCTTTGATATGTGAATGACCATTCCTTGAGCAGGCAAAGAAAATACTTCTACCGATAATCCTCCATCTACTTTAAACCCAAAGGTCACATCTGCTTCAAGAATTAACTCTCGGAACAATTGATGAACTTTCGGTCGATCTAGCCATAGATCATCTTTTGTCAGGCCGCGTTCTTTAAGATCATCAAACGTTAAAAATACCTTTATTTTATTGGCGGCAATTCTTTCAAGACGCATCGCCGGCCCTCCTTTTCCCTGTAGGCAAATCGTGAAAGCAGTTCATTTCTATAAGCTATTCACGATGCCTTATCCGTGTTCTTTAACAGGAGGACATTGAAAGGCCCTTTTTACTCGGGAGGAGCGATGCGAATCAAGTGTACTTCAGCTGGAGCACCGAGGCGAAGAGGCAGTCTGCGTGTACCAAAGCCGTTACTAATTAACAACTGACCAGACCCAAACGGTTGCCATTTACCTGCTTCGCGAATGCCAAAACCAAATATACGAATTTGTCCTCCGTGTGTATGCCCGCTCAAAATCAAGTCATAGTCTTGGCTGTCCTTATACATTCTTGGGACGTTAGGATTATGACTGACGAGGACATTAATCGACGCACGGTTAGAAATTGGCTGCACAACCGCTTGTGAAGAGGTATGATCTTTCGTCCCAAAAACATGCAAACTGCCTTCGTTCATCCACGCATGTTCATTCTCTAATGTGCGTACGCCGTACTTTTGAAAAAGACGTACGAGTGACGGTTTCGCAACATTCATGTCATGATTGCCATACACAAACAATACGTCGTCAGCAATCTGTGAAAGTACACGCAAGTTTTCATCTGTTCTTGATAATGGTGTTCCTCGCTCTAACAAGTCGCCACCAATAATTACGACGTCAACTTGTGAGTGAATCACTTTTTTTACCCAATTCTCTTTAATGACTCGTCGATGCACATCACTGATGAACAACAACGTTACCGGTTGAGACTGACCCGCAACAATGAGTTGATGCTCGCGAACGCGGCAGCGCTTTGCTTCAACACCCATATATACGAGTAAACCGATCCCCATGACAAACAGCAGCGCCCCTACGCCGATCATCTTCTGCTACGCCCAGCGATCCATAAGTTGTTGCATTCCTTCACTAGCACTCATCTCCATCCACTTGTCAAAAGGGTACTCACTTGACTCGTGGTTTATATATATTGTGTAACCGCGGGCATAGCCTGGCAGTTGATTCACTGGACTTACTTGCATACTCGTTCCAATGACGATCAAACAATCTGCTTCTTCAATTTTTTGGATGGCTTCTCCCCATACGTCTAGGGGGAGCATTTCCCCAAACAAAACGACATTCGGTCGCAACATCCCCCCGCACACGCGACAATGGTCACCTTGCATGAATGCTCCCAAGTCATGGGAGGTTTCACATGCATGACAACGTATCGTTTGGATGTTTCCGTGCAGCTCTAAAACGTTTTCATTTCCCGCTTGTTGATGAAGACCGTCGACGTTTTGCGTAGCAAGCATATGTAATTTCCCTTGTTCTTCCAACTGTTTCATCAACCGATGCCCGACATGTGGTTCGATCGTCTCTAATTTTTTTATCCGTTCTCGATAAAAAGATTGAAACACATCTGGATGATTCGATAGTGCTTGAACACTCGCCACTTCTTCGGGGCGAAACGATTGCCATAACCCTGTCTCAGATCGAAAATCTGGGATTCCCGACTCTGTAGACATCCCTGCACCGGTTAGAATTGCGACTCGTTTCACATCTGTTGGTATCATGGAATGTTCCTCCTTCGACCGTTCATGAAATTGCCATCACCTAACACTGGATGAGGTAGGTCATTTCTCTTATAATTAAACTATGACAGAGTCAGTTTGAGGTGTGAGATGGAATATTTAATTTTTATTGTCGGAACAGCTCTTTTTGGAATTGGATTTTTTTTATTGCTCTTATTATTATACATGAAAAAAAAGATGACAGTTCCATTCATTATGATGGGTGCCGGCGTACTCTTATGCTTTGCCGGTCTTATACTCGCCCAAGATTTTTCTGCTACATGACATAAAGCAACGAGGTTGGCAACTGTGCCACCTCGTTGCTTTAGAAAACCAGGCATATGTCCGCTTTTGAAATATTGAATGTTCAGTTAGAATGAATGTATTGCACGGTAAGGAGGCGACACGATGAGACAGATGCTTATTTTTAATGAAGACTTACAATTTAATCAACGGGTCGGAATGCCAGTAAAAATCTACTGCCGAACAAGGCAAAAGACACTTGCCTTTGGGAGGATTCAGGCGATCACTCCCCACTTCATTAACGTTTCAAGAACGTGGTTTATGCGCAGAGATTATCTAATTATCGGAATTGCGCCAACAGAGTGATTATTGATGAAAAAGGTTCACCCCATGCACACGCTCTAGCCATTCTAACGTTTCATAGCGACGATTCGCTTCAACGGTCGTTGGCCATAATTCATCGTACCGTTCAATGATTTCATTTCGCAATGATTTATAATCTTTCTCCGCTTCATCGTACCGCTTCTTCACAATGGTTAAGTAGAAAGTCAACCCTCCTGCTATGACGAAGAGCGGGAGCACATACGAAGAATTGATCATGTATTCAATAACTGTGTACTCTCCTTGATTTGCAGCGAGAAAAAAGATCCCGACTAAGATGATCCAAGCAGCAGTAGATACCCATCCACAGAAGATGACGCGCTTTTCTTGCTTCTTTTCTTCTTGTTTTCTCGAAATTAATTCTGTAAGTAAACGTCTAGCAAATGGAGACATCTGCTTGTTCACATCCACGACCACCCTAACCACCTCTTCCTACACTATATGCTGGCTAGGACAATGTATGAATGCTACTGAATGGCAAAAACGAGCGTGACAAAAACAAGCAGTACGAAAACAATCGTGAGAATTTGTATGAGTCTTGGACTCTTTTTTTGTACCCTTCTTGTCGTTTCGGGTTGTTCGTTCTCTTCTACCTCTTGGCCATCGTCAATGGATCTTCTTGATTGCCTGCGATACGTATCCATTCTTCTAGGGGTGAGCGTTGCCGAAACTTCTTGCTCACTTTGTTGATTATACTTTCGACTTCGGTACTTCTCCGCCAAGTGACCCACCCCTTTCGTTGCCATAAGTTACTTGTACAGTAACGTATTCCCGGT
Source organism: Geomicrobium sp. JSM 1781026 (assembly GCF_041949955.1). Classification (NCBI taxonomy): domain Bacteria; kingdom Bacillati; phylum Bacillota; class Bacilli; order Caryophanales; genus Geomicrobium; species Geomicrobium sp. JSM 1781026. Next base: position 135,334 of record NZ_JBHFQF010000006.1, on the reverse strand, counting down.
AATTTGACAAATATCCTGTTTCAACGTTCGTGTGAACACGTTGAAAAAAAACGATAATCATCATAAAATAGAAAGGAGACCAATTGTGGAGGGATAGTGAAATGAACATATACTCGATCGTTGACAAGGATACATGTATCGCTTGCGGCGCTTGCAGTCTATCTGCTCCCAACCTTTATGATTACGATGAAGAAGGGCTCGCCAGCTTCACACCTGATGATAATCAAGGAACGACCCCTATCTCAGAAGCAGATGAAGATTGTTTCATGGACGCTTATGAAGGCTGCCCGTCAGATTCGATTAAATATGCGAATGAGCCTTTTTTCGGAGACCCTCTCCGAAATGAATGAACGAAGCCCATCGAAACCCTACCTCGAAGACGAGGTATTTTCATTCCCATTTTACTTTCGTGCGTCAGTGAATTAAACACATAGAGAAAAAGGAGATGGACCGATTGAGTCAGACCATTTACGTACTTGTAGCAGATCACATGAGCAAGGAAGGGTTAAAACCACTACATGATGAACCTTCCATAGAGGTCGTGGAAAGTTCCCCAGATCAAGTCGAATCACTAGAAAAGTTCACTGCTTTAATTGTACGTAGTGCCACGCAAGTTGATGAAGCACTACTCCAAAGATTGCCGAATTTAAAAATTGTAGCCAGAGCAGGTGTCGGGATTGATAATATCGATCTTGACGCTGCCACAAAACATGGCGTAATCGTCATTAATGCCCCTGATGGTAACACCATTTCTACTGCTGAGCATACATTTGCGATGATGATTTCCTTAGCAAGAAATATACCGCAAGCCTATGTGTCTGTGAAAGATCGTGAATGGAATCGAAAAGCTTTTCAAGGAATGGAACTAAGAGGAAAAACACTCGGCATTATCGGCTTCGGCCGTATTGGTTCAGAACTTTCAAAACGAGCGGCAGCGTTCCAAATGAACGTCATCGTATTTGATCCTTTTTTAACGCCAGAACGAGCAAAAAAGGCCGGGGTGTCCCTCGTCACGTTTGATGATCTCTTGCAAGAAGCCGATGTCATCACAGTACATACCCCTCTTACCAAAGAAACAAAAGGGTTACTTGGTGAGAAGAACCTTGCGAAAACGAAGAAAGGTGTGTTGTTGCTTAACTGCGCACGAGGCGGCATCATTGATGAAGAAGCATTGCGTAAAGCGATTGAATCGGGTCATATTCGAGGCGCTGCACTCGATGTTTTTGAAAACGAGCCGACCGATCATTATGAATTAATTTCCTTGAAAGAGGTCGTGGCAACACCTCATATCGCAGCCTCTACAGTCGAAGCTCAGGAAAGTGTCGCCTCGCAGGTTTCTGAGGAAATTGTACACGTCTTGCAAGGTGCGCCAGCCATTCATTCTTTGAACTTACCGGCAATTTCTGAAGAATTGTATGACAAAATTAAACCGTATTACAACCTTACGAAACTGATGGGGCACTTCGCGTCACAATGTGTGAAAACAGCGGTGAAGCATATTGATGTAACATTTAGTGGCACGATTGCCAATGAAGAAACTTCGGTACTCACGAGAAGCTTTATGGCTGGGTTCTTGTCGCCAAGAGTAGACGCAGGGGTCAATGAAGTGAACGCAGGGGTGATCGCAAAAGAACGAGGAATTTCATATAGCGAAATCCATAGCTCAGATGCGCACGGATATGCAAATATCGTAGAAGCTAACATTTCAGGCACAGCTGGAGAGTTTCTTGTTCGAGGAACATATGTCGATGCATACGGACCGAGAATTGTACGAATCAATGAATTTAACGTTGACTTATTTCCTTCAGGTCACCTTCTCTATATTCGTCATAACGACCAGCCAGGTGTTATTGGCGAAATGGGACAATTGATTGGAGAACACGGGTTGAATATTGCAACGATGCAAGTAGGAAGAAAAGAAGAAGGCGGAGACGCAATTATGATGCTGTCTGTCGATAAAGAAGTGCCTGATGCCGCCCTTCGTGATTTATTATCAATCGATGCCATCCTAGCGGCAGACCTTATCGAGTTATAATTTTCTTTTTAACGATAAAAAAAGGACTCCTTTGCGGAGTCCTTTTTGTTGAACATATGCGTTGTGCGTTTTTACGGCTCAGGAAAGAAGTGGTACAGAATCACAGCCAGTTGTGTTTCCTCCTTCTGCGATAAAAACCGCTCCCCTTCTTCTGTCAAACAAGCATGCTCACTTGTCAGGAGTAGCCACTTTTCTTGATCTGCGACGCGATGGAAAAATCGATATAAGTTTACAGCCTTTGGCTTTTTATGCTCGAGCAACGAATACTCTAATCGTGCTTCGATGTGCTTCCAAAAGGATGCAGTCAATAAGCCATCTGTGTCTAAGCGAACCGGTTGTTGACGATGAATCATCGTGAGCACAGAACGGAATAGAATTAATAGCCACGCTTCTTCGCTGTTTTTCTCCTGATCATTTAACCAGCGAAGCATTGCAGCCGGCATATTCTGGGCTTCCATCCACTCTGACTCCTCTCATACTTTTACTCGTTTAATATACTTCGCACCAAGCTTGCATCATTCATCGTCGTTTTCCCTACCCATACTTCAGTAGAGATGTGACTAAACTCTGGCTCTTCAATGAGTAGCACAAAGAAATTCAACAAAGACAAAAGTATTGATGCAAAAACAAACACGACACACATTCTTTTTACATAATCCAGCACCTCACGCAGCTCCTCTACAACACACTCTTCAACAGTGATGTATATGCAGCGTAGGCATGAATCATTAGTCTTTAAACACGATTGCACTTCTCTCATATGGAATATCGGCAACATCGAGTGAATGATTAACGAATCTGGCAACCGTAAAGAAATAATCTGACAGTCGATTCATATAAGCAAGTACGGGCATATGAATCGTTTCAATGTCAGCAAGTGCAGCCACTTCACGTTCTGCTCTCCTCGTTTCCGTTCTGCAAACGTGTAAATCCGCAGACGCTTCACTGCCTCCAGGTAAAATAAATCGTTCAATTTTAGGGGAAAGACTCGTCCAATGGTCAATCCACTCTTCTAATTGAGCGGCATTTCTTTCTGTTACTTTATATGTCGGGTCGTCCTTCACCGTTGCAAGGTCACTTCCACAATCAAAAAGTTCGTGTTGAATGACGAGGAGTTCGCTCTCTAGCTTATGAAATTCACTCTTTTTTGCAACGGAGTGGCGTGCCCTCGCAACAAAGCTGTTCACTTCATCAATGCTCCCATAAGCGACGATTCGTTGGTCGTGCTTTTTTCGACGTCCACCGATTACACTTGTTTTGCCTTCGTCTCCGCCTCGTGTGTAAATTCGCATCGATTATTGACCTCCTTTGGTCACTTATGGCTTGTATAGCGTCATCGTAAACGTCGTCCCTTTTCCTTCTTTACTTTGTACGACAATATCGCCACCGTGACCATCCACAATATTTTTCACAATCGCTAGACCTAACCCCGTTCCAGCGTTGCCTCTCGTTCTCGCTTTATCTGCTTTGTAAAAGCGTTCAAATACGAACGGAAGGTCGCTTTCAGGAATACCGCTACCCGTATCAATCACTTCAAATCTAACCGCGCTGTCTACATCCGTAATCTTACAGACGATTTCTCCGCCTTCGGCTGTATGTCTCACCGCATTTGAGAGAAGGTTTGTTAACACTTGTTCTAGTCGATCGGGATCAGCGTTCAAGTGGATGGGTGGGTCAGGAGAGACAAATCGCAATGTCACTTTTGCTTCCTCAGCCATTTTATTGAACTTAACCATCACTTTTCTCGCCAATTCGACAACTTCAATGTCTTGTTTCTCCAACGTTATATGCCCAGATTCCATTCGAGCAATATCCAATAGTTCATTAACGAGTCGACCCATTCGCAAGGATTCATCGTAAATAATCTGAGTGATTTCATCTTTCTCTTTGTCTGTTTCAGCCACACCGTCCATTAACGCCTCGCTATACCCTTGAAGCATTGATATGGGTGTGCGCAGTTCGTGAGAAACGTTGGCAATAAAGTCTTTGCGCAGTTTATCGTGTTGACGCTCTTCTGTCATATCACGAATGACGAGCACAACTCCGCGTACGTGAGATTGATCATATAAAGGCGTCATAAGAGACGCATACGTTCTGCCTTGAACGGTCACTTCTACCCATTGCTCTTGCTCTTGAGTAACGACTTTTTTAAACAACGCATCTAAACGGTCTGGCAAACGTGTCGTTTTGTCGTGATCTTCATACATGAATGCTTCTAAAAACCGTTCCGCAGGCGGATTAGTCACCATCATATCCCCACGACGGTTTAATGTTATGACCCCATCAGCCATACTGCTGAGAATTCTCGTAAGCTGCTCTTTTTCTTGATTGAGAGCATTAATATTATTATTTAACTGTCTACGCATCCGATTAAAAGCAATTGCCAATTGACCAATTTCATCGTGTGTGAGCATTGGCACAGACGTATCAAACTTGCCTTTCGCAACTTCTAACGTCACTTGCCGCATTTTTCGCAAGGGTGCCGTTACACGACTTGAAAGGAAAAACGCAAAAAATGTAGTCAACACAAGTCCAATCGCTGCTGCTAATAAAATTAATCGTTTCGTTTCATCGGTCGACTCCTGCATCAACTCTAACGAATTGTATAAGAAAATGGAATAGTTCTCAGACTCTGTAGATGCCGGGGCGCCGACGACGATGTATTCTGATGGGTCGCCACTGTATTGAGATTCGTAGGAAACGCGACTAATGACACGATCTTCCCCAGCAAAAACTGGCTGGAAACTATCATGATTAGAAAAAACAACGGAGGGATGTACTGCCCTTCAGCAAGCGTCGCATCCGTTGTCCAATACGGCACTTCATCCCTAAAAATGACAATCTTCATTCCGTGAGTTCGCTCTAGTTGCCTAACTGAGCGAAAAGATTGGGGCTGGCCTTCGCCTTGCTCAATTGTTGAAACAATATACGAAGCATGATTACTTAAGCCATCTTCCATTTGTGAGAGGTGAAAGTTTTCGAAAAACTGATAAAGGAGTATACCTAAAATCCCTAGGACGACCGTAACAAGAAGGAGAATGGTCATCCACAGTTTTCCGACGATACTCCTCCAAATCATTGCTTTTGTTTCACGTTTTCAAATTTGTAACCGATTCCCCAAACCGTCGTAATCATATCTCCCGCTTCTGTCGAGATGCTGTTGAGCTTCTCACGAAGACGCTTTACATGGGTATCCACCGTCCGAAGGTCCCCAAAGAATTCATATTTCCAAACGTCTTTGAGTAGCTTTTCTCTAGAAAATACTTTGTCAGGTGAGCTTGCCAAATAATGCAACAACTCGTACTCTTTTGGAGTGAGCGATACTTCTTCATTTTGAACACTTACCCGGTGAGCATCGTGGTCAATCGTAATATGATCAAAAGCAAGAATGTTTTTCGTTTGTGTGTTCGTTTGTAAATACCGTGTTGATGACGTTCTACGCAGTAGTGCTTTCACACGTAAAATGACTTCTCTAGGGCTGAATGGCTTAACGATATAATCATCCGTTCCTTCCTCAAACCCTTGCACACGGTTAGCTTCTTCGCCCTTAGCGGTAAGAATAGCTACTGGCGTCGCCTTTTCTTTACGCAGTTGTTGCAACACTTCAATTCCATCCATGCCAGGCATCATTAAATCAAGCAATATTAGATCATAATCTTGTTCTTTTGCAAGTTGCAAAGCTATTTCTCCATTTTCTGCTTCTTCAACGATGTAATGCTCCCTTTCAAGATACATCTTTAGTAACCTGCGAATGCGATCCTCGTCATCTACGACTAGAATTTTTACTTCATGGTCCATGTTACTTCCTCCTTCACACATCCAGTTAGAAACGTTATACAAGAAAGGGACGATCGATATGAACGCCCCTTCCATTTGATTCTTTTCTCATCCGATTCCCTCTACGCGTACGAGTGCAAACCTGCAATCACGAGGTTAACAAAGATGAGGTTAAACATGATGATGGCAAAGCCGATAACGGCGAGCCAAGCAGAACGTTCTCCGTGCCAGTTTCTAGACAACCGCAAATGTAAGTACGCGGCATAGAAGAAGAACGTAATGAGCGCCCACACTTCTTTAGGATCCCAGCCCCAGAACCTTGTCCATGCAATTTGTGCATAGATCATTGCAAACGCGAGTCCACCAAGAGCGAACAATGGAAAACCAATGGCAATGGCTCGGTAACTTAACTCGTCCACAGTTTGCGGCTTAACCCCTTTAAGTAATGGTTGCAGCATTGCACTAATGCGACGGTTTTTACCGATAAGTCGAATGATCCAATACAGCACGAAACCACTACCGAATGCCCAGATGACAGTGTTTAAATCTTCACTAATGATCCAGTCTGGCATGTTTACAAGTGGTGACATACGATCTTCAGTGAGGAGCACCCCTTCGTTAGGGCCCACAATGGCAGGAAGCTCATACAATTTCTCTGCTTCTTCTCCATACTCGTTAATATACATAAACTCGGCTTCATAGTTAACTGCTTCAAACACGTTCGTAACAATGACGAAAGCAAGTGCTGAGAGCAACGTATACATAATAAATTCTATACCGAACGTTCGCTTCGTCATCTTCTTGCCACTAAGGTCTAACGTACGAACGAGATATACTAGACCCGCACCAAAGCTGACAGCCAAAATTCCTTGAGCAACGGCCGTCGTGATGACGTGCAACGCAAGCCAGTTTGATTGTAAGGACGGAACTAGAGGCGCAATATCTGTAGAAAATACAGATGCATACGCAATGATTAGCATAACGATCGGAATGGTGAACAATCCGAGAACGTTAGACTTGTAAATGCCGTTAATGATAACAAACGCCAAACTAATGCAAATCGCTAGAAACGCTGTATATTCAAACATGTTACTTACAGGCGCATGTCCACCTGCAGCCCAGCGTGTAAAGAAGTAACTAAAGGCAAATACAACCGCAATAATTGTCGCAATGTAGCCCCATGTACCCCAGCGATTGTTTTTAAATTCACCTTCTTTATTGCGGAATTTTCTTCCTGTGACCGAAACCGCATAACAAATGGTCGCGATAAGGTAGAAAACGAACGCAATGTACAGCAGATTACTACTCAACTCTGCTAATGAATTCATACAGGTACCTCCTAGTCATTGACCTTATCGTCAATCACTGCCTTTTATAATCGATCTCTTTCCTCGTATTCCTCTTCATACTCTTTATCTGTTTGATCGAGTGGTTCTTCAAGTTCGGTCTCTTGCGCGAGTTCGCGAATTTCTTTTTTAATTGACTCCCAGTTTTTATTCGTGTGAGCTGCGATCATAATGTTTTGATCAGCGTCACGTTGGAGCCAAATTCTTCGGTGCGGCCAATAAGACCCTTGAACTAAACCAATTAAGAAAATAGAACCTCCGACAATTAAGAACGGGAGCGTTAAATCTTTTCGCACTTTGAGTCCAGTGACGTGATTCGTGTCAATGCCTGCAAATGAAAAGGCATACTGATGGGGATCATCATCTTCATCACGAATTTCGAAGTTCCTTTGAATGCGAATAAATGTAAGCTCTTCTTCGCCAGCGTCATTTTCTGTTTGGAAAATAAAGGCCGGATTATCAGGCACATTATTCTCGGTTGTCGGAACGCCCTCATCATTAATCATGAAGTTTGCAAAATAATCATAAATGTACACTTGATCGCCGTTGTCGAGCTCATAATAGTCTTCGGGGTTATTCAAGTCTACCGTAAACGTCCCTGCCGCTTCACCACTCTCTTGATCTTCAACATCAAATGTCATCGCTTTGAGCTCATTCATTTTGTAATCCAATTGATAGATCGAGTAATTATCAAAGTAGAGTGGTTGATTCACTTCAATCTCGTCTTCAGAAAGAAGTTCTAGCTCACGTTCAGCACCTACGGTCGTATCTTCTTGTGCAAGATAGAGTGACGAGTGCGTTCGGAACGTCTCAATATGTTCTGCATCCGAGCCTTCCATTACACCTTGAAAACGCTCATCGGCTTCATCGTACAATTCCAAATCAAATTGTTTGTTCTCTAAGTAGTATTCTTTGGAAGTTCCTGGAATTGGCACCGTCTCTCCTTCACGCACCCACATGTTTTCGTCAATGTACATGCCTGGAAAGAACCGTAGCATTGCCCCGACAAGAAAGATGATCAGACCGATGTGATTCACATAAGGACCCCAACGTGCCCAACGGCTTTTTTCAGCTAGGATATTGCCATTTTCTTCGAAGATGTTGTAACGCTTCTTCTTAAGAAGCCCTTTTGCCTTGTTCATCGTTTCATCCGCATCTTCTACAGCGCTTGTACCAAATACTCTTTGGCGTTTCATAAAATTATGATGCCGGGTTACCCGTTGTGATTTAAGCGCCTTGTATAATGGGAAAAAGCGATCAATACTTGCAATTAAAATCGATACACCGAGTGCGGCGATTAACAGCATATACCACCATGATCCATACAAGTTGTGGAAGCCGAGTATGTAATATAACTCCCCTGCCCAACCGTATTCATCATAATAGAACGTTGCTGCATCTTCCCCTGGTGGAATAAATAATTCTTGTGGGAATATGGTACCGATCGCAGACGCAAACAGCAAAATGACAATAATGGATATCCCTACTTTTACTGAAGAAAAGAAATTCCATATCTTGTCAATCATTGAGCGGTTATACGTTTGCGACCTTCTGGCAGCACCTTCATACCGCATGTTTAATAGTTCCTTGTTATCACCTGTAAGCGGTTTACCGCACGACGCACATACTTCTGTACCGTATGGATTCGTGTGGCCGCATTCACATTTCACCTGTTCCAAATAATCACCTCGTTCAGACTCGAGATGGCGAATATCCCAAGGAATATTATACCTACAAAAACCCTGTCGTACCGCCTTTTTTCGCTAGTTTTTATGACGTTTATGTGACAGCCATTTCACGAAGTCTGGCAACTTCATATGGTTTTAAAGGTCGGTAATCTCCGGGATTTAACTTATCTAATGTTAGAAAAGAATAGTGCTCTCTCTTTAACTTTAAAACGGGATGTCCGACAGCTTCAAGCATACGTCTAACTTGGTGATTTCTTCCTTCCGTAATGACGAGCTCGATGATGGACGTGTCGTTTTGCTTATTTCCAGACTTGAATGATGCTTTTGCTGGTAATGTTTTTCCGTCCTCAAGCGTCACACCAGACGCTAGCTTTTTGAGCGTATCTTTAGAAGGCTTCCCTTGTACTTTAGCAATATACGTTTTTTTGATTTTGCTTTTTGGGTGCATCATTAAATTTGAGAATTCACCATCGTTAGTTAAGAGAAGAATGCCAGACGTATCGTAGTCAAGTCGTCCGACAGGAAAAATTCGTTGTTCGACGTCATTGATGAGATCGGTCACAACTTGCCGGTCTTTGTCATCACTTACTGCTGATATTACTTTTCTCGGTTTATAGAGCAGATAATAAACAGGCGCTTCTTTTGTAATAAGCACACCATCTACCTCTATTTCTGCTTTCGCAGATACTTTTGTTCCTAATTCTTTGACCACATCTCCGTTTACTTTTACGCGACCTTCCGTAATTAACGTTTCGGCTTTTCGCCTTGATGTGATGCCTGCTTGAGCGATTACTTTTTGCAAGCGTTCCATCTTTTCACCCCAAGTTCTAAAATCTTGCTTTACTAAAGCTAAAGTTCCATTTTATCATACGCCTCATTTCTTGTTTTCACAAGCGACGGCGTTGAATGGGAAACAGTGCAAATCTTCCGTAAAAAAAGCCGACCCTGCGGTCGGCGACGATTACATATTACCAAACACGAGCATAACGAAGAAAATTGCTGCACATAGTCCACAAATATCAGCGAGTAAACCGACTTTTAATGCATCACCAATTTTCTTAATGCCGACTGCACCGAAATAAACAGTAATGACATAGAGGGTCGTGTCGGTGCTTCCTTGCATCGTGGAAGCTAAACGACCGATGAAAGAGTCAGGGCCGTGCACACGAATTAAATCGCTCATAATGCCTAAAGCTCCTGTGCCTGATAATGGACGCATAATCGCTAGCGGAACAATATCTGCAGGGACACCAATGAATGCAAGCACAGGTTGGATGGCTGATAGCAAGAAATCTAATGCCCCTGACGCTCGAAACACAGAGATGGCAACTAACATGCCGACGAGAGGAGGAATGATGGAGATGGCAAGTTGGAAGCCATCTTTAGCACCTTCTACGAATGTTTCATATGCTGGCACCTTTTTGTAAATGGCCACGACAAGGATTGTAAATAGTAAAGCGGGGATAAGGTACATTGAAATGACCGAAAGGATATACATCTGTTACCTCACCCTCCCTAGCCGTGTCCGACGCCAATGAAAATAACGGTCAATAAGGATTGCACTTGTTGCACCTACAATGGTTGCGGCAATGGTCGTACCGATAATCTCACCGGGGTTTGCAGAACCGTACGTCATGCGAATGGCGATGACTGTCGTAGGAATGAGCGTAATGCTTGCCGTATTAATTGCAAGAAAAGTAATCATGGAACGACTTGCCTCGTCCGTGTTTCCATTTAACTTTTTTAGTTCTTCCATCGCCTTAATGCCCATCGGTGTCGCTGCATTGCCTAACCCAAAGAAATTGGCGGTCATGTTTGACAAAATATACCCCATCGCTGGATGATCTTTTGGCACTTCAGGAAAAAGCTTACCGACGACGGGTGATAGTCGTTTTGAAAGAAATAAAAGCAAGCCACCTTCTTCGGCAATCCGCATCATTCCAAGCCAAAATACGAGGATGCTTATGAGTCCAAAACAGAGCGTCACCGCTTGTTCTGCCCCTTCAAAAACGGCCGCGTTCACTTCTTCCATCCTACCCGTGAACACCGCAAATACTAGGCCTATGATCAACATACTCATCCATATCCAATTAATCATCTGCTCACCTCAACATCTGTTGAATCCTCGACTTCAAGCGATCCCACCAAGAAGCAGCGGGCTCTTCTGCAAGCGGTCTAAAAAGCGGCGCTTGGGTAATGACTTCACCGTCGAGCATGAAGCGTATGTCCGCAGCATGAGGGTCTTCAGACGTTTCGTCGATCGGTTTAATTCTTGGTACAACTCTAGGTATCTCTTCATCTGTCAGAGGAAAATCAATTTGGTCGTGCACTTCATAATCCATCGATTCATCGGAAAGCTGATGTTGCCGACTTAATGGGCCTTCTTTTACGAGTGTTTTCATTTGATACGTATCAAAACCGTATTCAAACATCCGAATGTGGTCGTCCCAATCAGAAGGGGCATTCAGTGTGACCGCAATGAGTTCCATTCCATCTTTTTCCGCTGAAGAAACGAGTGTTCGACGAGCGCGTTTCGTGAAACCCGTTTTTCCCCCCGTACTATATTCATATCTTTCAGTTAACAACCGGTTTTTGTTTTTCCATACACGGTCCCATGACTCATTCTCGTTCGGCGCTCGGTGAACCTCTGTTCCTGATATTTCACGAAACTCGCCCGATTGCATGGCGGCTTGCATAATGATTGCCATATCATGAGCACTTGAGTAATGCTCTTCATGATCATCCAAACCGTGGGGGTTTGCAAACGTTGTGTGCTGTAACCCGAGCCTTCTAACTTGGTCATTCATTAAATATACGAATCCTTCGACACTTCCCCCGATATGTTCAGCAATCGCAACGGCGCTATCATTGCCAGACCTTAACATAAGCCCATAAACCAAGTCACGAAGGGTTACTTTCTCCCCTGCACGAAGGTACAAAGACGACCCTTCAGTACCTTCAGCATTCGTTGATACAGTCACGACATCATCTAAGTTTCCTTGTTCTACCGCAATCATCGCTGTCATGATCTTTGTAATACTTGCAATCCGCTTTTCACTTTCAGCATCCTTTTCGTATAACACGCGACCCGATTCAACCTCAATAAGAATTGCCCCTTCCGCGGATACTGAAAATGGGGCTTCTTCCGCTTGTTCAGCTGTCGCTTCTGCACTCACGAACAACATCCCTACACAAACTAAAATCACTTGGAATAACCGACGCTTCATGTTACGACCTCCTGCCGTCCTCACGACCGCTACTGTTAATGAAAATGTATGCAGGCTTGGCCAAAGTATGAACGAAGAATGAAAATGCAATTAAAAGGAACGATAGGATAGACATCGTTTTATAGAGAGGGAGTTTGAGATGGAAAACATATTTTCAGAAACGATCATCGTTCTTTCTCGAATTATTACGATCTTGCCGTTACTTCTCATCATTACGCTATTCATGGGCAAACGATCCATCGGTGAACTTCCCGTATTCGATTATTTGATTATCATTACACTCGCTTCCGTTACCGGTGCTGATATAGCCGACCCTTCCGTTCCTCATTTCCATACCGTCTTTGCGATCATCGCCATCGCTGCTTTGCAGAAAATATGGACAAACCTTTCCCTTCGCTATCCGAAGTTCGGTAAGAAAGTAACCTTTGCCCCAACAGTCGTGATGGTTCATGGGAAGTTTCTACCAAATAACATTCGCTCAATACAATATTCCATCGACAATGTGATTTGTATGCTTCGTGACAAAAATGTTTTCTACTTCCAAGAAGTGCAATACGCCATCATTGAAGCAAACGGTCAACTGAGCGTGATGAAAGAAGAATATGCGCAACCTGTGACGAAAGAAGACATGAACCTTCCAAACAACCCATCAAACATTTCATATCCTTTAATTTTAGATGGTCAGTTCGAAAATGAAAATGCGATGCGCTTTTCAATGAACGAACGAAACTTGCTCGAGCTGCTCGCCCGCAGAGGCATTAAACGACTAAAGGACGTCTATTATGCGGAAATACATACAAATGGCAATGTCGTTATTACGACACAAAACGGGGAATTGACCCGAACGTCTATTCATCATTAACAGTTCCTTGTTATCTTAGTGAGTAACATGTGCATTCTTATTGATGCTATAATAAATGGGAGTAAGCGAGCACAAAGGCCATAAAGTAGAGTTTGATCTTCTTATTGTTAACCTTTCTTTGATTTTTTTCTCTAGTCTACCTGGAGTTGTTTGTCCATGCGTTGTTCAGGGACATCTTTATAGTGACTGACCCTTCCTTTTTCTTGATTTGATAAACTTCTCGTATACCCCTCACATAAGTTCGAACCGCACTTCCACCTACCACTAAGCCTGTATATCTCTCTAAAAGCCAATCATGGATTTGAGCACTACTTAGGTGGGAATATTCTTCTAACCACTCGAGTACTCATCCTTATAATGGTATAATTTTTTCTTATTTCCAAGGGCTTCTCAATATAGGCCTTGCTTCAACGAATGTCATTTCTGAATACTTATAGACCGTCGGTATTGAGATCTTAAGCTTTTTAGCGAATTGTGCCACTTTAAATTTTCTCTTATGTAATTCCTGAATCCGAATATATAACACGAACTTCTCCCCCAAAACCCTGACCTCCAGTAAAATATCTTTAACATCTATTTATTAAAAGGGGGATTGATTGAGCAAAAGTGTAAAAATCTTATCGAGCAGAAAGTATTAACTTTATTCTAGCGTTTACAGGAATTAGGCGCTGGCGTCCGTTCAATCCGATGTGCTAGTCCAAGCATTTACGGAAGGGTTCATTACCGATGACACCGTCGCCATTGAAGCCACACACCTTAAAGCACGAGACTTAGCGCCCGTAAATGAAGAGAAATCCGAGAACATGAAGGAATCGCCTACAAAACAGGGCCGCAAAACCAAAGCCGACCCGGAAGCTTGGAGTCAAGCGCAGGCAGAAAAAGAAGCGGCACTTTCGCTCTACGATAAGAAAATTGAAGATCAGCTGGACGCCTCTGTTGATTTCTTACGGGCGGAAGTCCCGCTGGATCCCAAGTGGGGCATTAAGAAGAACAGTGAAGGCAAGAATGTGTTTTGGTTTGGCTATAAAGGGCACTTTGCCGTCGGAGCCCAAAGTCAGTACATCCGGCAATCGTTGTTCTCTTCGGGGAACTTGAATGATGGAAAAGCAGCGATCGCTTTACTCAAAGGTGTGAAAAAGCAACTGCCAGACCTTGATGTGACGTATTATACAATGGATGCCGGTTATGATGGCCCAGCCATTTATCAACAGGTCTACCAAAATGGATCCCGTTCCGTGATCGCTTATAACAAGTGCAACGAAGCGGAGGCCTTCGGGTTTGAAAAGCATTTCGCACCGACATGCGTCCGAGAACATTCGTATCGGTATGACAGCTACGACCCTCGATATGAAACGCTCAAATATACACGTCCAAAAGAATGTGCAACATGTCCACTTGCCAGCGATTCCTTATGTCAAAAGGTGTACAAGGTGAACATCAAGCAAAACTTACGTCGTTACAACGCTCCAGCTAGAGGGTCCAAAGCTTGGAAAATCATCTACAATCGCCGAACAGTGGTTGAACGTGTGATTGGCTACCTCAAAGAGTTTTTTCAATTGAACAATATTCGCTACCGCAAAGGAAAGCGAGCGAACGCGTATTTCGACCTCGTCTACCTTCTATACAATGGTTTAAAACTCGCTTGTGATCGACTCACGGAACGTATGAACGAACATCACGCGTAAATTTTTCAAAGCAACCGTATACAAATTGGATTTATCTGTGCTTTTTTAAGAGGAAGACTTATGAAATTGATTCATTTAGACTCCTCTCCAATAAATTATAATTTTTTAGCATAAGGTGATATTAACCTATACTTGGTTCTTCTCTAAGTGGGGCAATGCTATTAGGCGTTTGAACATTTCTCTACTCTGATTAAAACCCCGTCTAAGATATGAGTAGACTCCTACAGAAATTACGTGAGTAGCAGCTACGGCGACCTGATAGCCTACACTAGTAACCCAGCTACAAGTGTCCTCGTAGTCAGTATAAGTCTTAATCAAAGCAAATACATGACAAGCAAATAGTCTTATCTACACTTTCTAACTGCTTCATTTCTGGTAAAGCTCTTAGAAATTATGAATTAGATTTCTGAGATAAAACTTCCTTAAATTGCCTACTAAAATTAAACACTCTTCTTTTTATATCTTCGTTCACTAGAATAAAACCTTCATTAACTTCTTCAAAATCACTTTTGCATGTCGAAATTTGAAATGGGATTGTTAGGCCTGAAAGACCACGCACTACAATTCTTAAATGATCAAGGGCTTGAACATTTCTTATGCCACCACCATTAGATAACAAACCCACTGGTTTCATGTAGAATTGTTCTATAGCTAAAGAATCAAGTGCATTCTTTAAGATACCAGAGTAGGAATTATGGTATAAGGGTGATGCTAAAATAATACCATCCGCTTCATGAGCGGCCATTACTAGATCCCTCGTTTTCTTATCTGGATGCTGTCTCGGTTTGTGGTGGTACTCCGAGTCAGCATATGGTAACGTTTGAACAGACAAATCAACCAAGTGAACCTCAAAGTCTTTCTCTAGTTCTTTTTGCACTGCTTTGCAAAGAATAAGTGTACGAGAAGGATTATCTAAACTACCTGATAAAATCAATACTTTCTTCATAAACTCATTTCTCCTTTATTTGAATTTTGTTTAACATCTTTTTTATGTGCAACCTTCCATAACATCATGCTAAATAGTACACTTAATAAAGTATATAGACTCATGGCTATAAAAGCCCAAAACAAACTAACTAATGATAAGACAAAACCTACAATCAAATATGCAAGACCATCTGTTACATTTCCCAAAGTTGACCTTAATGCCATAACCCGACCCAGCATACTTTCCTCAGAGGCAGTTTGTAAATAAGTAGTTAACGTGATTCCACCTATTGTGAATGAAATACCCATAATAAAGGCTGCAAATAAAACCATAGTGAAATTTGTAGAAAAACCTAATATTAATAATACAACCGATCTTAAGCTATATCCAAAGAACAACCAATTTATAGGTTTCTTTACTTTTATCTTCGCCATAACAAAAGAACTTATAACTGAAGATAAAGTAATCGTAGAAAGTACAAAACCTAGCAATTCTTCAGTTGACAGATTCAAGTTATACAGCAAATTAGGAATTGCCAGTTGTATAACGCCAACACCCAGTAACAATTGACAGAAGAAAGCAAACATCATAACAGCGATACTTTTATTATCGTAAAGCATGTATTTCAAGCCAAGCCACGCACTAACAAAAATATTTTGTTTTTTATTCTCCTCAATATTTTTATTAACAGGAAAATTAACTATAGTTAAAAAAAACGCAGACAGAACATAGGCTAGGCAATTTATAAACAATAGTGAAGAAACTTCTAAATTAAAAATTAAGAACACACCACCAAAAGAGGGTCCCATCATAGCAGCGATGTTTTTTGTAATATTAAAATATGAATTGACTTGATTTAACTTTTCTTTATCTTCTAATAAGATAAACACAGAGGCTTGATTTGTCGGAAAATAAAAAGCTCTAAAAATTGTAAGCAATACTGAGATAATTATTAATGTAGTTACAGTAAGTGCTTCAAAATAAAAAAGGATAGGTATTACAAGCACTAAAAACGCTCTGACCAATTCACATAAAATCATTAACTTCTTTTTATTATATCTGTCGGCAACCACGCCCCCAATAATGCCAAAAAAGAAGTAAGGAACTGTCCCCGCAAAAAGAACCATACTTGCTTGAAATATACTATCACTTAATTGGTGGGCTAATAAGGTTACGGCTAAGAGGTAGATAGAAGCACCTAAAGTAGAAGAAAAATCGCCAGCCCAGAGT
The DNA here is from genome assembly GCF_041949955.1 of Geomicrobium sp. JSM 1781026. Taxonomy (NCBI): domain Bacteria; kingdom Bacillati; phylum Bacillota; class Bacilli; order Caryophanales; genus Geomicrobium; species Geomicrobium sp. JSM 1781026. The sequence continues at coordinate 118,556 of NZ_JBHFQF010000006.1, read as the reverse complement.
AGTTTTAAATTTTTATTCAATTTAATCCCCCAATGTTACGACGTTATTATTACCTCATCATTATCAATTAATTTTTGAATGTATTCATCAAGTTCACCATCTTTATCTTCATCATTTACATAGTAAACACGCCTATCTACATCTCTTAAATAGGAGTTGATTGCAATGTGATTCCTAGTATCAATGAAACTATTTGTCTTTGCATACCAACTTTCGATATGCGAAATATTTGTTTGTAAATCCTTAAGCCAAGCCTTTACTACTGAAAGTATAGTATCTGTCTGAACCCCTCCTTTAACCGCCCAAAATATATAAAAATCAGATCCTATTTCTAGTATATTTTGGACAAAGTAATACTTCCCAAAATTGTCTCGAAACCTCTGTTGTAAAGAAACTACATCCAACTGGTGAGATCCGTGAGCAGCTTCCTGTATCATCAATGCAAATTCTGATATGTAAGGAAGCTTTGAGAGTACAATGGTCTTATTAGAAGCATTTTTAACATGTATTTTACTGGGAATTTTAGTAACTTCCTCATTGAGAAGTTGTTCTGAGTTAAGTAAAGAGTATTCTATTTCCTTAATATTATAACTATAAGAGCTACAAATGGTAAGGCCTTTGAATACTGGCTTGTTATCTTCATTACTTAAATACTCAAGATTATCAACTATGAACTTTTTAATTTCAGTATGTGCAGATTCATCAAATATTTGGTTATTATCCTTTATCTTGATGACTTTTCTTATTACATCTAAAATTATGTCTTTTAAGTTGCTTTCCAATTCAATAACAACTTGCAGCATAGTGTGAGTGCCTTCATATCTAACCTCTTCGACATTATAATGTTTTAAAGTATTTGATAAAGTGTTTTTTGATAATATATTATTATGCGTTTCAAATCTGAAAAGTATGTGACACCTCGAAGTTAATGGGCTTGTTATCATATTAATGTACTCGTTCCTGTTTTTTAAATATGTTGTTTGCTTCATTGGTAAGACGTCGTGTTTTATAGAAATATCTATCGATGTTTCTGAATCTATTGAGTCTCCATAGGAGGTAAAGTAATTATAAACACTCTTATAAGAAGGTAAAGTATTTATATTTATAATATCAAAATTTGTATTAACGTATGAATTCTCAATAAATTTACTTAAATCTTTTTTTAAAAGATAAATACCAATATTATATTCTTGTCTTGAAACTTTTTCATGGAGACTATTAAGAATTGTTTCTATTTCTCCTTTAGAAAGGTAATGCTTTTTTTGGTGAATCGTTAAATATAGGTATTGTTTATTTACAGAGATCCTTGTTTTAACTTTTGGGTTCATTTTCTTTACTCTAAACAATAGTATACGCTTGATAACTTCCAGCACACCTTTTCGGTGTTTTAATTCTCCAGGAAACTTGATACCAGCACCTATGAACCCTAATGCTTGGTACACCGGCTTGATGCCAAAACTATTACTTTCAATAAAAATATCATTTGAGAATTTATAGCTCTGTATTATATTGTTTAAATCTTTTTCAATCCACGGACCAATTAAAAATAATTTATTTGGAACCATGCTCTCAAGTATTTTGTAGATCTCACCAATCTCTATATCGTCTAGATTAGAAATCTGACCAATAACCGAGTTTCCATATTCATCCCCTTCAAAGGTGAATTCATTCAATTGTTCAAGGAATTGATACTCTTTATTAAGATTCTTATTTATAATCTCATCTTTTATAATCACTTTTTCTTGTTGAAACTCTTCTAAAGTAGGTTTTTTATCACCGGCATTAAAGAACAAATTTATAGCGTCGTTCAACTCTGTCTTAGAAACTCTCGTCCATAAAATCATGTTGTCTTTTTTTGTTGCACCGTGAACAAAAAACTTCCCATTATTTTTACATAGCAAATGCTCAACAAAATGCGTACTTCCTATTTTATTATGGATAGCTCCCAAAGGATATTTTGCTATAACCATACCATAATTAAGATGTTGTAAACATACATGCGCAATTCTTTGGTTAACACTCTTCATAAACTTCACCTATAAATTTTATTGTGTCTTCAAGCATATAATTTTCACTTAATCCTAACTCGTAATAACGGTCGATGTTTATTTCTTGTTTTTTTTGATTGTTATGAGCTTTAATCTTTTTATTCCAAACTTGATTAATAGTATCAATTAATAATTTTGATCCTCGATTAACAGTACTTCCGATGTTTATTATGCTAAAGTCCAGATCTGTAAAATTCAAATGATAAACTAACGATGCAACTTCCCTAACATCTACATAATGATCGGCATGTATTAATTGTTTTATTGAAGAAGGTGATATTCTATCATAATAAATTGCACATAAAGCTGTACTCATCCAATTACCACTCTTCCCATGAATTGGACCTAACACACCAACAGGTCTAATTATTTTAACATCTATATGGCCTGGTATTTGAAGTAAAAGTTTCTCATTATAAGCTTTAATAATACCGTATGGAGAACTTGGAGATATCGGATCCCTTTCATCCATTCTTTGAGTTGACCCATATACTGCAAAAGAGCTTAAATATATGATCCTCTTAATTCTGTTATTATTAGAAATTGCGGTAACGATTGATTGAATCATATTTGCTTCTTTTGATAACGCCTCTTCAAAGTAAGATCTAATATATTTTGACATGACTCCTGCCGCAATGACAATTGAGTTAATTTTATGTTGATCACATATAGTATTAAGTTGGCTTGAACAGTAGACCCTACTATTTATGTGCAGGCTATTTTTATTCTCAATCTCCTTATCAAGTTCATCCATAGTAACAATATCTGAATTCATGGTTTCAAATTGGTCTGCGATATAATGGCCTACTAGACCATATCCTATCAATAAAGTAGTCAAATCTATATTCACTCCATTTCGTTGCAAATCTCTTTATAAAACTCTGCAAGCCTTACTATCGCAACTTCAAATTCTTTTTTGTCTACTCCAGCTGATAATCGTATAAAACTCGAGCTCTCAGTTCCGAATACATATCCTGGGGTTAGAAGTAAATTTTTCTCTTGGGATAATCGCAAGACAAAGTTTTGGGATGTCAATCTTGTATTTTTTATATCGACACATAAAAACATACCTGCCTGAGGCATCAAGTATGGTATATTTTCTTTATCTAAATAAGTCTTAGCCCAATTTATATTTTGTTTACAATAACTATATAACTCCATTGGAAAATTTTTTGCATATGTCAGTGCACCTCTAGCTGCTAACTGACTAAGCCAACTGGTAGACATTTTTAAATCCCATTGCACATTTGTTAAGCTCTTAATAATGTTTTTATCTCCTGACACATATCCAACTCGTATTCCAGCAAGTGAAAAAGACTTAGAAAAACTATAGACTTTTAAATATTTTCCCTTAAGAGATATTCTAAACTCTCTTTTCTGTGAGCTGTTACTTATGAATTCTCTATATACGTCATCATCAATTAAATATGATCCATACTGTGTACATAACTTCTCTAGTTCTTCTTCTATTTCATAGGGAGCTAAGAGGCCTGTGGGATTATTAGGGCTATTCCATATAATAACTTGAGCATTATTGTCCAATCCCTTCTTTATATCACTAATAGTGTGCTCCCAAGAGTTTAAAATCCTATATGTCTCATATTCGCAATTATTATGATTTAAGATTTTTGTATAGTGGATAAAGGAGGGGTTAGGTATTAATATCTTTTTATCTTTGAAATGTGATATGAGTAGACTTAATGCAGAGGTCGCACCATCACTAATCAGTACCTCTTCAGTATTTTCTACAGCACTATCCCAATCAACAATCAATTCCCTTAGTGCTTTACTACCACCTTTCATGGTATAGCCAGGCCATTTCTTTAGGGCATTTGCGGCAATAAACTTCTTTATATTTTCATGTGTATCAATCTTAACTTCACCCAAACGCATGTCAATTGCTTTCATACTCATCTCCTTCTACTCTTGCAATATGTATTCCACACTCATCTATCGGTAGAATAATTTCTTTTGAGAAATGTCTTCTATCGCCAGTAAACTTGTAATATTTATTAAAATCTTCTGCGAACTTATCAATGCAGGGATCGTGAGCTAAAATTAATGCCCCGTTCTTAAGTTTCTTATACCATTTATCTATAAGAAGGGAATATAAAGCTTTTGAACCATTACTGTCTACATCAATAAATAGTATGTTTATACTTTTATCTTCAAATTCTTCCACATAATTAACAGCATTTCTACACTCAATGTGAATATTATCTGTCTGTTTAAACAAACGTTTAAAATTATTTTCAGCATACTTACAAGCTAAAGAATCAATATCTAATCCATAATATTCAGCATTGTTATTATTACCTAGAACTAACCATAGCATCGCATAGCCATAATAGCTCCCTAAGCAAACTACATTACCTTGAATTCCCTGCCCAATACTAAATAGTAATCTTTCCATAATTGGCGTTATAGTAGTTGAAGGAACCTCCCAAGCAGAATTCGCCACCATTTTCTTATGTTTCAGGAAGGAATTATAGTCAAATAACATATCCTTATTAGTTATACCATTGCTGACTAAGTTATTTGTTACCCCTAAAACAATATCGTTACTGTTCATTTTTTACCTCCACTTTTGAAAATGATAGACCAAGGTTATAGGCTTCTGTCGATTTGTAAATAAGTTCCTTTCTATTAATTATTCTAGGATTTGATATAATGATATGTGGACTTTTTAATATTGCACCCATGTTTAAAAACATCTTTTGTAATTGATTTAGCCCTAAGCTCGCATCTTCCTCCTCTGCCCCCACTACAATTAGGTGTATTTTCTTTCCTTTAAAAATGTATTTCCCGTCTGGTGAATCATATAAAGGACCACACATGACATTAATAAAATTTATAAACCCACCTGCTACCATACAGCAATACGCAGGAACAGAAAAAACAATTGTATTATGTTCCTGAATCACATCATTTATTTTTTTCAGATCAAGTAGTTTGTAATCATAATAAAAACTCCCATTATAAGTTGGCAGCTGATACTCACGCAAATCTAAGTAAGAAAAGGGAGCGCCTGCATCTTCGCACCCTCTTTTTACTAATCCAATTGTTTCTCTGGCTGCAGACTTACCTTCAACTCCTAACTCTGGCTTAAAACTACCTGATACTAATAGTACAGACATATTAATCAGCAACCTTTCTTTTAAATTGTTCTGACTTCTTCCTCAATAAGATATGCATTCATATCAATATCTGGTACATCTTCTAGGTCTGTTGATGGATGGTATGATGGTAACTTTGTTTTGGGTTTTTGAAGACTATATGAACCACTTTTATTAATAATGCTTGGGTTTAACTTACCTTCTAAAATACAATTAATTTTTTCAAAATAAACTTGCTGTGTACCATTTTCCTTTGCGATCAATAAAATTGTATCAATATATTCCTTCAAAGAGTCTTCAGCTAATTGCCAAGCTACTTCCAACCCACTTAAGAAAGAATCAAGTGCCTCATTCATTAAATTTTCTTGATATAAAACATAACCAAGCCCATAATAAATTCTTTCCAGATATAATCTATCTTCATGCCTTAATGATATATCTCTAGATTCTTGTAATAACTCAATACCTACCTCTTTATAACCTGCCTTCCAATTCAACATTCCTGAACGATAGGTGTATACTTTCCTTAAATATTCACTAGATGGGGCGGCGGTTGTTATGTAACGTTTAAAAGCTTGCTCCCAACAAACAACTGCCTCTTTATAATTCCCCTTAACTTCTAACAAAAAAGAAATGTTAGAGTATAAATTGAATTTAAGATATAAAGCTGCTTGGCCTTTTTCTTTACTTATTAGGTCTAATGCTTCTAATTCTTCTCGAAGAACTTCTTCAAGTTTTTTATGTTTTGTTTCTTGTTTTAACTTACTAGCCTCAATAGTTTTCATAAAACATGTTCCGTTTATAAGCCATGAATATTCTAACTTATGGTCTTCGTTAGCATAATCCAGGTAGGATAAGCCTTTGTTAAAATGTTTGCTTGCCAACTCCATGTCATAAAATCGCTTAGTTGTTAGGAGTCCACATAAGTACTCAATATGAGCTTTTTTTGTATTTATTAAACTATTCCCCAAAGCCATCTTGAGAGCCGAGTATGATTGATCGATGTTACCCAAATTTGCATATATTATTCCAAGAATACGATATGCTTCCTCATCATTCTCAATTCTCGTAGACCTTATTAATTCATTGGTATACAGAAGTGCTTTCTCATAGTTTTGGGTTACTAAGGCGAGAGCAGCCTCAAAATTATGGTTTTTGCTTAATTCAATTTCCATATTAATTTTCATTAATTCTTTAGGGATATCGCCAATAATATTTGGTTTTAGACTATCTTTAATTCTATTAAAAATCTTAGCTCTTGCATTAAGTATCGCATCATTAATATTCAGAAAATCGAATTTATTTCTATCTTCTACGTTCAAACCCAAACTAGAGCTGAAGAAAAAATTTATTTGTAAGTTTTTTCTTTTTGACATTGTTAATAATCGATGAACCACCCTTAGACTTGCTCTATCTATATACTGAGCATTGTGGAAATTAATAATTAGAGGGTTATCTGAGCTATACTTTAAATTATCTACTGCTACTAAAAATTTGTTGCAGAATAAATCTATTAGTTTTGCAGTGCCGATAGACTCCCTGCTTATTCTACGAATGATGCTAAAAATAACAGAATCAGCAGATATATTGGTATTTTTCCATTCAGCTAATAAATTTTGCCATGCTTTCTTAGCATTTTTCATTTCTGAGTTATTAGTGTCGAAATTATTCATAACTTCAGTAAAGCTACTATAAGAATTAAATCCTTCTTTAACTTCAAAGTTAATACAATGTTTATAATTATTATAAAAATTGTTAAAATACCAATTGTGTATGTGCACTGGACTTTCAACTCCCTCATAGATGTAAAGGCAACGAATTGAATTCGCTGCCTTTACTTTTTTATTAGTTACGAATTACCAGGCTACACTAACTAAAGCAGTTTCTACTTCCTCTTCGGTCATTTCAGCATCAGTATTGAGGTTTTCAATAGCATTCAGAAGTTCTTTTGGTAGTTCTTTCATCACTTATTCCTCCTCTTATTTGAATTTTTGAGGGCCTCTCAAATAACACTTTAAACCAAGGAAGAGATCATGTCAACTATTATTCTGTTTATTTAGAAAATATTTTATGTTTAACTTTTTTAGTAAAGTTTTTGTGTTATATTTCATGTAATTTTGAATTATTAACTAAAAAGTTATTTCTTATTTGTGCTATAAAGTTACCACAATAAATTAATAGATAAGAAGCTTTTCCAACTTGCTGAAAGTGAGTAGTCTTTACGCTACTGTTAAATAAACTTCATCATTGCATTTAAGCCATGTTAAAAATTCAAAATAATTCTAACTTATTAATATACTGACACGTAAATATATAAAGCTTTTCCTTCCATATTTAAAGTAAGATTTATCACATACACTCTCAGTTCATACTATGACAATATATTTAATGTTTAGTTTTTAACTTCATATATTAGTAGATTGACCAGCTACCTTGGAATTATAATTTTCTTGGCATATTCACTCCACAATTTCAATTGTGGCCGCCATTTGTTTTCCGTATATTTACAGTTGTGATAGTTTTTTATACATAACCTATAATAAACACTGAGTGTCTCTAGCGTGCCGGCAATTATTCTACATTCACGATCTCTTTATATAGTGGCTATTTGTCAATTTAAGTACAACAACTCATCCTATATATAAAGCCTCTTGCACAGCTTTCAATTTCAAGCATTTGTGTGCGTGTCCATTGATTAAACACATGAAATGTCAATAATCACGATATCTGATAGCTTCATCCAGATACTTAATCTGTATTTTAGAAAAATTACAAACAAGGATATTGTCGAAATTTGTAATATAATCACTTAATTTAGAAAGAAGCGTTAAACTAATATTCTCTTTAGTGTAAAATAATGGTATAAAATGATTATGCATATAGCTGTTGTTGAAGGGATTGATGCTTTTGTCTAGCTCGCTGGTAAAGAAAATAGGTGAGTGGCTTCGAAAAATATCACATCATCAAATTGAGGAGGCTGAATCATTAAGAGCTGAAATTGAAGATGAGATGCGATTTGCAAGCGTGGAGAAACAAGAGAGGGCTTACTTCGACTTGGTGTATTTTAAACATCAATTAATTGCGGGCGAAATTGTAAATCAGCCCGAAAGACAATTATCGATGGCCAATAATCTGGATCAAACAATGAAGGACACCAATCACACACTTCAATATCTGTATCACTATATGGAAGGCATTGTTCATACAAGTACTGAAAACTATGCAATGGCATTAAAACATTTCACCACTGCAGAAAAGCAGTTAGGGTTTTTAAATGAGTATGAACAAGCGGAGTTTTATTTTCGGCAAGCGAATGTGTACTATCGAATTGATCAGAATATAACGGCGCTAAATTATGTTAACGAAGCGTATGAAACCTTTAAAAACTCAGATGTTCATGTCATTATGCAAATTAATTGCTTGATCATAAAAGGCGGGATTTACTCAGAATCAGGATCTTATGATAAAGCAAATGAGTATTTCTCTTACGCCCTTAAAAAGGCAGCCCCTCATGCTTATTATAAGTCATTAGTGCTTAGGGGTATCGCTCTTAACGACTATCGTTATGGACTGTTAGAGAGGGCTGAAAAAGGATTTAAAGCCTCGCTCGTAGAAGCGAAGAACAAAAGCACAAATGTGGAGATTAAGACAAAATACAATCTAGCCAACACGTATTTAAGACAAGGCCACAATGATTTAGGTGAACCATTAATTGCTGAAGTTGAAAGCATCATTGAGAAACAAGAGTGTTCACTCAATGAATATAAAGCTAAGTGTCTAATATCTAGGGGGTTATATTTCAATAGAATAGTAGATAATGAATTAATCGAAAAAGGCTTAGACATTTTACAAAGTCGTTGTCTTTTGTTTGAGAAGTCCGAGATGGCTACTGAGGTTTATAATTACTACAAATCCATCGATGATTATCAAAAAGCTGTGCACTACTTGGAAGTGTCTTCGAAGTCAAAACAAGGTGATATTCTAATGGTAGGGAGATGAAAGTAATGTTGAAAGTAATTTTCGGGCTAGGTTTAATCGCATCGGTTTTAGGTAGTGAGGGCGTATCTGCTGCTGATGAAAAAGCAGTGAATACGGATCGTATGGAAGATGCTATCATTCAACCTCAAGACAAAGTAGACATTGGATAACTAGACAAGTGATCCCCCCTTTTTCATATTTCTTGTCACCTCCTACTATAGAAAGCAGGAGGTTTTTTCTTTTTCTACAAGCATGTAGATATATACACTTTTGTAGTTGAATGATCAGCGGAACATTGGTGATATAAAATATACATATGTGTTGTTTGTGCTAATTGATACGCCAATGCATGTCGGTCATTAAAAATATCAGCTCCATTAGACTGCAAGCATTCTGCGGAGTAGTGACCGCCATTTGGTTTTTCAGATGATGCCACATTCGTTGACGGGCTACTATCCCTCTTCATAAAACGATCTCTTTGGAGAGAACAACTGTTAAATCTCTTTTTCATTGATCAAAAAAACAACACGCCTTCCTGAAATCGAAACGCGTGTTATTCACTCTGCTGTTATCCTTTCGGACGGAATACGAGAGCCGCTAAAAATGAAAAAATGATGGCGGCAGAAATACCTGCACTTGTAATCTGAAAGATCCCGGTAACGACACCAATGAGTCCTGTTCTGTCGGCTTCTGCTAATGCACCGTGAACGAGCTGATTGCCAAAGCTTGTAATCGGAACGGTTGCACCGGCACCAGCAAAGTCGATCAGTCGTTCGTAAACACCAATTCCATCGAGTATTGCTCCGACAACAACCAAAGTGGCCATCGTATGTGCTGGCGTAAGTTTCAGACCGTCCATTAACAACTGACCACACACACAGATGATTCCACCAACGATAAACGCCCAGAGAAAGATCATGAGTTACCCCCTCTCTTCTCAATTGCAACCGCATGAGCGATACAAGGGATCGATTCTTTTTGCTGGAACGTAAGCGGGGATAATAACGCACCTGTTGCACAAACAAGGATACGGTTATACACCCCTTTTTCCATGTCTTGAAGGATTTTGCCGAAAACGACTGAAGCTGAACATCCTGTGCCGCTCGCTCCTGACATCGCCTCAGGTTCGTCGTCATAGATCATCAATCCGCAATCTTGAAACTTGCTTTCAGCCAAATGTACACCTTGTTGCCGAAACCATTCGAGTGCGATTGAACGTCCTAGTTGACCGAGGTCGCCTGTCAATATTAAATCATAAGCACTCTCATCAATCCCAAAATCTTGGAAATGTGCTTGAATTGTATCAACCGCTGCAGGGGCCATCGCTGCCCCCATGTTAAAGGGGTCTTTAATGCCATTGTCCACGACTTTTCCGATCGTCGCTTTCGTTACGACAATGTCCGAGCCTTCAGAAGCGACAACAGCAGCTCCTCCTGCTGTAACGGTTCTTTGTGATGTAGGGGGTCGTTGCGCTCCGTATTCAATTGGATATCGAAACTGTTTTTCTATGGCGCCGTAATGACTTGCGGTACCGGCAAGCACCGGGGATGCCCCTTGCTCAACGGTGAGTGCAGCCAAAGCCAAAGCTTCCATTGATGTTGAACACGCACCAAACAATCCGAAGTACGGAATCCCAAGTGTTCTAGAAGCAAAACTTGTTCCGGTAATTTGATTGATCAAGTCCCCCCCAAAAAGAAAGGCAATGTCTTCGGGCGTTTTTCCTGCTTTTTTAATGGCTTGTTGGCACGCTTCTTCCATTAGCTTTTTTTGCGCTTGTTCGAAACTGTCTTCATTCATCCACAAGTCGTCGTACACTTTATCAAAGGTTTGACGAAGCGGCCCTTTAGCCTCTGCAGGCCCCGCCACCACGCCTGTAGAGAGGATACAAGGAGATGTTGGATAGGCGAAACTTCTCTGTCCTGTAAACACTACATTCCCCCCCATTGCTGTGTGGCAATCGTATAGATTACACCAATAACGAAAGCGGCGACAGTACCAAACACAATGACTGAACCAGCAAGCTTAAACATATTACCACCCACACCGAGAACATATCCTTCAGTCTTATATTCAATAGCTGTTGAAGCCATCGAGTTTGCAAAACCTGTAACAGGAACTGCTGTACCTGCACCGGAGAATTGGGATAACTTGTCATACACACCAAGCCCTGTTAAAAGCACTGAAATAAAAATCAATGTAGCGACTGTAGGTGCGCCAACGGTCGCTTCACTAAAATTGAAAAACGACAAATAAAATAATGATATGCACTGACCGATCACACAAATGAACCCTCCCACGAAAAATGCTTTCACACAATTGAGGAAGATCGGGCGTTTAGGCTCCAACCGACTGGCTACTTTTTGGTAGGCTTCCTTTTCCATTGACTCGTTCGTTTGCTTCTCTTCCATATCATTTACGCCCCTTTCAAACCGGTTTCATGAATTCTTTTATTTTTAGTAACCGTTCATGCAAATGCCATCCGTCTACTTTCTGTTCAACAATGTCTTCTTCTAAGTTTTTGAGCTCCTTAAAAGCTTTCAGATCCGTTGAAAAGTGTATATCTGCATCAGACGGCAACTGTTCTTCAAGCTCGGTTTCGGCTTGTTTTTGTACATCTTTTAAATTCCACCTCGCATGGTGCTCCACTGCTGCGGAGATGAATACATGATTCTCCAAAGATACAGCATGAATTTCCGTAATATGTTCCATTTCAGAAATTGCATCTTTCGCTGCGTCAGCGAGCTGTTGCTCTTTTGCTGGTGTTGCATTTTCATGAGGGGAATTCGTCAATTCGACGACGTGAGGGTGTTCCGTATGATGGGAGATTGCACTTTCCCCGCTTTTTTCACTGTCGTTTGTGCACGCACTCATCATGAGACACAGTGCAACGGCAACGGTTGTTGATAGCACGCGTGACACACGCATAACATCAAACCTTTCTATCACTCATTTCTGTTATTATTTGTGAACAAACTTCTTCAATACATAGCAAACATTTCCTCAAAAAAAAGACTGAACACGGTAGGTTCAGTCTTTTTCGTCATCAAGTTGTTCTTTATAGTTGGTAAGAAACAGATCCATCTGTTCTTCTCCTTCATCACTTGCCGATTCATCAATCTTTGGTAGCGACTCTAACGATTCGAGATGAAACACATCAAGAAAGCGCGTCGTCGTTTGATATAATATCGCCCTGCCTGCACCTTTTACTCTACCCGCTTCCTCAATGAGCCCTCTGTTCACTAATGTATGTAATGCCCGGTCTGCTTTGACCCCGCGCACCTCTTCAACATCAAGCCGGGTTACGGGTTGTCGATAAGCAACAATCGCCAACGACTCAAGCGCCGCTTGGGACAGTACGGATCGTTCTGGTGGCTTTGCATATTTCTCAACATAAAGAGAAAATTCCGGTCGTGTCGTCAGCTTAAATGTTTCGCCTACTTGAACAATTTGAAGTGTTTCTCCGTGCTCTTCATATTCTTGTTGCAACCGTTTTAACTCGCTAACAATTCTCGATTGATTGGTTTCTAATGACTCAGCTAAACGGAGCGTATCTAGCCCTTCGTCACCACTGATGTAAAGAATCGTCTCTACAATGCCTGTGAGATCTTGCTCCATGCTACACAATCCGCCTTTCAATATAAATATCGGAAAAATTATCGTCTTGGTAACAAGATACGCGTCCATCTTTCATGAGTTGTAACAGCGCAATAAAAGTTGTGACCTGTTCATTCACCGGTCCGTTTGTAAATGTCTCTTGAAAAGATACACGCATATGCACTTCGGAAATACGTGATACAATCGTGTTCATTTTCTCTTCAATCGTCCATTCTTCTGCCTGCATTGTTGTCTCTCTTGGCTTCTCAAATCGAATGCGTTGATTCATCCGTTGAAAGGCTTGGATGAGGTCGGTCATCGATACGTCTAACGGGTCATTTGTTTGCTCGGTTTCAGACACGTCAATGTCAACATCTGTTGGCGACTTGCTATATAATTTCGCCCGTTCCATCTCTTTTTCTTTTAGGTGCTGGGACGCTTCTTTATATTTTCGGTACAACACAAGTTGCTCTGCTAATTCTTCTCTTGGATCCTCTTCAAGCCACTCTTCGTCTTCGAATTGTTCGTCGTACAAGTCAGGTTTTGGCAATAACATCTTACTTTTGATCGCTAAGAGTGTTGAAGCCATAACAAGATATTCACTCGCTACATCCAACTCCAGCTGCCTCATAGCACGTATGTATTTCATATATTGAGCGGTAATTTCAGCGACCGGTATGTCATATAAATCAACTTCAGCTTGTTGGACAAGGTGCAACAACAGATCTAGGGGACCTTCAAATCCTTGCAGCTTCACATGATAAGGCTCCATGTGCATTCCTCCATCGGAAAAGCTCCTCGTTTACATACGCAACGGGGAGCTTTTATAGTTACGTTTCTAAATTTGTACGATGGCTTTGGCAATTGTTTAGAAATGGCTCTGTACTCTCGTTTCCGATGAACTTCGCATCTAAACGGTCTTCCAGGGTACACACCATTTTCACACCAATACCTTCGGAACGAAATGATGGGTTCACACACACGTGCTCCAGAAGTCGTGTTCCGTCTGCTTGTTCAGTGAACCCGATGACACCGACAAAGTCATCGTCTTTTTTCCATAAATACAACTTGCTCTTCTCATCTTCTTCATAGCGATGAATGGTTTCGGTTAGTGTTTTTATATCTTTAAGATCTGGCATATAGGATAATAACCCCATCGCGATCTTTTTAAAGGCTGATTTGTATTTGACTAGCATCGGCCTTACTCCCCCTCTTTACAAGAGATCACATTCAATACATTATTCCCGTTTCAAAAAAAACGAAAACATGGACACGCCATGTTTTTCGCAAATTAATCTCAGTCAATAATGTTCTATTATACAGATGCGAGGCTTGAACCTCAAGTTTTCTTCGTTTTGCCTTATAAATGCAAGTCGTATTGTGTTAGATCTTTGTAAGATTCTCTTCTCACGACAAGCTGATGTTTGCCGTCTTTAATGAACACAACAGGTGGTTTTGGCAAACGATTGTAGTTACTTGCCATCGAATATCCATAAGCCCCTGTAGAATATACAGCTAACACATCCCCAGGTTGCGCTTCTTTGAGTTGAATACGGTCAATGAGCATATCCCCACTCTCACAAGCTTTTCCAGCAATCGCATACGTCCGCATTTCTTCGGTATCGCGATGATGAAACAACGTCGCTTCGTATTTCGCATCATAAAGTGCTGGTCGAATGTTATCGCTCATCCCACCATCAACACTAATGTAATGTCGTACATCTTTAATGTGTTTCTCTGCACCGACCGTATATAAGGTTGTCCCTGCCTCTCCTACGAGAGAGCGCCCAGGCTCAATCCATATTTCAGGCATTGGAAGTTGCAAGCGTTCACTTTCTGATTGTATTTCATTCACAACCGCATGAACGAATGCTTGCGGATGAATCGGGTCATCTTCATTCGTATAACGAATGCCAAACCCTCCGCCTGTGTTCATTACTTCAGGCACAAAGGAGAATTCGTCATTCCAACTCTCAATATGTTTGTACAATACTTGGACAGCTTCTTTAAACCCAGCTGTCTCAAAAATCTGTGATCCAATGTGGCAATGAAGCCCAAGTACATGTAGATTCGCATCATGAGTTGCTTTTTTCACAGCTTCCAAGGCTTGCCCACCCGTAAGATCGAAACCAAATTTGGAGTCTTCCTGACCGGTAGATATATATGCATGTGTGTGTGCCTCGACACCAGGCGTAACACGGAACAGTACGTTGGCGACACACCCAAGCCGTTTGCTTTCTTCAGATAGCATGTCGAGCTCATGGAAATTGTCGACGACAAAACAACCAATATTTGCTTCTAATGCTTCAACAATCTCTTGTCTGCTTTTGTTATTTCCGTGAAAATGAATCTTTTCTGGTGGGAAGCCTGCCAATTGCGCAGTGTATAATTCACCACCAGAGACGACATCTAAACTAAGACCAAGCTGGTCGGCAAGCTCGACCATCGCTATACAACTAAATGCTTTGCTGGCGTATGCCACTTGATAGCTTACACCTGCGGTTTCAAACGCTTCTTTAAATGCTTTTGCCTTCTCTTCGATCATTGCCGTGTCATATGCATACACAGGCGTTCCATAAGAGGCAACGATCTCATCTACATCCACGCCTCCGATGGTTCGTTCGGTTTTTTCTACATTTTTGGACATGCCCTCACCTCTTACATTTCATGCCCATTATTGTATCATCTCCACTTCTCAAAAAGAAGCGTTGTTACTTGTTCCCTTGTTTGACCACATCTTTTGGATTCACAATCTTTGGTCGCAACTTCATACTTGGTACAGTCGTTCTCGAAACAATTTGCCACATCCCCACAGGATCAAACGGTAAAAATGGCCATAAATACGGTTTATGAAACGGTTTCATTCGTACCATCCAAATAAAGGCAATCGTGAGTGACAACACGAACCCATATGCGAAAAACAAACCGGTTGCAATGATAAAGAAGATCCTCAAGATCTTTAAAGCAACGCCAAGCTCCGCACTCGGAACTGCAAAAATCCCGACAGCGCCTAAGGAGATGTACAAAATAACTTCAGGAGTTAACAGCCCGACTTGAATCGCTATATCGCCAATAAGTAATGCAGCAACGAGACCCAGGGCTGTCGCAAGAGGTGACGGTGTGTGGATGGCTGCCATTCTCAACAGTTCAATCCCGAACTCTCCAATGAGTACTTGGGCCATTAAAGGGACATTGTTTTCCTCTTCAACCCCTAAATAACTAAGTGTTTCTGGAATCATATCCGGTTGCAACACGAGCAAAGTCCATAACGGTACGATTAATACAGCGGAGAGTATACCGATAAACCTTACCCAGCGCAAAAACGTTCCGACCGCTGCAGACTGTCGGTATTCCTCTGCGTGCTGTACATGATGAAAAAACGTAACCGGTAAAATAATGACAGACGGTGATGTATCAACGAACAAGACGATGTGACCTTCTAAAAGGTGAGTCGATGCTACATCGGGTCGTTCCGTATATCTGACGAGTGGAAATGGATTCCACCCTTGGTCAACGATGTACTCCTCGATCGTTTTGTCAGCCATTGAAATTCCGTCAATATCAATACTCTCAAGCTCTTTTTTTAGAATGGTTACAAGGTCTGGGTCTACAATTCCGTGTATGTAGGAAATGCAAATATCGGTTTTTGAACGCACACCGACTTGCATAATTTCATTTCGCAAATTCTCATCACGAACGTGCCTTCTCGTAAGCCCAGTGTTCTCGATGATGTTTTCTGTGTACCCGTCTCGTGCACCACGAACGACACGCTCAGTATCAGGCTCTTGAGGGGAACGTCCTGGATAATTTCTAACATCTACGACGAACGCCTGATTTTCCCCTTCTAGCGTGATAAAGATCAAACCAGAAAGCATGTAAAAAATACAATCCTCAATCGTTTCCGTGTACTCCACTTGCAAATGAGTAAGGTGATTTTCGATCGTCTCTTGAACAGTCGTTGCCTCAGGATCTAAATGATCGAGATGCATGAGTTCTTTTAACACTTCAATGACGTTTTCAATATTCGTAAGTCCGTTACAATAGTAGATTTGAATTTCTTTTTCTAATACATTTAGCTTACGTACACCGACATCAAAACTTTCTTCCATGCCGAGACGTTGTTTGAAGATCTTTTCATTTTTATGAATGTTGGTCGAGAGCGGTGTATGTTCTCGTTTTGATTTTTCTTCCATCGAATTAGCCACTCCTTTCCAATATTAGGTGTAACGCTCGCTGCGTGACAGGTGAGCCGTGATGAGGATGATCTTTGCCGCCCATTTTCCCTAAATCACCTACACCAACGATGATCGGTAAAGCCAATTGATCTAAGATGTAGACCGTATCTCCGTAAACTCGGTGGTCATCAAGCTCTTCGATGCCTTCTTTATCGACCCCATTGGACACAAGGTTTCCATTACGGTCAATGGACACATTGACCCTCGTCCAATCGCCAGACCGATTTGCTGAAGAAACAGCCAATGCCCCGAGCACATGAATGTGACCCTCTTCAACAAGTCTTTTCATTAATCGTTCACCAGGTCCCACGCTCGTCGTGCCTGCATCATCAAACATGACGACTGTCGTGTCATGCTTACTGTGCAAGATCGCCTTATGAAGATCTTCATACGTGCACACAGAGGGATTTCCACCAGACAAAATGATACACCCGAGGTGGAGAACTTTTGTAGCGGCTAGAACTGCCTTAACAGCAATTGCATCCCCGTCCGTGACAAAAATCACTTTACTCATCGTCATTATCCTCTCTCTAGTCTTTCCTATTATGATTCAAGACGTTTTGATTCATGCAGAGATTATGAAACAATACGGTATGTGAAATTTCATGACGATGCACAAAAATCCTCCAAAGTTCCACAATTCATGTGGGACCTTGGAGGCGAAGATCATTCTACCATTTCTTTTCGCATTTTTTCTAATATTTTTTTCTCAAGTCTAGACACTTGTACTTGGGAAATACCGAGGCGTTCAGCCACTTCTGATTGTGTTTGATCTTTGTAATACCGTAAGAATACGATCAATCTTTCCCTTTTTTCCAAATGTGTGACCACATCTCGGAGAGCCAGCTCTTCAAACCACTTCGAATCATCTGGGTCTGACAATTGATCCATTAACGTAATCGGATCCCCTTCATTCTCATATACCGTTTCATGAAGAGATGACAACGTTCGTGTTGCCTCGTTTGCAAATACAACATCTTCTGGTGTGATGTCTAACGATTCGGCAATTTCATTTAAAGTCGGAACGCGGCCTAATTTTTTCGTTAACTCTTCTTTTTCTTTTCGAATTTTGTGATTCAATTCTTTTAATGATCGGCTCACTTTAACCGTGCCATCATCGCGGATAAATCGTTGAATCTCTCCGATAATCATCGGTACGGCGTATGTTGAAAACTTCACTTGATACGTTAAATCAAATTTATCAATCGCCTTCATTAAACCGATGCAGCCGATTTGAAATAAATCTTCTGCTTCATATCCACGGTTTAAAAAGCGCTGAACGACAGACCATACAAGTCGTGTGTTTTTCTCGACGAGCTGATCTCGTGCCGTACGATCGCCTGCTTGACTATCCTCAATCCATTGTCTGACCGTTTCATCGGAAGGTTGTTTTCCTTTTTTTGTTTTTGTCTCCATAACAACGCCCCTTAATGATTAAACACTTTATTCTTGGACAGCTGTTTCTTGACGTAGACGGTTGTTCCTTTACCAACGACAGACGTAATGTTCATTTCATCCATGAAGTTTTCCATGATGGTAAAGCCCATACCTGAACGTTCCAACTCGGGTTTTGATGTATACAGCGGTTCCCTCGCTTGGTTCACATCCGGTATTCCGCCCCCTTCATCCATCACCGTAATTGCGATTACATCTTCTTCTAAATGAACAGCAATTGTGACAGTCCCTGCAGGGTTTTCATCATACCCGTGAATAATTGCATTCGTGACGGCTTCAGAAACAACCGTTTTAATTTCAGTTAGTTCATCCATAGTCGGATCAAGCTGTGCAATAAATGCACCGACACTTACGCGGGCAAACGATTCATTTTGACTTTGTGCGGAAAATTGGATTTGCATTTCATTTTTCATTTATACGGCCTCCCCCAATGTCCGTAATGCCTGTGATTCTCGCTCCTCGACGTTTAGAACTTTAAATAACCCTGCCATCTCAAACAAACGGTGAACCGGTGGGCTTACACCGCAAACGACGAGCTTTCCATCTCGTGCTTGCAATTTCTTGTACCTACCAAGTATGACACCAATGCCCGAACTATCCATAAACGTAAGTCCTTCAGCATTTAAAATAATATGGCGAGTAGCTGGGTCGTCCAATTCGGCATCGACGACCCTTCTTAGCTCACTTGCCGAGTGATGATCCAATTCCCCGTGAATCCTCACACAAAGAATGTTATTCCTTTTTTCAATGTCCACCATAAAACTCATAACCGCTCCTCCGTTCTCTAACTGCAATAGATCAATTGTGTCTCATGATAACATTCAACGTAACTTTATGACTTCCTTTTCAGTTGACAAAAGCAGTGCAAAACTTCTCCCATTGCTCATGATTCGTCAGAAATCGTCCCATCATCTGTGTTTACACCGATGATCTTTAACGCTGAGCGTTTAAACAATTCCCACCAAGACGCGCTATCTACCGATTCTGCAGCAACAATTTTGGAAGAGGCTACTGGCTCACCGTTTTGAATTAATTGAAATTCTCCAATCGTATCGCCCTCGGCAACTGGCGCTTTCACATCATTCATTTGGATGCGTTCTTCAACTTCTTCAGATTCTTGATTCTTCTTCAGCAATAGACTGATTTTATTTTCCAGTTTCCCAACGACCGAGTTTTTCGTGCCTTTCTCAACAGGAACAGTTGTTACCGCAGCCCCTTTATCAAACAGCGATTCTACTTGATAGTTACTAAACCCATGATTCATTAAATCGGTAATCGTGTTATTTCTCACTTGCGGAGTTTCAGCGCCCATAACAACTGCAATTAAGCGCATATCATCACGCTTGGCAGTTGCGGTTAATCCGTATTTTGATTCGCTCGTATACCCTGTCTTTAACCCGTCCATCCCTTCATAAAACTTAATCAGTCGATTCGTGTTTACGAGCCAAAATTCATCTTCTGTGCCTTGCCGTAAATAATCTTCATAAATACTTGTAAACGTTGTGATTTCCTCATGCTTTAACAGCTCTCGAGCTATTTTCGCTAGATCATATGCACTCGTTTCATGACCACTTGAAGGCAAACCGTTCGTATTATGAAACGTCGTATTTTTTAAGTCGAGTTCCTTCGCTTTATCATTCATCATCTCTACAAAATCTTCTTCTGTCCCTGCCAAATGTTCAGCCATGGCAACCGATGCATCATTACCAGAAGCTACAGCAATCGCTTTAAGCATATCGCGAACACTCATTTCTTCTCCCACTTCCAAAAACACTTGAGAGCCACCCATGGATGCTGCTTTTTCGCTAGTAGATACCATATCTTCATACTCTAATTCGCCTTCGTCGATTGCCTCCATAATTAAAAGCATCGTCATAATTTTAGTCATGGACGCTGGCGGAAGGGCTTGGTCCGCATTTTTCTCCATTAAAACTTCTCCAGTATCTGCTTCAATGAGTATGGCAGACTTTGCATCATCAATCATAGATTCCTCGACCGCTAGTGTTGGTTTTGCGCCACTTGTGAACAGCAAAACAACTGCAACAAATAATAGTGCCCCTTTACGTATCATGTGTTTACGCTCCTCCGTTTTTTTTACTAGTTTCACCAACGAAGAGACGTTCTATACACATCTTTTGTAGCTTTATAGACTTCAATTAACGGGTTTATCTTGACGTTAAACAAACAAAAATCCAAGAAGCAAAAGCTTCTTGGATCGGTGTTCTCTACATTTCATCTAAAATAAGTGGCCTCGCTTCAACTCGTTGCTCTGTCATTTCATAGCTTTCTTGAATGAGTGCCTTTACAGAGGCAACGTCTTCTGTATTGCTGTGCAAGTACACGAGCGCTTCCCCTTTTTCAACATAGTCGCCACGCTTTTTCTTTACTTGTACACCGACACTATGATCAATCGGGTCATCTTTTTTCATTCTCCCAGCACCGAGGTGTCCGGCAGCTTGTCCTATTTTTGCTGCATTCATTTGTTTTACATAACCGCTTGACTGTGCAACAACTTCAATGACGTGTTTTGCAGTTAAGAAGTCTTCTGGTTGGTCAACGAGTTCACCTTGACCTCCTTGACGGACAACAAACTCTTTGAATGCTTGTAACGCTTTTCCAGAGTGAATGAGATCTTTTGCAAGCGCTTCGCCTTCCTCTACATCTTTGACGCGATCAGCGAGAACGAGCATATGAGCGGCCAAACGAATGCTCAACTCCCTCACATCCCGAGGTCCTCCACCTTTTAATACGTCAATGGCCTCTTTCACTTCTAATGAATTGCCAACCATCTCACCTAACGGCTGGTCCATATCTGACAGTACCGCAACCGTCTCCCGGCCGAGTTCATTCCCGATATCGACCATCGTAGAAGCAAGTTCTCTTGCAGCTTCAATATCACTCATAAATGCGCCGCTACCGACTTTTACATCCAACACGATGCCGTCAGCACCCGCTGCAATCTTTTTGCTCATAACAGAACTTGCAATGAGCGGCATCGCATTGACCGTCGCTGTCACATCCCGAAGGGCGTATAACTTCTTATCTGCAGGCGTCAAGTTACCTGTTTGGCCTACGAGAGCAAGTTTGTGATCATTTACTGTATCAATAAAGTCTTCGACTTGCATTTCTGTTTGGAATCCAGGGAACGCTTCAAGTTTATCAATCGTACCGCCGGTGTGACCTAAACCTCGTCCTGACATTTTAGCAACAGGCACACCTGCTGCAGCAACAAGTGGTGATAAAATGAACGTCGTTTTATCGCCTACTCCGCCCGTTGAATGCTTGTCTACTTTTTTTCCTTCGATATTCGAAAGGTCTAGTTTGTCACCAGAGTCTGCCATTGCCATCGTTAGTGCAGCACTTTCACTTTTCGTCATGCCTTGAAAATAGACGCTCATCGCCCAAGCCGATGCTTGGTAATCAGGGATGATGTCTGTTGTGTATTCACGAATAAATTGTTTGATCTCTTCATCGGTGTGCGCTCCACCGTCTCGCTTTTGTGCAATAAAATCTACCATTCTCACGACGATCACTCCTGTACTTATAATTTATAATGAACGAACAATGGCTCGTACAAGTGTTAAGAAATTCCCTTTCACTTCGTTCGTCGTTTCAATTACCTCTTCATGGCTAAGCGGTTGATCTAAAATGCCCGCTGCTGCATTTGAAATGCAAGAAATACCAAGCACACGCATGTTCCGATGCACAGCAACAATCACTTCGGGTACAGTGCTCATGCCAACAGCGTCAGCACCAAGGGTACGAAACATCCGAACTTCAGCTGGCGTCTCGTACGTCGGACCCGTCGTTCCAGCGTACACGCCTTCTTTCATTTGTAGACCCAGTTTCTCAGCTTCTTGTTTGGCGAGTTGTTTATATGCCCGGTCGTATGCAGAAGACATATCCGGAAAGCGCGGTCCAATTGCATCATCATTTGGCCCAATCAGTGGATGACTGTGCATATGATTAATATGATCATCAATAAGCATCAAGTCTCCTGGTGAAAAATCAGTATTTACACCACCGGCAGCATTGCTTACAATTAACGTCTTTGCACCAAGGTCTGCCATCACTTGAACGGGCAAAACGACATCACTCATCGGATAACCTTCATAAAAATGAAACCGCCCTTGCATCGCGATAACTGACTTTCCTTCTAGTGAACCGATGACAAACCTTCCAGCATGGCCGGACACAGTAGAGCGCGGAAAACCGTCCAATTCTTCATAAGGAATGATCGCATCTGCTTCGATCTTGTCCCCTAAATCCCCAAGGCCTGATCCGAGAATGATGGCAATTTCTGGTACAACATCGGTTTTTGACCTCATGTATTCAATCGTTTTTGCAGTCGTCTTCATGACGGTTGATTCCCCCCTAACAAGTCCAAAAAGCTCGTCCCATACTCAGGCATCTTCACACCAAAATTGTCCGCAATTGTCGCACCAACATCGGCAAATGTATCTCTTGTGCCTAAATTAACTGACTTGTTCTGTCCTTTTTGGTAAACGAGCAACGGCACTTGTTCTCTCGTGTGATCCGTACCTCGGTACGTTGGGTCATTGCCGTGATCAGCTGTAATCATGAGTAAGTCGTCGGCATTTAAGCTCTCAAACAGTTCAGGCAGCCGCTCATCAAACTCTTCAATCGCCTTTCCATATCCGTGTGGATCTCTTCGGTGCCCAAATAACGCGTCAAAATCGACAAGGTTTAAAAATGATAATCCCGTGAACGATTTATTAGTAGCTTCGATTAACTTATCCATACCATCCATGTTTGACGACGTTCTCATCCGATCGTTAATGCCTTCTCCATCAAAAATATCATCAATCTTTCCGATCGCTTGTGATGTAAATCCGCCTTCTTCAAGCGCATTCAAAGCGGTCGGTTGAAACGGCTTTAATGCATAATCATGGCGGTTCGCTGTTCTTTCAAATGCCCCTTTTTCACCAACGAACGGACGTGCAATAATTCGCCCGAGCATGTACGGCTCATCAAGTGTGAGCTTACGTGCTTTTTCGCAGATCTCATACAACTCTTCTAGTGGAACGACTTCTTCGTGAGCTGCAATTTGTAATACTGAATCCGCGGATGTATAAACGATAAGGGCTCCTGTGTCGACATGTTCAGCACCAAGTTCTTTAATGATCTCCGTGCCTGACGCAACACAATTGCCGATAATTTTTCTGCCCGTTTCTTCTTCTAATTGGGAAATGAGGGCATCGGGAAATCCGTTCTCAAACGTTCGAAATGGCTTGTCCACAAACAGCCCCATAAGCTCCCAATGTCCTGTCATTGTATCTTTGCTTTTGGATAGCTCATTCATTTTGCCAAAATCCCCGAGCGGCGTTTCGACTTGCTCCAAGCCAGGGCCATCTTTTAAGTAACCGAGCCCGAGCTGGTTTAGATTCGGGATACGTAGACCCCCAACAGCATGTGCAATGGAGCCGAGCGTGTCCGATCCCTCATCTTTATATTCTAAAGCATCGGGTGCATTTCCAATGCCAAGAGAATCCATCACGACTAAAAAGACGCGGTTGTATTTTCGTTCACTCACAAAAATCTTCCTCTCTGTTCAATTTACGCTCGTGGATGATGATCCACATACACTTGGCGTAAATGTTTTTTCGATATGTGCGAATAGATTTGCGTTGTTGTAATGTCCGCATGCCCTAGCATTTCCTGAACAACACGCAAATCGGCACCGTTTTCAATTAAGTGTGTGGCAAAAGAATGCCTTAACGTATGCGGTGTCACTTCTTTTGAAATACCCGCTCGTTGTACAGTTTTTTTGAGGAGCTTCCAAAACCCTTGCCGACTCAACCGTTTACCTTCTCGGTTGACAAACAAATATTCATGTGACTCGTTTTTCGTCATCACGGGTCTGGCTTTATCCAAATACGTACCGATCGCTACTTTTGCCGGCTCGCCTAAAGGGATGATTCGCTCTTTGTTTCCTTTGCCAATACAGCGGACAAATCCCATCTCCAAATGAACGTCTTTAAAGCTGAGTTCACACAGCTCGGATACGCGAATGCCTGTCCCGTACATGAGCTCTAACATCGCAACATCACGGAGTTGATAATGGCTTTTCAACTCATCGGCTGCTCCAATGAGTTTCTCAATTTCATTGATCGACAAAACAACAGGCAGTTTTCTCCCTGCTTTTGGTGCCTCCACTAAATCTGATGGATCATGATCTGTCACACGATCTCGAAGTAAAAACTGATGGAATGCCCGAACCGACGACAACACCCGAGCGAGGGAAGACGTCGTTCTTCCATCATTTTTAAGCGTATAAAAAAAATCCAAAATATGAGTGCGTTGCACATCGTTCCATTGCGTAAAATGGTACTCCGCTTTCATATGTTGCGCGTAAAGAAGCAAATCCCGCCGATATGCTGCTATCGTATTGTCAGCCAACCCACGTTCAACAATACAATAGTGTAAAAAATCTTCTATCGGATCGTTCAGCAACGCCTGTTCAGCCATTTATTCACCTCGCTGCCAGAAATGCCACAACCTCTCTTGAAAAGAAGGTTGTTGACTCACATCACTTTCAAACACTTTGATTGCATTTCCTTCAGGCTCATCAAATCGATGATCGCCTTGGTATTCTGCCATTACAAACAGGATACCATAGTAAAACATGGCTGTGCATGCCACAAAAACAATTAAAATTTTCAGGCCATTCCAAACAGCCTCTAGTCGTAAAAACATCGTCGTTGCCTCCTCTTTGTACACATTCGGACTCGTACCATCTTATGCCCAAAACCGTCCGAATTATACGTTTGAAGACGACAAAAAACCTTATCCGGAACTGGATCCGAATAAGGATTACTCTTGACCGACCGTCTCTTTTTGATGTGATTGCTCTGCTGCTTTCGTCTGACAAGCATTACACACCCCATGAAAGGTTAATCGATGATCTTTTATTTTGAAGTTCCATTCTCGTTCGACCTTCGTCTCTACTTCTGCAAGCAGGTCTTCTTCAATCTCTGAAACGTCGCCACACTGAATGCAGACGAGATGGTGATGCGAATGGTCAGCCCCTTCTTTTCGCAAATCGTAACGGGACACACCGTCACCAAAATTAATCTTGTCAACAATCTCAAGTTCATTCAAAAGCTCTAACGTTCTGTACACAGTTGCAAGGCCAATTTCTGGGGCTTTATCTTTGACGAGTAAGTAAACATCTTCAGCACTTAAATGGTCTTCTTCATTCTCAAGAAGAACTTCAACAGTTGCTTCCCGCTGGGGTGTCAGCTTATAACTTTGAGAATGCAACTGCTTCTTTATAAAGGTCATACGCTCTTCCACAGCCATAATCTCCCCCCTTGATGTCTATCGTTATTATAATGATTCAAAATAACACTGTCAATACTAATCGATAATCATTATCGTTTTCAAATTGTAATCATTATAATTTAATAGTTATTCAAAGGAGTTGTTCGGTCACATAAGAGAGCAACGACGGTGACACAAATGCTTCAATTGCAGCAGCCCCAACAATGACAACGATTGCGACAACCATAAACATACACATCCTAACAAAGTGAGGGAAGATTGGTTCTGGGCGAATCGTCTTAATGAACTGTTGGCGGATCAATCTCAATGAGAATGCCACTGATAAAACAGCAGAGATCATAATGATTGGCACGAGCAAAATATTCTGGGGTAATACGGTGACAAGGGAAAGTACAAACCCCTCAATTCCCATCTGATTAACGAGAAAACCGACCGTAAACCCAATCGCGATCCCTTTCAAAAATAATAGAAGCAAGATGAGCGGCGAGCCAATGACCGACAACCCAAGAACGAACATGAGTCCGATGTATTTAATGTAATGAACGAAACTCTCCCAAAACAAATCGCCATCAGCGGTAAGCTGGCCATCGCCTACTTGTCCAAAAAATTGCTGCAAGTAAATGAACAAATCCTCTTTTTGGGATAAGCTCAGACTGTTAACGACAATTGCTCCGAAGATAATGCCCATAAAAAATAGAACAGCTGAAAACACGTATAATGATCGATATTCGGAAATATGAATATGGATTTGCCTTTCTACAAATGGCTTTAACTTCATGATAAAAAACCTCCTCTACCCGTTACTAGAACGTATGAGAAGGTTCATAGATTTATGACGAAGAAATAATAGAGTGTTTGTTCGCTGCTAGATAGAGCAAACTATACGCCGTTTTTGCATCCCGAAACTTCCCTTCCATTGCCTCGCTCAAAGCTCGATTCAGTGACCACATTTCGACGGTAACGTATTCATCTTCATCAAGAGCCTGCTCTTTATGTTGGAGATCTTCGGCAAGGAATACGGTAATAAATTCATCAGCGAAACCTGGCGATGTGTAAAAGCCGCCAATTTCCGTTAGCGAGCCTGCCTGCAATCCTGTTTCTTCTAGCAATTCTCTCTCTGCTGTCTGGATGGGTTGTTCGCCCGGTTCACACTTTCCAGCGGGTATTTCTAGTAAAGACTCTTCAGGCGCTTTACGGTATTGGCGCACGAGAGGCACCCGCTCGTCATCGGTCACAGCAATTACGGCGACAGCACCTGGATGCTTGACGACCTCTCTCACTCCGCTCTTGCCTTCGGGTAATTGTACGTCATGAACTTCTAATTGAATGATTTTCCCATCAAATACCGTTTTCTTCGCGATCGTTTCTTCTTTGTTTGTCATCTCGTCATCCTCCAACGTTAACGTATATTCCTTCTCTCACCTGCATAAGACTGATAGGACTAAACGAGCAAGGGGGTCTTGTGATGAAAGTGTACGTACAACCTAAGCAAGTGATCATCCAAGGAAAGAGCTGGCAAGTGCTCTATCAGTTGAAAGAATATCAAAAACATTACCGAACTGTCCAAGAATGGTGCGAAGCTACTCATTCACCGACGAAAAAACAATAACTAAGCATCGGCTGCCATTTTCTCTTCGATATGAGGCATGACCCTCGCTTCAATGATTTGCTCATCAACTTCACCTACAATAATGTCAGCGATAATGCCATCTTCATCAATCACATAAGTGGTCGGCAGCCCTTGCAGTGGATACATGTCAAGAAAATCACCTTCATAATCCATAAGTACAGGCATTTCCACTGGGTGTTCCTGCAAAAATTCAAAGGCATTTTCGATTTGTCGTTCACGAGTTGTGAGATTGTTGGCGAGGACTACGACGCCTTCGTCTTTATACGTTTCGTGTAAGTCACTCAGTAAAGGTAGCTCATCCACACACGGCTCACACCATGATGCCCATAAATTAAGAATCACTAGATTCCCTTGTTGGTCCGATAGACTCATTTCTTCTCCTTCACCATCGGCAAGCTCTAAAGAAAACTCTGGCGCTGCCATTCCGTGGTTGACACCAACGGGTGGAGAGGATACATTTTCATAGACGATACTTACGATAATGATGGCGGCAATCGCAACAGCTGAAATCGTCATCCATTTTTTCATTGGTCTTTTCACCTCAATATGAATACAATTGGTTTACAAACGGAAGGAGTAACAGGTTATGTCGGTTTTTGAAGCAATTATTTTTGGAATTGTACAAGGGTTAACAGAATTTCTACCGATATCAAGTACGGCGCACCTTGTCATTTTACAATTTATTTTTGGTACAAACTTTCAAGGCTTAACATTTGAAATTCTTTTGCACGTCGCTTCGATGCTTGCGGTCGTTCTGTTCTTTCGAAAAGATATTCTCGCAATCGTCACAGGCAGCTTGCGTTTTATGTTTGAAAAGAAACGTGAAGACCGTGGTGCCTTTCTTTTTGCATTATACCTCATTATTGCAACAGCCATTACCGGGGCACTTGGACTTATTCTGGAAGACGCAGCGGAACAATTTCTTAAATCACCGTTCGTCATCGCTGGCGCGTTGTTTTTAACAGGGGTCTTTCTACTAATCATTGAAAGAATTAAGTTTACGCATACCCGCTCAGTTAACGAAATGAATTTTATCGATGCAATTGTTGTTGGGTTAGCGCAAACACTTGCGGTCATTCCTGGCGTATCACGCTCTGGCTCAACACTCATCGCCTCTTTAGCTTTAGGTATTGATAAGAAGACTGCCATTCGCTTCTCATTTTTGTTATCGATTCCGGTCATTCTCGGTTCATCGGTGCTTGCAATTGGTGATCTTTTCCAAGGCGGCATGACTGATGCAGGCACTGTGCCACTCATCACAGCTTTCGTCGTTACATTCATTTTCTCGATTATTGGCATCAAGTGGCTCATAGGTTGGCTTGAAAAGAGCAAGTTATTCTATTTTGCGATCTACTGTTTTATACTTGCCGTTTTCGTCGCGGCCTTTTTAGAGCCTGCGCACATCTAATCTCCTTTACGATAACGAGCGAAAGCTCGGATGTCAAAGAAGAATCTTCCCCCCTAACGAAACTATCATAAAACCTTCAAAGAGTGAAAGGCAAACCGCCTCTCACTCTTTTTTGTTTGCAAATTCCTCACATTTCCATCTTTCCAAACAGATCGTGGATACGTTATAATTCTAAAATATCTACCACTCGTATAACCGCAAGGATTGGCTTGCAAGTCTCTACCAGGAAACCGTAATTTCCTGACTACGAGTGAACATTATCGTGCTTTTTTGGCGACTTGTGTTCACTTTTGTGCACACAAGTCGCTTTTTTTGTTCATGAAGCACTTCGGGGGTTTTAGACAAATGAAGCAACTAGAAGACAGAATTAAAACTGACGGAACAACTTTAGGGACAGGCGTTCTGAAAGTTGACGCTTTCTTAAACCATCAAGTTGATCCAGAGTTAATGGACGGGATGGCTAAAGAATGGAAACATCGCCTAGGTGACGCACCCGTTACGAAAATTGTCACATTAGAATCTTCGGGGATTGCCCCTGCACTTATGCTCGCGAAACATTACGGAGTAGATATGGTGTTTGCGAGAAAGCAAAAATCGATTACGATGGATGACTCTGTGTACACAGCAGAGGTCTACTCATTTACGAAACAAGTTTCAAGAACGATTACGATCTCTAAATCATTTCTACATGCGGATGACCACATCGTTATTGTCGACGATTTCTTAGCGAATGGTGAAGCGGCATTAGGTTTATGCCAAGTTGTTGAACAAGCTGGAGCTACAGTTACTGCGATCGCCATTGTCATCGAAAAATCGTTCCAACCTGGGCGCGATAAACTAACCGAACAGCACTACCGTGTGGAATCGTTAGCAAGAATTGCTTCTTTAGACAAAGACAACATCCAATTCATCCCACAATAAGGAGCTTTTGTTTTGACACACCAAACTGTGCAGTACCCACTTTTCAAAAGACAAGACATCGATGCTTTTTTTGCCCTCTTCCAAAACAATCTTGCGAACTTCGTCATTATCTCAGCAACGATGCTTGCCATCGGCTTTCCTGCCGATATTGTGTTTGGGAAAGTCATCCCTGGTGCTGCAATAGCGGTTATTGCTGGCAATCTATATTATGCCCAGCAAGCAAAACGGTTGGCGGTTAAAGAAAATCGCACGGACGTAACAGCGATGGCTTATGGAATTAGTACGCCAGTTATGTTTGTTTTTCTTTTCGGTGTACTCGCCCCTGCGTATACACTTACCGGTGGAAATGCGGAGTTGGCTTTTCGGATTGGACTTGCTGCCTGTTTGCTTAGCGGCTTAATCGAAGTAATCATTTCTCTAAGTGGAAATTGGTTAACGAAACACTTGCCAAAACCAGCGATGCTCGGCGCTCTCGCCGGCGTTGCGCTCACCTTTATTGCTGGTGAGATGCTGTTTGAAATCTTTGCGGTTCCAATGGTCGGACTTGTTGCCCTCTTTATTATTCTTATGGGCGTCCTTGGAAAAGTAATGCTTCCATTTCGTATCCCGTCCTCCTTATTTGCGATTATCGTCGGAACGTTACTCGCTTTTTCAATCGGTGAAATTACGGTTGCTGAAGTTCAGGACGCACTCGCTCATGTCGGATTTTATCCATTTATTCCTACATTGGACGTATTCTTTGGTTTTCAAGCATTGTTTACAACATTCGTCGGTTTACTAGCGATCATCTTACCGATTACACTTTACAACGCCATTGAGACGATGAACAACACGGCGGCTATGGCTGCTGAGGGGGATCGCTATGATGTGCGAGAATGCCAAGCTGTTGATGGTGGTGGAACGATACTAGGCACATTTTTTGGGGGCGTGTTTCCGACGACCGTTTATGTTGCTTCCATTGGCTCTAAATGGATGGGAGCGGGACGTGGCTACAGCTTATTAAACGGCATTGTGTTTGCGATAGCGGCTGTATTCGGCTTAATTGGGGCTCTTTCTTCTGTTATTCCAACCGCAGCCGTTGCCCCCATTCTCGTTTTTGCAGGCGTCTCGATGCTCGCCACTGCTTTTCATTCGAACGCAAAGAAATATTATCCTGCCGTTGTGATTGCCATCTTACCTTACGTGGCCAATTACATTATGACTCGCTTTCAAAATGATGCTCCAGAAGTGATGGAAAGCATTTCGCTTGGATTGCTACCGCTTGGCCAAGGGGCGATGTTTACAGGTATTGTGCTCGGTGCACTCACTGTATTTATTATTGATCATAAGTTTGCCCATGCAACCATTTATAGCGGTATCGGCGCGCTGTTATCATTCTTTGGATTCACCCATGCGCCAGAGCTTTCCGTAAACGCTGCCCCTAGTTTTACAATGGCCTATTTTCTACTCGTACTCTTCTTTGGGTATTATGCGATACAGGCGAAACGAAAGAGAATTGTACAAATCTAAAACATTTATGAATAAATGGGATGTGAACAACCATAGAGATGATGTGAGGATATCGTCTCTATGGTTTTTTATGCTCACATAAGGAGAATGGTCTATGCGTAGAAACGAATGGAAAAACTTTGGGGAAGCGATGTTGTATATGCTTCCTGCACTCGTAATTCTCGGAATATTCTTATTTTACCCGATGATAATGACAGTCATCTACAGTTTGTCGGAGACGAGCCCAAGAGGTGAAGTACTTTCATTTGTCGGTCTTGAAAACTATTGGCAATGGATGCAATCCTCTCAGTTCATCCAAAGTATGAAGAGCACATTCATTTTTACACTTCTCACCGTGCCAACAACCGTTGTGCTTGCTCTCTATTTAGCGGTACTTGGCAACGAAAAGCTTAAAGGCATCGCTTTCTTTCGGGTGTTATTCTCCTCAACGATGGGCGTGTCCGTTGCCGCTGGCGCAGCCATTTGGCTGTTTCTGTTTCATCCGAGTCTCGGTGTTTTCAATGAGTTTTTACGATTTTTCGGAGCTGAAGGCATTCCTTGGCTCACATCTTCGACGTATGCCATCTATTCTGTGGCGATTACGACTGTTTGGATGAACGTCGGCATTTGTTTCATTATCTTACTTGGTGGTTTGCAAAACATTTCTGATGAACTATACGACAGCAGCAAAATTGATGGGGCTGGATATTTTCAGCGATTGTTCAAAATTACGATTCCGATGCTTTCACCGACATTATTTTTCGTGTCGACCATTACACTCATTAACTCTTTTCAATCATTTGGGCAAATTCATATCCTTACAGGTGGGGGACCGAACCAATCGACGAACGTCATTGTGTACTCCATTTACAGAGAAGCTTTTGAGTTCGCACGCTTTGGAACAGCTAGCTCACAAGCAGTCATCTTATTTTTCATCATACTACTCGTCACCTTTTTACAATTTAAGTTCGGTGAGAGGCGGGTGCACTATCAATGAAACGAAAAATTTTTCTCTATGTTTTACTCGTTATCTCAGCGTTTTTACTCACCTTCCCGTTATTATTTGCCTTGCTTGCGAGCTTTTTAAACTCGGGAGAGTTACATCGTGGCGTCTACATTCCAGAAAGTTTTAATTTCAATAGTTATGTGCAAGCATTTGCTTCCATCCCGCTGTTTCGGTTTTTAATTAACAGTTTGATCGTAAGTGTTAGCGTAACAATCGGGCAACTCGTTCTTTGCAGTCTAGCGGCTTTCGCGATTGTGTTCATCCCGTTTAAAGGTCGGTTTTTTTTCTTCTTTTTATTTATTTCAACGCTACTTGTTCCTTGGGAATCAACAGTTGTCCCCAATTACGTAACGATTTTGAATGCAGGCTGGCTAAATACGTACCAAGCATTAACGCTACCGTTTCTAGCTACAGCATTTGGCATCTTTTTACTCAGACAACATTTTATGACCATCCCAAAAGAATTGTATGAATCTGCAGAGATCGATGGGTGTAGTCGCTTTCGCTTTTACCGTTCATTTGCCTTACCGTTGTCCAAACCCGTCCTTGTTGCTCTTGGGGTTTACGGGTTTTTAACGACGTGGAACATGTATTTGTGGCCACTGCTTGTCACGAGTGATACGACCGTAAGAACGATTCAAATTGGCATTAACATGATGATCTCTCAAGAAGCTTCTACGAACTGGAGCATGGTCATGGCCGCGGTCGTCATTATTTTGATACCGACGTTGCTTTTATTGTTTATTGGCATCAAACACATTCAACGAGGTTTGACGTCAGGAGCATTGAAAGGATAATCATTTTTTTAAGGGGGATTTAGATGAGAGATAAAAAGCGTTTAATGACAGCTCTATCCATTCCTGCATTGATTGCTGCAGGATGTAGTGGTCAAACATCAGACATTGCTTACACAGAAGATGATCGAATTATCGTCGATTTTTGGTACGCACTTGGAGGCTCTGCAGGAGAAGCGGTGGGAGCAATGGCCGATGATTTTAATGAATCCCAAGATGACATCTATGTACAGGCCAATTATCAAGGCAGTTATGAAGAAGCCCTCACCCAAATACGACAGTTAGCGGGAACGCCCGATGCACCTGCGCTCATGCAAGTTTTTGAAGTCGGCACGCGCTATATGATTGATTCTGGGTTTGCAGAGCCGATGCAAACGTTTATAGATGATGATGGGTTTGATGTATCAACACTTGAAGAGAATATTCTTAGCTACTATCAGTACGAAGATGAACTGTACTCGATGCCTTTTAACACGTCCAACGCCTTAATGTTTTACAACAAAGATCTTTTTGAAGAAGCAGGATTAGACCCTGAAGACCCACCCCAAACATTTAGTGAAGTACAAGAATTCGCTGAACAACTAACGGATGGAGATACGTACGGGTTTTCCCTACTCATTTACGGATGGTTTATTGAGCAATTGCTCGCCAACCAAGGCGCCGAACTTGTGAACGAAGAAAACGGTCGTGCTGGTAATCCTAGCGAAACGTTTATTAATGGTGAAGAAGGGCTCGCCATTTACACGTGGATTGAAGAAATGATTGCGGATGGCACTCTCGGAAACTTCGGCAGAACGTGGGATGACATTCGCGCTGCTTTCATTGCAGAAGATGTTGCGATGTACCTTGATTCAACAGCAGCTACGTATGACAATATTACGTCACCAGACTTTGAAGTGGGCACAGCGGCAATCCCGTACCCAGATGGTCAAGACCCAGAGGGTGTTATCGTTGGTGGAGCTTCCGTATGGATGATGGCGGACATTCCTGAAGAAGTCCAAGAAGCCGCTTGGGAATTCGTTAAGTACACTGTCCAACCTGACGTGCAAGCAGAATGGTCAGCGGCAACTGGATATTTTCCTGTCCACACCGCCGCTTATCATGAACCGGTTTTAGAAAAACTCTATGAAGAATTCCCGCAATTTTTAACATCGGTGGAACAGTTGCAAAATACGACCCCTTCTCCTGCCACACAAGGGGCACTCATGGATGCATTTCCAGAAGTGCGAGAACAAATCATGATATCGCTTGAGCGAATGCATGAAGGGATGAGCGCAGAAGATGCTTTAACTGAATTGGAGTCAGAAATCAACACGATTATAAATTAACAGCAACGACACTTTCTAAAAATGGTTTACTATATAGAATGGACTTAAGATTTTCCTGATTTGCGCTGTTAGTTGTTGGGGCGGTGCTGAGTGCTATTTTGCGCTCAAGTTTGCCTAGTTTAGCAATATTGGCGTTCATTCCGATAAACTTGCGCGCAGTTTGGTCCAACTGGAGCGCAGATTCAATGCCCATAAGCGAGCACCCTGTCCGAACCCAAATCGGACTCGGTTCGACACGATCCGCGCCGACGTCTTGTGGGTACTACGGGGCGGGGATGTGCACGTAAACTTGTGATCTGTTACCGAGTTCGCTCATTCTGTTACCTAGTTTATAGGAATATACCGCTTTTCCTTCGATGTTTCCCAACTTGAGAACAGTTTGGTCTCAACTCGCGCACAGTTTCCACTTTACCAAGCTTACCGCTGGTTCTTGAAGAAATTCTTTAGTTAAACTTATATAGATCTGAATAACAGCAAACGAACGGAGCGGTCACGCCACGATTAAGAAAGTCATATCTACTTTCATCCTTTGAAAAAGCGTCTGGAAAAGCTGGGGAGACCAACATCAATACGTCTTAAAAAGACTGACGAGCATAGCCACCTAAATGAGCATTTTTGCAAGATACTCAGCCTAAAAAACGCTCTGGAGTGTACTCCAGAGCGTTTTGCTATTTAACCGTCGATCCGTTTCCAAACGTCCCACTCATCCGAATCTGTTGGTTTCTCTCCACGGGTCCACCATTTCGCCTCATACAAATTCCCTTCGTATGAAACGACATCTCCAGCATAATACGTGATCGTCTCCCCCCAAACCTGTACACCTTCTTCTTCATCTTGGCAGTCTTTTACTAGTTGCCAAACGTCCCAAGTTCCTGATTGGGTCGGATTTTCACCCGTCGTCCACCATTTCGCTTCATACGTGTTCCCTTCATGTGAAACTCGGTCGCCAGCCGTATATACAACCTGATCTGACCATTCTTCATACACACACTCAGGCCCCGGCCCCGACTCGGTGACCCACTCATATCCAGTTGGACTCCTCATGCCCGGCGTTCCAAAATACGTATCCAGTTCACCGGTAATCGTCACATGCTCACCTACGTGCTCTGGATGTGAAACGAGGTTCAACCCATGTCTAACCGGTGTATTGTTGACGAGTTGCACAGGTAGCATTTTCTCTCGATCCGTTTCACTCGGATCGTCCGCTAAAAGTAGATTCGACGGTGCGTGCACTCCTTCACCAAGGATCACTTCTTGATTGTTAATGCTCCCGACAATGTATCCTCTCACATTTCGAATTCCTTGATTGTTCTCCAGTGCCTCTTGTACACTAACCGCTCCTGACGGATCTGGTTCAACGTCTAAACCTTCAATCGAGATGCGGGAGCCTTCTTCATAGTTAATCGATCCATCGTAGTCGGTTACAAAGTCAACGACCGCTTGCCATACCGGTCCGAAACTATCAAGCTCGTCACCAAGATTATAAAAGCTATTCGCATGCATGAAGTCATTATAAGCAACCGTATACTGCTCATCGTCTATAAACGGCTCACCATTGACGCGTTCAATGTGAATATCATCAAACCCATTGCCTGATTCCGCAGGAATCAACGTATAGTTGAGACCAGCAATTTGCAAGTCGACGCCTTGGTGATAATTCGACTGCTCAAGAATCATTCCTTCAATTCGTTCCCCCGTCGCTTCAACGAGTACGATCTCGTTTCCAAACGCATCTAGCGATTCAATCTGCTCATCCGTAATTTCACCCGGAGGAATTTGCCCAGTCACAGATGAACCATTCAGCATGGCAATTTCAGCATCGGTACGTTCGATAAGGCTATCTGTGTACAAATTACCGATCCCTGTGTCTTGCAGACGCTTGTTTGCTGAATACAGACCCGTTTCTGTAGCACCGATGATCGTTCCTGGCAACGGCCCTTCTGGATCAATGGTGATACTAATTCTACCTTCTTGCTCATAATCGAGCGTTTCTCCGGCATCGGTAAGACTACGTGCCCATTGGGTCATCGCATCCGTCATGAGTCCAATCGTTTCTGAAATTACTTCACCTTCGAATTCATATCCAGACCCGCCAGTACCGATATAATCCGCAACGGCAACCGTATACGTCGCCTGTTCATCGACCGGCTCACCATCGATCGTCATTTGCGTGTCTAAATAGTTGCCTGTCATTCCGGTGACAATTTCGTATTCCATCCCTGATACTTGTAGATCAATCTGGTTTCTTTGATCTCTAGAATACGAATACTCCAACACATTTTCAATCGCCTCGCCTGTCATTTCAATGAGCATAATCTCATTGGCAAACGGTTCAATCGTATAGATCTCATTTAACGTTACATCACCGCTCGGAATGCTATCTCGTATCCCCCCGTTGTTTGTAAACGCAATATCAGCGTCTCCGAGCGAACGCATCGCATCTGTCCAAAAGTTGCCGAGAGGAGCATCCCCATTAAACCTGCCATCACGCGAAAGCCCGTTCTCTGAATAGCCAATGACTTCACCTAGTATTTCGTCCATTTCATCATTGTACTGATCAATTATCGGCTGCACATTCTCATCCACTTCTTCTAATGTGTCTACGGAAATGAGCTCAGCTTCGACATTTGTAACCTCGCCATTATTAAGCGTAAGGACCGCATCCCCGACGTGACTCAAATTCGCACCTGCTTGGAGGATTGGCGTGCCATTCACAACACGAGGCTCTTGAAGTGTTGTATGGGAGTGACCGCCAATAATCAAGTCAAAATAATCAACATCTTCAGCAAGCGCGACGTCTGCATTCACTCCGATATGTGTGAGGGCAACGATGACGTCGGCTTCGCGTTCGAGTTCTTCTTGGTACTCATTTGCAACTGCAGCATAATCAGATTCAAATGCCATCCCCTCAACATTACCTGGTGCTGTTGCAGGAGGCGCTTGCGTGATTCCTAATACACCAACTGTCGTTCCGTTAACATCAAACAATTCATACGGTTCAGGGTTTTCAACACCCGTATCTAACGTATCAACATTCGCCCCAAGCCACGGGAAATCCGACGAGTCCATATTGTTGATCAGGTGGTCCTGTCCGTAGTCAAATTCATGATTACCGATCGTAAGCACGTCAAGTTCTGCTGCGTTAAACACATCCACCATTGGAATCCCAAAGTTCAAGTCAACGACAGGATTCCCGCTCGCATAGTCACCAGCATCCATATACAATACGTGATCATCGGTTTGTCTTACATCTTGGATATAAGCAGACGCTTTTGCATAATGATCAAAAGAAGCATGAATGTCATTCGTATGAAGAATCCGAATCTGCTCTGGTGAATCTGCATCAATCGTAGGCACGAGAATTGCTGATGCGACCAACACCCCTGCAGAAACTCCTAGCCCTTTTCTAAACCTATACTTCATGAGATACTCCCTTTCTTTTTCATAGATTGTAAGTATCCCAACAATAACAAAAAATGATGGATCCTCCGTAAATTCTGTGTAAAATTTTGCGATATTGTGACAATCAAGAGGATCGTCCTTGTAGAAACGTTGTTCCTTTTTCCTATGAGTAAACTTCATTACAACAATGGTCACTTTTGTTCAACTATTGTTGCAACGCCTTCATACATCATGACTGTACCGATGAGCGTAATATGAACAAATATATGAATGTGTTCATCGTCAATCGCTTCCTCATATACATTCACTTTTGCACTCATTCGCTTTGGCAATTTTACATACCGACCGAACAATCGTATGAAACTTTGTTCAGAGGTGATGAGTAGCGCTCCATTTGAGGTGACCGTAAACGCTAATGGTTGCATAAACCTTCCTGACCGACCAAGTCGATCAAGAATTTGCTCACTCGACGTATCCCAATACATTCGTGCAAAAAACGTTCGCACATTTTTTTGAAAATAAAAGGTACGATCCCAATCGACAACTTGCGGCGACAGGTGATACGTGTTCGTAATCGTGAATGGTACGTTCCTTCCTCTTTCAGGAAATAAAAAATCATCCCTTGCAAATATACGGGCAACCGGCCGATAGACGACCGACCCTCGAATGTGATTCATTGTACCCGTTGCTGTAAGCGTACCTAATTGTTTTCCATATTTCTTCTTAAGCAATGGATGCAATTGCTCAAATCGTGCACCGATGGCTTGTTCATATATTGATTTCACGTTCATTTATGGCCTCCGTTTGTTTCGTCTCGCTCGAGCAACACCGTTAAGATTCACCCAACCAATGAATGTCAGAGCGATTACACCAACGTTTAACGTAACCATATTAAATGGTTCGTTTAACAACACTCCCGTATTAGCGCTAACTGCAGCCCCTCCGAGGACGACCATAAGTATGGCTGTCACAGTGAACATCACCTTTTTGTTGACCGGCAGCAAAAACAACACCGCCCATAAGATTTGTGCGCTGCCAATAATCGCAACGACTTCGCGTTCAAAGCCGTGTATGAACGAAACCGCTGAGACGAGGTCCAATTCACCGGTTTCAGGAAATAGTAGTTTTGGAACGAGACCTTGGTAGAAAAAAATGATAAAAAGCGCAATACAAATGATTGAATGAATCTTCAGTTTTTGCAATGTTTGTTCCGGTGGAATACTCTTCTCTAACCAAATCTTCATTGCGTCGAAACTCCAAGCAGTCGCCCAACCGATAATCGGACGAAACATGATGCGGTCAATCATTTTCCCGAAAAAGCCAAAACGAACGGAATAATCATATTGGGTAAGAAAGCGAATCCCCTCCCCAGTATCTTCATACTGCCAATACCCGCGCCCTTTTTTTATTAAAGAGATCGGCATTTCACTCGAAAATTGCAAACCCGATGTTCTCTTGCCATCATCTCCAGTAACATCTCCTGTCGCCATGCCTCTGCCTTTCACCTTTAATCCAAATGCAAGTTTCGTTTCGTAAGTAAATGAAGCTTGATCATTATGTGGCTGTTTCTCGTCATAATCTATGTGTGTAAACCTCAAATCCCACCTCTCATGCAGATTCGGCTCTTGAGTAGTGTGCCACAATGTATCCATATCGGTATCAATGTTCGTCTCAACATAAACAGGTTTCCTTTTCACAATTTCCACCTCCCTCCTTCCAACATACCACTATTTGTAAAGTTACGCCTTTTACATCTCGAATTTTCTATATCAGTTGAACAGTACTATAAATGACTCAGCCCTTCATGCTCGCTTCCTCATTGTGCTGAGCGATAAGTACCGACGTTGCCGTGATGTTTGCTCACAAACACTTCTATATAGATTGAACTTAACATTTTCCTAATTGCAGAGTTTGTTGCTTTCCACTGCAGGCGGATGCTTGTACTCCGGAGTATAAGTGCGACATCATCTCACCCGGCGCTGCCGCTTGTGTTCGCTGTGTCTACTTGACCGCGGAGGACCGGCAGAGCCTCCTCGGTCTAACGACCTGCGGGGTCTCGTCTCGGCCCTTCTTCCGCAGGAATCACCGCCTTTCGTTCCAATCAACGGTCCTGAATAGACGACGTCGCTGAACTGGGGTTGCTCAATATTGGTATTCAACTCGATCCGTACACTTTGGAGTCCAATAGCAGTAGATACCCATCTTTTCTACGTCTATTGTAACCGATGACGATTGATCTCAAAGTCGATGAACTTTAGGCTTTAACGGTTGGTCTACCATTCGTTCGTGAAGAAATTCTTTAGTTCAACTTATATAGCTGAATCACATCTGGGAATGATCAGGAGATTAGTGATCGATATAGAATGAACGTAACATATTTCTAATTCGGTAGCTTGTTGTTGCTTTCAACTATAGTCGGATGCTTGTAGTCCAGAGCACAAGTGCAACATCAGCTCTCACTGCGCTGGTAGTGACCCCCAAAAGACGTCCCCCGTGTTTTCTTTGAACTCCAGAATACAAGGACGACATCGGTTCACGTTTCTGCCTCCTGGCTACGGTGTGTGGAAAGAAGTCCAAATTGCCCCATATATTCATTTAAGTGACATTTGAGAAAGAAAAATCATGTTTTTAAACGTGAATGCGCACATAAACGGTGTCAACTGTCACAAATCGTGCGATTTGTGACAGTTGCGTGCCGAAAGTGCCCGGTTTGAAGGCTGGATTGTCACATACGTGACCGGCCGTCACATGCTTGTGCTAGGTGGTGACCCTCGGTCCCAACTTTTTACCCTTAGGCAAACGTTTTTCGTTTTGCCCGCAACCCTTGCAGTGACGAAAAACGATCGACAACGAAGTTGTCGATGTGCAATGAGAAGAATTTCAACACGCAATATGCAAGCACTCACCCGCAAAGGCCCAACTCGGTCATCCGATTCAATGAAGTTCTTTCGCTCAACTTATATAGATCGCTTTTCATTGATTTCGGCACCGCAGGTGGCGATGGCAGTCTCATATTTAGGATGTTAGCGATCTATATCGCATAAAAACGATGATTTTTTCCAGATACTGGTGGATCGATAAACGTTCGTTTCTAAACCGAACTTAAACCGTGTTTTAATCATGTAAACCTCAAGAGCTACCAACCTTCGGCACCTCTGGTGCCGAAGATAAACCGAACGAATAAAATTCAGCCGATAGATCGACGCTCAGTCCCTAACTCATCTACACACAACATAAGAAAAAGGCAAGAAGAACGGGTGCGCTCTCCTTGCCTTTTCGTTACGCTACATCATAACCTAGATCTTCAACGGTATCTTTTAGATCTGCTTCTTGAACTTGACTTGCATCAAAAGAAATCGTCACGAGCCCTTTCTCTAAGTCAACGTTTACAGAATCGACACCTTCTTTTGAGCCAACACCGTTTTCGATTGACGAAACGCAATGTCCACAAGACATGCCAGTAACTTTTAGTTCGATCGTGTTCATATTAATCCTCCTTACTCATTTGTTGGATGAATGGTTGAATTTTATTTTCGTTTTGCTCATAACCGGTAAAAACAATCGGCTTTTTTAATTGGTTTAGTATTCCCTTTTCCTTAAACACAACCCCCGGAACAATTCTTGTTCCGGTTTTCTTCTTCAGCACTTGCTCTTGTTCTGGTTGTTGTTCGAGATCTTTTTCAATAAAACTGATGTTCACTCGTGCAAGATCTTCTTTTAACTTCGCACAATCTGAACACATTGGCCGTGTATAAATTGTTAATTGATACATATTTACGCCTCCGTTACTGAACGTCAATCACGTAAGGAAAAGCAATGACTCCTGCATCTTCAAACTTAAATTCTGCCCACAATTTGTAATTGCCTGGTTGATCAAAGTGAGCTTCAAAAACCGTCTCATCATCAGCAACAGGATGGACATGAATAAATTGTTCACCAGCCTCGTCGATGACGACGACGTGGCCGAGGGCACCGAGGTACGGCTCGAGCGTGTCCTGTTCTTCTGAGTTAAACGTTAGCGTAGTGACGTCACCTGACTGTAGACCATCGATTTCTAGCTCGACTTCTTTCCCGTCAACACTTTTCACAAGATCTGCATCTGGGGTTAAGTTTGCTTCACTCGTCATCACATCGCCGACTTGAACGTCGATCGGTTCTGGTTTGTAGCCCAAGTGTTCAGGAGAAATATCAACAAAGATTCGGTACGTTCCAGGAGCGAACGAATGGTCCACTTTGTATACGCCATCTTCCACACTCTCCGGATGCAGATGGTGGTACGTTGCTAAGTCGTTTGAAACAGCGATCATATGCATTTCCTTCTCATGATGAACCGCTAATGCCGGAGCGTTTCCATCCGCGTCTTGCACCGTTACCGTAATTTGTTGATCGTTTTGATCCACAATGACTTCAACTTCTGACTCGGTAGACCCATGATGATTGTGATGAGCATGTTCATTCATATCATTTTCCTCCTCAATTTCAGCGGCTTGTGCTTCATGTTCCCCATGATCTCCACCGTCAATGACCGAATTTCCGGTAATAACCGCATAACCGACAACGACAATGGTCAAGTAAACGAGTCCACTGATAACCCACGTTTTGATTTTCATGATGAACGTTTCACTCCTTTAAACGACATGCGCTGTAAACGAAGTGCGTTCCCGACAACACTTACGGAACTAAAGGCCATTGCCGCTCCTGCGACCCAAGGCGCAAGTAAGCCTGCTGCTGCAACGGGTATCCCGACAGAGTTATAGAAAAACGCGAAGAACAAGTTTTGCTTAATGTTGCGCATCGTCTTGTTACTAATCACAAAACTGTCGGCCACACTGTGAAGGTCCCCGCGCATTAATGTCACGTCAGACGCTTCAATGGCAATGTCGGTTCCTGTACCAATCGCCATACCGATATCACTAACCGCAAGTGCAGGTGCATCGTTAATGCCATCCCCGACCATCGCGACATACTTATCTTTTGCTTGTAGCTTTTCAATTTCTTTCGCTTTTTGTTCAGGAACGACTTCTGCGATCACACGATCGATGCCTACTTGTTTCCCAATCGCTTGTGCAGTACGTTCATTGTCTCCCGTTAGCATAATGACTTCCAGACCGAGGTCTTGCATCCGTTCGATCGCATCAACTGACGTTT
This sequence comes from Geomicrobium sp. JSM 1781026, assembly GCF_041949955.1. Taxonomy (NCBI): domain Bacteria; kingdom Bacillati; phylum Bacillota; class Bacilli; order Caryophanales; genus Geomicrobium; species Geomicrobium sp. JSM 1781026. Next base: position 75,700 of record NZ_JBHFQF010000006.1, on the reverse strand, counting down.
CTTTGATCGTATCTGCGACAGCAATGACACCAGCGAGTTCATCATCAACGGCAATTAACATCGCGGTTTTGCCGTCGGATTCAAACTGTTCCATTTCTGCTTGGAAGAACTGTAGATCGACGCTTTGTTCACGCATAAGCTTTCTCGTTCCGACCAACACTTGCTTGCCTTGAACCGTTGCGCTAATTCCAGCACCAGGCAATGCCTCAAACGTATCAGGATTGTCAAACGAAATGTTACGTGCTGCAATCCCTCTAACAATGGCCGATGCCAACGGATGTTCTGAACTTTTCTCAGCTGAGGCGACCATTTGTAAAATATCGGCTTCGTTAAACCCGTCGGCAACGCGAACATCTGTCAGTTCAGGTTCGCCTTTTGTAATCGTTCCTGTTTTATCTAGAACAACCGTTGTTACTGACCTTGTATTCTCAAGGTGTTCGCCACCTTTAAAGAGTACACCCATTTCCGCCGCTCGGCCTGAACCAGCCATAATTGACGTTGGTGTCGCTAAGCCAAGTGCACACGGACAAGCAATCACGAGAATCGTAATTAACGGCACGAGTGCTGAACGAACGTCACCTGGTTCAATTAAGAAATACCATGTTAAGAATGAACCGATGGCAATGAGGACAACAATCGGGACAAATACACCAGATACACGGTCAGCAACGCGTTGAATGTCAGCTTTACTGCCTTGTGCATCTTCAACAACCTTAACGATTTGTGCGAGCGCCGTATCTTTGCCGACACGTGTCGCTTCAAACGTTAAACTTCCGTTTTTATTCACCGTTGAACCGATCACCGAGTCACCTGTGTTCTTATCTACAGGAATACTCTCACCGGTAATCATCGACTCATCAACGGCTGAGCTTCCAGCTTGGATCGTACCATCTACCGGAATCTTTTCTCCTGGCCGAACGATCACACGATCACCGACAACAACGTCTTCAACAGCCACTTCAACTTCCTCGCCATCGCGTACGACGATGGCTGTTTTTGCTTGCATATTTAGCAGTTTCTCAATTGCTTTTCCTGTACGGCCTTTCGCACGTTCTTCAAACAATTTCCCTAGGATAACGAGGGTAATAATGACCGCCGCTGCCTCGAAGTACAGCTCTGGCATTCCTTGTTGCCCACCGACATGCCATTCATACCCAAGGAAAATACTATAAAAGAATGCGGTTGTCGTACCGAGCGCGATGAGTACGTCCATGTTCGCACTTTTTCCTTTTAACGCTTTGTAGGCACCTTCGTAAAACTGGGCACCCGCGATAAACTGAACGGGAGCGGCGAGCGCGAGTTGCACCCAAGGGTTCATAAACATCTCTGGCATATAAAGGAACGAAGTAAATTCAAAATGCGTCACCATCGTCCAAAGGAGCGGTAAAGTTAGTATTGCTGCAAAAATAAACTTCCCGGTTTGGTGGCGAATTTCTTTCTCTTTCGCATCAATGGTTTCTTCTTTCGATTGTTGTTCGTGCAAGGAATAACCAATCTTCTCAACAGATTCAACAAGCCCTTGCTTGTTGACAACCCCTTCATTGTAGTCAACGGTGACGTTCTCAAGCGCAAAATTGACGCTCGCCTTGTTTACTCCGTCTGTTCTAGATAATTTCTTTTCAATCCGGCTTGCACATGCCGCACACGTCATACCCGAAATATCAAACGTGATGGACTCATGCTGCACGTGATACCCGAGCTTTTCTATTTTATCTTCAAACGCTTTAACATCGACTAGTTCAGAATCATACGTGACATTGGCTTTTTCGACTGCAAAGTTTACATGTGCGTCGTCTACCCCGTCCATACGTTGTAAACCTTTTTCAATTCGATTCGCACATGCCGCACACGTCATGCCTTGTATCGGCAATGATATGTCTTGCTTCGCCATCGCATTTCCTCCTAACTGCTCACAGTCAGCGAGCTTCTTCAATGATTGCTACAGTCATTATAATACAATACCCCAGTAGGGTATGTCAAACATTAATAATTGTTCACGCACCCACTTACATGTGCATGCTTTACTTGCGGATTGCAGTGACACCGTAACTCCTCTTTTTCGCTAACTTCCTTCTCTGGTTTAATCCATCGGTCGGTTTCCACGCGATACCAAAGAACAATGGCTCGTATGACAATATCAAGTCCGATGGCAACCCATACACCTGCAATCCCCCAGCTTAATTGAACCGCTAACACATAGACGGCGACCGTTCGAACGACCCACATACCTATTGTCGTTAAATACATCGGGAATTTTGTGTTGCGCGCTCCTTGATAAGCGCCTGTTAACGTAAGCACAATCGCTAGAAATGGTTGAAAGAACGCTGCAATCATTAATGCTGTGCCAATTTCTTTTATAACAACAGGATCATCGGTAAATAGCTGACCAATGGTTCCACCAAAAATGAAGAGCAAGGCACCCATCCCAACCATAAATACAGCTGAAATGATAGCAATTAACTTCGCGTATTGCTTCGCTTGTTCATACCGTTGGGCACCGACGAGTCGACCGACTAAAATTGTTGCCGCTGCGGCAAAGCCATAGGCGATCATATAAGAAAATGTCTCGATGTTCCCAGCAATTTGATGTGCTGAGAACGTCGTTGTACCTAATGCGACAATAAATCCAAAGTAAACGACTTGCCCAATCCGCATCGCCAACCGCTCACCTGCGGCTGGGGCTCCTAGTGAAAGTAACGCTTTTTGATCTTTACCATTAAAGCGAAATTGGCTTCGCGTAAACGATAGACTTGAATTTCTTTTCATATAATAGAGTAACATAGCTGTTCCAACTATCCGTGATAAAACGCCTGCAAGTGCTGCACCAACAATACCTAGTGGTGGTATAAATAAAAATCCAAAAATCAATACATAATCCAAAAACATATTTACGATGTTGGCACCAATCACTGCCTTCATCGGTGCTCTCGTATCTCCTGTCCCTCGCAAGATGCTACTAAATACGAACATGAGTGCCATAAGAATTGAAGGGACCGCAAGAATCTGGAAGTAGACCGTCGCAATTTCAAGTACTTGCGGGGTGACACCGAGTACTTGGATCATTTGCTCTGCAAACAGCAATGTAGCCATTCCTAGCAATACCCCAACAATGGTTGCTTGAATGATGCCTTGTTGTGCGATGGCAGATGCTCGTTTTTGGTTACCGTCCCCGATCGCATTGGCCATAAGGACGTTTACTCCTACACCGATCGCCATAAATATCGCAAAATAGATGGCAAGAATGGCATTTGTTACTCCGACTGCGGTTACTTCTTCTAAGCCAATTTGGGCCACAAATAACGTATCAACAAACCCGAGTAACATTTGAAAGAAATTCTCGATCACTGCAGGCATCGCGATAATGAGAATGATCTTTATTTTCTCTGTCGTTATTAATCCTTCTTCGAGTACGCGATCAGCCGTGTTCATTCGCTTCATCCTCTCTGTTGACAATCAATGCCACTATACCCCCCTATAGTATACAACAGTAACATTTCCCAATCGGAGTAAAAACAAAACGTGCACATGTGTAAAACGCACACGTTTTGTTAAATAGCCATTTCCCCGTAAAAACAGCAACGTTGTCCCTTATTATGAACGTGCGTCCTCGTCATCATACTTTCTGAAGTTCTTTCCTGAAAGAACCACGTTAGAAGCGTTATCAACCATTTAGAAGTACAAAAGATTGCATCTAACTGTCTGCTCGGTGTGCGAATTCTTAGTTGTTTTCTGAATTGATATTTACATGTGCCCACACAAAAAATCCGCATGTTTACCCATGCGGATTTTTTTATTTAATTTTGACGTTATGCAGTTTCATCCACTCGTTCATTTGCCAAATATACGCGAGCAATTGAGGGCCGGTCATTAATTGTCCGAAAAACGGCGTATCTACTTTTTTTGCCCGTGTTCTTACGAGCTCAGTGAGAACCGTGCGATCTAGAAATTCATGAACAGGCGCATCGCGATCTTCGAGCATCTGTTCACAAAGCGCGGCTACCATTTCCGTATACTTCGGATGATGGGTTTTGGGATACGGACTTTTCTTTCGATAAAGGACATCGTTAGGAAGCACGCCTTCTAACGCTTTTCTTAGCAGTCCTTTTTCCCGGTCTTGGTACCGCTTCATCTCCCACGGGATATTCCAAACGTATTCGACGAGTCGATGATCGGCAAATGGAACCCGTACTTCAAGGCTTGCCGCCATACTCATCCGATCTTTTCGGTCTAGCAGTGTCGTCATAAACCAGATCATATTCAAGTAAAACATTTCTCTTCGTTGCCGGTCTTCCCCGGTTTCACCATCTAGGTGCGGGGTCTCAGCAATGGTTTTGTCGTACCTAGCTTTGGCGTATTCCTCTAATGGAAGTTTCTTTTTCCACTTTTCATTCAATAAGCCTTTACGCAATTCAAGTGATGACATCCACGGAAATAGAGGTCGGGACAATAACTCTTTTTTGTAAAACCATGGGTAGCCACCAAAAATCTCATCCGCACACTCTCCAGAAAGTGCGACTGTTGCTTGCTTTTTAATCTCTTTACTAAACCATAACAACGAACTGTCTACGTCTGCCATACCTGGAAGGTCTCGAGCCACTACAGCATCTTTCAGATGGTCTTTTAACTGATCAATCGTAATAATCTTGCGATGATGAACCGTCCCGAAAGCATCTGTCATTTTCTCGATATACGATTGATCATCATCCGGTTGAAATGCATTGCTTTTAAAATGAAGGTCATTGTCTTCATAATCAATGGAGAATGTATGGAGTGGCGCCTCTGCTGTTCGAGTATTCGCCGCAAATGCGGTAAGTGCACTCGAATCTAATCCCCCGGACAAAAATGAAGCGACGGGCACATCAGAGACGAGCTGCCGTTCGACCGTATCCTTGAGTAAATCGTGTATCGCTCCCGCGGTCTCTTCTGCATTTGCCTGATGAACTTCACTTTTTACTTGCCAATACCTCTGAACATTAAAACCATTTCGATCAAACGAAAGGTAATGGGCAGGACGAAGCTCTTCTAGCCCATCAAATACACCAAAACCTGGCGTTCTTGATGGGGACAAGCTCATTACTTCCGTCAAACCTGTTTCGGTTAGGCTAGCCTCAACATCGGCATGCGCCAAAATCGCTTTTATTTCTGACCCAAAAATCATTCCTGAAGATGTTCTTTTATAAAATAACGGCTTCACACCGAGACGATCTCTTGCAATAAAGAGTCGTTCGCCATCCCAAACCGCAAATGCAAAAATGCCGTTTAGCCGCTCTAAACACGCTTCCCCCCATGCCAAATACGCATGAAGCAACACTTCTGTATCGGAATGTGTCGTGAACGTTCTCCCTAACTGTGTCAATGCTTTTCTAACTTCATCTGTGTTGTACAATTCACCGTTATACACGATGGTACCCGTACGATTTTCGTGTGTTCTCGTCATCGGTTGCGACCCACCACTCGGGTCAATTACGGCAAGCCTTGTATGCCCAAGCAAAAGATGTTGATCGGTCCAAATGTTTGAAGCATCAGGACCTCGGTGTGCCAACACATTCGTCATCGTTTCAATTTGCTCGACTTGTGCGCGCAAATCTTTTTTCCAATCTAACCAACCCGCAATACCGCACATCGTCATCCTCCCTTTCAACGGTTGTGCGAAGATCGCTCTTCACCCAGTCACTTCTCTACACTATGCAAACACACTAGAAATCGTCATTCTCACACACAAATTGCGAGGATGAGTCAGGCGGTTTTTTCAAGCGATGGCACAGGTCAGGAGCGGGCGACTCATTTTACAAAAAAACCGAAAGCGGGCATCAAAAAACTGATGCCCGCTTTCGTCGTTTAATTCCCATACTTATTAAGAATCCGGTTCACTGCCGGTACATACATTTCACCAAACATCATCACATGAACGAGCAAGAAATATAGTTGATACACATCTATCGCTGAAGCGCTTGGGGCACCGATGGCCTCTTTGTATAAACCCCACCCGTCTTCAGGGAATCCGCCGAACAATTGAATCATCGCCACATCGTAGGCCGGATCACCGTAAAAAGAACACGGGTCAATGAGGTATGGCAACCCTTCTCCATCATACACCCAATTACCTGACCATAAATCTCCGTTCAACAATCTAGGCGATGCGGGTTCTTCAATCAGATCAGATAACCGATCGCTTAAGCGATTCAACTGTATGATTTGTTTTTCACTAAGCTTATTCGCTCGCATGAGCAGCTGCTTTTGCACGAGTATCCGCTTTTCCCGGAAAAAACAAATCCACGAATCGTACGTGCCATTCGGTTGCTCAACTCGACCGATGTAATGATCTTCTTTCAAACCAAAATCGTTTGCTTCGTGAAGGTGCATCTTGACTAGCTCACTGGCAAACGCCTCGGACTGAAGCGTCGCTTGCCCCCCATCCACCCACGCGGTAAGAAGAAACTCCTCGCTTTCGTCGATAATCGGAGGCACTCGAACACCCGCTTCATCTAATCTACGTAAACTATTGGCTTCTTTTGCTAACGCGTCAGTGGGACCGCTATGCTGTTGTTTTAAGCAGTAAAAGTGACCAAATTGATCGGTAAGCTTTGAAACGGTCTGCCAGTCGTTTTTACTCACACGTTCGGATTGTACAACCCATTCAAATCCGTTCATTACGATACGAGCCAGCGATTTCGAACATCCGCCAACAGATTCTCACAACTCTCAGAAATGAGCGCATACACTTCCTCAAAATCCCCAGTAAAATAGGGATCAGGCACATTTTTATCTCTTTGCTCGGGTAAATAATCGAGCAATAGAGAGATCTCGACGTCATCTTCAACTTTCCGCATGTTTTGTAAATCTGAAAAGTTTTGCTCATCCATCGCAATGACAAGGTCATATTTCTTTAAATCATCTCTCGTTACTTGCCTCGCGATCAAGTCATCGTGTGCGATCTGCTTTTGTTTTAGAAGCCCAAGTGTTCCGTCATGAGCAGGCTTTCCAATGTGCCAATGACCTGTACCTGCAGAATCAATATCGACTTCATTTAAAAGACCAGCCTCGCTTACTTGATTCCGAAAAATTGCTTCTGCCATTGGCGAACGGCAAATGTTGCCTAGACAAACAAACAACACAGCTACCATAGAAAAAACTCCTTTATTTAACCGTATAAATTAACTAATAACCCTTCAATCTGTCCCACTTGTTGCAAAATATGCAAGTGTGGTCGTTCAGCTTCCAATATGTCTCTCGACAAGTCGAGCAACTTTTGATCTACTTCTTGAACGAGCAGGTATGTCTTCGATTGCCCGCGACGATTAAATCCCGATTGCTGCTTCGCATCTAACCCTTCATCAACGACTTCTTTTACAAACCCTTTGACTAACGCCTTATACGCCTGAAGTTCTTTTAACGTTCTGTTTTCAGCAAGGCGAATGCCTTGTTCTTTTATTTTGGAAAATGATTCATTCAAACGCGCGACGTACTGATCCATCTTCTCTTTAGCGAGTATGTTTTGAAAACCATTTGATGAGTTCGCCCGTGACGCACGAGTTGTATGGCGTGCTGGAATGGTTAGACTTGCCTTCGTGCCCACTCGTTCAATGTCCATGACAGAAACTCCTTTACTTCTTGGCATCCTCTCTTTACTATATCGGTCATTCGTGTTCAAAATCAACAGTAAAGAAATTGGACTTGTTCCAAACGTAATTAGGCTTTACAATGGAAGTAATGAATTTAGTGGAGGGATCGAGATGCCTCGCAAACGTATCTTTCAAAAGGTCATCATTTATACGATGATTTTTGTACTCGTTGTCGGCACATTCTTTGCCGGAGCAGCTTCATTTATGTAAGGATAATGTTCATACGAAGAGGCATGAAATGGGAACATTTCATGCCTCTTCGTTTTGTTTATTCATATAAGAGATTCAACTCCCCAGCAATCATGTCAATTGACTTGTGCTGTTCAGCGCCTACCCACACTCGTGTTCCGACAGGGGCTTGGTCAAATAAACGAATGACATCATCGTTACGTAAACGAATACAACCATTAGAAACATACTCGGATATTTTTTCTGGTTCGTTCGTTCCATGAATGCCGTACATTCTCCCATCCGTTCCTTTAGCGTCAAATCCTAGCCAGCGACTGCCGAGCGGGTTATCCTTTGACCCACCTTCAATGTCGAGCTTTCGGTAATACGGATCTTTCGCTTTAACAATGAGCGTAAATTCACCTTCAGGCGTCAAATCCTTCGTGCGTCCAGTAGCTGCAGGAAACACGTCTTGTACGTTCCCGTCATTGATCCAACCGACTTCATTACTCGCCTTGTTTACAATAATGTATGGGTCGCCTCGTTCAGGGGGCACGTCCATCGGCCATAAAGAAGACAACAATACTGTAATGATCAGTAAAATGTTCACGAATGTATGGCACCTCCTATGAAGACACGCCTTTTCTTTTCAGCTTCTTCTTTTTCTTGATCATATGCGTTCGATTCTCATCGGGTTTAAACATCTGCTTAATCGTCAAATACGCTTCCATCTCATGAATGATGTAGAAAAGCGATGCGCGTGTCATAAACTCAACATGATCTTTCGGTAATTGATGTTCTGAAAAGGTATGTCTAAGCATATCCAATTCTTCTAAAAAATGCCCAGCCGTATTACCTGGATTCACTGCATCACTTAATCGTCTTAAAAATGACGCCATCTGTTTCCCTTCTGACGTTGTATCCAATGTCGAGATAAATGGCAGAATGCGTTCGAGGATGGCAAACTGCTTTTCTCTCATATCAAAGTAATGATAAAAATAGTCATCGTGACGCAAAAAATGATTATCAATTGCACGAAGTGCCTTCGCTTTACCGTTCTTAATTAAATCCCCTGCAGCAGTCAGTTCTTTTCCATCCCAATCATCATCTTTGTTATATAGATATTTGGAATACTCTTTTAGTATCCGTTCAAAATATTCCTCTAACTGAATCTGATCCTCATAAATATCATCATCTAAACTAGGCATATACAAATTCATAATAAGACCGACGGTAATCCCAATGACGATTAGCAAAAATTCATTCCAAAGAATTGTGAATGATACTGTACCTACCGTGTAGATATGGAGCAAGATGACAATGCTCGTTATAATGCCGTCAATGGCTTTCAACTTAAGGAGTGCGGGGATGAACAAGACGATGAGTACGGCCAAAGATAGCGGATGATAGCCAAGCACCTCAAAGATTACTACGGCAAAGAACAATCCCGTCATCGACGCTACAAATAGTTCCCAAGCTTTCCGTAACGACCCTTTTTTCGTACCGCGAATGCAAAGTACAGTTATAATTGCTGCAGCAGCGAAAAAGTCTAAGTTTAGCCACTGTGCAATAAAAATTGCTACCGCTGCACCGATGGCTGTTTTTAACGTGCGATACCCAAAAAACACTTGTTCCCGTTGCACAAGCTTCACGCTTTTGCAACAGTCCCCCCCATCTTCAACCCTCGTTATTTATGATGCATCTAGGTCCGTGTTGCTATTCAAGAAAGAATTTCATTAAAAAAGCACGTCAGTAGACTTACCGAAAGGAGAGCAACAGCTGTACATCCTCAAAAGCTCATATCTATTGAGGAAGCTGAAGCGTTCACCGATGGAAAGCATTTGCTGATCGTGCTTCTAATTTATTATATGTATGGGTACTCGCCCACTTAAGGTACTGATTGGCGCGCCTACCAGGATTCGAACCTGGAATACGAGAACCGGAATCTCGCGTGATATCCCTTTCACCATAGGCGCATGAAACAGACAACTTATATTATATTGGAATATAAGAACGTCTGTCAATCATATTCTAGGAATCTTTCGGATTTTCTTCGCGCTCTTCTAACATTTCATGAAAACGCTCATTAATCTGCTCATCATTGTACCCTAAAGCAGTGAGACGTTTTGTAATGTTTTGCGCCCAAAGCTTCATACGCTCGTTCATTCGCTTGTATTTCTTTACTTCTGGGCCTTTACGAATCTCTTTCGCACGGTTGGAAGAGTTGGATGCAATGCTTTCCACAACGAGTAGGCCTTTCCACAAGTTCTCCTCTTCCAAGTCTTGTCCTTCTGCTTGTAAATAGTCTGTCACTTTCTTGTAGTACGCTTGAAATTCTTTAAAGTCAATTTCTTCTTCCATGTTTAAGTAATCTTGTACTCGTTCATACAGTTCATTCATCATTCTTTAATTCGACTCCTCTATCTACATCATGAAAGCCGCTAAGAAGCGGCTCAGGTTGTTATTAACAATGGTCGTCAAAAGCTTTTTCAAGTTTTTGAACAACTTCAATAGGCTCATGTCCTTCAATTTCGTGACGCTCAACCATCATTTTAATTTCTCCATCTTTCACAAGTGCAAAGGATGGTGAAGATGGTCCAAACCCTTTGAAGTAAGAACGGGCATGATCTGTTGCTTCACGGTCTTGTCCTGCAAATACGGTTGCAAAACGGTCAGGTTTTGTTTCATAATTTCTCATGTACGCCGCTGCTGGACGAGCAATCCCACCTGCACAACCGCATACTGAGTTTACCATTACTAGTGTTGTTCCTTCTTGCGAAAGTGTTTTATCAACATCTTCTACGGATCGTAAATGATCGTAGCCAGCTTCAGACATTTCTTCACGTGCAGCGTTGACTACATCGTTCATAAAATATTGAAATTCCACGTTGATGCCCCCTTTAATCAATCTTTATACATTGTAACGAGTTCGAGGGAAAAACTCAAATCTCTTGCTCAATTTACTCGTGTGAAAATGACTCTAGTTCGTGTTTGACATCTTGTAAAAATCGGCCTGCAGCTAAGCCGTCGAGAACTCGATGATCAATAGATAAACATAAGTTCACCATTGAGCGAATGGCGATGCTGTCATCTTTTTGTACGATCGGTCGTTTGACAATTGACTCTACCGACAAAATCGCAGCCTGTGGGTGATTAATAATCGGTACCGATTGAATCGACCCAAAAGAGCCGGTGTTGTTAATCGTAAACGTACCCCCAGCCATATCAGTGTTGCTTAATGTATTGCTTCTCGTCTTATCGGCGAGTTCATGCAACTTTCGCGCAAACCCATTCACGTTTAACTCATCTGCATGATGGACAACCGGCACGAATAATGCATCGTCAGTGGCGATGGCGACAGATAGATTGATCTCCTTTTTGTAGACAATCGCATCCTGATCCCACGTTGCATTGAGTGCAGGGTGTCTTTTTAATGCTTGGGCAACGGTTTCCATAAAGAATGGCATGTACGTTAAAGAATAGCCCTCTTTTTCTTTCCAAGACCCTTTAATGCGCTCTCGGTAACGAACGAGGTTCGTCACATCGACTTCAACCATCGTCCAAGCATGAGGGATTTCTTGAACACTTTGCGTCATGCGATTGGCAATTGCTTTACGCACCCCACTGACTGGCACGCGCTCGTCACCTGCACGTAAAGACTGGGGCTCTTGGCGCTGTTCGCTCACATCAGATGGTGCTGATTTTGCTTCTTGTTTTTGCGGTGCGCTCCGAGTTGCGCTCCCTTTTACATATGCTTCTACATCTTTACGCGTAATCCGTCCGCCTCTGCCCGTCCCAGTAAGTTGCTGCAAATCGATGCCATGTTCCCCTGCGAGGGCAAGAACAGCGGGAGAATAACGAGTTTTCATGGATGAATCCCCAGATTGCTCTTTCGTGCTCGGTGCTTCTTTAGGCTCTCTGTTCTCACGTTCTTGCTCACGTTCTGATCCTTCTTCATCATTTGTTTCAATATAAGCAATCAGATCGCCAACAGCAACCGTTGTGTCTTCTTTCACGACGAGCTCTTTAATGGTCCCACTAAAAGAAGATGGGACTTCCGCGTTCACTTTGTCCGTCGTCACTTCAGCGAGCGGGTCATACTTATTCACTTGATCGCCAACTTCAACGAGCCAACGATCGATTGTCCCTTCAGTTACACTTTCGCCCAGTTGCGGCATCGTAATTTCCTTCGCCATCCGAACCCCTCCTAAAACTCAGCAAGTTCTTGAATTGCTGATTGGATTTTGTCTTTTGTAACAAGAAATTGTTTCTCAAGCGGTGACGCATAAGGCATTGCAGGAACATCTGGCGCTGCAAGTCGCTCCACAGGGGCGTCGAGGTCAAATAAACACTCTTCAACAATAATAGCTGCTACCTCACTCATCACGCTTCCCTCTTTATTATCATCAGTGACGAGAAGGACTTTACCTGTTTTCTTAGCTGCTTCAACAATGGCATCTCGGTCCATCGGATACACGGTTCTAAGATCAAGGATATGTGTGCTTATTCCTGTTTCTTCTAACTCCTTCGCCGCTTGTTCGGCAAAATGGACGCTCAGTCCGTACGTAATAACCGTCACGTCTTCTCCTTCTTGTTTGATGGCAGCTTTGCCGATGGGCAGTGTGTAATCCTCTTCTGGTACTTCACCTTTTAAAAGGCGGTACGCACGTTTATGCTCAAAAAACAGAACCGGGTCTTCATCTCGAATGGCGGCTTTTAATAGTCCTTTTGCGTCATACGGGCTTGACGGAATGACGATTTTAAGACCCGGAATACTATTAAACATCGCTTCCATCGATTGAGAGTGATACAACGCCCCGTGGACCCCTCCGCCGTATGGCGCTCTTACAGTTAATGGCACGTGAAAGTCGTTGTTTGACCGATAGCGAATCTTCGCAGCTTCTGAAACGATTTGATTGACAGCCGGCAACATGAAGTCAGCAAACTGCATTTCAGCAACTGGCCTCATCCCGTACATCGCAGCCCCAATTCCGACACCGGCAATTGCTGATTCTGATAAAGGTGTATCAAGTACACGGTCGCCAAACTGTTCGTATAACCCTTCAGTTGCAAGGAATACGCCACCACGCTTGCCGACATCTTCACCGAGAATGAAAACCTTTTCATCTCGCTCCATCTCTTCTTTGAGTGCAAGATTAATTGCTCCGAGGTAGTTCATCATCGCCATAAGAAAATCCTCCTCTATTGATCATACACATGCAGCATCGCAGATTCTGCATCAGCATACGCCGCTTGCTCTGCGTGATCTGTAGCCTCATCAATTTCTGATTGAATCTGTTTATGGATGGTTTCTTCTTGTTCGTCGGTAAGCAACTTCGCATCTTTCAAGTATTTCGTGAATGTCACAATCGAATCTTTTTCTTTTGCAGCTTTCACTTCTTCTGCTTCTCGATACGTGAGCTCGTTATCATCGCTAGAATGGGCAGTCAATCGATACGATACGGCTTCGATCAACGTTGGCCCTTCTCCTTTTCTTCCGCGTTCCACTGCCCGGCTTACAGCTTCATAAACCGCTAATGGATCGTTTCCATCGACGGATACACCATCCATCCCATACCCTGCGGCACGATCGGCAATGCTCTCACAAGCGAGTTGACGATCAGCTGGGGTTGAGATTGCATATTTATTATTTTCACAAAAGAAGATGACGGGTAAATCGTGTACACCTGCAAAATTCGCTGCTTCATGAAAGTCTCCTTGGTTTGAAGAGCCCTCCCCAAATGAAGTGAGGCAAACAAAATCTTTTCCTTCCATCTTGCCAGCTAGTGCATAACCTACCGCATGAGGCACTTGGGTTGTCACCGGTGATGATCCGGTCACTATGCGAAGCGCTTTGCTACCATAATGCCCAGGCATCTGACGTCCACCTGAGCTAATGTCTTCAGCTTTTGCAAAGTTGGCCATCAAGATGTTTTCGGTCGTCATACCAAAGTGCATGACCATCGCCATATCTCGGTAATATGGAAGCAAATAATCTTTTTTGCCATCAAGTGCCATTGCGGCTCCTACTTGCATCCCTTCATGCCCTTGGCAAGAAATGACAAATGGGATTTTGCCCGCACGATTTAATAGCCATAATCGCTCATCTACTTTCCTTGCTCGAATCATAGATTCGTACATATACAAAACGTCAGTATCAGATAATCCTAACTGTGCATGCTTGGATGTGGACATGTAAATGCCTCCTTTTAGAAATGAATCGCTCTCGAATCAATGGCGAGTGCAGCTTCTTTCATGACTTCAGAAGATGTTGGATGCGGATGAATCGTCTCGGCAATTTCAACGCCAGCTGCATCGACAAACAACGCTAAAGCCGCTTCGCTAATGAGCTCAGTCGCATGAGAACCGATGATGTGAACACCTAATAAATCGTTGTTGTTCTGATCCACAATCACTTTACAAAAACCTTCAGCATCCCCATTTATGAGCGCTTTTCCAATTGCTTTAAAAGGGACTTTTTCAGTCACAATCTCATACCCTTTATCTTTCGCCTCTGTTTCTGTAAAACCAATGGCTGCGGCTTCCGGTGCACTATATATACAGCGTGGAACATAAAAACTGTTCAACGGCGCAGGATCTAGGTTAAACATATGCTCAACCGCTGTCACGCCTTCATTGGACGCGGCATGCGCTAGCTCAGGGCCTAAAACGATATCCCCAATCGCATAAATATGATCTTCTGCGGTTTGACCGAACGCATTCACTTTAATTTTTCCTTGTTCACTTACGATGTCTGTGTTTTGTAGACCAATGTCTTGAATATTGCTCTCTCTGCCGACAGAAACAAGCAGGCTCTCCGCTTCATAGTCACTTCCATCATCAGCTTGGACACCCATCTTGCTGTCTTTTTCCGCGTATGTAGACACATCGATGGAAGTTCCAGTCACGATGTTGACACCTCTTGCCTTTAATCGCTTTGTCATTTCTTGTGCAACATCTTCATCTTCGGTCATGAGAATCCGTGGGGCAGCCTCAATGATGGTCACATCCACGCCAAAGTCGACTAGCATTGACGCCCACTCTGTTCCAATCACACCCCCACCTACAATGACGACAGAAGCAGGTAACGCTTCTAATTCAAGCGCTTCATCTGACGTCATGATGAGAGGAGAGTCGGCGTTTAATCCTGGTAGATGACGCGGTTTAGAACCTGTCGCTAAGATGAGATTCTTTGGCACAAGGATGGCATTTTCTTGGTCCCCAGACAATTCAACAGAAATACTACCAGCGCTTGGTGAGAAAATTGACGGACCGAGCATACGACCGTATCCTTCATAAAGATCGATGTTGTTCTTTTTCAAGAGGTGAAGCACCCCTTTTTGTAACTGGTCAACAATACCGTTCTTTCGTTTTTGCACTTCTGGAAAATTAAGCGTAATCCCACTCGCTTCCACACCAAACGTTGCTGCCTCTTTCATTTGTCGGTATACGCCTGCGCTTTTTAGGAGTGCTTTACTCGGAATACACCCCCGGTTTAAGCACGTACCTCCAACCGTACCCGCTTCTACGATTGCGACCTTTTTCCCTAACTGCGCGGCGCGAATGGCGGCAACATATCCACCCGTTCCAGCTCCAAGTACGACAAGATCATATTCTACAGTCATAAGAATCCTCCTCCCAGAAAGAAACTACTTATGCAAATAGGTTTTTTGTACAGCACCAATGCTTCGAATTCTTTCTTCAGCCATGCGATCTGCGGCTTGATATGACGGGATATTGTCTCGCTTTGACACTTCAAATACTCTCGTCATTGAATGATACAGCTCTTCGACTTTTTGCATGACACGCTCTCGGTTGTATCCAAGCAATTCATCATACACATTGATGACACCACCAGCATTTATAACATAGTCAGGTGCGTAAATAATTCCTTTTTCATGCAAAACGTCTCCGTGACGTTGCTCTTTTAGCTGGTTATTCGCTGCACCCGCAATGACGGAACTTTTTAATCTTGGAATTGTATCGTCATTAATGACAGCTCCAAGCGCACAAGGAGCAAAAATATCACATTCTTGATCATAAATATCTTCTGGGGCAACAGCGGTTGCATTCCATTCGTTTACCGCACGGTCCACCGACGGTTGATGAATGTCACTTACAATCAGCTTTGCTCCTTCTTTGTGTAAGTACTTTCCAAGTTCAAACGATACATTGCCGACCCCTTGCATCGCTACCGTTCTCCCTGAAAGTGAATCGGTACCGAACGCTTCCTTAGCCGCTGCCTTCATTCCAACGTACACACCATAAGCGGTTACAGGTGAAGGATTTCCTCCTGAACCAAACGCTTTTGACTTTCCGGTTACATAGTTGGTTTCTTGGTAAATGGTGTCCATATCCGCTTCTGTTGTACCGACATCTTCAGCAGTAATATACCGGCCGCTTAACCCTTCAATGTATCGACCAAACGCACGGAACATGCCTTCATTTTTATCTTTACGCGCATCGCCGATAATGACAGCTTTCCCACCACCTAAGTTCAAGCCAGCCGCTGCATTTTTATAGGTCATTCCTTTCGCTAGACGCAAAACATCACGGAGGGCATCTTCTTCGTTGTCGTAGTTCCACATTCTCGTCCCACCTAAAGCAGGACCAAGTGTTGTATCATGAATGGCAATAATCGCCTTTAAGCCTGATGTCTTCTCCTGACAAAAGATGACTTGCTCATATTGATCGGTTTGCATCTCCTCAAACAATTCCATCGTCCATTCCTCCTCTTACGTTGAGCTTCTTGTTGTCTATAGTAATTGCAAAAACTGTGCCAACCGTTTTGTCTAGAAATTTGCCGAAACACCCTGCAGAATATTGCACATACGCAAATTATTGCAGGTCACTTTCTGCAAGCTGGTGCTTCTCCAACTTATAATATAGATTTCTTATCGAGATTCCAAGCGCTTTTGCCGCCTGCGTCTTATTTCCGAAATTTTCTTTCATTGCGTCAGCGAGCAGCTGTTTCTCATAAACACCTAATTGCTCGTCTAACGTACCTCCTGTTTTACTGGATGTTTGGAGTGTACGAGACGAAGGTTTTTGCATGAGTGAAGATGGAATCTCTACATTGTTCATAACCGCTGAACGATAGTCTAAATGAATAAGCGCCCGTGCGATCACATTTTCTAACTCCCGAACATTCCCTGGCCAATCATATCGTTGCATGCTTCTTTGATTTTGTTCAGTAATGGACTGGACGAACCTTCCATACTCACTGTTTAGCTTCTCTAACAAATGATGGCTAAGCGGCTCAATATCTTCTCTTCGTTCGCGAAGGGAGGGAATATGGATCGGCATCTTATTTAAACGATAAAACAAGTCAGAACGAAAATCACCGTCGCTCATTGCCTCTTCTAATTTCACATTTGTTGCTACGATGACGCGTGTATCAATGGGGATCGACTTCGTACCTCCAACGCGTACAATCTCTTTCTCTTGAAGGACTCTAAGAAGCTTTGCTTGCATTGGCTTTGGTAACTCACCAATCTCATCTAAAAAAATACTGCCTTTATGAGCTTCTTCAAACAACCCTCGTTTTCCTCCGCGTTTCGCACCGCTAAATGCTCCTTCTTCATAACCGAACAGCTCACTTTCTAACAAAGAAGGGGCTAAAGCGGCACAATTCACACGAATAAACGGCTCGTATTTACGGTTACTTTCATTATGGATCGCGTGGGCAAACAATTCCTTACCTGTGCCCGACTCCCCTCGTAATAGTACATCAACTGGAGTATTTGCACTTACCTTTGCCTGTTCTTTAGCTAGCATGAGGGCAGCGGATTGACCAACAATGTCATCAAACGTGTATTTGGCCTCTAACGTGCGTATTCGCTGCTTTGCCTCTTCAAGTTGAACGGTAAGTTCACGAATTTCGGACACATCGTGCAAAACACCTACGCTACCTTTTAACTCTCCATTAACGAGGATAGGAGCTACGTTTACAATTACATCCCGACGGGCATTGCCTACTTTCATTTGCGTGCCACGCACGGGCTTACGAGTACGTAACGCTTTCATATGCATGCTTTCGCCTTCAGCAATGTCTTTCGTTGCAGGTTGTCCAATCACTTCTTCTTCTTTTAATCCAGTTAACCTTGTGTAAGCTGGATTAATCATAAACCCTGTGCCTTGTTCATCTACGACCGAAATGGCTTCATCTGAAGAATGGATAATCGCTTGTAGCATACGTTGAACACTTTTTAAGTTCGTAATTTCTGCTGTGATTTCTACGTGCTCGGTAATGTCTTTAAATACAGACAATGCGCCTATACAACGTTGGCCATCCCAAAGAGGGACACGTGTTGTAATAATTTGCTGACCGTTTTCAAGTTGTTGTTTTTGGTGATGCTCGCTTTGTTTCGTTTCAACAACACGAGGCAAGCGACTGCTAGGCATGTCTTGGACGAGTGGTCTTCCAAGCATGTGCCGTGCGCTTAGACCTGTCATCGCTTCTGCGCTAGGATTAAAAACTGTCGTCATACCCGCTTCATCAATGGCAATCATCCCGTCATGGGTAGACTGTAAGATCGCCCGGTGCAAACGTTGGTTTGCATCTTTTTCTGTGAGCATTTGGTAAAGTAAATTACAGACGTGAGCGGGCACAATCGCAGCAGTATGACGAACATGATTTTGCAATGACCGAAGCGCTTTTGTGTCTCCTGTCGCCTCAAAAATAACATCGGGTTTGACATCTTCATATAAAGCGATTGCATCCGTTCCCGTTTGAATGTTCTGCTGTTTAGCTAAAACAATTCCTGGAGCGTCCTTCTTTAAGTCTGCAACGGCATACACTCGCATCTGTTCATACTGCAACAGTAGATGGTACAACGCCGTCCCTCCACGTCCTGCTCCGACAATTAACGCTTTCTTCACTCCATTCACCCGCCTCGCTTAACTACGTATCCTCTCCCTCCACTATCCATGAACTTTTAAGAATACGCAAGTGAGCACCCAAAGACGAGTTGGACGATTTGTGCTATGATAAGAACGTACACTTTTGCTGTAGGAGGGTCTTCTTTTGCGCCTAATTGCCTTGATCGTCTTACTCATTCCTGTTTTTCTCGCAGGTGTGGGTATTAAGTGGATGCGGGATGTTGTTTTCGCTGTCCAAGTGAGCCCTTTTCCGAACTTCACACTACAATTTATAGCTGGGCTCTTGCTATTTGTCCTTGGAATGGGCTTTATCGGTGGGTTTATCTTTCATCGTGACCGTAAAAATGGCAAACTCGCACCTCGTTTCCAAAACAAAAAAGAAGCGACGAATGATTAATACCATCCGTCCGCTCCAGACATAAGCGCTCTATTTTTTATCCACTCTAGTGGGTCTTCTCGTAATCCCGCGCCTAATAGAGAAGCGATTGAAGTTAACGAATGAATTCGCTTCTCTTCCATTAGAAACAAAAGCCCCATTTCAGAATCATCAATAACCCTTCGATCTGTTAACGTCCACACAGCTCCACTCGTCGTTTGTAATGCGTACAATAACGCTGTACTCATTGATGACCCGACCCCTTCATGAATTCGATAACTAAGCTCCCTTTTCTCTGCTTCCATAAGCGATGCTGTGTCTTCTTTAGCAAGATGAAGTGTACGATTTTCATGAACACTTTCATATAAAGTGATCGCATCCATTAACTTTACTTCCCCAAACACTATGTCCGGCTTTATACTGCGCTTTCTTAAATCTGGAACGATATCATTTACTGCTATGATGATGGGCGCAAGTTTCCGAATGTACTTTTTGATGATTGTAAGATCACGTAAAATGTTCGCATAACGCTCAACGATGAGAATGGGCCGATCAACCGTAGGCTCATTCGCGAATTTCATGGAGCGAATCGCCTCTCCCATATGTACCAATTTTTGTTCAACCGTTCGTTGCTTCTCCGATACTTCCTTTTGTTTTGCGCTTTCTATTAGTCGCTCCACACGTTCTGGGTCATAATATTTGATTTGACCTAACATTTCCCATTTTCCCGACCTTCGAATGTGCAATGCGCCATTTTTCACGCGTACTTTACGATTTTGCTGAATTTGCTTTACATCACCACGATGCACCAAATCAAACACGGGAATATGATTGGCGATCAGTTTTTTTACACCTTGATGCCATTTCCTCCCCGTTAATGACGCTCTCGCATTAATGACGGCAACGGTTCGCTTTTCTATGAAGTCAAGTGCTCTTAGTTCGGTAATGTCCTCTTCTTCAATCACCACAATTCTTTGATAAGGAATCTCTTCACGGTTTGTCGTCAGTAGCCGACATACAACGTCTTCAATCATTCCGACACGCATGTTTCTTACCTCCTCCAGACATGTTCCTCCATACTATGCCCGAAGCCGATAAAAATCATCATAGATTAAAAAAGAACAGCCCTTCATGCGGACTGTTCTTTTCGTTCTTGTCGACATCAGTTGAAACGTTAAGCTCTTTAAAAGTCTTCTTTACGTTAGCTTACTTTATGTTCAATCCGAAGCTTATCAGCGACCATCGCGATGAATTCACTGGAAGGCGCGGCGTTTTTTCGGAAAATTCCCGTAGTATCAACGGTTATAGCACGTTATATTATTAAGATTTCGCTATGTTTATCGGTATCACGTTCGGTTGTTTATCGGCAACTGGCACCGATCATTTACCGATGATTATAGCGTAAGACAAACGAAACTACAAGCTATTTCTCGCGAGTTTCTTCCATTATACTGCGTCGAATATTGCACTCAGCCACCAATCCTCCGCGCAAACAAATGTAATTGCGCCACAGACGCGCTCATAAGCACGTCATTACACAAAAAAGGGCGGCATCCCTCGTAATGAGAGACACCGCCAATTGTTCCGTTATTTATCTACCATGCGCCAACGCGCCGCCTCGCGTCGATTCGATAACATTTTTCGCAACTGCTCGTCCGATCTTATCGATGTCCGCTTCCTCTCGTACGTGAAACACCGCGTTAGGGAAGCTAACAGTTGCGCCCGACTGTCCTCTACGATAAGCGTCAGCCTCCTGTCGGTTTAATACTTTCTCACCGCGATGTAGCAAATACGGCTTATTATTGTAAGGAACGAAATTTTCGCCGTGATACGCACGACTAGGCGTTACACCGCCCGCGCCAATTACGCCTGCGTTGTATGTGCCACCACCAATTTCTGAGATTAGTGGTATATCGAAGCCGATCGTTCCACCGCCAAGAATACGCGGCAAGTCGACGCTGAAATTGTTAAGACCGCCAATCATACGGTTAACCATACGGATAACGTGATTAACACCGTTCGTAAACGTATTACGTATAGACGTCCATACAGTCGATACCTTCGATTTAAACGTATCCATTGCGCCAATGGCTCCGTCGCGTAGTTCGTCGAATTTCTCAACTGCGCCGTCTTTAAGTTGCAACACGAAATCGATAACGTCGTCTTTTAGGTCAGCGAAATACTGCACGACAGCCGTCACTAGATCGCTTGCCCACTGCTTCGCGTCATTATAAAATTCCATGAATTTCGCTACACCGTCGAGCACCAGTTGCGTTATCCATTCGACGACTTTTTCCTTCATAAGCTCGAACGCTCTTTCGACGTATGGGCCAATTTCGTCAGCGATGTCTTGTATCGTGTCTCGCAAATTGGCCCACAATTCCGCCGCGACTTCCTTCGTGCGCTCCCATATTTCGCCGAGTATCTCGAAGGCTTCCGCAAAGTCACCGGAAAATAACGCTTTGAAGAAATCGACACCGAGCGCAAACACGTCTTTAAGATATTCCCAAAATATCTGCGCCTGCTCTAGCGCAAACTTGAGATAGTCCTGTATTGCGCCTGCAAATACCGCGAGCACGCCGTCGCCGTCACGTAACGCTGACAAGAATACCATTAGTGCCGTCCATACGTCGGATACTTTTTCCTTTACCATGTCGAAATTTCTAACGAGCCAAATGATGCCTGCGACCAGTCCGACTATAGCAGTTACGACAAGACCAATCGGATTAAGTAGTAGAAGACGAGACAACCATAAAAAGGCCTTGCCAAACGCTAAGACCGTTTTGCCGAGC
Organism: Geomicrobium sp. JSM 1781026; assembly: GCF_041949955.1. Lineage (NCBI taxonomy): Bacteria > Bacillati > Bacillota > Bacilli > Caryophanales > Geomicrobium > Geomicrobium sp. JSM 1781026. Next base: position 53,861 of record NZ_JBHFQF010000006.1, on the reverse strand, counting down.
ATCATAAACATCTTACCAACTAAAAGACCGGCTTTAACGACGGCGTGGAATGCTAACGCAATCGGGCCGATAGCTCCTAAGAATAGCGCAAAGTAGGCGAGGGCACTTTGTACTGGCGCAGGTAAATCGAGTATCCAGTCGAGGAAATCGCTAGCTGCGTCGGCTACGTCCGCCAATACGGTCATGATCTGACTGCCGATCGGCTCAAAAATCGGCACTAATTCGTAGAGTGTATCGATCATGCCTTGCATGCTTTCCTTTAGCAATTCGAAGCCGTCAGCGCCGATCATCTCTTGACCGAGGTTTCCGAGCGCAGCCCAAGTGTTCGAAATCAGACCCGGCAGGGATTCCGCGTATTTTATCATGGATCCTTCAAAGTCGTCCATAATACCATCGGACAAGTGGCGTAAGGCTTCCTCCATAGGGATTGCGCCGCTATTTACCATTTCCGCAGCTTCGTCCGCGCCGGTACCGAGTGCTTCACCGATAATTTCCCAGGTTTCGATACCGCTTTCGGCGAGCCTGTTCGTCAAGTTGCCGTCAATCGTACCGCGTGTGAGCGCCTGTCCGAACATCTCGTTAATCCTGCCCGCAAGCTCTTTGTCGCCTTTAAATGCGCCGAGTTCCATCGCTACATTGGCGAATAGCTGAGCGTCCTGTTCGCTGGCACCGAAGCCAAGCGTTGACCCCATCATAGACGCAACTTCGCTGTACAAGTAGGAGGTGTCGTCTGCGAGGTCTTTAACGTTACCCATGACTCGCTCAAAGGCGGCACCTTCACCGACCATTTGACTAATCATATTCTCCGCTTGCTCCATTTGGATCATACGGTTTACACCGCCACCAAGTGCCGCGCCGAAGAAACCCGTAACTGGCGCAAATGACACCGTAGCATCCTTGCCAAAGTCGCCAATTTTGTCGTTAAGTTTCGGAATCTCATTAAAGGCATCGCGTAACTGGTGCGCACTATCCCGCGCTGCATCGAGCATACCGGCGATACCGCCTGCCGAACCTTTGACGTTATCACTGGCGCCCGCGAAGTCGTTGAGAGAACCGGCTGCGTCGCTGAAATCCTTACTGACGTTCGTGCTAATCATGTTACCGGTGGCGTCTTGGACAATTCCGGATGCAGATGACAATTCGTCCGCCATGCTCGTAAAGTCCTCCATTGTGCCGATTACACTATGCATATCCTTCGAAAAATTGTCTTGTAACTGTAGGGACGCATATAAATCTAACATCGCGCAACACTACCGATCATTCGCTGTATAGCCGCGTCCAGTTGGCGGGTCAAGCCGGGCAACACCGCGCGTATCGCCTCTAAGTCCGCGTCAGTTTCAGCGCGGTACAATAGACGAAACTGCTCAATAATTTCCGTCATAATGACGCCAACGTTGCGTTTTGTGGCGATAGGGGACGACTGCATCTTATTGGCCGTCTTTTGATATGCGGTCACTTTGCGCATCATTGGCCGCGTGACATACGGCGGTTTTTCCTCTTTTTTGCGCTGCACAAAGTCGTACATGACCGCCTGTGTTTCCGCTATAAACGTTGAAATAACGTTAATTTCCTTCATATTTACCAGCCTGCTTTCTTTAATTCTGCGTCTATATTGCGCTCGATTGTCGCTCTATAGCGTTCTTCTGACGCCTCGTATTCGTCCGTTAAGTATTCGTTTCCGTTGACTTCGTGCTGGTAGTAGCTATAGTTAAAACCGTTGCGGTAAGTATTTGAGCTGATCGTCCCTTTTAGCGCGTTTTCGTCAACTTCCGTTTTGATGGTGCGGCGCAATGTAGCTGTATCGACCGGCGAACGGCCGCGTGACCCGCGTTGCCACATCGCCAATGACTGATGCAGCCCGTTAACTGCGCCACGGTTTGCGGCTTCGGGCGCCTGTTTGAGCGCGTTTTGTAGCTGGTTAAGTCCGTCAATCTTAAAATTACGCATGTATGTTCGCCTCCTTATGCACAAAAAAGACGCCCCGTAAAAGGGCGCCTGCGATTGCGTATGTAGTTTTATACTCGTTTCCCGTCTTGTCTAAAAATGCCGTGCTTCAATGCGTCTTTCATTTCATGTTCAGCGACTGTGTACTTGCAGCCATCAGAAGTTTCGCGCCCGTAGTAACTCCAATGAACCCTGTGGTGGAGTGCTTTTACTTCATATGATTTTTCTGCTGCATTGGCTGATTTCATTCCCAATTCGTCGCAAGCTTCGCGCATAATGGACTGACACTCTTGTTGTAATAGTTTGTAATCCGCAAGCGATTGTAAGTAAGCTGTTTTTGCTTTAGCGATATTATCCATTTTCTTAACAATTTCGTTGTCGAATTTTTCATCCGCCTGTTTTTTGGCAGAAGCAACTGCCTCTGTATATAGAGGTGTTACACTTTTTCCGGAGCCGTTTCGGGCTAATTCTAGCCTTTCTTGCGCACCTGTGAGTGTAATTTCTAAAACTGAAATTCGCTGTCGACATTCGATTTCGGCTTGCTCGTTGGTTTCGTTAGGTTCTTTGATAGTAGCGTCCATTAGGAGGGGTAGTTCTGCCCTTGCTTCTTCAAGTTCAGCGCTGGTGTGGTCTACCTTGGCTTGTTGCGTTGCGATAGATTCTTGGATTCTGCTTCTTTCTGCCTGTAAATTGTTAATTGCGTCTGATACTTTCTTATTTAACTTAGTCATATTATTGATCTCCTCCGCGGCCAAGAATGGCGTTAATTTCAGCGTTACGTTTACGCTCGACTTCGCTTGCTTCGTCTAATTTGCGCTGAGTTTCGAGTTCAGCGTCTATATATTTTTCCGGTTCTTCGTCCGGGTTTTCAAGAAAATATTCTTCGGTGTTATCAAGAAATTTCGTGTTATCGCCAATGTATTCTCTAAATCTAAATCCTAAAGAGAAGTTAGGGTCTTGCTCCATTGCTGGATTTAATGTAAATTTACTATCGTTCAACCTTTCACCTACATCCTCATAGAGTTCTCTTGCTTCTGTTACTTCGGTAGGCTCAAGGTCATCTAATAGGGTTCGAATATCAGTGCTTATAGCGTAGGGTAGCTTGCCCTCAATGCTTTTAACACTGTCAATTAATCCACTAAAATCGTTAGAAAAAACAGTCTTATAGTAAAAATTATCATGTTTTTCAATGAATCCTTTTAAACTTCTAAAAGCTCGCTCCCCACTAGTTTCAAATTCGATATTTTGTTTTAACCTTTTGTAATCATGTTCAAATCTCGATAATTCATCGGGGTGAGGCTTCTGAGGCTTTTGATAAGTTAGCCTTTGCGCAATATGGTAGGCTTTTGACAGTTCCGCGTCATATTGTTGTTTTCTATTATGAATTACACCTAAAAGCTCATCTGAAAACTCTTTTCCATACTCTTCTTTTTGAATTTGTTTACCATGTTCTGAGAGACGTCGATCTTGCTCAATAGACAAGTGCTTTTGTTTTGCTGTATTCATCAATGCTCCTAAAACAGAAAAGTTACCGTCCTTAATATCCCGGGCGTTGTTCCAATATTGTTTTGCGTCTTCAAGAGTTTTTGTTTTTAATGACATGTAAGTCGTCCACCTTTTTATTTTAATTAGCCGATTGAACGGGCTGTTTTCTTTGCTGATTTCAGCAAGAACGGTTTTTCTTCTTTTATCTTTGTAACTGCTTCATCAATGCCCTGCACTAAGCCATCATCATCGATGTAAGCATCACTTAGATCAGCTAATTCGGCTGCATCAGTAGCGTATTTAAAGCCTGTCGCCAATGCCTTATAGACGAATGCGTTCTTAATTGTTAGTTGTTCTAGCTTTTTTCGCTCATCCAGCAATTGACCGGCCATTTCTCGCGATTCCTTAACTAACTGCAATTCTCGCTCCTTAGCCAATTCTAAATCGGATTTTTCGGGTTGCTTCCTTAATTCCTCCACCATCAAACGTAAGTGATCAGCATTATCAATACCTAATTCTTCGAATGTTTTTCGATATTCTTGGAGTTGGTCATTTGATTCCTTAAATTGCTCGTATGGAACCTTTTTAGGTACTGGTTCTTGTGACATTATTAATCATCCTTTTCTTTTTTAGTATAGTTTTCTGTTGCTAACATGTTGATAGCCTAATTGCTCAGCCTCGCGCAAAGCTTCCTCTAACGCATTTTGTCGCGCTAACCGGCGGGGCAGGTCGTCGCTTACTCGCGTAATTGATTTGCGCAATATACCAGTATCGTCGTCATAGATCGCTATATCAACGGTAGTACGTCCGACGATTTTCTCCGTTTTCTCGATAATTCGGCAACATTTTAGCGTCATTTCTGCACCGCCTTCTGCACTTCGTAGCCATGTTCTTCCGCAATTAAGGTTGCATCGTCGACAATATACTTTTTAGCAAAACTAATCGGTAAGCTGTCCCAATCTCGTATTAAGCGATGAAGTATTTCGTCGGTTTCTGCATCAACAATCGTGGCATTAGCGATACAACCACGCGGCATCACTTGGACGTAATAGTCTACACGGCAACTTTTAATTGTCATACTGCACCGCCTCTCCAAGCACGTAAAACGTTTGATCCCGCAAGCAGCACGCTACGACGACGGTTTGACCGGCGCTGTACGATTGATTGCCTATAAAAGTAAGGTCGTCACCGTTAAGCTCCAAGTCGTCCATTAAGAGCCGTAATATAGGACGCGGTGTCCCTTGAACGACCGTTGCTTGCTGTAATACCGTGCCGCCTGCGTCAAAATGTTTCGCCGTATCTGCAATTGCACCTACTAAATCGTGCGCCCATTTTTCTGCCAATCTACGTCACTCCTTTCGACTACACGCACGAAGCCCTGCGCATATAAAGCGCCCGAAACGTCAGCATGTGCGCGTCCTAACGCTTGCTCACGCGTTGTTTTGTATGTTTTCGTAAAAGTGTTATAGAGAACATCCGGCGTCACAGCGTCATATACGTGGGTCGTTACGCTAAATGCGCCCGGCTGAGATTCCGCCTTTACGCTATGTTTGACGATTGCCCAGTGTTTACGGCGTGTGGGTACGCGTTTAGGTGGCGGAGACGGATATGTATGCGAGCCGTCCGGCCAATAAGTAATGATGCGGCTGTTTACGTGTTCACTATTTGCGTAAGTATTTTCAGTGCGGTTAATACCGTATGTTTTCGTCATATAAACGCCTCCTTTAAATTTACGCATTAACCCCTTAAATACTGCGAATAGGATGTTATATAAGCAGGCGACATACAAAACGCTGTATCGGGCGTGTATTCGCTCCTGCGGATATAAAATGCGTTATAATGCGTGTGAATGCTGCTCTTTTTGGCGGTCGCGAGACTGTTTTCGTTGTGCGCGCAATTTTGCTTGCTCATTACGGACAGCTTGCCGGCAGTCTAAGCAATATTTTTGACGCCCACTTTGCCGTGTGAAGTAAGCCGCACATCTTGCGCAAGTAGGTAAGTCGGTCGCGCCAGCCGGTCGTAACGGATGCATTGGCGGTAGGGTACGTACATATTCGTCATATAGATCGGGTTTGGCCGGCAATACGTGCGTTAGAAAATACTTGCAGCGTAATTCGCCGGGGGACTCATGCGCTGCGGAATAAAGGCATATACCGTCGTCAGCGACCACGCAGCCGGTACGTCCGGTACGAAGCGCACAACCTTTGGCGCAATTGTCTAGTCGTTGCTGTAGCGTGCTAATTTGTTTCACCTCCTTAATAGGCTAGTATTTGTTGGCGTTGAACTTCCACGTAATGAAAGCAATTTTCAATAGCTATGATTTTTTGTTCCGTTAGTTTGAGGAATTCAATGATTTTTTCTGCTAGGCGACGAGTGAGATTTCGATCACCTTTTTCAACTAAAACAATTAATGTTTCTGAGACACCAACTTCTTTTGCCAATTGTTTTTGTGTTAATGAGTGAAACTCGCGAACCATCTTAACTTGAGTGGATGTCAGCATAGATTTCACCTCCTTTAAAATAAAATGTAAGTCATAATAACTTACTTGGTAGATTTTAAAAACGAAATGAGACAGCACTCATTTATACACTGAATATTTTGAATCGTTCTCACATATATGCAAAATTACTGGGGTTTTTTATATTTCATGCGCAAATATCTTCGCATTACTTCCGGTCTAATTGTGCGTTCTTTTACCGACTCAATAACGTCAGCGCGCTTAACGAACCGAACAGCGACGTGATAGTGGTTGTCTTTTTCCGTATGCACTTCGTATTTCGGCTTTTGCTTAAAGCCCAACACTCTTTTTTCGTATTGCTTGCGCGCACGACGTTCGAACGAATTGCCGCCGGGATAGCGTATTTCCCTACGCTCAAATCGTTTGTTAGCGTAATCTGACCAAACTGGCATGTACAACTTGCGCGGCAAATAAGTACCCGTTTTCTTCTTGCGTCTAACGGCGCTATTTTGATTATCTCCGCACTTTTTGCTACAATAACGCTTAATGCCTTTCTTTCGAAATATCCGAATACAATTCCACGCATGACAAACGGCTTCGTCGTCGTCCAGTTCGTCGGGTTCGGGCGGCACTGGCGTGTGTTCACGTTCTAATTCAGCCCACTGTTCGGGCGTGTACGTGGCAAACTTCGCTTTAATCGCTTCGCGGCGCATCAATTCGTCCGCAAGTAGTAGGTAAGTAGAAAGCTCATCGAGCCAATCGACGGAAGGGCGACGCTCATATTTCCGCCAATGATCGGCTAGTTCCGCGTTACAATATTCTAATGCTTCGTCAAGTTTCGTTTTCAACTTTTCGGCTGCTACTGCGATATGATCGCCTCCTTTATAATGATGTGTCCCATCCGGGACAACTGTGCGGCGCTGAGATCATCACGCACGCTTGTACTTTCGTACTTATTCTTTTGAACTTATGCGCAAGGTAAGGTACTTGTAAAACCATAAGCAGTTATGAGCGTAAGCGAATGGCTGCAAATGTTTTTAAATCTAGTTTCATAAATCTAGTTAAATAAATATAGTTAACCCATAGAAAACTAGGGGTACGGAATATAGTTTTTTAGGGGTACGGTACCTATAGTTTTTTAGGGGTACGTTGTTCTAAGCTGCCGTAGCTTCTCATGATCGCGACTCCTTTCCTCGTCCAATTGTTTAATTTTCGCGCGGTAATTTTCACCGGCTTCCGGACAGGCGAGCCATAACTCGCCTTGTGTTAACGGCTTATACGGAACATAACGGTTATAGTCCTTCGATGGTACCTTAATAATCTCGATCAATCCGGCATCATATAATTTGCGCAAATCTTGACCGACCGTTTGCGTTGAACGGTTTAAATCCGTAGCTAACTTTATATACGAAGGCCAAGCGTAACCATAATCCGGATTATAATAGTCAACGATCATCGCGTATAAGAAGGTATGACGCGCCGATATGCCCGGAACATACATATAATGCGCGATGTCTGACGGTAACTTTATGAAATATTCGTCCTCAGTGCGTTCCTTTTTGTTAAATACAGATTTACTGCCGGTAATTTTCATGCGCCGCGTTCCTCCAATTCGCTAATTTGCTCGTTATCCAGCCGGAATGCGCGCCGCACTAAATGATGCGTACGGGCGCTTACCGGTCGTGTGCCGCATTCAATCTTATTTACGAGATCGGCGGAGATACCTATTCTTGCGCTGTATTGTCGCTGTGTGAGACGTTCACGGAATCGTAGGTAACGAAAGCCGCGTTTAGTTAGTGTCATCTTCAACAAATTTCACATCCTTAATTCCGTCCATCAATTGCTCGATTTTTCTAACAGTATCTACTGATTCTATTAGAGGAAAAAGAAGTAATTCATTGGCACTTCCGTCATCCTCAGAGAGTGGGTCATTAGCAAATCGACTTAGCCAGTATGACGTTGCACTCATTGAATAAATCGCTTGGCTGTATAACACCTGTAAATCTGATGAAGGCAAATCGACTGCTGTTTCTTTTGCGCTTACCTCTGAAAACTTCTTCGAAAGCTCAACTCCTGCATCATGAATAGCTTCAAGGGTGCCAATATTTGATTCAGTAAAGTGATATATGCCTTCTATATACAAATCTAAATCTTCTACAAAACTATCAAGTGTAATCAGTTTTATATATAACTCAGTATTTGTAGACCCTTCTTTTTTTGCTGTCATACCTTCAATTGATAAGATGTTTGTGTTTGTCATAAAAAATCGCTCCTTAGATTATATTTTTTTACTACTTATTAATAATTGTTACTAAAATACTGGCAGATCAACAGTTCCGTCTGCATACACTTGACCAACTGTTCCTGTATAGTCGGATAATAACTCTGCTGCATGTTCACCATTGTCTGCCCAAGCGTAAGCTACTCTGATAGTCTCTTCATTGTCGTAAGTGTGTGTAGTATCTCTAATTTCTTCAATTGCTTCGGCAGGCAAGAAATCAACCGCAAATACTGATCCGAATAATCCAACGCCATCACTCGGCATGTTAATCGCTTTATCTGCGAAACCAGCACCGATTAATGTACGTTTTCGAGACGCCAATTCCTCATACTCCTCGATTTCAATCTTTTTAAGAATTAATTCAGCAGAATATTCTTCTATTTCTTCTGCATTCATATCCTGTATCTCACTAGTGCTTTTAAGTTCTCCCCGTCGTTTGAAGAACATTGCAGCCTCTACGCTCAACTCTTCGATAGCAATTGCTAATTTCTCACTAATTTTCATCATTATAAAATCGCTCCCTTTTCGTAATTTAATCTGATGTGTCCGAAACAACGTACAACTTGCGCAAAAAATATATGGCCGCCTACATTGGCGATCACCTCCTATGTTATTAGACCATCGCTACTTTCAAATTGGGACAATGGCGCTTACTCTAGTTACGTTTGTTAATCGGAAATTTTACGGTATCTGATGAAATAATTGCCCCTAAGTTATTCAGCACTAGGCGCGGTACTATTTGGGACAACATTGCGTTATTTTTGTCGCTTACTTACTGTACCGATTTATTTTCGTACTTTGGTACATCCTAATTTCTACCAAAACGTCATGTCGGTCGCTGTTAAGCTATAAATGGATTTTAAAATAATTATTGCCTGTAATAATAACGACGACTGCCGATTAGAAGTTCGACGATTTCATAAAATATTTACTGCTCTATTACTAACACCTCCCGTTACCCTATTAAGCACAAACGATATTTTAGTCTGCGACAACAAACCGAAACTTTTTTGCTGCCTACTTATACTTACGACACTCAAATTAAAGTTGGACACTTTTACGCTTGATATTTCTAAATACACTGGCCGATTTTAATTTCGACAGTTTATCGTGAAATTTTTTCCGCTTAATTATTACTATCGAATTCCGAACGTAAATTTTACGCTTTTCAGTCCGATTGTTAACACCTCCCGTTAGTTATATAAACCCTGACGTGTTTTTGATTGGGACAATTGCGCTTACTAATAACGACAACTGCCGATTAAAAGTTGGACAATTTTTCGCAAACTTTTTTATACGCTTAATAGATATACAACGCCCGCACGGTAATTTTACGGTTTTACGCAAATTTTTCTTGGTTCTTTATAAACTACGGACAAGCGATAAATATTTTACGGGTTTATGATTTTTCGTTTATTGCGACCAGCTCCCGTTTTGCTTGGTCAATACTAAAGACACTTCCCAATTTTGGTTTCGACATTTGAGTATCTAATCTATTATGTGGAGGTCGTGTCTTATTTTGGGACAACTCCCGTTACCCAATTCAGCACTAAGACCCACAGTTTTTGGTACACTTTTAAGCAAATTATTTTCAACCTCTTAATATATTTACAACCCCCGATCGAAGATTTTACGTTTTTCAATTGACTGATCGCTAACACCTCCCGATTATGCTCTTACTAGTACTATCAAATTTCAACTGAAAATTTTACGGTTTTGTTCGATTTTTTTCGCTTATATGTACTAACAATCGTCAATCAAAAATTTTACGTTTTTGCGCAAAAAAAAAAATAATCCGACGCCCCACGCTATACGACGGCTCGTGTCGGTCACTTTGCGCAAGTCTGCTGATCGTACTGCTCGGCACGCCGGCTAGGAACGAACGTTTGTTCTTGTTTATTCCGCGCCAATATATTAAAATTATGAAAAGTAGGGCGGCGCTGGCCTAGCGTCACCCTTCGAGATCATTTTTATTTTAAATTAATGAGCAACCAACTCTACTTTGCAAGGCGTCTGCCACCGCCTTTTGCCGACCTGCGTTTGGCGCCACAAGTCGACTGATTCACCCCGGGTTACCGCGAATGTTTGGCGCCATTTACGGTAACTTATAACCCCTTACGTTTGCAGCCGTAAGGTCATTACGCTAGTGTTGACGCACTAGCCTTAAGCTATGTTAGCGCATAGCCCGTACTCATAACCGCGTTGCCGCGCAGTCCATAGCCGTGTTGACGCACAGCCGTATTCATTAGCCACGTTCCCGCGTAGCCGTTATACGTTTGTTTAGGCGACCACCTCCTTAAATTGCTGTCCACCTACGCTAATCGTTCGCAAGATGTCCGCAGGCACGTAAGCACTTCCCATACTAACGTCAGCAGATACGTAACCGCCGCCGACTATGTAACGTAACCAGTACGGTGCTACTACATGTAGCCTTGCGCCAGTTTCAATGTGCGTTACAACGAAGAAGCCAACGCCGCGTTTCGTTTTCGGTGCTACGTATTTAAAGCCGATTGATATAAGTGTCTTTTGCATAATATGATGCCTCCAGTTTTATGATATATTGAATGTGCAGTTGTTAACATGTTGACTTCTTGAATCTCATTCTACAGAAACTTAGTCAGCATGTCAACATCCTGACATGAATTTATTGGAGGAATTTATATGATACGTTCAATGCTAGGTGAGATTATGAAAGAAAGAGGGCTTTCAAATGCGCAGTTGGTGGAAAAGACGAATGTGTCACGTAACACATTGAGAGCGTTAGAAAAGAATGCATCGACACGTATTGATTTCGACACATTAAACAAACTTTGTAGAAGTCTTAAATTAACTCCGTGTGAGATATTGGTATATGTTGAAGACGATGGCGACAACGAGGCGTAACTACATAAAAAAAAACGACCCGGCCGCAATTAAGCGCCGGGCTTCTTTTTGATTCGGAACATCGCGTTCATACGCGCATTAAACTCCGCTTGTGTTTCCTTGGGCCAGTCGAGCACAATGGTCGCCTTACACGATTCACATTTCGCATTTTTGCCGTGCTGTATTGCGTTAACTTTCATCGACTTTGCGCAATAAGGGCAATCAATCGGCTGTCCGATCTGACACGCCATGACGACCATTACGGCACCAAAGAAGATCGCAGATAGACCGGGCAGCAGCAGTATAAGCGTAATACTAAACATGATGCCGCCGACAATGGACGCTAAGCCGACCAAGATAAATAAAGCGCGCAAGATGACTTCCCATAGCGGAACCGTGCGGCGTTTGATCGTGACAATCGGTATTTGCGGATGTGTGGCGGGTTTGTTGAACATACGAAAACCTCCGTTTTTAAAATTCTGCCGAAAAAATTTAAATTTCGATGAGCTCGTAGTAGCCGTCAATTTCATCGTCAGTGATGCCGATATACTTTTCCGTGACTTCGATCGAGCTATGATTCAGCATTTTCGCAATACGTGTGATATGGACGTCTTTTTCGTGTAACAGCCATCCGTGCGTCTTACGTAACGAGTGGCAGCCGATTGGCCCTATATTCGCAGCGATGCCCGCACGTTCCGCCGCAGCATTCAGTATCTTATACGCTTGGACACGCGTAATCGCTTCGTTCTTGTCGCCACGTTTACGACGAAAGATAAAGTCATCGTCCGGTGCAGTTACGGATTTCATTTCCTTATGGACTTGCGCAGATAACTTAATACGGCGTGGCTTGCCCGTCTTACTTTCGTTAATTGTTAATTCACGCTGTCCGCGTAAGTCGCCGACACGTAGCGTTAGAAGATCGGAAATACGCAAACCTAAGTGGATGCCTAACGTAAATAGTAGCTGATCGCGACCTTGTAGCGCCTTCCGCATTTTCGCGCGGTCTGCTTTCGATTTGAACGGCTGTACAGTATTGCCCATATCAATGCGCCTCCTTACGAAACACTTCGCTTGTTTTGTTAACTAAGACTGTATACGAAGACGCAAATTTATGCAAGTGTTAATTTCGCTTTAGTGTAATAAAGCAAAGTGAAAAAATTTTGTACGCATTGTGATAGCGCCAGCCAAACGCATGGCGAGGTGGGGGCTTGGGGGTCGCCCCGTCCCCTCCGCGTCCCTCTTTACCGTAACAGCAACGATGAATATTAATACATTTAATGAATATTTAAGTTTACAGAATACGAAAAGAGTTGACTAGAAGAACGTCACCAAACCGTTGATACATAAGCATTTCCTTACGCCAACTTAACGAAGGGACGACGCCATTAAATATACACCGCGAAACACGCGTTATAGCAACGTGGTAATTAAATGGAAATCATCGCGCAATGTATAAGATCATGCATAAACGAGCGTCCAATTTGCCGTACATAAAGTGCCGCTCAAAGTGTTCGGAGGGGTCGCGCGCTAGGAAGATGTTGCAGGTGTTATGCATTAATACGGTCACACACGGACGCCGTATACGTCACCCTACGTAACACCATACGGTGCAGTATAGTGCTGCCCATACTCGCACCTAGTCGCACCCAGTACCGCCCATTACCGAACGCCCCACGCCATAATAGACGCCTTTCTTCCTATATAATTGCGCGATCACTTTAGCGATCGGTAGGCGATGCGACTCGCCGTTGCACTTAATTGCGCAGGGTCGATGTTTTGCGGGTGTCCGCCTGCTGAACGGATTCGCACGAAAATGCCCGATTTTGCACAGTCACTGAAACGGTGAAACAACGATACCGCCTACGTTTCCGTCGAATTACTTAATTGGACAATCGGACACTGACAGTACACTTTTGCGTAAGAATATCCTACTATTTACTATAATATTGTCGCGTGTACTATGATACTAAAAGGGAAACAGCAACGTTTAAAAATGTGTCATCGAAATCGAAAATATCCGCTTTTCTACATATATTATTACGAGATGGCATAATGATACATTTTCGGCGTTCACAGTTTCAGTCTCGTAAAGCCTTGGCGCAAAATATCCGCTTTTTTTCATATTTAAATGCGCGACTTTACATTTTTACATTTCCGGTGTCAGTGTGTCATGCTTACGTCCGCCCATACAACGTAGCTAGCTCGCCATTGAACGCATCTTGAAACGTACGCATGAGCGCAGCATAGCAGTAGCCAGCGAAGTCCTTACGTAGCCGTCCGCGCTTCCACGCGTAAATACAGCGCTTCACAGTCGCTACAATGTCCGCCATATACGCGTCAATGCCGTAGTCTAGCTCATGCTTTTCGTATGCCCGAAGTACGCGTCGGTATAACTTTTGCGTAAGATCGGCGTCAAAGAACGGACGGCATACGGTAGCGAAAGCAGACGGAACATGCGCAAATGTAGCATCCATCGGCGCGTGCTCTATCGATTCTTTAAACGCTTTTGTTGCATGCTTAAACGGACGTGCTTGCGTACCCTTTGACGCCTGCTTAATGCTTGTCTGACGGCGCTTTGACGGCTTGCCTTGCGGTGACACTTGCGCAGTGACACGTACAACGACATAGACGTTATGTGCATCGATATGTCCTCGTACAGTTGCGTGCTTAACGATCATGCAACGGTCTACTAGCGTCTTAATTGCGCGTATGATTGTGCGTCTACTGTAGCCAGTATTTTGCGCAATTGTAGCGTATTTGTCGCAACGCACACCGATGCCCGTAGCGCTATTCTTCGCAGACGAACGATGCAGATATTCGTATACAGCGATGGCTGACGTGGTAAGGGCGTGCTTATTTGCGTACAGCTGGCGACGGACTGCCGTGTTAAGTTGCGCGACGTCCTTATACGGTGATAGGCGTTTGTATGCGGCAAAGTCTGCGTTTTTCACTGTCCGGTTCCTCCTCAATAACCGAACACACGTTCTGATAAAAGGACGTAGCTACAGAATATTGACAATACTCCTTTTTTGCGCTAAGCTGTCAGTACCAGTGATCGGCTTGGCGCAGAACGTGCGTCGAGTCTTTTTTTTTGTTAAACGTTCATATTGCCTAATGGCGAATGGCGTTGGTACTTCTTTTGTATTTCGCTATCATCGAAATCTAAATATACTTTCGTTACCTCTACTGATGAATGGCCTAATATTCGTGACAATGTTATAAGGTCGCCGCCATTCAGAAGGTAATACTTCGCAAAGTTGTTCCGCAATTGGTGCGGCGATACTTCAACGCCGATCGTTTTCCCTACGTCGCGCAAAGTCTTCTCATACGACGAGGGCTTCATTTGAGTACCGCGAGTTGTCGGAAACAGCCAATCTGAATCACAAAACCGATCACGGTAATACACCCACCTTTGTAATTCCTTCCGTATCTTCGCTGAAAAATAGACGTACCTTTCGCGCCCATTCTTAGGATTCGTGACGTGAATAGCGAAGTTTTTAAAGTTGATATGCTCCGGGCATAACGCAAGACACTCACTAATACGCAGCCCCGTATCCAGTAACAGACGCGTCATCATATACGAGCGATAGCCGTAAAAGGTCGTTACGTCAAAGGAACGCATCACGTTCTTTAATTCGGATTCGTTAAGCATCTTCTTTTTCTTGCGCTTAGGCTTAATATTGGCGATTTTAGCTGCGGGACTTTTCTTGACGATGCGCTCATCCACCAAATAGTTAAAGAACACTTTGATATTGCGCAAATAGTTGCCTAGCGTCGAGTCGCTTAACGGCTTACCAATATCCGGTCTATTTTGCGGATGATTTAACCTACGAGTAAAATCGTCGCTCACAACCGTATATTTGCCCCTCTCACGCAAGTATTTGATATAACTACGTATCATGTCGGTGCTCACCTTGGAAGCGTCGTCAACGCCATGTACGCGGTCTACATAATGCGCAAAGAGCCGCAACGTTTGTTCATAACTGGAAAGCGTCTTTTTAGACAAATTCTTGCTATCGCAATACAACATGAAATCGTCAATTTGTACGCTAAACTCTGTTAACACACGAAAAAACCCCCTACGAACGGACGAATCCGATTCATAGGAGGCTCTTAATAATATTAGTCGCGATCACATACATGTTTATCGCTAACTGGCGTACCATTTACCGTTTTGATTATCCGAAAAAATCCCGTAGTAGCAACACTTAGCTTACTTTATGTTCAATCCGAAGCTTATCAGCGACCATCGCGATGAATTCACTGTTGGTCGGTTTAGCTTTTGACATACTGACCGTATAGCCAAAATAATGTGAAATCGAGTCAATGTTCCCTCGACTCCACGCAACTTCAATCGCATGGCGGATCGCTCGTTCGACGCGGCTCGCCGTCGTGTTAAATTTCTTGGCAATGTCTGGGTAAAGCTCTTTCGTAATGGAACCGAGTAACTCGATATCGTTATAGACCATTGTAATGGCTTCGCGCATATACATATAACCCTTAATATGAGCAGGCACGCCAATTTCATGGATGATATTCGTAATTCTTTGATCCAAATTCACTGTCGGCTGTTTAATCGTGTTATAACTACTTCTCGTGTGCGAGACGTTCATATGTTCCGTTTCAACACCGTTTAACTCGCGAATCTTATCGATGAGAACTTCCATATCAAACGGCTTAAGAATATAATAAGAAGCGCCAAGACCGACGGCTTTCTTCGTTACATCTTCCTGACCAAATGCGGTTAGCATGAGAACTTTCGGCATTTTTGATAGAGACTTTTTCTGTAAACGTTCTAACACTGCCAATCCGTCTAAGTATGGCATAATAATATCAAGTATGAGTACGTCTGGTTCTTTCTCTTCTACGAGCGTGATACAGTCTTGACCGTTATAGCTAATGCCTGAGACTTCCATATCTTCTTGATTCGAGATGTATTCCTCAAGCATCTGCACCAACTCACGATTATCATCTGCAATACAAACTTTAATTGAATCCAAAATGGGTCCTCCTCTGCCTCATGTGTTATTATAGTTTTGGGCTTGTTGTTGTAATTTCGTTTCTCATATGGAATTATCCTTTAAATAAACAGAAAATCAAGGTAATTTCGGAAAATCCGTTATTATCATCCAACAAATTACAACATTCTAAATAATTCGAGGGCAGATGTCGAATTCTGTCGAATTTTTATGTATCGGAAAGGCAGCTGTTTAGCTAGCCTTTCTTTCATCATTTTCTAGAGGAACACCGGCTTCTTGCAACATCCATTCAATATGGGAACCATACCCAGATGACGAGTCATTAACAAATACATGCGTAACTGCACCGATAATCTTTTCGTCTTGAATAATTGGACTACCACTCATTCCTTGAACTATGCCTCCGGTTTTGTCTAATAGGCGCTCATCTGTAATCCGTATGACCATTCCTTTTGTTGCTGCGTGTTTTTGCGGTGATGACCGAACAATCTCGATGTCGAATTCTTCTACGGTTTCATCTTCTACGACCGTTAATATTTTCGCTGGTCCCTCTTCAACTTCATCTGCAAAAGCAATTGGCATAGATAGTCGTCCTTCATTCACAAGATCATGACCGTGATGTAACACCCCGTAAATACCAAACGTATTGTTTTTTGTAATCGTACCTAATACGTGTTGAGAAGTCGTCAATGACGCTTGTTTTTCACCTGGTATTCCATTTTTGCCTTTAGCAATCGAACGTACGGATGACCGCACAATTTCTCCTTCGTGAATCGCAACAGGCTCTTTCGTATCAATGTCTGATATAACGTGGCCTAGTGCCCCGTATTTTCCAGATAATGGCTCATAAAACGTCATCGTTCCAACGCCAGCAGCAGAGTCTCGAATATACATCCCCAATTGCCCGATGCCTTCTGAGGCGGTAATGCTTTGGTCAATCGTTTTCGTTAACGTCTTTCCGTTCCGAATAACTTCGACTTCAATTGGCTGCGCTTCATGGGGTGTACGAAGAATTGTAGCGACTTCATGCATATCTTCAACCGGCTGTTTATTTAATTTAACGATGATATCCCCTTTTTGAATCCCAGCGGATTCGGCAGGTGATTTCTGACCATCTGACGTATCAATTAAATGAAACCCTACAACCAATACCCCTTTTGCGTTTAATCGAACGCCAATGGACTGCCCGCCAGGAATGACTTCAATGCGTTCTCGACGGTCTTTGTGAATTTTCTTCACCGGAAAATCTCCGGCAGCCACTGTAATCGCTGCTTCATCTTCGGTATGAATAGAAAATAATGACGGTAACGAATCTTTAACTTCATCCATATTTGCATCAACCGGTACACTCACTTGTTCAGGCAACATCATCCACTGTTGAATCGGCGTTGAAAAACCAATCGCAACGAGGGCAACTAAAACAATGGTACCGATAATCTTACGGTATCTCTCACTGTTCACATCATCTCACACTCCTAACTCCCGACCGTACTTTTAGTACGTACTTATAATGTTGCCTCTCTCGGACGTTTATATAACTGGCAAAACACAAAAAAACCGACCACAAATGGGCGGTTTTTTTAGGAATGGCAATATTTATAGCGGTATGATTATGCTTTTTTACTCCAGAGCATCTCTCTTGCCGTTTCTTTCGTGTTCGTTGTGATCTCAGAACCTGATAGCATTCTTGCCAATTCGTCGATTCTTTGATCGTCGTTAAGTTCCTCAACTTCAGTGGAAACTCGATTGTTGATTTCTCTCTTTTTAATGTACATATGTGTATTCGCTAACGAAGCGACTTGAGGTAAATGAGTGATGCAAAGCACTTGTGACTCATTAGAAATCGCATAAATCTTTTCACCGATTGCACCAGCAACTCTACCGCTAACCCCGGTATCCACTTCATCAAAAATCAAAGCCGTACGCTCTGATCTGTCCGTTAGGATACTTTTCAACGCAAGCATAATCCTTGATATTTCTCCACCAGAAGCCACTTTTGATAGTGATTTTTCTGGCTCCCCTGGATTGGACGACAAGTAAAATTCCATCCGTTCCAAACCATCTTCATTTAGCGTAAACACTTCTTCACCATTTTCGACAACAATGCCGCGGCGATGAGGGTGAAATTGAACCGTAAAACTTGTTTTCTCCATAAATAAATCTTTTAGTTCCATTTCAATGGCTGCTTTTAATTGCTTCGCCGCATGCTTTCGCGATTTAGAAAGGGATTGCGCAAGTGATAATGCTTGAGCTTTATGAGTGTGGAGATCCTTCTCGACAGATTCAATTTTTTCATCTAAGTTACTCAATTCTTCTGCTTCTTCTGTAATTCGCTCTGCATAAAGAAGGACTTCCTCAATTGTCGATCCGTATTTACGTTTAAGATGATTAATCTCATCCAATCGTTTCGATATAAAATCAAGCCGATTAGGGTCATAATCAAGTTGTTCGACATGATCACGAATTTGAAATGTCACTTCTTCTAGCATATAGAAGTTGTTCGTTAACGAATCATTTATCTCTTCAAGGGATTGATCAATACTCGCCGATTCTTGAAGAGCAACCATCGCTTCACGTACGAGTTCTAACCCCTTTTCATCACCATAAAGGGCTTCATATGCTAGTTGCATTTGCGAGAAGAGCTTTTCCATATTGGCCAATTTGTATTGTTCTGCCGTCAGTTCTTCATCCTCTTGCTGCTTGAGCTTCGCCTCTTTAATCTCTTCCAACTGGTATTCAATCAGATCCAATCGTTGAACATTTTCACGGTCATTGTCCTTTAGATGCGATAACTGCTCTTCAAGACCGATGACTTGGCGATACTTCTCCTCATACTGCTGCTTATTCTCAAACAATGGATCACCGAGAAACCCATCGACCATCGCACTATGTTTATCTGGCTGTAACAAATCTTGATGCTCGTGCTGACCGTGAATATCTACAAGCTGTTGTCCGATCGCTCGCTGCATCGTTAACGTTACAAGCTCACCATTAATTCGACAGACGCTTTTGCCTTTCTCATTGATTTCTCGCTTTAGAATGATCATATCATCTTCTATATCGATCCCTGCTTCTTCTAACACTTCGACTACTTCGTGTTCGGAATGAATACGAAAAAGACCCTCAATCTCCGCCTTCTTTGTGCCATGACGAACGAAGTCAACAGATGAGCGTCCTCCAGCAAGTAAACCTAGCGCATCAATAATAATTGATTTGCCTGCACCCGTTTCCCCGGTTAAAACCGTCAACCCTGAAGAAAAGGATAAGGTTAAGCGATCAATAATTGCAAAATTACGTATCGAAAGTTCTTCCAGCATCTCAACCACCTCGATCTATTACAGCATATCTAAAAATCGATTCGAAATTGCAGGTGCTTGTTCGGCATCCTTACATATCATTAAAATGGTATCATCGCCACAAACCGTCCCCATAATTTCATCCCAATCTAAATGATCGATTAATGATCCAATCGCTTGGGCATTTCCTGGCAATGTTTTCATAACGATAAAATGATTTGTCTGGTCAATACTTACAAAGCAGTCAAACAGGTTTCTTTTTAATTTTTGTTCTGGATTAAAGCGTTGGTCTGCCGGCAAACTGTATTTGTACGTACCATCTAGTGTTGGCACTTTTACGAGGTGTAATTCCTTAATGTCTCGTGACACCGTAGCTTGGGTCACATTAAAACCTGCTGCTTTTAATTCATCTACGAGATCTTCTTGTGTATCAATGACCTTCGTATGGATAATCTCTCGGATCTTTACATGTCGTTGACCTTTCGTCACGCTCTCTACCTCCTCATTCACGCAAGGGAAATATACACACGTTAGTTTCCCCGTTCTTTGATGATAATTATACTGCTGTTTGTATAAATAAACAAATATTAGGGAATTAAGCACTGTGCGCATTTTTTATGACGAGAGCAATGCGTGACGCATCAATGTGACGCGAAGGATTGGCATTTTTTCGAAGGTGTAATAGAAACTCAATATTCCCACCGGTCCCAGTAATTGGAGAAACATCAAGACCGATTGGTTGCAAACCACTTTCTTCTGCAAAATTCAACACATCTTCAATGACACGTCGGTGTACATTTTTGTCCCGGACGATTCCTCGCTTACCGACTTCTTCTCTTCCTGCCTCAAATTGGGGTTTGACGAGAACAATGGCATCCGATTCATCTTCTATGATGCGCTGCATCGGTGGAAAGATGTGCTTTAATGAAATAAAAGAAACATCACACACGGCAAATTGGGGCGAGCCATGTGTGAAGTCTTCTTGATCCGCATATCGAAAATTCATTCTTTCCATAACCACGACCCGGTCGTCGGAACGAAGCTTCCAGTGCAATTGATTGTATCCCACATCAACGGCATATACTTGATTTGCGAGATGTTGCAAAGCGCAATCAGTAAAGCCACCAGTAGATGCACCTACATCAAGGACAACTTTTCCTTCAATCGACACGTTAAATACATCGAGTGCTTTATGCAGCTTCATGCCACCTCGGCTCACATAAGGACACTCTTGTCCCTTAACAAACAATGGCGTATCTCTGTCAATCTTTGTGCCCGGTTTATCAATTCGCTCACGTTCGGTATGAACAAGCCCTGCCATTATCGCTCGTCTTGCTTTTTCTCGTGTTTCACTAAGTCCTTGCTCGACGAGCAAAATGTCAACGCGTTCTTTCTTACCATTCATATTGGTTACGCTCTTTTCTTTTTACTCGGAACGATTTCTTTAACGGTGTTAGCTACTTCGGTTGCGGTTAAACCTAACTCTTCGTAAATCAAGTCAACGCTACCGTGCTCAATGTAACGATCTGGAATTCCCATTCGCTTCACTTGCATAGACGCAATGCCACGGTCGTGCAGGAATTCAAGAACCGCACTACCGAAACCACCTTGTAAAGCAGCTTCTTCCAACGTTAAAATCGGGCGGTTTTCCTCTCCTAATTGCACGAGCAACTCTTCGTCAAGTGGTTTTACCGAGTTCGCATTCACAACCCGAGCGGATACGCCCGTTTTTTGAAGTTGTTCAGCCGCACTCTTTGCAATTGGAAGCATCGTACCAAAAGTCAAGATCGTTACATCCGAACCTTCTTGTTCAATGTTCCATTTGCCGACTGGCACTGCTTGTAAGTCTTCGTCCATCGTGACACCATAGCCATTGCCACGAGGATAACGAACAGCCATCGGTCCGTCATCATTTTTGTAGGCTGTATATATCATATGCTGAAGTTCATTTTCGTCTTTTGGCATCAAAATCTTCATGTTCGGCAAGTGCCTCATGTAATTGATGTCAAACACACCTTGATGTGTTTCCCCATCACCACCAACAAGACCTGAGCGATCAATCCCGAAAACAACGTTTAGATTTTGACGGCAAACGTCGTGTACAAGCTGATCATAACCACGTTGTAAAAACGTTGAATACACACCGAATACTGGCTTCATGCCTTCAGCTGCCAAACCTGCAGCCATCGTCGTTGCATGCTGTTCAGCAATACCAACATCATACATGCGATTCGGGAACTTTTTGGCAAACTTGTCCAATTTTGTTCCGCCTGGCATCGCGGCTGTAATCGCAACGACTCGTTCATCACGCTCGGCAATCTTAGCGACAGTATCACTGAAAACTGCACTATAAGCAGGAGGACCTGCTTTCTTTTTCATATCACCTGAGTCAATTGCATACGGTCCTGGTCCATGCCACGCACCACTTGCATCTTCCTCAGCAGGTTGATACCCTTTTCCTTTTTTCGTAATCACATGCAGCAATACCGGACCTTCAGTCCGTTTGGCATACATTAAGTTGTTATGAAGGTCATCAAAGTCATGACCATCAATAGGACCGTAGTACGTGAAGCCCATTTCTTCAAAGAACATCCCTTTACTAAGCAAGTATTTAAGGCTGTCCTTCATTCGCTCTGCCGTGGAGCTAAGCGGGCCACCGAGTGCTGGAATCTTCTTGATTACGTACTCCAAGTCTTCTTTTGCACGGCGATAACCACCTGTTGAACGCAAACGACCTAGCACGTTGTGAAGTGCACCCACATTAGGAGCAATCGACATTTCATTATCGTTTAAAATCACTGTTACATTCGTTTGCTCATGACCGATATGATTCAATGCTTCAAGCGCCATCCCACCTGTCAAAGCACCGTCGCCGATAATCGGCAACACGTGGTTGTTTTCAGATTTGAGATCTCTTGCAGCTGCCATACCCATCGCTGCTGATAACGATGTTGAGCTGTGTCCGGCTTCCCAAACATCATGCTCACTTTCGCTCATCTTCGGATAGCCACATAGACCTTGATACTGTTTGAGTGTATCAAAACGGTCTGCTCTTCCCGTCAGAATCTTGTGTACGTATGCTTGATGACCCACATCAAAGATCAACTTATCCTTTGGGCTATCGTACAACTTGTGGAGCATGAGCGTAAGCTCAACAACCCCTAAATTCGGGCCAAGATGTCCTCCTGTGACAGATAGCTTGGAAATGAGAAATGAACGTATCTCTTCTGCAAGTTGTGAGAGTTGCTTTTTTGAATAGCTTTTTAAAAATCCGGGATCTTGAATGGCTTCTAAGTCCATGCCTGATATCCCCACTTTCATTAAAAAAATGTGTTTTTCTTAGTATTTCCGATGGATGTAAATCCATGTGTGATCTTTATTGTACTTTCTATGTGAACAAAAAGCCAATAAAACAATTATCGATCTCGTTTTGCCACATACTGCAAGATGCTAAGTAGCGCAGATGAATCACAGCTTACCGTTCTTAGTGCATCGGCAGCCGTTTGAATATGCGCATCTAACTTGTTTTTCGCTTCACTTAATGTAAGCAAGCTAGGATACGTACTCTTTTGATTATCTGTGTCGCTTCCGACAGGCTTTCCGATAATCTCTGCGTCCCCTTCGACATCTAAAATATCGTCTTTAATTTGAAAAGCGAGACCTAAATTCTCCGCATAAATCTTTAAAGCGGCAATGTCCCCCTCAGGCGCTTCCCCTAAAATTCCACCAGCTTCAACGGCAAATTCTAGTAATGCTCCGGTTTTGTGACGATGAATCCATTCTAATTCTTCGAGACGAAGCGCGCGTTCTTCACCTTCAATATCAGCTACCTGACCACCGACCATCCCCCGAATCCCTGCAGATTCTGACATCCGCCGTGTAATGTGAACGATGTCTCGTGGGTGCATATCGTCTTCAGAAATGTCACTCACTAGTTGAAAGCTTTCTGTTAAAAGAGCGTCTCCAGCGAGAATGGCTAATGCTTCCCCATATACACGGTGATTGGTCGGTTTGCCACGCCGGTAATCATCGTTATCCATGCTTGGCAAATCATCATGGATAAGCGAATACGTGTGGATCATCTCCAATGCCGCCCCTAATTTATACGCGGAGCTTGTTACAGGTTTATAGCTTTGCGCTGCCATAATTAACAGCAACGGACGAATACGCTTCCCACCAGCGTTTAAGGAATAGAGCATCGCTTCTTTAATGCTTTCAGGACAAGAGGCACTTTCAATTTGAGAATGAATGACATTCATTAATGGGGGTACATGGCGCTCAATCATATCTTCTATTGTTTGATCCGTTTGCAAATTTAACCCTCCTCATGAAGGGAGAACGGTTCTGTCTCTCCATTTTCAAGCACAATTTTGTCCATTCTTTTCTCGACTTTTTGCAGCTGGTCATGGCATTGTTTTGATAGTGTCATACCTTCTTGGTACATATCAATCGCCTTCTCCAATGGCACATCACCTTCTTCAAGCTTAACAATAATCTCTTCGAGTGACTTCATCGCTTCTTCAAAGCTTTTAGCCTCTTCGGTGTCTACTTGCTCTATATTCTTTTCATTCGTCATCGATCGGTTCTCCTTTCAGCGCGAGGGACTGTTTTTCAGTTACCGTTTGTACCTCCGTCGTCACTTGGCCATCATGAAGGTGCAACGTCAGCGGTAAAGACGATTGGATATGTTTAATAGAGGATACAAGTTGCTCCCCTTGGTACGCCACGTTATACCCTCTGCGTAACGTATTGAGTGGGTTCAAGATCTCTAGCTTACTAAGCCGAGTCTCAAAAGCTGTTGATTGCTTTTGAAATACCTCTTTCATGCTGCGTTGCAATCGTTCTTGCAGCAGTTGGCGCTCTGAATGTTTTTCTTTGAGCATCACACCTGGGTGCATACGCTCCAGCCGGTGTGAAACGTCAACGTATGATTGTTTTTTGTCTCCAATGTAGCGCTTCATAAACCGGTGCAAATACTCAAGGTTGCGATCAAGTTCTTGTTCCTTTTGTGTGACGAGCTGTGCGGGATATTTGAAGGCATACGATTGCCTAAGTTGTTTTAATTTAACTTGTCGCTGGCGCAGCAGTTGTTTACTTGCTACAGTTAGCCGCTTTTGAATGGATATGAACTTGTCCGTCCACTCTTTCATTGAAGGTACGGCAAGTTCAGCTGCAGCAGTTGGTGTGGCAGCTCGAACATCCGCTACAAAATCGTGAAGTGTGACGTCCGTTTCATGGCCAACCGCTGATATGATCGGTGTTGTAAGCATCGCTGTTGTTCGGACGACCTGTTCGTCATTAAACGCCCAAAGTTCTTCAATTGAACCACCACCGCGCCCTGCAATTAAGACGTCTAACCCTGCCACATCCGCTCGTTTGAGCGCGTTTACAATCGATGGGACCGCCTCAGGTCCTTGTACAGCAACTGGATACAGATGAATTGCTGCTTGGGGATACCTTCTCGTGATAGTCGTGTAGATGTCTCGAATGACAGCCCCTGTTTGCGACGTGACCACGCCAACTCGTTTCGGAAAGCTCGGCAAAGGCTTCTTTCGCTCATTGGCAAACAAACCTTCGGTTTCAAGCTTCTTTTTTAGTTGTTCATAAGCTAAATACAACTGCCCTAAGCCATCGGGTTCCATGCTTCGTACGTACAACTGGTATTGCCCATACGGCTCATAAACTGAAATATTCCCTTGTACGAGTACTTTCATACCATTTTCTGGATGAAAACGGAGGGCGCGATTATTACCAGCAAACATAACTGCTGAAATTCGCGCCCGATCATCTTTTAATGTGAAATACATATGCCCACGGCTATGATGCTTAAAATTAGAAATTTCGCCATAAAGCATGACATGATTCATTTGTTCGTGCTGTTCGATAATTCTTTTTAGTTCTTTCGTAACTTGTGTTACAGAAAGATAGGAATGATTAGCTTCCACTCGCCATCATTCCTCTCGCAGCTTCTACTGTGTTATGCAAAAGCATCGTAATTGTCATCGGTCCAACTCCACCAGGTACTGGCGTAATCCAACCAGCAATGTCTTTCACTTCGTCAAACTGTACATCTCCAGTGAGCTTCCCGTTCGCCATACGGTTCACACCAACATCAATAACAACAGCCCCTGGTTTAATCGCTTCTGGGCCTAACATACGTTCTTTACCGACTGCTGCAATCAACAAATCGGCTTCTCTTGTAATACTCGCCATGTCTTTCGTTTTTGAATGACATACCGTTACCGTCGCATTTTCATTTAAAAGCAATTGACTAAGCGGCTTACCGACGAGATTACTCCGCCCAACGACAACCGCGTGTTTGCCTTCAATGTCTATGCCAGTCGTTTTTAACATCTCAATAATTCCCAAAGGGGTGCAAGGAGTGAAACCCAACTCACCTAACATTAAGCGTCCGACGTTATTCGGATGAAAGCCATCCACATCTTTCTCTGGTGATATTTTGTTAATTACCCGTGTTTCTGTAATGTGGTCAGGCAACGGAAGTTGCACGAGAATCCCATGAACGGACGGATCGTCATTAAGTTCTTGAATCTCATGTAAAAGTTCAGCCTCGGTTATCGTCGTCGCTCTTCGCCTTACTTCGGAATGGATCCCCGCTTCTCTACAAGCCTTTTCCTTCCCTTTTACATAGCTATGAGAAGCGGGGTCATCTCCGATTAGAATGACTGCAAGGCTAGGATTCACACCGGTTTCTTTCAACCGGCTTGCCTCGATAGCAATTTGGCGACGCTTCTCTTTGGCAATCTCTTTACCATCAATGATGCTCGCTGTCATTGTTCTCCCCCACTTCCTCGGCGTAGCCTTTTAACACATTCGAGAGGACGCCATTTACAAACTTACCCGCCTCATCCTCACCAAATGCTTTAGCTGTATTAATCGCTTCGTTTAATGTGACATGAGGTGGAATCTCATCGTAGTGCAGAAGTTCGTATACGGCAAGGCGTAGTACAGCAACATCGACATTGTTTAATCTTTCCATTGTCCAATGTTCCAGCTGTTCCTCAATCCGAGCATCAATGCTTGTTTTATGTTCAACAATCCCAGGCAATACGCGAAGTAAATATTCGTCGCTCTCCTCATGCTCATCTAAAGCAAATTGCAAGGCTTCTTGCCAATGTACACCTGTCATTTCAACCTGAAATAGAGCTTGTACTGCCCTAATTCGCGCCCATCTTCGATTCATGCTTAACTCCTTTTCCTATCACGGCGCTTGTAGCGCTCCTTATTCAGATATTCGCTCTGCGCTCGCAAGCTCCAACGTCGTCTCTTCTTCTTTTTCAAAATGAATGCCAACAACATGTACGTGAATGCCATCCAAGGAGATCGCGGTCATCGTTTCCAATGCTTGTTGAATGTTTTTTTGCACTTGCATTCCAATTTCAGGTACAGAAACTCCGTAATATGCAACCACAGACACCTCAATCGTAACCCCGTTCTCACCGAGTTCAACTTTGACACCTTTTCCGTGATTTTTCTTACCGAAACGCTCTGCAACATCGTTTGCAAAGTTCCCACGAAGTGCAGAAACACCCTCAATTTCTGCTGCAGCAAGTCCAGCAATAACTTCAATAACTTCTGGGGAGATCTCCACACGGCCAAGGTCGTTCTCTTGTTCTTCTAAGTCTAACAATTGATATTCATTCATCGTGATCCCTCCTGAATTCTATTCTTGTTCGTTCGCTTGTTCTTCATTAGCTTGCTCAGCTTTTAACTGCTCTTCCCGTAACCGCTCCATACGGTAATGTCTGAAAACCGGGTATTCAGATAGGTTGTCGGGAATCTTACGATTTTCCAAAAGAATAATTTTCACGATGGACTTGTTTCTCGCCATATGATAACTCTCATCGTATTCGTTTTCTTGTGTGTAGCGTTTCAAGCTATCATAATCTTCCTCTTGAATCGATACAGGATGCGGATTTTCTTCTGTTGCTTCTTCTTGATAACCCACTTCAAACTCTACGATTTGAATATTGTCGTTTTTAAGGTTTCTCGTTTGTTCCAATACGGCTTTAGCGCCTTCTGTTAAATGATTCCATTCCATGAAGTGACATCTCCTAACTTCATTCCATTACATTGTTTTGTCATCAGTTGATTATATCATGTAAAAAATGCGATTTCACCTCTTAGCTTGGGATCCTTTGTTTTTTTGAATTATACATCATTTGTTAACGTCGATGAAATGATGTCAACATAGAAATCATTGAAGGCTAAGGGCTTACGAGTAATGTGAACGACCGTATGTATACAGAAAGCATTTAATCTTTTGTGAAAATAATGTTGGGGAGTGAATAGACCGTCAACATTTACGATTTGCCTTACGCTCAGCGTGAGAAATTCATTGGACACCAGAATGTAGAGTTTGCTTTGGAATTTCTTACGATTTGTCGGTTATAACAAATATGTCTTCATGTCGCTTTCGCGTATTGTGTTATACCGAGTGGGCAAGGCATGGATCGCATATTGTGCGCTAGTCTACACTTTCTGCAGTCAAGTTTGCTCTTTTTAGCGTTCATTTCGTAAAACTTGCGTGTAGTTCATTCGAAACCTAACATCTTACGAGATGTCGGACCCAGTGGTGGCCGAACCGAAATCGGTCTTGGTTCGGCGCGGCTCGCGCCGACAGAATTTTGGATTTTCAAATCGAGCTTCGAGACAAGGCGTGCGGGTCAATCTTCATAAGGTTGTGAGAAAGAACATGAACGTCGATTAGGAACTATATTGTCGTTCATGTTCTATAAAATACTGAATCTAATTCCATAAACGGATGTTTGGAACGAGATGCCGATCAATTGGAAGTAGAACGAGGCAAAACGGCCACACATGAGCGAATCTGATTCCAATCGCTGATCTTTGGAACCAGTTCTTTCGTTTCACGATCACAACTCGTCAGCGCAGAAAACACAGACCACATTGTAAGTTCCCTTTCTCCGAATGAGCGGATCGGTGGAACATGACGCGTTGCAAATAATCATGAATCTCTCATAGAACTGACGATAGGTAATTTGTATTTTCAACAAGCAAAAGTACTCGTATATATCATCCAATTTTCC
Source organism: Geomicrobium sp. JSM 1781026 (assembly GCF_041949955.1). Taxonomy (NCBI): domain Bacteria; kingdom Bacillati; phylum Bacillota; class Bacilli; order Caryophanales; genus Geomicrobium; species Geomicrobium sp. JSM 1781026. The sequence goes on along the minus strand of NZ_JBHFQF010000006.1, from coordinate 25,484 downwards.
TTTGCAGCCCGCTCCCCATCACCCATGCTGGGCACCGAGCAAGGTGTTGGGCTGAAATCTTATCATAGAACGAACAATGATAAGATTTTTAGCTAGATAAGTTGAACGCAAGAAATTCATTGAATCGGATGACCGAGATGGGTCTTTGCGGGTGAGTGCTTGACTATTGTCTGCTGAAATTCACCTCGTTGCCGATCGTTGTTCGTCACTGCAAGGGTTGGGGACAACACGAAAAACGTTTGCCAAAGGGTGAAAAGTCGTGACCGAGGCTCACCACCTGGCACAAGCATGTGATGGCCGGTCACATATGTGACAATCCAGCCCTCAAACCGGGCACTTTCGGCACGCAACTGTCACAAATCGCAATATTTGTGACAGTTGACACCGTTTATGTGCGCATTCACATTTCAAATCATGATTTTTCTTTCTCAAGTGTCACATAAATGAATATATGGGGCATTTGGACTTCTTTCCACACACCGTAGCCAGGAGGCAAAAACGTGAACCGATGTTGCACTTATAGTCTGGACTGCATAGAAAACACAGCACCAGATGTTTCGCCACCGAAGTTACCCTTGTAGTTAGGGCAGCAAAGTAGACATCGCGAGCACAATCAGAGCGGGGTGCGAGAGCTGATGTCGTCCTTTTGCTCTGGATTGGAAAGAAAACACTCCACCGATGTTGCCCTTCTAGTGTGGATCGCATGCATCCGCATGTCATGGAATTCTAGCACTGACAAGACAAACGCAGAAGATCTATCGTCCATCCTTTATAGCATTTGCACTGCTCCTTTCGTCTTCACCTATAAGAAAAACGCAAAAAGAAAACCCGGTGAATGTTTTCACCGGGTCGCATGCTATTCATCAATATGATATGAAACGGCTACTGCTCGGTTTCCGATCTGCTCGTGAGCAATTCGGTTGATTTCCACAACTTCCGTTTTTGAAAGTTCTTCTGTTTTTACGAAAATGCGTACTTCATCGTTATCGGTCATAACGAGTACATCTTCGTATCCTTGTGATGCAATTCTTTGTTCGAGTGTCGATTCACTTTCTGTTAACGTTTTTAGTTGTTCATTTTGCTCATGCGCTTCATTTTTTTCTTCAGCAGATGCATCACTTGATGCAATCGTATTTGTGTTCTCTTCACGCGCTTCACTTCTTAGTTCCTCGCGCTCAATTCTAAGTGCGCTGAACGTTTCACTACCACTCAACCCTGCGGCCACATCAATGCTGTCGGTCTCTTCATTTTCTTCACCGTCACCTGCTTCTGGGTCCTCCTCATCTGATCCTTCAACTTCACCGTTCCATTCTTCAACGACAACCGCTTGATCTGGGTTTTCCTCTAAATATTGCTCCCAAAGTTCCCCTTCAAAATCTTCTAATGACTCATGATCGTTAATTAACGCAGCTTCTTGTGTCGTTGGGCTATCGGGTCCGAAGAAATAGACACCGAGTACCGCTACCAAACTTAACATTGTTAACAGCCATACTGTTTGCTTTTTCAAAACCAAATCACTCATCCTCTCCCATTTGTTTTGGTAATACTGACACCCGATGTGCATCCACATCTAACGTTCTAGTGACAGCTTCAATGACCCATTCTTTTCTTTGCATACTCTCGACGCCATTGGCGACGACGAGCACACCGGATACATCTGGCTTCTCCATACGGATGAGTAGCGGTTCTTCACCACTCCCCTGCTGAACGAGCACGAGTGTCTCTTCTTGCGTGCCCTCATCTAATGTCCGGTTCCCACCCTCAGTATCTGCCTCATCTGTTGTTTGTTGCCGTATGCTACGGTCTTTTTCGTACACTTTGCTTTCTGTTTCTTTGACGTTCACGACGACCTCAACATTAGACAAACCATCAATCTTCTCTAGCGTTTCTGCCAACTGATTTGAATACGCTTGTTCAATCACTTGAAAGTCAGAAGAAGTGTTACTTACAGATGATTCTTCTTCGTTTTCTTGGTCACCATTTACAAACACCGGCTCTTCTGACTGTTCGCCAACCATTGAACCGCCGTCATCGTCTGTACCGAAATTCCCGATTAACATGAGAAGCACACCTACGAAGAAAAGTCCTGCAATATAATACCACCGAAAGCGTCTAGGACCGTCGCTCTTTGGAAGAAAATTGCTAAAGGGGTTTTTATTTTCAGCCATTCGCATCTTCCTCCTCCATACGAATGTGTATGGAGCTCTCTTCCACTTGCCATACTTGTGCAAGACGGACCCTTACTGCATCCAACGAGACCGGATGATCACTTTGCTGTCTTGACTCTGTTGTATTTACAACCACTTCTCTAACCGGCTCCACTGTCGTATTTGTTTGTTCATCCCCTGCCTCCACCAACAAGACGTTAATCCCTCCCGACTCAGAATGTGAATTTTCATCGACAGAAATTCCACTAAACGAGAGCTGAAACTCTTCCTTTAGCATCTGTTCTGCTTCACTGCCTAGACGAGCAGCTACTTGTTCTGAGATATATGCATCATGAGTGGCTTGTATTTCTCTTTTTTGATCATTTATTTTATTTTCCATCTCATCTGCCCCTTCACGAACGTTAAAATTGTCAAGATCAAACCATTCCGATGGATCGGTATGAATGAAATCAAACACTGGTTGTAAGATCAACACCGTCATCATCAGCCCAAGCACGAGATCTGCGTAACGCTTCATTGTCGATGTTGGTAATAGGAGCTCCAAAATAATGGCTAGGAGCAAAAAAACAACCAACGTCGTAATCCAATCATTAAAATACTCCACCGAGTTCACCTCACCATGAGTGCTAGATTTCCTGCTGATATGATGATTGTAATCGCTAAGAAAAACATTAAGCAGACGACAGAAACCGCAGCAAACATAAACATGACTGTTCGTGCAAAGAGGCTCATGACTTCTCCGAGCGCCCCCCCACCTAGCGGTTGCATAATGGCAGAAACAATTTGGAACGTAAGCGCAAGTACTAGAATTTTTAACGCCGGGAATACAGTAATCACAAACAAGATGAACAAGCCTGCGATGCCGACAGTATTCTTCAAAAGAAGTGAAGCACCGATAACGGTATCAGTAGCATCGGTAAACATCCGACCGACAACAGGCACAAAGTTACCGGCAATGTATTTAGCTGTCCGTAACGTCACCCCATCACTAATCGCTGACGTTGCACCTTGGACGGATATAACCGCCAAAAAGATCGTTAAAAATGCGCCGAGCGTTCCCATTGCAACATTTCGTATTAAGGTTGCTAGCCTCGTCAATTGGAATTTCTCGCTCATAGAGCTTGCTACGCTTACGATGGCAGAGATGAATAGTAATGGGAGAACAAATCGTTCAATTAAGAGCCCGCTCGTGTTGACGAGGACAATAATTAACGGGTGAAACAGTGCAGCCGTTGTTGTTGCGCCTGTAATGGCTAAAAGTGCGAGTACCATAGGCAAAAGCGCAATCATGAAATGAACCATATTCGCCACTGCTTCTTGGGCATAGCTCATCGCAATGTAAAAACTATTCATACTAATGACAATCAACACCGTAAATGTGACACTGTATGCTACCTTACTTACCGCCGCATGCTCAAATGCGTTTTGTAATGCCTTTAGCACCATACTAAATACAGCAAGAAGAATGAGTGTACCGAGCAAATTAACATTCGCTGTTAGTTCATGAAACAAGAAATTTAACAGTGCCCGTCCCCACTCCGTTGGACTAAACTGCTGATCTCCATCCAAAAAGTCTGTAAATGATCCTTTTTGACTTTCGGGGAGAAAAGATTCATAATCTCGACGGATATCTTCCCAAAACTGTTCAATTTCTGTAAAACCAAGCCGATCTAACTGCTCGTCCATCTGTTCTTCGATCAAGTCCGAAACATCTTCTTCACCGATGCTCTCGTCTTCAATCGGCAGTCTGGGATCAAGGTTTGGGTCATCATCAAGAGCAACGGCTTCTATGGAGAATGCGAGTAGAACGACGATACCGACCACGCATGAAATGAATGCTTTCATTACGATCCCTCTTTCAGCCTGGAATCAAGGAAATGACGGTTTCAATGAGTACATTGAAAATGGGTATGGCCATCACGACAATTAATACCTTCCCAGCTAGTTCAATTTTTTGCGCGATGGAGCCTTGGTCAGCGTCTCGCGCAATTTGCGCCCCAAACTCTGCAATGTATGCAATGCCAATGATTTTGAGCATCGTCTGCAAATACACCATGTTAATGTGTGCATGGTTTGCCAAAGTTTCGACGAGTTGAAACGCCATGACAATATAATCTAACAAAAATAAGAAAATCATGGCTCCGACAAATAGTGTGAGCAAAAAAGCGAACGCTGGCTTTTGTTCTTTTAGAATCATCGCTAAAAAGGCTGAGATTAGACCAAAGCCGACAATCTGAATCATGTCGATCGACATGTGATTATCCTATATACAAAAATACGCTGCGTATTTTTGTGAACAAGTCATCGACGATGGTTGCTACCATATACAACACGACGATAAACCCGATGAGTGTCACCCAATGTGCCCAATCTTCTTTCCCCATCTGTTTTAGTACGGTGTGAATCATAGCGACGACAATGCCAATACCAGCGATTTGAAAAATGGTATCTACGTCATACCCCACCGTCATCCCTCCTTTTTGTGTTAGATCATCACGATGATTGCAAGCAGTCCTCCCAAAAATCCGAGCGACTTTGCCATGCGTTCATATTTTTGCTGTTCTTCTCTAGCGTCAATTTCTTCTGCTTTTAGATGAGCGAGTGTTAATTGAATATATTTTTGCTGTTCAAACCGGCCGTGTTGTCCTAACGTTTGCCCAAATTGAAGCAGCGCTTCCTTCTCTTTTTCTTTCATTGATGTTTCCGCCCAATGTTTGTTTAAGCTCTCTTCCCAAGCGGTTTTTGCTTCAATATCCCCCGCTGTTAGACGAGCGGAAAATTCGGAAAAAATGCGAGCTACTGGTTTTGACAACGTGGCTGAAAGTTTCGTTGTCACATCTTTTAATGGTGTGTGGCCAAACATCACTTCCGCTTCAAACATTTGCAAAGCGGTCGTTAATTCCCGAATTTGCTTTGACCGAAGCGTCAGTCTACGTGACCATTCAAACCCGCCGACGGTCATCGATATGAGCACGACGAGCGCTCCAATCCAACGCACGATGGATCTCCTTTCCTGAGTAGTACGTCCCGCGCTTATCGTGATCAAGCATAATCACTCCATCAAACAATCCTCGAACGAAAATGTCACGGTCGTACAAATTCTCAAACGTCTTGGCATGAGCCGTGCACAAAATGGAGACCCCTGCACGTATGGCTTCCTTTATGGCCACTTTATCGGTGTTACTCCCGATTTCATCGACAATGATAAGGTCTGGACTCATCGACCGTACGAGCATCATCATCCCTTCAGCTTTCGGGCAGCGATCGAGCACGTCGGTCCGCTCGCCAATATCAAATTGCGGCACCCCTTCAAACGATGCTGCGATTTCAGAGCGCTCATCAACAATTGCGACTTTACTCGGTGGGATTTGTTTCGCTTTCCAACCGTCACTCGCTACTTTCGCTACGTCTCTGAGCAGCGTCGTTTTTCCTGACTGAGGGGGGCCGGCAATGAGAATGTTGTTCCACCCATGATGAAATAAGTGATCTACATAGGGCTCGCATACACCGTGGATTGACCGGCTGATGCGAATGTTGAAGGAACGAATATGTTTGAGCGTTTTCACTTTTCCCGCTTCAACGACTGCTTCGCCTCCTAATCCAACGCGATGACCACCCTTTAACGTAATGTATCCATGCTTTAGCTCCTCTTCAAATGCATACACTGAATGTTGGCTAAGCTGATTGATCACATACACCGCATCGTCAGAACTAAATAAGAAATCGTCCAACAGCTTCCGGCCTCGTCTCGTAACGAGTTCAATTTTTCGTCCTGGTCTAAAACGAATTTCTTCAACCTGTTCTTTTGTTAATTCGTATTCAACGGATGAGCGTGCTTCGTGCGGGACGAGTGATAAAATCGAATCTCGATTGAATGGCACGTGTTCCGAGAAGCTATTCATCAGACATCAACTCCATTCAAACTTGCAAACTTTTGCTAACACCCTTTGCTTGTACACTCTATTCTCAAATCAAAGATTTAGAACAATTCACCACGGGAACCTCTTCAATTGTCGAAACAGGTCGTGAAATTAATGTAAATTCAATCATGCGAACAATTGAATTGACACACTTTTCCATCAGATGTTAATTTTTAATCAACCTTTATGTTCATTATCTTTTAAAGGAGTGATTTGCAATGAGTTATGAGCGTGTCCTTTTATGTATAGACGGTGAGGAAACTCCTTCAAACGACGCTTACAAGCATGCGATTCGATTTGCCCGCCAAAATAATGCCATACTGTATTTATGCACGGTAATTAACCCTAAACCTTATGGTACGTTGGCTCGTTTTGACCGTTTTGTCGTCGATAAAGTAAAAAAGGCAGCACAAATAAAACTCGAGCAGTTCTTGCTCCATACTCAAGCGGAAGGTGTTTCTTCTCAAACGATACTCGAAACTGGTGTGCCTTCTATAAAGATTAGTAAGCAAATTGTGCCTGCATATAATATTGATTTAATTGTTGCTGGTGCAACTGGCGGGACGAAGCTTGAAAAAGCTCTTCAAGGGAGTGTGACCAGTGCCATTATTAAAAAAGCGAAATGCGATGTTTTTGTCGTCCGAACAGAGGAACGAGAAAGAGCAAGCGTATAAGACAGATACGGATCCCGTGCTTATCTTCTTGGATTTTCATGAGGAGGCTCTATCTTGCGTAACAAAGGGGGCAAACATTGCCGAGGCTGAGGGAAGAGACATTGTTCTACTTCATGGTATTGATATGAGAAAATACACGGTTGTGGAACGAAACGATCCAACACTTCGCTCACAGATCATTTCTGAACGTACAGAATGGTTAAGAAAATTCGAGCACCAACTTCGGCAGAACGGCCACCATGTGCGGGCGACTGATTTGACGTTTAAAGATCCACGTAAAATCATTTCTGCACGGTATGCGCCTTTCATCGTTGTTGCGTTAAAACGGATGCATCGTTCTGCGAAAATTCAAAAGTCACTGAGCGACATTCTCATTGAGCATCCGCCAAGTGATATGCTTATCGTCCATGCTCAACGCTCCTAACAGAGGAGCCTTGTCTTTCAAAAAAAGTGCGCCAGGATTATCACTCATCCTGACGCACTTTTTGCTATGCTCTTGATACGTATTCACCTTTTCTTGTATCAATAACGAGCTGGTCGCCCTCATTAATAAAGAACGGTACGTTCACTTTAAAGCCTGTTTCAAGAGTAGCTGGCTTGTGACCTCCAGAAGCCGTGTCTCCTTTAATACCTGGATCTGTTTCAGACACTTCAAGTTCTACTGTGTTCGGAAGCTCCACGCCAAGTGTTTCTGTGCCATACGTAATCATATGCACTTCCATGTTTTCTTTAAGGAAATTCAACTCGTATTTGATTTGGTCAGTCGGGAGCTCCATCTGGTCAAATGACTCCATATTCATAAATGCATGCTCGTTACCATTGGAATATAAATACTGCATTTTGTTTCGTTCGATATGCGCTTTGTTTACTTTTTCTCCACCGCGAAACGTCTTTTCTTGGATGCTTCCCGTCCGAAGGCTTCTCAGCTTTGAACGTACAAATGCCGCACCTTTTCCAGGTTTTACATGTTGGAACTCAAGAACTGTCCAAATATCGTTATCTACTTCAATTGTTAGCCCTGTGCGAAAATCATTTACTGAAATCACGAATAAGAACCACCTTTATTATAATTATTTACCGATATGACGAAGCGATTTATCCGAGGTTGTCAGTCGCTCATTGCCATCTGCTGTAATGACAATATCATCTTCAATTCTTACGCCACCTACACCTGGCAAATATACGCCAGGCTCGACAGTCACAACCATACCCGGTTTAAGTACGACGTTGCCTTTCGGGGATACACCTGGACCTTCGTGCACTTCCATACCCAGCCCATGGCCTAATCCGTGGCCAAATTTCCCTTCGTAACCCTTACTGTAAATATAATCACGACAAATCTGGTCTGCTTCTTTACCTGTCATTCCTGGTTTAATTTGCTCTACCGCAAGAAGCTGGGCTTCCAAAACGGTTTCGTACACTTTTTTCATTTCGTCCGTCGGTTGCCCAACAGCAACCGTTCTCGTTATATCTGAGCAATACCCTTTGTAGTAGGCGCCAAAGTCCATCGTCACAAGTTCGCCCTCTTCGATGACTTTGTCACTTGCCACACCGTGAGGTAAAGCGCCCCGTGAACCAGAAGCGACAATGATATCAAATGAGGAACTATCTGCTCCTAGACGTCTCATTGTAAATTCTAATCGATCTCTTACTTCTGTTTCTTTCATTCCCGGTTTTATGTAGTCAACAATATCAAAAAATGCTTGGTCAGCAATTTCTGCTGCTTCTTTCATAATTGAAAGCTCTTTCTCATCTTTGAACATGCGAAGCGATTCCACAAGCCCAGCGACAGGGGTGAGCGGTATGCCCGCATCCTTATACACTTCATATTTTTCAAAAGTCGTATACGATTTTTCAAAACCAACAGAAGTTATGCCGTGCTCTTCAACTAATGCTTTGAGCTCATTACTGATTGACCCTTTATGCTCAACAATTGTATAGCCTTCGCACTGATTCTTTGCTTGTTCTACGTAGCGAAAATCGGTAATAAAGTACGCTTGATCCGATGTAATAAATATCACACCCGCACTCCCTGTGAACCCTGATAAATACCGACGATTTGCATCACTCTCTACAATGAGTGCATCAATCTTTTCAACTGTAAATTGATTTCGAATTCCTTCTAAACGCTTCATGCCAATTCCTCCTCACCTAAACAATCATCGCCTCTATCTTAGCATAAGTCGTTAAGTGCTTGCCATTAAGTTCCTGTATACTTCTCCATCTCATACTCATAAGAAATGGAATAACCAATGAATAACCCATAACAGACAAACAACGATAATGTGCTCACAATCGTAATCCCACTCAAATCAGGCACCGAATCTAGCCCGATAAACAAAGGATTACTAATGTAAAAAATAATGACCCAAAGTAGAGCCCCAAACCCTACTCCTGCCCACATGCTCGTAATCTTTGCGAACACATATCTGTAAAAAAACGCCACCCCAATGGACAGAATTGCTAATAGAGAAATTGCGATCCATTGTCCGGTCGCTTCTTCACTCCAACTTCCAAGCGTCCACGCCTTCCATAACAAATTCGGTCCAACGTCCGTAAAATTAAAAAAGTAAGCCACGTACCAAATGATCCCCCAAAAAAGGCCGCCGACGAAACCTGTAATCAGTACCTTTAAACCTAAAGGCAAATCTTGATTCGCCTTTTTGGATTCGTTTTTCTCATCACTCATGAATATCACCTCCTTCCTATTATGGTTTTTGCGCAGTAAATCATTCTTACGGAACGAAAAAAACGTCTGCTTATGGAGGTTCATGGACACATGATGTAGAATAGTCATGAAGTGCAATCGAACTTTTTGAGAAAGTAAGGTGTCAGCATGAGTGAGGAAACAAAGGAAACCGAACAGGCTCAAAAGCCTGCCTATGGCGGACAAGCGCTAATTGAAGGCGTCATGTTTGCAGGAAAAGAAACGACGGTCAGTGCGATCCGCAGAAAAAACGGGGAAATTGAATACTTCGAGAACCTAAAAAAACCTAAACCCGTATTACAAAAACTAAAAAAGATTCCATTTGTACGAGGCAGTATTGCCTTAATTGAAGCTGCAGCGCTCGGCAGTAAACATATGAATTTTGCTTCAGACCGTTACGATGTTCATCCTGATGATGATAAAGATATCGTTCCAGAAGAAGAGCGTTCAAAGATTGCGGCAACGATTGGTGTGGCAGCGGTGAGCGTCGTGGCCTTTATCATCGGGACCATTATCTTTACGCTCGTTCCTGTATTTCTAGCAGAAACTCTTTCAGGACCGTTTCCTGGACATGTGGCACAAAACTTGCTCGAAGGAATCTTTAAAACCATCATTCTTGTCGGCTATGTGTATTTAATCTCACTCACGCCGCTCATTAAACGTGTGTTCCAATATCACGGGGCGGAACATAAAGTAATTAACGCTTATGAAGCCAACCGCTCATTAACGGTTCAAAACGTGCAAGAATATTCTCGCCTTCACTATCGTTGTGGAAGTAGCTTTATGCTCTTTACAGTCATTATCGGGGTCATGATCTATTTGCTCATTCCTTTTGATAACCTGTTTGAACGAATTGTTCACCGACTATTGCTCATTCCTGTCGTTCTCGGTGTTTCTTACGAAGTGTTGCAAGCTACAAATAAATTACGGAATATCCCTGTGTTAAAATGGTTAGGCTTACCTGGTCTTTGGTTACAATTATTAACGACAAAACAACCAAAAGACGATCAAGTCGAAGTGTCGATCCGTTCGTTTGAAAAGATGCTAGAACGCGAGGATGAAATTCACAAAGAGAAGATAGACGAACGTCTTGTGTAATGAATGGGAGGCAATGCGTTGAGAACAATTTTTCGAAATCCATTTGTTTTAGGGATCGTACTTCTAGCGATTGTAGGTCTAGTGAGCCAATTGTTCACAAACCCTAGCGGTCTCATGCTCACATTTCTTCTGATGGCTCTGTTTGCCTTTTTGTTTTATTTTATTTTTACTCGCTTTGTTTCCAAAAGAACTCGAGTTGATCCTCAGTATAAACGGGCGCTCAAACAAGATCGAGAGCGGCGTAAATCAACAGCAGTAAAAAATAAAGATCAGGTGAGTGTAAAGAAAAAACGGAACGCTAACAATTTAAAAGTCATCCAAGGAAACAAAAAAAATGCGCGACGATAGACGTCACGCAACCGGTTACCTGCTCCATGTTTTCAAAAAATCCATTGTCGTATGAAACCCAAGTTCAATCAGTTCTGCACGATCAGCATCGGATAACGAGAAACTTGTCGTTTTCACCTTTTCTACAGGAATAAAAACGACATTATCGCCATGACCAGCGTCAACAAAACGTGAGTCATGGCTTTTTTGCATCGTCTCAAAGATGGAACCATACAATTCCAATGCGTTATTAATGTGTTTGTACTCTCCTTCGTGTGGCTCTGGATTCAATTGAAAGCCGAGCAATGGCCGTTTTGATCGATGCCTCCGGAATAGCCACATCGGGAAGTTACTCAAGATCCCCCCATCAACAATTAACGACGACGATCCATTTTTATCAAATAACTTCACAGGTTGAAAGAAAAATGGCAAGCTACAGCTCATACGCACGGCTCTTGCTACAGGGAAAGAGTCCGGGATTAACCCGTAGTTTGAGAGGTCATCTGGGAGCACGAGCATTCGCTTTCTCGTAATATCTGCTGCCACCAACCGAAGTGAGTGATCAGGAAGATCCGCAAACGTCCGTACCCCTTTTGCCTCTAGCTTTTCGCTTAACCACTCCTCAAGTTTGTTTCCTTTATATAAACCTAATCCCCAATAGACGCCTACCCACTTTAGGAGATGAGGAAATGTTCTTGCCCAAGCTGTTGGATCTAAAAACATGTCTAATTCAATGTCTTCGAACATTTTTTTTATCTCTTTGCTTGTATATCCTGAAGCAATAAGACTACCCATAATTGCACCCGCACTTGTTCCAGCAATGCGAGAGAATTGGAAGTTTTTCTTTTCCATTGCTTCCAGTGTACCAATAAATGCGAAGGCTTTTGCTCCGCCGCCGGCAAAAACTCCGTCGATCAGCATCGGTCACACCTTCCTCTCCACATCTCTACACTATGCAAAAAATGCTCGGATTGCGTGTTGTCCTTTGGAAAAGGCAGGAGAAAAATCCATCACGATACTAGGCAGAGGAGATCATTTACGGGCACGCTAATTTGAAGGAGGAATGATTGATGGAATTGTATAAAGCGGGAGAGACATTATATGTGATTCACCGTAATCCCCACACACAAGATGTCGCGAACATTCGAGAAGCAACGGTCGTAAACGACCCAGACGCAAAAAGCGCCCAATCCATCTTTCTGATGGATGAGTTTTATCCACTCACAGAAGAGCTGGCGGTGTTCAATAGCTACGAGGAAGCCGAAGAGGCTTACGCCTATTACTTTGAAACAGATCCTGAACCCTACTAGAGGTGACAAACAATGAAAGCATTTATGCCTGAGCGCATTTATATAGAGCCACGCGCCTACGAATATCCACTAGGTAAGAAATTGTATGATTATTTTTCTGAACGTGGTGTAGAAATTAACGAAACAACTTCACACAACCAAGTTCGCAACTTACCCGGAGACAATGACTTCCAAAAATATCGGAATGCAAAATCGACACTCGTCGTCGGCGTGCGGAAAACATTAAAGTTTGACACGTCAAAGCCATCGGCAGAATATGCATTGCCACTCGCAACGGGATGTATGGGTCATTGCCATTATTGTTACTTGCAGACGACGATGGGTTCCAAACCGTATATTCGCACGTATGTAAATACCGATGAAATCTTGGCTAGAGCTGATGAGTATATGAACGAGCATGCTCCGAAGATCACTCGCTTCGAAGCGTCGTGTACGTCTGATATCGTCGGTATCGACCATCTCACTCATTCACTAAAAAGCACCATCGAACATATGGCTAAAACTGACCATGGTGTATTGCGCTTCGTTACGAAATTTGAACATGTTGATCACCTCTTAGATGCTGACCATCGTGGAAAAACCCGCTTTCGCTTTAGTGTGAATGCAAATTTCGTCATTAAATATTTCGAACCTGGCACGTCTTCATTAGATAAACGGATTGAAGCTGCCGCTAAAGTTCAAGAAGCGGGCTATCCCCTTGGATTTATCGTCGCTCCAATCTATATTCATGATGGGTGGCAAGAAGGCTATGAACAACTCTTTAAAACACTTTATGAAAAGTTGCCGGAAGGTGGGCGCGACGACATTTCTTTTGAATTTATTCAACACCGATTTACGCAACCTGCGAAACGAGTTATCGAAAAAAACTATCCGATGACAAAGCTCGAGCTTGATGAATCGAAAAGACGACGAAAATGGGGTCGCTACGGCATACACAAATACGTTTATGAAAAATCACAAGAAGAGGAAATGAAAACGTTCCTCTATCGTCTCACCGACCGTTACTTTCCTGAAGCAAAAATCGAATATTTCACGTAAAGAATGCAGTGACACCTTCTGCATACAGATGTGCGAAAGGCAATATTCATGCCTTTCGCATTATTTTCGTGAAGTCGTTCGCCAATTATTGCCCACAAACAATAAATTCTTTCTTAATCTATGGAGTTTTTCTCCATTTCCTTGAAGATTCGTTTTACAACAGCACATTTGCCGTATAATATAGAAGTAGATCATTACCTGCAACGACCGCTCACTTCATGAGCGAAGGAGGACCCCTTTGTTTAATAAGACCATTGTCAGACGGATTTTAATCGGGATTGCCCTTATTGTTGGTGGACTGTTCGTCTACTTTAACTTTTCAGCGCTAATGCCGCTATTATTGGCATTACTCACAGCGATGATATTCGAACCGTTTGTTCGGTTCTTTAAAAAGCAATTAAAAACAGAGAAAAGACTTTTGCCTGTGACGATTGTTTTTTTACTTTTTGTCGCAATTAGTTCCATCGTTCTTTACCTTTCGATTACAAGACTCATGAAAAGTATTGTCGAATGGTCACAAGAACTTCCGCAGTACGCCATTCAGCTGCAACGTCTGGCGAACGATTTAATTATTCAATTTAACCAATTGCTAAGAGATTTGCCACAAGGATATCAAATTGCTCGGGAACTCGAGCGCTTATCAGAGGATGCGATTGACTTTGCCCTAAGCATAACAACGAACCTTGTTGGCTTACTCGGCTCATTTTTATCATCGGTACCGAATATGCTTTTTGTTGGTCTCATATACTTAATTACGTTGTTCTTATTTAGTCTTGATCTACCAAGACTTTTAGGTAACTTCTTTAACTTCTTCAAAAAAGAGACCTCTAACAAATTGCGCTACGTATTCCACCGCATGGGTAAAGTTTTCCTCGGTTGGTGGAAAGCCCAGTTCATTCTAAGTCTAGGTGTGTTCATCCTCACTTACATCAGCTTGCTTTACATTTCACCGGGGCCAGCTTTTATCATGAGTGTGGTCATCTGGGTTGTAGACATCATTCCTCTGTACGTAGGCCCAGCCCTCGTCCTCGCGCCTTGGGGGATCCTAGCGATGATTCTCGGAGACGTGACGATGGGTATTCAGTTAAACATTCTGGCGCTTGTTCTACTAATCATTCGACGAATTCTCGAACCAAAAGTACTCGGTGACTCGATCGGAATGAACGCACTGCCAACCGTTTTGTCGATGTATTTTGGTTTTGTATTCTTCGGTGTCATGGGTCTCATTCTTGGACCTTTCGTTTATATGGCCATTCTCTCAGCGAAAGAAGCCGGGCTGTTTGAATTAAACTTAAAAGATGATGAGGAAAAGCCTGAGAAAAAAGATGACCCACCGATGAAAGAAACGTAACGAAACACCATTGATGTGATTTGGACATCTGTTCTCACTTTCACACAACCATAATTACCGGCAAATTTTAAGCATACATTTAAACCGTGTTCTCAATAAAAATGAGAACACGGTTTTTTAGTAGTGATTGGGTACTTACTTAACACATCGGTGGCCAAAACAGAGCCACCGTTTTCTAGTCTCAGCAAATAACAAAAACCCAAAAGTACGATTCGTATCGTGACCTTTTGGGTGGGGTACTTATTTAAAGATTTAAAAACTGTGACGATGAACACCTCATCTTAGGCACGATTGGGTCTTCACGTCTTTTAAGATTCTGTTTTGTTTTGATTTTTAAGTTCTGCTATTCGTTTTGGATCTTCCCTAAAGTATTGCACCAAATCGCCAATGCGATCAATTGCATCCCAGCTCAAGTGATGTTCAATGCCTTCTACGTCCGCGTAGATATATGACTCGTCAACACCGATAAGGTGTAAGAAATCTTCAAGTAATTCATGCCGATATACGAGGCGTTTTCCGATTTTGTTTCCTTTTGCTGTAAGGATGAGGCCCCGATATTTCTCATAAATAACATAACCACTTTTGTCTAGCTTTTGGACCATTTTTGTCACTGAGGACGGGTGCACTTCTAGTGTATCTGCAATATCGGATACACGAGCATACCCTTTTTCTTCAATGAGTTGATAGATACGCTCTAAATAATCTTCCATACTGGCTGTAGCCATGTAAGCTCCCCCATTCAAATCACGTTGCGGGCATTATGTACAGTCTTGTTTCGCTATTGTCATTGCCGTGTGTATTACCTTTATATTGTACATAATTGCTCCGCTACAAACAACGGTTTGTTCATAATCCCCCGCCTTCTCCATCTTGTAGTACGAAACAAGTTAGATTTGTCATGTTGCTAACAATTGAGTGACAAGTCCTTTTTAAATCGCTGACAAAGCGTGTTATGATTACTGTATAATCGTTCATTTTAATCTAAGGATGTGGCAACCAATGGCAGAGAAGGTTTTAATGGGTAAAGAAATCATAGCACGCAATGAAGCCATGTTTTCATTTGATGACAGAAGTATGTATTTTGGCGATGGGATTTATGAAGTCGTCCGCATTTACGGTGGACACCCGTACCAAATGGAAATGCACATGCAACGACTACAAAGAAGTGCTGAAGAAATGGATATTCCGTTTAGTACTGAAGATAAGCAAACGTTAAGCGCTTCTTTAAATGAGCTGAAAAATGAGAATCATCTACAAGAAGGTATTTTATATGTACAAGTTTCTAGAGGTGCTGCAGAACGAAACCACCTTTATGAGCGTCACGAAGAGCCTGTCGTTTTTGCGTTTACTAAAGAAATGCCAAGACCGTTAGACCAGCTCCAATCAGGGATTGCTGTGTATCTTACTGAAGATGAGCGTTGGCTCCGCTGTGACATTAAATCTGTTAATTTGCTTGGCAACGTACTCGCAAAAAGAAAAGCAGCTGACCACGACTGCCAAGAGGCTGTGTTACACCGTGGAAATGAAGTGACCGAAGGATCTTCTTCAAACCTTTTTATTGTAAAAGATAACGAACTACAAACTCATCCTGCAACGAACTTGATCTTAAATGGCATTACTCGGCAAGTCGTCTTGGAGTATGCAGAACAGCTCGGTAAATCCGTGCGCTATGACCCAATTGATATTGAAGATCTTGCCGGCGCGGATGAAGCGTTCATTACGAGTACAACGAATGAAGTGACACCCATTACTGAATTTCGAGGAACGAAACATGTACAACTCAAAGTCGGGGAAATTACGAAACAATTGCAAGAGCGATTTGAAGATGATGTAAAAAAGACCGAGAGCGGGACGTAAAATGTGTGGGCAGCGTCTAAGCTGCCCACACATTCCATTACCTTCGATAAAGCCATTCCGTTGAACGATACCGTTGATTGGCTAATTTCTGTACTTCTTCTTCTTCTTTGTGGGTGAGTGTGCGAGGCTCTAGCTCAATATCTAACCCTGTTTCAAACCCTTTGGAGAATGCCGAGCGAATGTGGTCTATCGTAAATTGTTGGTCTGTTAAATCGTTAATTCCGACCGCCTTCGCTCGAAATGCTTGTTGCATCTTCTCACGTACACGGGCATTTTTGAAAATAAATAGATCAAATAATTGCTCTTCATTAAATGTGAGGGCAATGGCGCCGTGTTGGAGAATAACTCCTTTTTGTCTCGTTTGAGCACTTCCTGCAATTTTACGCCCTTCTACGACAAGTTCATACCATGATGAAGCGTCGAAACAAACCGAAGAACGAGGGTTTTTTAACGCTTCTGTTTGTTCTTTTGATTCTGGTATTGAAAAACCTGCATTCAAACCGAGATCACGGAATCCATGAAGCAAGCCTTCTGAAATGACACGATATGCTTCGGTTACTGTCGCTGGCATCCGTGGATGCTCTTCAGAAACAATTACGCTATATGTAAGCTCTTGATCATGCAAGACGCCACGGCCGCCTGTAGGGCGCCTAACAAGCCCTAACTCGTGACGTTGAACGGCGTCGACATCGATCTCTTGATTGATCTTTTGAAAATAGCCAATGGATAGCGTCGCTGGGTTCCATTCGTAAAATCGAATCACAGGCGGTATGCGACCTTCACTATGCCATAATAGAAGGCATTCATCTAATGCCATATTGTAATACGGATCTCTAGCACCTGAATCAATGAGCCACCAAGTTTCTTTTTTCATTTTTTCATCTACTCTCCTCATTGTCACTAGTGTAGCAACGAAGAGATATTTTGTACATCCACTGTTTTTATTCTTTGCGTAACCGTGCATTCACACTTATAATAGATGAGGATGCATAGAAGCTTTCTTACCAGCTTTTAGTAGTAAAGGGGAATTGTAAACGTATGGAAATTATGAGTATCATTAGCTACATTCTATGGGGTCTAATCATTGGTACCATTGCGGTATGGCTATTCCGTAGACTCTCAACACCTAAATATCTCGATTCACTTTCACAACGTCAATTTATTGAAGGTTACCGTAAATCTCAACTGATTGATGTACGAGAGCAGCGTGAATACGACGGCGGTCACATTTTAGGCGCACGGAATATTCCACTCTCCCAACTCAAACAACGCCTCTCTGAGTTTCGAAAAGATCAAGACATTTACTTGTATGATCACTCAGGAGCGAGAAGTAGACAAGCCGCACGATTAATTAAGAAAAAAGTCGGTACCGACCGTTTATTCTACTTAAAAGGCGGATTTCGTAAATGGACGGGGAAAGTGAAGAAGAAATAAGCAAATGCCCTTTCTCAGCATAAGAAAGGGCATTTGCAGGAATGATATGTGCGTGTTATCATTTCCTTCACGCAAACTAAAGGAAAGGATGAAGCCGATGATTCCAATCATTGACAGAATTAATGAACTAGCTAAGAAATCAAAAGAAGTAGGCCTGACTGAAGATGAGAGAACGGAACAATCAAAACTTCGTCAAGAATATTTAAGCTATATCCGTGGGCAAGTGAAAGACACGATGTCAAATGTAACCGTTGTCGATGAAAACGGGGACGACGTTACACCAAAACGACTCAAAGACGATCAAGAACAAAGAAGATCCCATTAACCAATACGGATGAGAGGAAACAGCGGATGTCCCTAAAGGAATTTTAGGCATATCCGCTGTTTTCTTATGAATATACGAAAAAGCGGTCAAGGATTTGATTCAATCCTTGACCGCTTTTTTTAAGTGTTCTTTCCTTATTGCTCTTTTTCAAAACGAAGTACAGGTTTTCTAGCTGCTTGCGTTTCATCTAGTCTTGAGATGACTGTATCATGAGGCGCTTCTAATACTTGATCTGGATTTTCTTCTGCTTCTTTACTAATCGCAATAAGTGCATCAGCAAAGGCATCTAGCGTCTCTTTCGTTTCTGTTTCTGTTGGCTCGATCATCATGCATTCTTCTACATTTAATGGGAAATACATCGTTGGTGGATGATATCCATAGTCAAGCAATCGTTTCGCGATATCGAGAGCACGGACGCCCATTTTCTTTTGGCGCTTCCCAGAGACGACAAATTCATGCTTGCAGTATTGCGGGTATGGCACATCGTAATGAGGTTCTAATCGCTTCATCAAGTAATTGGCATTGAGAACGGCATCTTCAGATACTTGACGTAACCCTTCAGGTCCCATCGTTCGGATATACGAGTACGCACGCACATTGATACCGAAATTACCATAGAACGGCTTTACGCGACCAATGGCCTTCGGACGGTCATAATCCCACGTGTACTGATCTTCTTTTTTAATGAGCAATGGTTTAGGCATGAACGGCAATAGTTCCTTTTTCACACCTACTGGGCCACTACCAGGCCCCCCACCCCCGTGCGGACCGGTGAATGTTTTGTGTAAGTTAAGATGGACAACATCAAAGCCCATATCTCCTGGCCGTGCTTTATCAAGGATGGCATTAGAATTTGCGCCGTCGTAATACAATTTCCCACCTGCACGATGGATAACGTCGGCCATCTCAACGATATCTTCTTCAAATAACCCTAATGTGTTTGGATTCGTTAACATGAGAGCGGCTGTATCTTCACCCGTCACTTCACGCAAATGCTCAAGGTCAACGAGACCGCGTTCGTCGGTCTTCACTGTCACCGAGTCAAATCCTGCTACACTTGCCGATGCAGGATTCGTTCCGTGCGCAGAATCAGGAACAATGACTTTCGTTCGCTTAAAATCTCCGTTCGCTTCGTGGAAAGCACGAATCATCATAAGCCCTGTCCATTCCCCTTGCGCACCTGCCGCTGATTGCAACGTCACTTCATCCATACCTGTCATTTCAGCGAGAGACTCTTGCAAATCGAACATGAGCTCCAATGCCCCTTGCACTTGATTCTCTGGCTGATACGGGTGAATATGCGCAAATCCTTCTAGCCTAGCAATCACTTCGTTAATCTTCGGGTTGTACTTCATCGTACAAGATCCTAACGGGTAAAACCCAGAGTCCACACCGAAATTACGATTAGACAATGCAGTATAGTGCCTCACAAGTTGCAGCTCCGAAACCTCTGGTAAGTCGGCGTCATCTTGCCGAACAAACTTTGAGTCGAGAAGATCTTCAACAGCCACCTCTGGCACATCATTTTCTGGTAAAGAATCCCCTTTACGTCCAGGTCGGCTCAGCTCAAAAATTAACGCTTGTTCTTTACGCTTCATTTGATCTCCTCCAATGCACTTACGAATTGATCAATTTCCTTTTTCGTACGTAACTCCGTCACACAGACGAGCATGTGTGTTTCGGTCTCCCCAGCAAACCTTCCGAGATCAAGGCCACCGATTACTCCGTGTTCCAAAAGTTGCTCGTTCACTTGACGGACATCCTTCCCTACATCAATGACAAATTCATTGTAATGAGGGCCGTCGTTTACAATCGTTATCCCTGCATTTTGAAGTGCGGTTTTTGCGTAGTTTGCTTTTTGTAGGTTTTGCAAAGCAACTTTCTTCAACCCAACTTTTCCTAAAGCTGTCATCGCTACCGATGAAGCTAGCGCATTTAAGGCTTGGTTGGAACAAATATTTGACGTCGCTTTGTCTCTACGGATGTGCTGCTCGCGTGCTTGTAACGTTAGCACAAACCCTCTTTGGCCATCTTCATCAACAGTCTGCCCGACGAGTCGACCAGGCACTTTTCTCATTAACGCTTTTTTCGTAGCAAAATAGCCACAGTGAGGCCCACCGTATTGACTTGGAATGCCAAATGATTGCGTATCGCCGACAACAATGTCTGCACCGAAATGACCTGGAGGTGTTAAGACGCCTAACGCAAGCGGGTTGCTTTTAACGATCATCATCGCTCCTGCCTCTTCGCTCACTTTACGAATCTCTTCAAGATCTTCAATACCCCCATAAAAGTTCGGATACTGGACGATAACCGCCGCTACATCTTCATCAATGGACTGTGTTAATGCACCGATATCAGTACAGCCATTTTTACTTCCAATTCGCTCAAGTTCAAGCCCTGGCCCATTTACGTATGTTTGCACGACATCGATGGCTTCAGGATGAACCGTACTCGAAACGAGAAGCTTTTTTCGTTTCATTTTTTTGTGACTAGCCGCCATTACCCCTGCTTCTGCAAGAGCAGTATGGCCGTCATACATTGAAGAATTCGCAAGATCCATACCCGTAACCTCTGCGATCATCGTTTGAAATTCAAAGATAGCCTGCAGTTCACCTTGGGAAATCTCTGGTTGGTAAGGCGTGTACGCAGTATAAAACTCTGAACGAGAAATGACCGCATCTACAGTTGCTGGGATGTGATGATCATATACTCCTGCTCCTAAAAACGAAGGCAATGATTTGATCGAAGTGTTCTGATTGCTTAAGGATTGAAAATAATTAACAAGCTCTGCCTCAGGAAGTGCTGGCTGAATACGCATCGGATTTTTTGGTCGAACCGACTCTGGAATATCGGCAAATAATTCTTGGACAGACTTCGCCCCTACAAGTTCTAACATTTCTTTACGATCTTGCTCTGTCATTGGCAAAAAGCGGTGTTGTGACATGAATTTCCCCTCCATCTTTATCGCTTATAAAAAGGTGTTGCAACGACGTTTCCTTCAACCATACGTTTTCGAACCCCAACGACGACAGCTGTTCCAACTTCGCTATACGCTCGATCAATGAGCATTAAGCCGATGTTTTTGCCAAGTGTCGGCGACTGAGTCCCTGACGTGACGACACCAATTTCAACGCCATCCGTGTTGTATACTGGATAATCGGTTCTTGGAATTCCTTTTCCCGTTAATTCGACACCAACGAGTAATCGTTTTGGTCCTGTTTCTTTTTCTTTTTGTAAAAGTGATTGTCCGATAAATGGCGCTTCTTTGTTTACTTTTACTGCAAATCCTAGCTTCGCTTCTAACGGGCTAATTGAATCTGTTAACTCTTGACCGTAAAGTGGCAATCGTGCTTCTAGACGCAATGTATCACGAGCACCTAAACCACATGGGCGTAATCCTTCAATGTCAGTGTCTAAAATCTCGTTCCAAAGACTTTCGACCACCGAGTTTTTTACATAGAGCTCAAAGCCATCCTCTCCGGTATACCCACTTCGCGAAACGATGACCGGCTCTTCTTGAAAATCTCGTTCTGTCGCTTCAAAAAAGCGCAATGTTTTCACAGCTTCGCCGAATATTCGTTCTGCAATTTGCTCTGCATCTGGTCCTTGCAATGCAAGTAAGGAATAGTCGTCCGACACATCTGTGATGACCGTTTTATCGTTGGCATGTTTTTGAATCCATTGAATATCTTTGTCCCGATTTGCTGCATTCGGCACAACAAAATACCGCTCCACACCAAGGCGATAAACGAGTAAATCATCAATTGTACCACCGTTTTCGTTGCACATCACTGAATATTGCGCTTTGCCAACGGCTAGTTTGGAAACATCGTTGGTCATTACCGTTTGCAACGTCTCTAATGCCCCTTTTCCTTCAACAAACGCTTCTCCCATATGAGATACATCAAAAAGGCCTGCATGCTCTCGAACAGCACGGTGCTCTTCCTTAATCGAAGAGTATTGGACAGGCATCTCCCATCCTCCAAAAGGCACCATCTTTGCTCCAGCATTTACGTGTGTTTCATACAATGCGGTTCGTTTGTCAGCCATACGTTTACTCCCCCTATACTCATTTCCTGGATACTCACATAGAAAAAGACAGAACTCTCCAACATCCGTTGAAAAGCTCTGTCCATATACCAGAAAGTTTCCTCTTGCCCCCAAAAAAGGTGCAAGGCTGTCTTCGTGGGTGGCTCAAATGTTGAGCGCTCTCCAGAGTTGCGTCAAACAGAAGTACTTTTGCCTGAGAGATTCACACTAGGCTTGCTCCTTCGGCGCCGCTTCATCGGAATAGACTCCGACTACGGACTCTCCCTCTGTTCTCATCCGCGTATTTGGTTTTGAATAGATTGGTGATCGTTTGACACATACTAAAGAAACATGTGGCACGGTCTAACTTACTTCAAGTTTAGCACTAAGCTTTTCAACTGCCAATGATTTTTGTCGGAAATAGAGGAGAGAACATGTACATCGACATCGATTTTTCTATTGAGTGGGAAGAACAATTCCAACAACGTCTCGACCAAGATGGTCCTTTTGCATCGTGGGAAATGTTCAACCTTGCGTATGAAGCAGAAGAGTATCAAGCCGTTCCTTCATTTGATGGGCTTGTTGCTCCGACATACTTACCCCAATTACAACCGTATGATCATCAATTGGAAACCGCACGAAAAGTGGTGGAAGAATTGAACGGCAAAGCCATTCTCGCAGATGAAGTTGGACTTGGTAAAACGATCGAAGCAGGATTGGTTCTTAAAGAATATATGATTCGTGGCCTTGTTAAGAAAGTGTTAATTCTAGCACCTGCATCCTTAGTAAATCAGTGGGCAAGTGAACTGAATGAAAAATTCTATATTCCTGCAGTTCCACAGAAAAAGACATACGTATGGGAGCAAGCAGACGTCGTCGTCGCATCAATGGATACAGCCAAACGAGAGCCACACCGAGATATTGTATTGAATCAACCGTATGACCTCATTATTATTGATGAGGCTCATAAACTCAAAAACTCAAAAACGAAAAGCTATGCGTTTATCAAACAATTAAAGAAGCGTTTTTGCTTACTCTTGACAGCGACTCCTGTTCAAAATCGCATTGAAGAGCTCTTTCATCTCGTTTCGATATTAAAACCAGGTCATCTCGGTGACGAAAAAACATTTAAAGCAAAATATAAACGAAATCGTGGTGAAGATGCACACGAAGACATTCAGTCTCTCGTTCGTAGTGTAATGGTTCGAAATCGAAGAGCAGACACGAACATTGCCTGGAAGAAGCGAAATGTCGAAAACTATAAAGTGCTGTTTTCAGATGAAGAACGGGCGCTGTACGAGGAAGTAGACAATCTGCGTTCGAGTTTTAAAGAACTTCACGGATTCTCACTCACTACATTGCTAAGGGAAACGTGCTCTAGTAAACAAGCCTTAGGTGTGACGCTTTCAAATATGATGAAAAAAGGGTTATTAAACGAAGAAGTTGTCGCCCCGATCGTGGAGCGAATGCAGCAGGTAACGAGCAATGCCAAAGCTGAACACGTATTGCGGCAACTAAAACAGAGTGGTGAGAAAACAATTATATTTACGGAATACCGAGCCACACAAGCCTACCTCCAACACTTTCTTCAACAACATGGCATTAAATCCGTTCCATTTCGCGGTGGATTCAAACGGAGCAAGAAAGATTGGATGCGGCAACTATTCCTAGACTATGCGCAAGTATTGATCGCAACCGAAGCTGGAGGCGAAGGCTTAAACCTGCAGTTTTGTCATCACATGATTAACTTTGATTTGCCATGGAATCCGATGCGTGTAGAACAACGTATCGGTAGAATACATCGACTTGGCCAGGAGCAAGACGTGCATGTGACCAACTATGCTGTAGAGCAAACGGTTGAAGATCGAATTCTTTCCCTTCTCTATGAGAAAATATCGATGTTTGAAGGGGTTATCGGGCAACTCGATGACATCCTTGAACGTGTGAATGAAACGAAGCTCGAGTCATACGTGCACGAAGCACTTCAGTTTGACGATACCGAGCAAGCCCGAGAACGACTTTCCCACCTCACTTCCATAATGCAACGAGAGGAGCGAAACGAAGATGGACCAGCACAAAGTTCATAATTACATGTACCGATACCTTGAAGCGTGTGGCGGCACATTTCTTCATACCGATTATACGAACATCGAAATACAATTAAATCGTGATTTAGATGAAGAACTTATGAATCGCCCGTTTTACTGGCACTATTTAGAGAAAACGGGAAGAACGCCTGAACCAATGAAAATGCGCCTTACGACAGATATGAATAGTACATCCGGCTATGAGAAGGTTCATTTTGGATCGCCACGACTCCATCAAATCTTTCAATCCGCGGGAAAAAAAGGAGCGCACACGCGGCTGTATGAACAAACAAATCAAGGCACAAATACGCCCCTCTATCCGTGGTTAGGGTTAAACGTCCGTATTTCCTATACGTGCCACCGTCGGCGAGATGATCTTCGCTCTTTTGGAGTGCAACTAATTAGCGGAGAGACCGTCGACGGGTTTATGGATACACTCCGAGAAAAAAAACTTGTAAATTCAATACCTGAGCTATCGTTTAAAATGGCTGGACTCGTCCAGCCAACAAGTGCAGTAAGAAGGATCAAACAGTATTTACTCGGTGACATTTCAAACCGAAAGCATGAGTGGGCAGATGAAGCAACAAAACGGATGAATGAGGACTTAATTCTTTTAGACCGTTTTTATGAGGAAGAAGAAGTTCGTGAAGACTATGACCTGGAAAAAAAGGCGATTAAAGAACAGTATCAACCTGCCATCGAATTAAGCTTTATTAACGGAGGCATTTTCTACTTGCAAAATGATACCCAAAAAAAATGGTTCTAAGTCAAATGTTGGGGTAGAGACAATACGCCTCTGAGGCTGTTGAAAAACCTAAATGTTGTTTTTATAGAAGTGTAGGGGGTGTCATGGCTACGCTTGCCACGGGCGTCGCCTCAGCTATCGCGCTTCGCGCGAGGATCTTCGGCTGACGCTACTCCCGTAGGCGTCTCCGCCATGACACCCCTTCTCATTTTGCACAAATTGAGAGACTGCCACACACCTCTGCTCCTTTGTTTATCCTACTCGACTTGTATGCTCTTTTAATTGGTGATGCAATAGCACCTTCAAACGCAGCCGGTCATAGCGGCGAAAGCCAAACGCATTGCGCTTAATGACCTTCGTCTGGTTGTTCAGCCCTTCAATCGGACCATTCGTGTGACCAAAAATAAAGCT
>NZ_JBHFQF010000005.1:0-387530 GCF_041949955.1 Geomicrobium sp. JSM 1781026 | reverse complement strand
TCTCCATTGAAAGTGTTCCTTTTTTCGTCAGCACGGGGGTGCCAACGAGGCTCGTGCTTCTTTAATAGAAGCGCTAGCTTTTATTGCTTTAATTCGCTTATCTTTCATTCAGTTTTCAAAGGGCAATTGCTGCTCTGTCGCTGTTTTGGCGACTTTTCTATCTTATCACTTTTGCCGCCCGGCGTCAACTACTTTGTTCATTTCTTTTTTTGTTGTTTTTCACCGTTTCTTGGGGCGTTATCTAATTTATCATGTGTTCCGCTACACCGTCAACTACTTTTTAGAAGTGAAGTTTTGAGTGTTTTTTGTGTGCGCTGTTTTAGCGACGATTAATAATTTACCATGAGCTTCTACAATGAGTCAATGCTTTTTTAAAATTAATTTTCAAACGTTCATATTCCTTTCACTCCGTCGCCACACTCTTATATGATATAATCAAATGGACAAATTGTGAATACAAGCCAGGAGGTATTATTGGTGGCGAAGATTAATCGAATTCGTACATTTGCAATGGCGCTTATATTTATTGGGATCTTCATTATGTACATTGCGATTTTTGTGTTTAGAGAAAATCCAATCTTAATGTCGATCGCGATGATTATCGGCTTCTTATCTGTGATGTCGAGTGCTCTTGTTTACTTATGGATTGGCATGCAGTCGATGAAAACCATTCATGTCACATGCCCAAGCTGTGAAAAAGATACAAAAATACTCGGACGGGTAGATGCCTGTATGCATTGCAATGAACCTCTCACCGTTGACAAGTCTCTTGAAGGCAAAGAGCTCGATCCAAGATATAACCGCAAATCATTTCAACCCAAATAAAAAAGAAGGAACCCGAATCGGGCTCCTTCTTTTTTATTTGCATCTAATTATGAACAACATTTTGCTCACTTCTACATTGCGGGCATTTCCCATATATCTCCATGCGATGAGATTTCACTTCAAAATTCGTCACATGCTCTGCTAGTGTTTCTACTTCATCTAACGCAGGGTAATGGAAGTCTACAATCTTCCCACAATCATTACAGATAATGTGGTAATGATTGTTCGTAATTGAATCAAATCGGCTTGAAGAATCTCCATATGTGAGTTCCTTTACGATCCCCGCTTCTTTAAACACTCGCAAATTGTTATATACTGTGGCTACACTCATGTTCGGGAACTTGCCCTCAAGCGCCTTGTAGATCTCATCAGCTGTAGGATGCGTCATTGTCTCAAATAAGAATTCTAAAATAGCATGACGCTGCGGTGTCATACGAACTTTTGTCTTCTTTAATGACTCAACCGCGTGCTGAAGGCGTTCGTTTGTCATCGCCTGCACCCACTTTCATAGACCAGTTATTACATTGTAATTCTTATAATTTAGTGTAACGGACACTAAAAAACTTGTCAACACAAGGGTTTTATGCATTACTAAAGCGGGAAGCCCACTCTTCACTTTGAGAAGCATTCATGATAAACGACGTGTAGCGATACTTGCTATTCACATCTATTTTCTTTTTCTTCTCTAACTCTTCACATGCTTTTTGCATCGTTTTGTTCAGCTCCTGTAAGTCTTGATCTTTAAAACCAATCAGGAACGTTGTATTGCCCTTTCGAAGAAAGCCACCACTGCTGGCAAGTTCGGTCACTCGATAACCCGCTTTTTGCAATACTTTTTCTAAGTGGTCTCTATAAACATCATTAATGATGCAAACGAGCAATTTCATAACACAACCTCCATTCTACTGTCCGTACAATCGTTCTTTCTTCTATTATATCAAAAACGATCATTAATAACCTTCATTAATATTCACTTGATTCTGCCATGATCCTTCTCCGGTTTCAAAGACATGAAGGTTGTGAATGAAAATCGGCAACAGTCTTTCAACATAATGTTCAGATATGCCAGCTAAGTGCGGGGTAATACGCACTCGTTCATGTTGCCAGAAAGGGTGCTCTTTTGGTAATGGTTCTTCATGAAACACATCCAAATATGCATGCGCAATTGACTGATTGTTAACTGCACTTACCAAATCTTCCTCCACGACTGTCTTTCCCCTACCAAGATTAATAAAGACTGCTGAAGATTTCATCTGAGCAAAAAAGTCTTGATCAATTAAATACGTTGTGTTTTCCGTGAGCGGCAGCAGATTAATCACAAAGTCTGCTTTGCTTACGAGACGACCCACTTTATTAAACATCGCAACGTCTTGAAACTCAGTAACTTGTTTACCGCTCGTATTCACACCACTACATGTCATACCAAAAGCGGTTGCACGATGAACAATTGCTTTTGCAATTGCTCCCGTCCCGAGAAAAAGAACGTGTTTTCCGTAAAGTTCCATCATGTCAGGTTTTTGCCATAAACCTTCTGTTTGATATTGTACGGTTTTCTTTGCACTTCGTGCATAATCTAACATGGCATGCATCGCATATTCACCCATCTGAACCTCATGAACTCCCTTGGCATTAGTTACCTTCACTCCACGCTTTTGGAGTGCACCGAGGGGAAGTTGGTCAACGCCTGCTGAAATCGTCATTAACCACTTTAGATTGTCTGCATCTTTAATGACGTCCTCAGACGGCCCCTTGCCTAAGGCAAACAAAACGTCAGCACTCTTCAATTCATTGTCCGCATCTTCTTGACTTTCAAACATAAGAAAAGAAACTTCGGGAAACTTGTTTGTAAATCATCGTACATCTGCTTCGGCAATGTCCCAGTAAGAACAACTTTTGTTTGGCCCCTCATTTTTGCACGGACTCTATAAACGCTTGTACGTCCGCTACATGATTCTTGACACGAACGTTACGCCATTCTTTAAGAATTTCTCCTTCAGGACTAATGACGAACGTGGAGCGCACGATGCCCATGTACTCTTTGCCAAAGTTCTTTTTCAATTGCCATACCCCGTATTTTTCTGCGGCCTGTTTTTCTGGGTCCGCTATTAATAAAAAGGGCAGGTCATGCTTTTGAACAAATTTCACATGCCGATCCACTGAATCAGGTGACACGCCAAGAACGACAACCCCTGTATCATTTAATGCTGGAAGTGCATCCCTAAATTCACACGCCTGGGTTGTACATCCTGGTGTCATATCTTTTGGGTAAAAATACAAAACAATGTATTTGCCTTTATAATCACTCAGAGATACACGTGTTCCATCATGCGCTTCAAGTGAAAATTCTGGTGCCGTTTGATTTGTTAAGTCCATGTTCAATCGCTCCATTCTCTACATATAGTAATCTCTACCTCATATTATGATCTCGTTTTTCGTGTTTGTCGAATCATTGAATGGTAAACTAACAGTAGAACACATGTGGAGGTAGATCACGATGAACATTGAAACATCCAAAAAGCATTATCTAGAAGCGAATGAACATATCGTCGGTGGCGTAAACAGTCCATCACGCTCATTTAAAGGGGTTGGTGGTGGTACACCCATTACGATGGAGCGAGGAGCCGGCGCTTATTTATATGATGTAGATGGAAATCGTTACATTGATTATATTGCCGCTTACGGTCCGCTCGTTACTGGACACGCACACCCTCATATAACAAAAGCGATTCAAACTGCAGCGGAAAATGGCGTGCTATATGGGACGCCGACCGCTCTTGAGAACACCTTTGCAAAAAAGCTAAAACAAGCCATCCCTTCTCTTGAGAAAGTACGGTTTGTTAATTCAGGAACAGAAGCTGTAATGACGACGATTCGTGTCTCAAGAGCCTATACAGGAAGAAATAAAATTATTAAATTCGCAGGCTGTTATCACGGCCATTCTGATCTAGTTCTTGTAGCAGCCGGCTCTGGTCCATCAACGTTGGGCTCACCAGACTCGGCCGGTGTAACAGAAAATATCGCTAAAGAAGTCATTACAGTCCCCTTTAATGACACCGAATCGCTAAAAAAAGCTCTAGACGCTTTCGGAGATGATATTGCAGCTGTTCTCGTCGAACCGATTGTAGGAAACTTTGGCATTGTAGAACCAAAAGAAGGTTTTCTAGAAGAAGTGAATCGTCTAGCGCATGATGCAGGTGCACTCGTCATTTATGATGAAGTTATTACGGCCTTTCGCTTTCATTACGGGGCCGCTCAAGACCTTTTAGGTGTAACACCTGACTTAACCGCTTTTGGCAAAATTATAGGCGGCGGTTTACCGATCGGAGCTTATGGAGGCCGCGTCGATATTATGGAACAGATTGCTCCGAATGGCCCTGCATACCAGGCCGGGACAATGGCTGGAAACCCTGCATCAATTAGCGCAGGCATTGCATGCCTTGAAGTATTAGAACAACCAGAGACCTATTCACATTTGGATCATTTGGGTAAACTATTAGAAGAAGGGATTCGAAACGCAGCAAATGATCATGGCGTTGATATCGTTATCAATCGACTCGTCGGGGCACTGACTGTATATTTCACTACCCAAACGAGCATTGAGAATTACGACGATGCTTCCAACACCGATTCCGAAAAATTCTCAGCCTTCTTCCACGCTTTGTTAAAACGCGGTGTGCATTTAGCTCCATCAAAATATGAAGCTTGGTTCTTAACAACCGCTCATACGGAGCAGGACATTCAGGATACAATTGCGATTGTCCATGAAGCAATGGGTGAATTAAAAACAAACTGAGAAGAGTGTGATGACAATGAACCCCGATGACCAACGCCTTGAATTTGACCAATCACTTCGGATGATGCGCGATCGGCTTGTGCCAAAATTGCCTGCCAACATTAAACGAAAAGTGCTTCCAGAGATCGAAAAGCTGGAAGACCTTCTCGTCGATACACGGCCTCCAAAGTTTGCAATCGTTGGCCGCAGAGGGGCAGGCAAGTCCACACTCATTAATGCAATTTTTCAAGATCAAGTTGCGGATGTAGGCAGTGTCACTGCTGAAACTGAACGTGCTTCGTGGCATACGTATACCGATAAGACGAACGAGACGATAATGGAAGTTTTAGATACGAGAGGCTTTGGCGAAGGAGCTTCTGACCGCTTTCAAATGAGTGAAGAACGAACGTGGGAAGAAGCGTTAGCAAACAAATATCCAGATGCAATTTTATTTTTAATTAAAGCAAAAGAAGTTGACAGTCGCATTCAAGAAGACATTGGGCAACTAAAAGCACTGCAACAGCAAATTAAAGAAAAGCATGATTACGTTCCACCGATCGTGGGAATTGTAACCCAAGTTGATGAACTAGATCCGATATACGATCATACTCCTCCATTTGGAGATTCCAAGCAACGAGCGATTCAACAAGCAACAGCCCATTTAGAGAAGTTATTAGCCAAGCAGTTTAACGACATCGCTGGCGTATTGCCTGTTTGTGCTTACCTAGCGTTTGAAAATGGAAGAATTGTGTATGACCGCAGATGGAACATTCACCGGCTTATTGATTTTTTGCTCGAACAGCTGCCCAATAACACGTGGATGGAGTGGGCACGTATTACGAAAGCAAAATCCATACAAGTGAAAATCGCTGAGACGATTGGGAAAAGCGCTTCCGCTATTTCCTTAGGCGTAGGAGCACAACCGATACCCCTTGCTGACTTACCCGTCATTACGAGTATCCAACTTTCTATGGTCGCTTCTATTGCCTATATATCTGGTCGTAAGTTAAACCGAAAAACGCTCGTTGAGTTTCTTGGAGCTGTCGGGGCCAATGTTGGTACAGCCTTTGCTTTTCGACAACTGTCTAGATCCTTGAGTAAACTTGTCTTTCCTGTTGCCGGACACGCAGTGTCAGGAACTTTAGCTGCCACTGCGACTTGGGGATTATGTAAAGCTGCCATCCTCTACTTCATTGAAAGGCAACCGGCCGAAGAAGCAAAGAAAATGTATGAAAAAAACGCTGAACATCCATTGGATTAGTTACGAAAGGAGCGCCGCTGCCCATGCGATTAGGCGCCCGGATCTTTAAAACAGGTTTAGCCATCATGCTCGCCTTGTATGCGGCGGAGTGGCTAGGGTTGGAACCTGCATTCTTTGCCGGTTTAACGGCAGCTTTTGCAATTCAACCTTCCATATATAAGACGTATCAGACCATCCTTGAACAATTGCAGGCAAATGTCATTGGTGCAATTCTTGCGATTGTATTTGGTTTAGCATTCGGTCACGAACCCTTTGTCATCGGTGTCGTCGTCATGCTTGCCATCGCCATAATTATGAAGATGAATTTGGAGTCCACAACCATTCCAGTAACGTTAGTCACAATCATTATCATTATGGGAAGTGCCCCTAACGATGAATATGTATTGTATTCCCTCTCCCGTTTTGGTCTCATTATGGTTGGTGTCTTTTCTGCATTTCTCATTAATTTGTTGTTTATACCGCCGAAATACGAAGAGAAGTTGTACAAAAAAGTGTCTTCAATGGCGGAAAATACGTCGAGGTGGATTCGATTAACGACACGACATGACACGAACATTCAATCCAGAAGAAAAGACCTTGAAGCTTCAAAAGAAGAACTCGTTGAGATGGACCAGATGTACTTGCTTTACAAGGAAGAAAGAAGCTATTTCCAAAAAAACAAGTTTAATAAAGCACGAAAGCTCGTCCTATTCCGGGAAATGATTAGTGTAAACAAAGAACAAATTGGCATTCTTTCCTATTTGGATGACCGAGAGAACGCTTATCACCATTTACCAGAACAAATGCAACGACTCATTCAGCAACAATTAGATCATTTGACGAATTACCACGAACGCATATTGATGAGATATGACGGGAAAGTAAATACGCAAATGACAGAGACGATGGCCGAGGAAGTCGATGAAGGTAACATATCACTGACAGACTCCTTTATGGACTCTTACGATTATAAAGAGGTTAGTCGTGATGAATGGTTAAGCCTGCTACCGATTGTGTCTCACATCGTTGAATATAATCAGCGTTTGGAACACTTAGATCGGCTCGTTGAAAGCTTCTTCAGTTATCATAATCCTGATGACAATTAACGATGCAAAAGAAATTGTTCGTACCATTGCTCAACGAATTGAGCCTGAAATGGTCCTTTACCTTGATATATCCATGATTTTAACTCCCCTACCCCTTCGGCAACTTTCTGTTCAATGTCGAAGGGGTATTTCATCAGTTTTCGATGTTCCTCGTACTCGTCCTCATCAAGCAGCTGCATGCTATTGTCTGGATATACTTTAATATCCAGATCGTAATCGATATATTTCAAAGCTTCTGAATCATAAGCACAAGGTGTGCCGATATTGCAATAGTAATGAATTCCGTCATTGCGAATCATCGCGATGATATTGAACCACTTTTGATGATGAAAATAGAAAATCGCCGGTTCTCTCGTCCGCCACGCATGGCCACTACCTTCTTGGACAATAATTTTGTCATTGCCACCGATAATTTCTTGTGATGTACTTTTTAAGACCGTCGATTGCTCCCAAACACGATGGAGACTTCCATTATGTTTATAACTTCTAATTTCTATTGTATCTCCTTCGATTGGCAACATTACATCTCCTCATTTCCAGTACTCTTATACTTCCCGATTATACACGGTCTGTCCCCTCTCATAAACATCAAAAAACGGGAGCCATCCGTAATGGACGCTCCCGTCTTCAACCTTATTGCTGTTGGTTGTTTTGTTGATTGTTTTGTTGATTTTTTTGCTTAGATTTTTGGTTTTGTTGCTGAACTTCTTGCGCATCTGTTTCATTCGCAAATTCTTGTTGATAGTTTTGATTTTGTTGTTGCTGGTCTTGTTGTTGTTGGTTTTGTTTCTTTGGCATAGCTATCACCTCCACACGGCTTAAGATGCCCGTGTAGTAGTGTAATATACACATCTTTTAAAATTACATTAAAAGAGAAATCCCACCGTCAACAATAATCGTTTGGCCGCGAATCATTTCTGCTTCATCAGAAAGAAGGAACATCATCGTGTCCGTCAAGTCTTTTGGCTCAACAATTCGACCTGCTGGCGTTTTTTCACCAGAACTAGAAAGTAATTCTTCGCGATTTGGAAAGTGCTTTAACGCGTCTGTATCAACGACCCCACCTGACACGGCATTCACACGAATATTCATGGATGCAAATTCAGCTGCTAAGTATCTTGTGAGTGACTCCACCGCTGATTTAGATACACCGACGGCAGTATAGTTTTCTAACACTCGAATGGACCCTAATGATGACACGCTAACAATTTTCCCTCCACCGGTTTTCTGCATAAGTGGTGCCGCTCTCTGCGCACAAAACAGCATCGCTTTCGCGTTAATATTCATCGTCCAGTCCCAGTGGCTTTCAGTAAGTTCCATAGCCGGCTTCAATACCCCTGACGCTGCATTGTTCACGAGCACATCTAACCTACCAAAGTACGCTTCAATTTGGTCAAATAAATCATTAATTTTTGTTGTATCGTTTAAATTCGCTTTCACCATCAAAACATCTTGCCCAATGGACTTTATTTCTTCAGCAGTTTGTTCAGCTTCTTTTTTACTTCTTGCGTAGTGAACGACCACATCGTATCCTGCTTTGGCTAGTTGGATGGCTGTATACTTCCCAATTCCTCGACTTGATCCTGTCACGAGTGCTACTTTTTGTTCCATGTCAATCATCCTCCTTAGATTGATTATATATTGATTTTTAGATTAATCACATTCAAATATGGGTATTAGTGAACGAAACAGCCTTTATTGAGATGGGGGTTTCAAGTATGGAACGAGAAAAATTCTACGTCACGTTAGACCAAAGCATGTTGACGCTTTCTGACATCAAAGTCGACGACAATTCAATTCAATATGAAGTCTTAGTCACTCCTGAAGAACGCCACAAACTTGAATCAACACTGATTGCCATTCAAAACCACGATCTTGAAGGCGGAGATGTACTCACCTTTTTTAATGAAAGAAAGGCAGATCGCGATAAAGAAGCGACGGAAAATGAAATTGGCTCGTTGTACGCATTGCTCCAACAGTACGGGACGAAGGAAACGAAAGACGTATTAGCTGAATTGAAAAAATAACCACTCTCGACGGCACATAACCTTCCCTTTTTGTGGCATAGTAACTGCTAATAAAAGGAGTGGTTAGTGTGGAGAAAACAACGTATTATGTGAACTTAAATCCGATTAGTATGGATGATTTAGCTGTAACTCACATTGAAGACAGTGGGCTTATACAATTTGAGATCGAAGCCAGCGACACAGAAGTTCAAGAGCTTCGCACACTATTGAAAGAAGTGCAAGCTCACGATATGGAATTGCAAGACTTGTTTACTTTTCGACACTTCAACGAAAAATACACCGTTGATGATGGTGCGGAAATGCAACATGGCTTAAACGAAGTGTACAAGAAGATTTATGCTCTTGGCACCCACGAAACAAGAGAACAAATGGAGAGCATGAAGCCAACCTTAATGAGTAATGACGAATAGGATTATACACCAACGAAATGCTTTTTGATTTTTTGGTGCACGACTGGAAAGCTATACCGATGTAGTTCGTCTTTGTGTACCCACATTGTCTCTTTGGAACTGTCGGCTATATCTCTTTCATCTATATAACCAGTAAAAGGAGTAACCGTCCAGATGAGGTGTGAGAACACGTGTCGAAACGTTTCTTCCTCTTTTTGCAGTTGTGGTTTTAATCCGTAACGCTCTTCTAAAAAAGCGGATAACGATTTTTCTTCCTCAACAGACGGGAACTGCCATAAATCGGCGAGCAACCCTGTAGACGGTCGTTTTTCAATTAACACTCGATCGTTCTCGTCAACAAGAATCGCACTATGAATACCGGATTGCCGTGGCTTCGCTTTTTTCGCTTTTACTGGAAGTTCATAAACCGTTCCTGTTTGAAGAGCTCGGCACTCGGTTGCTACTGGGCACACTGTACAATCAGGGTTTCTCGGTTTGCATACGAGTGCTCCTAATTCCATTAATGCTTGATTAAAGTCTGCAGGCGGCGCTGTTTCTAACATTTGCTGAACGATTTCTTCAAATTTCTTACGTGTTTTTTGTTTACTGATGTCCTCATGTATATCAAATACACGAGCGAGCACGCGCATCACATTTCCATCAACTGCAGCCACTTTTAAATCATAAGCGATACTCATGACAGCCCCTTTCGTATAAGGGCCTACGCCTTTGAGTTGCTCAAACTCATCAGGATCGTTTGGAACAACTCCGCCGTAGTTTGCATGGACTTCACGCACTGCTGACTGTAAATTTTTCACTCGAGAATAATAACCGAGCCCTTCCCAAGCTTTGAGTACATCTTCTTCATCAGCATTAGCAAGTTCCGTCACGGTTGGGAATTTAGAGATGAAGTTCTCGTAGTAAGGAATGACAGTATCGACGCGCGTCTGCTGCAACATGATTTCCGACACCCAAATATGATACGGGTCTCTTCCTTCACGCCACGGTAACGTGCGCTTCTCTCCTTCATACCATGATAGCAATGCGTCGTTAAATGCTCCAACATTAAATTCATTCATTCTAAAGCCTCATTTCATTAAAAGCCCAACAGTTTATCGTTTCTAATGGTTTGTGTATGTGGGCGGCAAGTTGACCAAATACAGGATGATCACGGTCTCTACGTTCGCTTTTTATCCTCTCATAAGTCGCTTTGTTCCCCACTTCTAACCACTCCACGTATAAACCTGGCTGGTCAACTGCTTGAAACCAACGATGATGACTCGCGTCATATGCCGTTAGTAGTTCTTTAGATATCTCTTGCATCAGTATTTCGTATTGCTCCGGGCGGTTCACGACTTTGTATTCAATAAATACACTTACATTTTGTTTCATCGTTTGAAAACACTCCTGAATGATAGTTTACGGTTTTCAGTTTTTTTGCTAGTGTAAAATATTATAATGGCTTTCAAAAGGAGGAAATGCCGAGTATGGACTCAGCTACGCACGTGGTCATGGGAGTCGGACTTTGCGGACTTGCCACGCTTGACCCAGTCGTTGCACAAGATCAAGTGACATTTGGAGCTGCCGTTGTCGGCATTATGCTCGGCTCTCAAGCACCTGATTTAGATACCGTCTTAAAGATGAAAAACAACGCAACCTATATAAAAAACCATCGTGGGGCTACCCACTCCTTGCCTGCAGTTTTATTGTGGTCGGTTTTGATCTCGGTTGTGATATTTACTTTTGTACCCGCTGCCAATCTGCTTCATCTTTGGACTTGGACGCTCATTGCTGTAGGTGTTCACGTTTTTGTTGACATCTTTAACGCTTATGGTACGAAAGCACTCGCTCCAATTAAGAATAAGTGGATTGCATTAGGTGCCATTAATATTTTCGATCCATTTTTATTCGGCGCCCATTTGCTAGGAATTATACTGTGGATGTTTGGCGCTCACCCAGGCATAACATTCTTAATCATTTATGCGGTACTTGTCATATATTACATGTGGAGAATTCATGTCCGAAACCGCATTGTACGAACAGCACGGAAACGTCACCCACATGCGAGCCACGTGTTTATCTCCCCGACCATTCGTTGGTCCGAGTATCACTTGGTCATTCGTACGAGAAATCATCTGCATGTTGCTACGTACAAAAACCGCAATATCCGTTATTTAGAAAGTTATCCTTTTGAACCGATCCCTCAAGATCGTGTTCTCGTTGCCGCATTGAAGGACAAAAACCTCATCGCTTTTCTAAGTTTCTCCCCAGCTTATCGCTGGAATGTGAAAGAAAAGCCTTACGGGTATGAAGTCGAATTCACAGACCTTCGCTATCGTTCAGGCGGGTATTATCCATTCGTCACGGTTGTAAGATTAAATGAACAACTAAAAATACTTGGCTCATTTACTGGATGGATTTACAACCAGAATAAACTTGAGAACAAGCTGCAACAATCAACGAGAAAGAATCAAAAGAAAGCAGAATTAATTAATGTAACGTGAGTGGCCAAGTGCCACTCACGTTTCGTTTCGTATTAACAAAGAGATGGGAATCGCTGTCATTTCTGTTTCTCCATCACGGTACCCCCACGCAAAAACCCCTTTTAAATACGAAATTAATAAACGACTCTCTTCTTCTCCTTCAATCCGGTAACGTTGTCCCGGTACATATTGCTTTTTATCTAACAAATAAGATTGTGCGATTAGTTTCTTTCTCGCATGGACGGCAAATTCACTAACCATTCCTTTTTGTTCTGCTTTTTGGGCGCGTTCATTTAAATCTGCCACTTCCCTTAATAATTCTTGACGGGTCATATCTCCATATCTTTGCTCCATGACTATTCCTCCATATCGGTTTGTTTATTTAGATACGCTTGAATCTCTTGATATTGAAATCCTCGCTGCATCATCTGTTGAGTAAATCTTTGCTCCAATTCTCGTCCTTCGTACTTACGTTGTAACTTTCTTAACTGTTTCTCGGCAATCTTCTCTAATGCCACTGTTTCGTCGCTTCTGTCCCAGTCAAATTGAGCGAGTGCTTCTTGAATAACATCAAATGTGAACCCTTGCCTCGATAGCCGATCGGTATGCTTCTTCTTACGCATTTGTATACTATCACGATCAACTCGGTCATTTTTATTTACGACTGCACGAGCTGTCTCAAGCTGTTGATCGTACGTATAAATTTCCAACGCACGTTGAATCCATTGGTCTTTCACGCCTTTATCTTGGAGATACATCTTAATCCGATTCGGTCCTTTATGGGTTGTACTCATCGTATAGTTCACATATGAACGGGCATATTCTTCATCGTTAATATACCCGCGTTCCTTCATATAGGCGATCGCTTCTCCAATCATTTGCATGGGTACTTCTTGATCAACCAAAACGTTTTCAACTTCTGTTTCCGTACGCATTTTTCGGCTTACGTAAGATAAAGCATACGACTTAGCTAATGCTAGTTGATCTTCTTCTTGAATTTCTTTCATCTGTCCATCTGTAAGTGTCGTCCCTTTTTGAAGCCGATGCTTAATAAGTACAGATTCGTGAACCCCAAAAACAAACTGCTCTTGTTGTCCGTTAAGAGAGCCGAAAACATTATAGCGTTCTTTATTGTTTTTTTGGATGGAAATCTTTGTTATTTTCATTTCTTCTCCTTTTTGAGATTAGAGTAGAAGCTATGAAGGGTAAAGGGACATATAACGATTCGTAACGTTTTAACATATGGGAGGTTGAGCATTTTGCACGTAGTCATAAGCGGAGGAACCGGGCTGGCCGGATCAATCCTCACGAGAAAACTAACCGAAAAAGGACATACTGTAACCATTTTAACAAGAAACAGTAAAAACAAACAGAACGAACCATCCGTTCAATATGTGAACTGGTTAGACGGCTCTCACCCTGAAAAGTCGTTGGAGAACGTAGATGCGATTGTAAATCTTGCTGGGGCTTCAATTAGCAAAGCGTGGACAAGGGATCATAAAAAGGCTATTCTTAACAGCCGTATTGACGCTACTCGTGAGTGCGTACGAATTATGAAATCCTTGCCGAAAGCTCCTTCGGTGTTTTTTAGCACGTCAGCCATAGGTTATTATGGCATCTCGGAAACAAAGACTTTTGATGAATCAAGCAGACCCGCGGAACCTTATTTCCTCCAAGAAGTTTGTATGGAATGGGAGAAAGAAGCCCAAAAAGCAGATGACCTTACGAGGCTAGTTATTGGTCGAATGGGGCTTATCTTAGACAAATCTACCGGTGCACTGCCGAAGATGATGCTTCCTTATCGTTTAGGTTTTGGGGGGCCAATTGGGAATGGAAAGCAGTGGTATTCTTGGGTACACCATGAAGATGCTGCAGAAATGATTTTGTATGCACTTCTGAACGAACAGTGCCGGGGAGTCATGAACCTTACCGCCCCAGAGCCAATGCAAATGAAAGATTTCGGGAAAACAATGGGAACAGTGTTAAAACGCCCTCACTGGTTACCGGTTCCTGGATTTATGTTGCGATTAATGCTCGGAGAAATGAGTGACCTTGTCGTTAAAGGGCAACGTGTCGTACCGACACAAACAGAACAATTCGGCTACACATACCATTACCCAACGCTAGAGAGCGCATTAGGTGATATTTTCAAGTAGACCAAAAAGGTGCCTAAAGCTCGGACTTCTAGGCACCTTCTCATTTGATTCAGGGAAGGCACGCCCCCTAAATGAAAACGCTAATCTTAAAAGTTCATTATCGTTTTGCTTCACTATTAAGTCTTGGGTATCCGGATAGTGTACCAACATTCCATGCCGAATTCTTATGAATACAAACCGTTCCTAAACACTTGGCTTACACTACACCCTCCTTTACCTCAAACAACACTGATAAGCATTTCATAAATAGCTACATCGTAGATCGAGACTTAACAAGGATGAAATGCGGATATATACCTTCCCACACTCTTCAATCGCCTCCAAAACGGTGATCAGCACCACAACATCTGGCAAGATCCGCCTTTCACAGCAACTTGCTGATGCATTTTGTCATAATCTTATTATACATATGAGCATTCTGTTCGAATCGGTAGCAATACGTATTGAACCATGAAGCGAGAGCACGCGATTACGCTTAAACGGAATTAATCGCTTCTCAGCACATTTAAAGCCGTTTGATCTTTTATCAGAACATACTTATCATTATAACGTAGGCAATTTGATACGTATCTAACAGTACTTTTCCGTAATTCTTTTCTAAAAAGTGGTTTAAACGACGCAGATAACGGTTATGGAAGAGCAGGTAGGTAAATTAAATTAGAAGGTGATGATAGAATATGGCTGTAACTCCAATTACGGAGAAAGAAGCCCTGGTTTTTTCTAAACCAACAGTAGAAGATGGCGCACGCATGTGGGAATTGGCTAAGAAGTTAGGGTTGGATTTGAATTCTTCTTATAAGTATCTGATGATGGCTGAATACTTCTCTGAAACATGTGTGGTCGTTAAAGAAAATGATGAACTTGTAGGATTTGTTACAGGCTTTATATTGCCTGAACGTCAAGATACAGTATTTGTTTGGCAAGTCGGCGTTGATGGTTCTCAACGTGGTCGTGGCCTCGCATCTAGAATGCTTAATGAAATGCTTGAACGTACAGCATGCTCAGAAGTTCAATATCTTGAAGCAACTGTAACCCCATCGAACGACGCTTCGCAAAAGCTGTTCCGGCGATTAGCGAGAAAGAACGACACAGCTTGTCACGTGTCGGAATGCTTCTCCGAAGACTTGTTCCCGGGAGACCAACATGAAGCAGAGCTTTCCTTCAAAATTGGTCCGATTTTGCGCGATAAATAATATTTGTATAACTGAAAGGGGATCACACCTGTAATGACAACAAACACCATGAATGTATTTGAAGAACTAGAATCTGAGGTTAGAAGTTACAGCAGAAGTTTTCCAACTGTATTTCACAAAGCAAAAGGCTACAAACTATACAACGAAGATAACAAAGAATATATTGATTTCTTCTCAGGTGCAGGTGCATTGAACTACGGTCATAACGATGACTATATGAAAGAGAAATTGATTCAATATATTCAAGAAGATGGAATTAGTCATTCCCTCGATATGGCTTCTAAAGCAAAGCGTGAATTTTTACAGACTTTCCAATCTTCGATTCTAGCGCCTAGAGACCTCTCTTATAAAGTGATGTTTCCTGGACCTACGGGCACGAACGCCGTCGAGAGTGCCCTTAAGCTCGCAAGAAAGATTACGGGACGAACAAACGTCGTCAGTTTTACAAATGGCTTCCACGGCATGACACTCGGCTCTCTTGCCGTAACGTCAAATGACTTCAAGCGTAAAGGCGCAGGCGTTCCATTATCTAACGCAACCGTCATGCCATATGACCGTTATGTGGATGAGCCAGTTGAAACGCAAATAAAATACATTCGTCGTTTCCTCGATACGAATGGGAGTGGCGTAGACGCGCCAGCTGCACTTATCTTAGAGACCGTTCAAGGTGAAGGTGGACTTAATGCGGCCAGCATCGAATGGCTCCAAGAAATTGAGAAAGTCGCAAAAGACATCGGTGCGCTTCTCATTGTCGACGACATTCAAGCGGGTGTCGGTCGAGCGGGCTCATTCTTTAGCTTCGAGCCGGCAGGCATTAAACCTGACATTGTTTGTCTTTCCAAATCAATTGGAGGGTACGGTCTACCTCTAGCACTCACCCTCTTCCGCCCTGAACTAGACAAATGGGCACCAGGTGAGCACAACGGTACATTTAGAGGGAACAACTTAGCCTTCGTTACCGCAACAGCAGCGCTAGACTACTGGAAAGATCCAGCGTTTGAACAAGGAATAAAAGAGAAATCTGCGATGATTACAGACTTCTTAAGCACGATGATAGAGAAATACCCTGCACTTGAAGGTAAGCTAAAAGGTCGAGGGTTTATCCAAGGAATTCGAACGGACATTCCAGACCTCGCTTCCAAAGTTGCCGAAAAGGCTTTTGAAGAGGGCTTAATTATGGAGACGGCTGGACCTAATGATGAAGTATTTAAGCTGTTCCCACCGTTAACCATTGATAAAGAGGGGCTTCAAAAAGGGCTCGACAAACTAGATGTCGCCATTGAGAAAGCTTTGGCGTAACTCCATCTACTCAAGAAAGAGGAGATGACCTCCTCTTTCTTTTTCATTTCTTAAATCGTTATTTAACCAAGTCAAGGAGGACTCAACATGAAAGTTGTTAAGTTAGAAGATATTCTAGGTACAGATAAAGAAGTTGAAGGTGGGAACTGGGTAAGTCGTCGTCTCATCTCGAAAAAAGATGGCATGGGCTACTCTGTAAATGACACGATTATTCGCGCAGGTACAGAAACACACATTTGGTACCAAAACCATTTAGAAGCCGTTTATTGCATTGAAGGTCACGCAGAAGTTGTCACGTTAAGCGACAACAAAGTGCATACGATCAAAGCGGGCACACTTTATGCTTTGGACGAGCATGATGAGCATTTACTACGCGGTATTGAAGACGCAAGAATGGTATGTGTATTTAATCCCCCACTTAGTGGTCGTGAGATTCATGATGAAAATGGAGTCTACCCAGCTGATTTAGACGAATAAGTATTGCTATAAAAAAGGGGGTTGTCCCAAGGTCTTAGCACAGACCTTGAGACAGCCTTTTTTTATGAATGAATTTCGCAACTTTGATCAGTTACAGCTTTCTGGATAGCTAAAACCAGTGTGTTTTATTGATTTCCACTGCAGGTGGATGCTTGTACTCCAGAGCATAAGTGCAACATCGGTGGTCAAAAAACGCCCACCGTGTTTACTATGCACTCCAGAGCATAAGTGCGTCATCACCTCTCACAACCTCCACTTGTGCTCGCTGTGTCTATTTTACAGTCCAGACTACAAGGGCAACATCGGTGGCGAAGCATCTGCCACCGTGTTTTCTTTACACTCCATAGTACAAGTACGACATCTGAGGTAAAAAGGCGGCCAATCAACGGTTTTATGCTGGGGTTTTCCACATTCGCATCGCGCAAGTTGATTGAATCCCCGTGCGGAATGGGCCACCTAGTTCCAAAGATTATCGATTGGAATCAGATTCACTCATATGTGACCGTTTTGCTTCTTTCTGATTCCAATCGATCGGCATCTAGTTCCAAACATCCGTTAATGGAAGTAGATTCAGCACTTTAAAGAAAATGAACAGCAATCTATATAAGTTGAACAAAAGAATTTCTTTAAGAACCAATGGTAAGCTTGGTGAAATGGAAACTGTGCTCGAGTTGGGACCCAACTGTTCTCAAGTTGGGGCAGATCGCAGGAAAAGCGGTCTATTCTCATAAACTAGGGAACAGAATGCGCAAACTCGGTAACAGATCATAAGGTCATGTGTACATCCCCACGCCGAACCGAGTCCGATTTGGCTTCGGCCCCGGCGGGATCGACGTGTCGTTGGCACT
The DNA here is from genome assembly GCF_041949955.1 of Geomicrobium sp. JSM 1781026. Lineage (NCBI taxonomy): Bacteria > Bacillati > Bacillota > Bacilli > Caryophanales > Geomicrobium > Geomicrobium sp. JSM 1781026. Next base: position 369,715 of record NZ_JBHFQF010000005.1, on the reverse strand, counting down.
CCAGCCTGGAATCTGCGCCCAAGTTGGAACAAACTGCGCGCAAGTTTAGCGAAATCGGTGCTAAAATCGCTCAAAAGCGCAAACTTGAGCGCAGATGGGAGAAACTTGCGCGCAGAACGGGTGTTCGTCGTGCCCGCATGTGCCGCCATCCCCTGCGGCAGCGGCTTCAGAGAACCATTTTTTGCATTTCCAAGCCAAAAACCTAACAAGACGTCGGCGCGAGCCGCGCTGAACCGAGTTCGGTTTCGTTTCGACCCCGGCGGGGCCGACGTGTCGTTGGCATTTAGCCTAGAATCTGCGCCCAAGTTGGAACAAACTGTGCAAAAGAGCACCACGCTCCCCCTCCAACCCAATACCAAACAGTGCTTGTCAAGAAAGTGTTTAGTTCATTCTATATAGTTCCAAAACGATACTCACATTCGTCCCCATAACACCATGAAGATTGAGTCGCACTACCTGCCCCGAACCTTGATTTGAAAACCTAAAATTGTGTCGGCGCGAGTCGCGCCGAATCGAGACCGATTTCGGTTCGGCCCCGCTGGGGCCGATCGGTCGTAAGGTGTTGAGTTTAGTCCAATCTGCGCGCAAGTTTTGCTAAATGAGCGCTAAAATTGCTAAAAAGAGCAAACTAGAGCGCACATTACTAACCATGCCCTGCCCCATCCAATGTAAACACCATTGGAGTGATTCCGCTTTTGTCATAACGATCCATTCGTATGAGATCACGATGGAATCTCTACATTCTTGCATACAATGAATTTCCTTTGTTCATTGGATATAGATTTTATGACTTGCGAGGTCTTATCCTGGCACTCCTCCTACAGAAGGCACTTCCTTTCGTTCCCATCAGTCGAAATGCCCTACAATGCCTTGTTCGTTAAAACGATATACCGAAAGAACATACATACAAAAATCGGAGTACAGATCATAAACGATCTGTACTCCGATTTTACTTTAGAGGCTTTTGAGACAGCCATGTTTTTCTATACTCTTAAACTAATCATTCGTTGAAGTCTCGCTCAGCTCTGGTTTCTCCCAGTAGTCAGATGCGATCTCTTCAACATCAAGGTCGCCGACATCTTCCCATTCTAGACTTTGTAAATGCTCATTAAAAACGGTCATCTTCACAATCGTATCAAAGTCTCCAGGCCCGAATTCTGGTTCATAATAAAAATCCCATTGTAAGTGAATGAGATCAACATCTTCAATTTGAGAAAGCCTTTGAAGTACTCGTGCGGATCGATTGAGTGTTGATGAGCGAATTAGATCTGTCGTTACATTATCTTCGGTCGTTAACGTTGCATATAATTGCGTGAAATCTTCTTCTGAGTTCGTTACATAATCAAGGTCTCGAATCACTTCATTGTTATCGACGGTCACTTGCCCCAGCTCAGAAACGATATGCCATGTTGCTTTTTCTTCAACGGTTGAAAGCGAATCCGGTGTAGCATAAATGGTTTCAGTTGGCATAAATTCAGAACTGTCGGATGTAAAGAAGAACAAAAAGAAAAAAGCGACTGCAGAAACGAAACTCGCAGAGAAGAACTTCACGTGTTTATAGCGATTTTCTTTACGCTTTGGCCAAGTAACAAACATTAAAAACGTCGTATATGCGGTAAACACCCCTGCAATAAAAAAAGCGGTCAACAAAACAGTTGCCATTGGAAAATCCCCCAATTACAAAATTCCTAAACCCTGTCTGTTCTCTAGTGTACACGATGTGCAGAGCGAACTATATGGAAATATATGAACGTTTTTTGAATATGAGTGTTTTTTTTGAACATCATTTCCTAAACTTACTAGCCAAGCACGCGTCCATCCTTTGATAGAATAGAGATCAGCATAATTATTGGAGGGATTCACTTGTCAATTGCTACAGACTTGGCAGCGATTAAAATTGTCGCTGATCTTGAAAAAACAAATGACCAACCTAAAATACTAAAAAACACGGTGGATACACTTGTAGAAAGTGTGCAATATATTCATTACGCTGCTCTTCATGTATCAAACCAGCAACCCGTAATTGCGTCTGATACGGATGGTGATGAATACATAGGGTCTTTAAGTTTCACACTTGGAAAAGAAGAAGACGACGGTAAGCTCGTCGTCAGGACAAAAGAAAATATTGCATTTGATGTCACGGATTTATCGACGCTACAAACGATTGCTGATCGTTTAAATACGCGCTTGTTCTCGCATTAATTAACGGGGATGATGAACGTTTGCCCGTTAGATCGTCTAAACTTTTAAAGGTATACCCTTGTGCTTTTAGATCATCAATGACTCGACCAAGTGCAAGGGCATTATCTTCTGATACAGAATGAAGCAATACGATCGCACCAGGGTGTATGCGGTCCATTATTTTATCGTACGCATATTGCTCCCCTTTTTGATCATCTGTATTCCAATCTACGTACGCAAACGACCAAAAAACGTGTGTGTACCCTAACTTTAAGGCAGCATCAAGTGTACGCTCATTAAATGTTCCTCTCGGTGGTCTTACATAGTGCATGGCATTTCCAGTAAGCTCCGTATACGCATCTTCGACACGCTCGAGCTCAACTTTAATTTGTTCATCCGACAAGTCGGGAAAATGAGGATGACTCCACGAATGATTAGCAACGATATGTCCTTCTTTAGCCATACGTTTAATAAGACCAGGTTCAGATTGTACATAATGACCGGTAACAAAAAACGCTGCTGGAACGTTGCGCTCTTTCAACACATCCAAAATGGGTGCAGTAAACCCGTTTTCATACCCATTATCAAACGTTAAATATAACTCTTTTTCGTCTGTATTGCCGATGTAGTAACCTTTATATTGATCCAGCCACTTTTCATACATTGGCTCAGTCGATGGTGGCTCATTGTTTTTTGCAGGGTTAAAATTCCAACCAAAAGATTCTTCTGCGTGAACAGAAGAAGCGAGCATCACAAACCCAAACGCACCTAGAATCACTTGTCTCCATTTATCCCGCATGACAAACACCCTCTCTACCGAAGTCACAATCCGCACAAATCTATGCTAAAATAGAACTGCTTTTTCTTTGTTTGAAGTTCAGATCGTATAAAGGAGTCTTTTATGGTATTACAGAAAAATATCGCCATTACCCCGGACAACGATCCGTGGGAAGCGTATCAAGACCGCATTGAATTTGGTAGGCCAACATTAACGAACATTGAGTTTACAACAACAACGTTATGCAATATGCGTTGTGAGCATTGCGCAGTTGGATATATGTTAAGCAAACGTGACCCTAAAGCATTGCCTCTTGACTTGTTGCTTCGTCGACTTGAAGAAGTACCCGATTTACGTGCATTAAGCATTACAGGCGGGGAACCGATGTTATCTAAGAAGTCGGTAGACGAGTACGTTGTTCCTCTGCTTCGTTACGCAAGTGAGCGTGGGGTGCGCACTCAAATCAATTCGAATTTAACGTTGCCGTTAGCCCAATATGAACCGATTCTCCCCTACTTAGATGTTTTACATATCTCCCATAACTACGGCAGTGTGGATGATTTCATTTCTATAGGTTTTCAAGAAATGGAGAAACCACCTAGCATCGCTACGCGTAAGCTGTTCTTCAACCGGATGGTGGAGAACGCAAAGGCATTGACAGACCGAGGCGTACTTGTATCCGCTGAAACAATGCTGAATGCTCGCACCCTGCCTCATTTAGAAGCCATTCACGATCAGATTGTAAGCATGGGTTGTCAGCGACACGAGGTTCATCCAATGTATCCGAGTGATTTTGCTTCAAAATTACCGATTGCTTCACTCTCTGAAATACGAAGTGGCATTCATCGCTTACTCGATCATCGTAACGAAAACACATGGATGCTTTTTGGTACATTGCCTTTTTATGCTTGCAATGATGATAAAGATGACGTTGCACTTATTGAGCGATTGAATAAGAGCCACAATGTATCCGTCCGAAATGACCCTGACGGTAGAAATCGTTTGAACGTGAATATCTTTGACGGCGATATTATCGTCACAGACTTTGGAGATGAACCGAAATTAGGGAATGTCCAACATACTAAGCTCGAAGATGCGTTTGCTGATTGGCAACAAACCGCCTTGTCTAATTCCGTGTCCTGCCATTGCCCTTCTGTCAAATGTCTCGGCCCAAATGTACTCGTTAAAAATGCGTACTATCCCGATGTTGACTTCACAAAACGCACCAGTCACCTTTAGTTTTATCCGTTATGGTACTTTAACGTCACATAGTCTTTCACTGGAATCCAGCCATCAACTTGTTGTTCTTGAATGTTTTTAATGACAATTGCCGGCTTTGATCCTTTAATGGTCACGTATACTTCTCCGTAAGTGACCGTGCCCTGATCATGAACTGCGGGAACATAACTTGTGACAACACCTTTTTGATCTGGTTGTACTTGATACATTGGTCCTGCCGTTGTTTGGTTCCCAATGTTAGCATGGAATGAAAGCGGTAGTGATGTTTTTTCAGTAGCCTTTATTCTCATCATATTTTGCACATCTTCTTGCTGTGGCACGGGACTAGACAGCTCCCCTTCCACGAGTTTATTTTCTGTCTGAGTATATGAAAGCTTGCCGACTGTATCTCCACCGCGATTATCCAACTCGTTCGTGTTGATTAAGTCATACTCCCAGTTCATTGTTGTTTCATCAGACTCGTAAGTGAGCGCCCATGGACCTAAATAGATTGAAGCATTCACACCAAACGCAAGTTTAGAGTCTTTAATCGACGATTCATTCAATAACGAAATCAGAGAAGGGTTATCGATGATCACATCACTCGTCTCTTGAAGCCGGGTCGTAAGCTCTGCCGGCTGCAAATATGGCAACTCTCTCGTCATATTTTCGTGAGTATTCTCTCTTGAAATACTGTATACGTACTCCGGTTTATCAAACGACTCGTCCTTTACATCTTCTGCAGCACTTGCAAGAGGTGTCATCACTAATGAACTTAAGATGACCCCAACTGCCGCACATAGAAAAGGTTTCATAATACCCCTCCAAAAAGCTATATTTCTCTATATTGTTTTCGAAGTGGTTTTGTTTTATCCATGAACATGTTTTATTTCTTTCCATGTTAAAAGCCCCCAGATGCGTATCGCAATCTGGGGGCAAAACTCACATTATTTACTTCTTTGTACCGTTATCGTTTCTTTTACCTCAATGGCTGGAGTAACGGATTGTACAATCGGACAATTTTTTGCGGCAACATGCATCAGCTTTTCTAACTGTTCCTCAGACGAATCATCGGTTATGACCGTGAAATGCAAGTGAACTTGTTGAACGTCATTCGGAGGCTCTTCATTCCTCGTTACGTCTGCTTCCACAATAAGATCAGCGAACTCAATTCTTCTTTTACGTAAGATCTTACGGTAAACACTAATGCTACAACCTGCAATTGCTGAGACGAGCAGCTGGTACGGACGATACCCATACTCATCGTCACCCGATATGACAAGAGGTCCGTAGGGAACGTCTGTTTCAAATGCTTCTTCGTTTTTAATTGTGAATTTCATTAGAAAATGCCTCCTCTTTCATCATGACTCTATTGTAACCAGTGAGTCCACCTTCGGACAACGAATTCACCTCTTCCTTTTCTAATTACAATCCGTTACGATAACGAAGTAACGTTCGTTCAAACCGAGGTGCAACTTATGGAAAATCATCAGAATAATCAACCTGCTTTTCGATTTACGATGCTTATTATTATGGTATTTGTTGCAGGCTTTATCCAAGGCATGCTCTTACCTCTTTTAGCCATTCTTTTAGAAGATGCAGGGTACTCTTCAGCGATGAATGGGTTAAATGCGATTGCACTATACATCGGTGTCCTGATTGCCTCACCATTCATTGAACATCCGGTTCGAAAGTTTGGGTATAAACCGGTCATATCGATTGGTTTGATCTGTGTGATCATCACCCTTTTACTCTTTCCCCTTTGGCAAAGCTTTTGGCTTTGGTTTATTCTACGGCTAATCATAGGCATTGCCGATAACATGGTGCATTTTTCAACCCAAGTATGGATTACATCGACGAGCAGTAAAGCGGTACGGGGACGAAATGTTGCGATCTATGGCTTGGCGTTTAGTGCAGGGTTTGCAGGTGGGCCTCTCATGACTCACGTTCTTGCCATTGATGAGCGTCTACCTTTTATTAGTGCTGCACTTTTTTGCGCGATCGTTTGGCTAATCATGTTAAAACTTAAAAACGAATGGCCGGATAATGTAATTGAAACTGCTCAACAATCTGGAACTTTGGGCCGGTATTGGCTCGTCATCAAGTGGGCATGGTTTGCGTTTTTAACACCGTTAACATTTGGATTTATGGAAGCTGCGATCCATGGAAGTTATCCTATCTATGCAATGCGGATGAACATCGATATTGAGTGGATATCACTCATGCTGCCCGCCTTCGTCATCGGTGGGGTTGTCACACAAATTCCACTTGGTTTGGTGAGTGATCGCCTCGGAAGGAAACGGGTATTACTTACACTCGCTTTTTTAGGCGCGGTGATATTCCTGTCCATACCTTTTTATGAGCAGCACTTAGGAGCAGTCACATTGGCTTTCCTAATTGCCGGTGGTTTGTTAGGTTCCTTTTATTCGCTAGGTCTCATGTATATGGCTGACCTTGTTCCTAAACAACTTCTGCCGACTGGAAATGTGCTAATAGCCATCTCATTTAGTCTAGGCAGTATGCTAGGTCCTGTTACTGGGGGTATACTGATTGACTACGCAGGTCGTGGCAGCATTTATTATGCAATTGGATTTCTTCTCCTAGTGGTCGTTATCGCTGGGTCATTATTCAAAGGCGTAAACGACGAATCTTCAGCTGACTAGAATTCGGTTTGCGATGTGGTTAAAACTTTCGGAAATCGTAGGAGAGAAAAATTCCTCTCCTACCCTCCTCTAGGTAAATTCGATAGCATTGTCACGCGCGTGGGCGGGCCGAAAATCTAACCATAGAAGCTAGAAATCTTACCATAGGATCACCAATGGTAAGATTCAGCCTAATCCGTATTTAAATTAGAGGAAATCTACCCATTGTAAGTAACCATCCAAATAAAATCTCTTTATGAATCGAGACGCTACTTTTCGGCGCGCCTCAAGAGCTAGCAACCATCGGCACCTCTTGTGCCGAAGATAAATTGAACGCACGTCGGCATGACTCATGCCGACGTGCGTTTTTCTTTGTGACAGAAAGGGGTTATAGAATTTCTTGCGCCGTTCTAAGAAAACGGAGATTTGATGCAGTTTCAACATCAAAAGCGAATGAATTTTTTTAGTTCACCATATAGTAGCCACGCATTTCTAAAAACTCCAATAGCTCGTTTTCTCTTGTTTTGGTATAATTGTGCGTAATACTTCGATTAACGAATTAAAGCATCGGAGGAGAAAACAATGAGTGAAAACAACGATAACCAACCACTCCAATCAAATCGTAATAAGTGGGGTGTATTAATTGCTGCTTTGTTTGCAGGATTTACTGTCGTCTTAAATAATAGCCTGATGAACGTAGCCCTCCCCCACTTTATGCAGCTTTACACATTAACTGCCGTAGAGGGTCAATGGATCATTACGGCTTTTGCACTAGGCATGACACTTGTGATGCCGCTAACAGGTTACTTATCAAAACGAGTCGGGTCCAAGAAAATATTCTTACTCGGCACACTCGTATTTCTCGTCGGGTCTATTGCTGGACCCTTTTCATGGGATTTCACAAGTATGATTGGCTTTCGACTCGTTCAAGGCATAGGTGGCGGAATGATTATGCCGATTGGAATGATGCTCATATTTAAGCATTTTTCCAAAAATGAACGTGGGTTTGCAATGGGGATTTGGGGAGTCGCCATTATGATTGCACCTACAATCGGTCCAACGGTAGGTGGAATTATCCTTGAGTACTCTTCTTGGGAAATGCTGTACATAATGAATGTTCCGACGAGCCTCTTGTCACTCGTTCTTGCTATCTATTTTCTTACGAAAGACGGGGATTCCGAACGTGTAAGCTTCGATTGGCTAGGGTTTCTGCTCGTGAGCGGCGGAATCATTGGACTGCTCGTCGGCGTAGACGCATTGCAAAGTACTCAAAATGGGTTTGTGTACTTTATGATTGGATTAGGTTTTGCACTCCTGATTGGGTTTGTGTTACATGAACTCCGTACCGATGAACCGCTTCTCGACATTCGTGTTTTAAAGAACTTTATTTTTACTGCCAGTTTATTGCTGCTCGCAAACAGTACGATCGCCATGTTTTCTGTACTTTTGCTCATTCCAATTCTTATTCAAGACATTTACGGTTTGTCTGCATTATACGCCGGGTTGCTTCTCTTTCCACAAGCGCTATCCATGGGCATCTCAATGACGATTGGTGGCAGAATTCTCGACAAAAAAGGGCCGTACCCTGTCATCATGACGGGAGTCGTTTTAATTTGTATTGCCACCTTCGGCATCGCTTACTCGTTGGCAGACTTGCAACCAGCTTTTCTCATTGCCTTACTGATTTTGCATGGCTTTGCGAATGGGTTCGTAAACACTCCCGTGACTACCGCAGGACTTAATGCTTTGCCGGCAAGTCATCTTCCTGCCGGAACCGCACTCAACAATGTAAGCCGTCAAATGATGAAAGTCATCAGTGTCGTGCTCTTATCCATGCTCTTTGAAGCTCGAAGGGCACATCATGTTGCCAACGGGAACGATCATCTCCCCTCTGGGTTACTTGCTGTTCAAGATGCCTACATCGTTGTAGGGGTATGTTTGTTATTGTCCATTCCGCTCGTCTATTTACTTAGAAACAAATGGGGTAAAGGTTCATAAGGGTTTGTCGTTGCCAGAATATGCCTAAACTACATATAATGAAAACACTTAAGGAGGCATGGCATGAATGGGAATTGTTAAAACGATGATCCGCACGACTTGGGAGCAACGGTTATTCGATGTTGCCGCGCAGATGGCGTACTATTTTCTTCTCGCCTTCTTTCCATTGTTGCTCGTCATCCTTAGTTTGATTAGTTTTTTTCCGGTGAGTACAGAAGATGTGTTTCAATTTATCGCTCCTTACATTCCTGAGAATCTGTATTCTTTTATCGCAGTTACTCTTAGTGATGTATTGGACCAACAGCGGACGAACACACTTTCTATTAGTACACTAGCAACAATCTGGTTGACGATGCTCGGCTCCTTCGCTGTAATACGGGCTGTGAATAAAGCGTATCAACTTCCCCACCCCTCTCTAAAAAGAATGGTTGCTGTTGGTATTATCGTCGTTCTATCCTTGCTCATTGCATTAATTGTCTCGTTGCTTTTCCCTATATTCGGTGAACCCATTGGGGAATTTATCTTTTCGACATTAGGATTTGAAAGTTGGATTGCACCTGTTTGGTCCTTTGCTCGTTGGTCAATTGGTATTCTCATTGTCGGTATTGTTCTCATCATTTTGTATACGATCGTGCCGAGCAGACGCATAAGTTGGCGAGACACTTGGCCAGGTGCGCTATTTGCAACGGTCGGCTGGCAAGCTGCTTCATTAGGATTTTCTTATTATAACCAGTGGAATGACTACAGCATTATTTACGGAAGCTTAGGTACCATTATTGGCCTTATGATTTGGTTTTATTTAACCGGTCTTATGATATTACTCGGTGCACAGTTAAACGCCATCCGTATGAATTTTCACGAAGGTGGGCCTGGAGGTGTGCAAGCTGAAAGAAAAACAACAGATTAGAGAAGACGTGTGGGAGGAGCTGACGCGCACGAAGTCTGGTCGGTTTCCTTTCCCCCTTCAAGGGAGAATCCCAAACTTTAAAGGGGCAGAAAGAGCGGCAGAGCAGCTATTTCAACTGGATATTTACAAAAAAGCCACCGTCGTGAAGGTGAACCCTGATTCGCCACAACTTCCGATTCGAGCGAGGGTCATCGCTGATCAAAAAACGCTACTCGTCCCCACACCTCGCCTAAAAGACGGCTTTATCATCGTCAGACCAGGCAGTGTTCCAGCGGGCGATGAGCGAAAAGCGGCTAGTTTGAAACATATTAATGCATATGGTGAAGTCATTCCTTTGCACCAACTGCCTGACATCGACCTTATGCTTATGGGTTCTGTTGCTGTTGATCATAACGGGCACCGTATTGGTAAAGGGGCTGGTTTTGCTGATCGAGAGTACGGAATCATTCGCGAGCTAGGCAACAAACCGGTGCCAGTTGTGACGACGATTCATCACTTACAACTCATTGATGACACTTTGCCGAGTGAAACGTTCGATGTGCCCGTTGATTGGATCATCACGGAAGAGAAAGCGTTGCATCTGCCCGAACAAGTCAAGCCGTCAGGCATTGAGTGGAGATCGATCTCAGATGATGACTATGTAAACATGCCCGTGCTACAGGAACTAAAACAATTACTCAAAAACAAAAACGAGCAGCCGGATCATACGTGACCCGACTGCTCGCTCTTTATTATCGTAAAGATTCTCCGTACACGGTGTTAAGAATTTCATGAGTCGGCTTCGACCCTAAGTTCTTCTGCACTTTGCCACGGATTTTGCTGTTATCGATATGCTGTGTAAGCTCATCTGTCATTTCCTTCGATCCAACAAAATAAGCATCTTCCAAATTTCTGGATTTTAGCTCCTTCGTTAAAATCGGGGCTAACTTCTTGTACCAGCGTTGCATATTCTCTTCAAAGCGACGATCAAATTCATCCGCTGCAGTATCCGCTCCGCCAGGCGCACTCGTATGCCCTGTATCGCGCTGTACCCAATCATCAGTCTCAAAGCTCCAATGAAACTTCAGTTCATCACGCACTTCTCCTAACGCAGTATCAATGAGTAACACGTCCCGCTTTTGCGTTACGATGACTCCAGTTTTTGGATACTGTTTGTAAAGTTCGTGCAGTTGGGTTAGCTCTGGCGTACGTTCCCAATGAAAGGCGCTCTCTACTGGAACTTGAAGCATGTGGGCAGACCAGAGAGACCCGTCCGCCGATGCGATGATGACTAAGCTTCGTTGCATTTCTGCTTGCTTATCTTGAATGTACGTCTCGACTTCATCTAATAGGCGCTTTAGTTGCTTTACTTGCTCTTTGTCCTCACTCTTCTCCGCATATTCTACCAACCTTTTGCTACCGTTTTTCAGGCGAATCTTCCACTCACCACGGTGTTGGTTTTGATTGGCAAAATCTGTATTTAGATAAATCGTTAGGACACCTTCATCATTCGTTACCTGTTGTAGGTGTTTCATCTCTTCTGCTAGTGCCAAAAGAAACTCCTCCTTAGCTGCAATTATAGTATGTATTACCGCAGCTAGAGGACATTAAACATTCTTTTTCTCACCGGTTTCTGTAGGCAGATCAAGTGGCGTTTCTTCTACTTGCTTTTGATGTTTTAATTCATTTGCAGCCGTTTTTGCTGTATCAATAAAGTCTGTCGCAGTCGTTTTTAAATGGGAGGTGTGCTTGGCTATTTCTTCTACGTCTCTGCTTGCAACGTTTACAAGTGCATTCACTTTATCGGTCGTTTCTCGAATAAGGGTACGAATTTCTTCTTGGTTATCTTTTACAAATCGACTCGTTTCGTCAACGAACTGCGCACCTTCCTTCACATAGGTGACGGTCTTTTCTCTCGTATTCTTATTCAACAGCACATAGCTCAATGCTGCTGAAATCCCTCCGATGATAACCCAAAATGTCCATTGCTTTTTGCTTTTTGTCAAGATGATCCCTCCGATTTAAAATGAATTACTTCTATTATACATTACAAACATTTGATTTAAACCGTTCAAGTCTGAAGATTATTTCGTCAAACTTCTGTCATCATATCGCATTTTCTTCAAATTGTAACAATTTATCAATGTTTAAAGTAGGGAGAATAGGGTAAAATAATCTTACAAGAAGGAAAAACCTTCTTCTTTGAATATACTAATTAAAAGGACGGAGAACCATGCGCAGACCATTCCGAACCTCATTTTCAGAGCTTGTAGACCAGAATAAACAAGACCTTGAGAGAGATAGAGATATGTTAAATGCAATTGAACAACGTGTTGAAGATCGTCAATTGCGCCGCTTAAAGAAAAGAAGCTTCTCAAAGAAAGAAGCTTAATTATGCAAGAAAAGAAGAGGCCCATTATTTGTGCCTCTTTTTATTTTTTATTTCTCGAACGATTAATGAATAAACCATCTGTTTAATCGCTTCTGTTTCATTAAGCAATTGATGCTCCCCACCGTCAATGAGGATGATCTTCTTATTGGCAAACCTTCGGTCATAGAACTTCAAGTTATACTCCCAGCTCACGGTCCCATCTTCTGTGCCTTGAAAAATGACAATTGGCGTTGACTCTTTCCGAGAGCTATCTTTTCGAAAAGATTTCTCCCAATCAACCATCGCTTTGACCCAATCGAGAGGAATTCGGTCTTCTTGTAAAGGGTCCGTCCGTTGCTTATCAACAAACCCTTCATCCCCTGAGTTTGCTCGAAACTTCCGCGGAACATCGTCGCTAAAAAGATCGATAAACACACTCCCCAACTTCGTTGTAAACCAACCCTTAGTTCTCGCAAGTGGCGCAACTAAAACTAACTTCTTAATACGAAAGAGTCTTTCATCATTCCATAAATAATTCGAAGCGATGCCTCCACCCGTACTATGGCCAATAACGAAAGGATCACCGTATCCTCTTTGAATGAGTTGTGCCAACCCTTCTTCTAACACTTCTTCATACCGATCAAAATCATCAATATGATATCGATCTCCTTCTGAAAGCCCGTGTCCTGGGAAGTCGATCGCGAGCACTCCTATATTTTCGTTAACTAAGCGACGAATAAATGGACCTTGAGGGCCGACATGGTCCATAAACCCGTGCAAAAATAAAACGAACTGCTCACACTTATCTGGGACGAAATATTGAAAAGCAATCTGTTTACCGTTAAGCAAAACCCGCTGAAGTTCATGATCTACATCAGCGGGCAACTCATAATACTCGCGATACGCATCGGGATGCTCCAAGAAGTATTCTCGCGATAGTAATCTGGAATGTTCATTCATTCTACTTATCTTTGATCCTGTTCTTATATTCTCCGTACCCAAACTCATCCAACTGATCATAAGGGATAAAGCGAATCGATGCTGAGTTGATGCAATAACGGAGTCCCTCTGGTCCCGGACCATCAGGGAATACATGACCTAGGTGTGAATCTGCATCGTGGCTTCTCACTTCTGTTCTTCTCATCCCGTGAGATGTATCTACCTTCTCAGCCACAACCTTTTCATCTACCGGCTTCGTAAAGCTCGGCCAGCCACAGCTCGACTCGAATTTCTCTTTAGACGTAAACAAAGGCTTGCCAGATATGATATCCACATACAACCCTTCTTCAAAATGATTCCAATACTCATTTTGAAACGGAGGTTCAGTTGCATCATTTTGAGTCACTTCATACTGCATTTTCGTAAGTTTTTCTTTAAGGTTTTGATCTTGACGTTCCGTCATCATTCATTCCCCCAATGCTTTTGGATAAATCCTTGCCTACCAGATCCTCTTTTGTACAATTGATAATGGAAAGGGTTTTTTAAGTGATAATCTTGATGCTCTTCTTCGGCATCATAAAACGGTGCTGCCGGACGAATCGGTGTGACAATCTCTCCTGTAAACGGACCGTTTTCTTGCAAATCTTTTCTTGATTGTTCCGCTAGTGTTTGCTGTTCCTCATTATGGTAGAAAACCGCTGTTTCATACGATTCACCACGATCGTTAAATTGTCCACCACCGTCTGTAGGATCAATGTTCTGCCAAAAAATAGTCAACAGACGCTTGTAACTGACCACGTCTTCATTAAATACAATTTCAATCGCTTCTACATGACCAGTTGTATCCGAACAAACTTCCTTGTACGTCGGATTTTTCGTATGGCCTCCAGTATAACCCGAGCGGACACTCATCACGCCATCTTCCGCTTGAAATGGACCTACCATACACCAAAAACACCCACCAGCAAAGGTCGCCGTTTGCTTTTTCATGCTGTTTAACCTCCTCGTTCAATGACTTATCATTATATTCCCTATCAAAACGTTTCCTCAAACATACGGCTATTTTCTGCCATAGTCCGCTTTAATTTCACCCCAGGCTTTTGTATCCCATTTGAGTAACGTAAACGATGGATTATGGTCACGCAACCATTGTTCCGCCTCCTGCACGTCGTCCCAAATCGCAACACTCTTCTCATTTCGAACGAGCGTTGCTTTCGCTTTCTTCGCTTTCACCCAACCCATCGCCGTTTGTGAATCCGTATAAACCGGAACATTCATTTTGTTGTTATGCAAAAATTTAAATGCATGCACAATCGCAAGAAATTCAGCCATATTGTTTGTGCCAAGCGGATACGCTTCTTTCTTAAACAGAAGCTTTCCATCTTTTGTGTATACGCCTTGGTATTCTACAGGCCCAGGATTCCCATGGGTGCCTGCGTCTACACTGACACTTTCTTCTATAGGTGATATGGTCGTCGTTGAGCGTTTGACCAGTCCACTAGAATTTGGACTTTGATACCCTTGTTTGTATTCTGCTTTTGCTTCTTGAAGTGACGGATACGATTTATACCTTGCCCCTTGATACCCTTTTACTTGCTTCTCACATTCCGCCCAGGTTTCATAGATGCCCGGTGAACGCCCTTTCCATACAACATACCATTTCTTTTTTTTCACGAGGTCATCCCCTTCCTATCCGGACATATCATATCATGCCGCCACTCTCTTTAAAAAGAGAAAGAGCTGACCTAAAATCGGTCAGCTCTTACAGATGATTACATATCGTCGTCATCTTCCATATCTTCATCCATATCTTCATCCATATCTTCATCTAAATCAAGATCGTCTTCTGTATCATCCATATCGTCCATATCATCGTCGCCCATGTCATCATCCATGCCGCCGTCCATATCGTCGTCGCCTGGTTCTTCAGGTGCGCCGCCGTCTCCGTTCATGTCATCGCCTGCTGGATCTTCTGCATCATCACCACATGCTGCTAGCATTCCGACTGCAAAAACACCTGATAGTGCACCGTATAATAACTTTTTATTCATGATTCATTTCCTCCTAAATAAAATACGTAGATTTTTTTTTACTTTGTTGTGCTCTAGTTATCATTTTTCCATTTTCAAACCGAACTAAACAAAAAAAACTGCTTTCACAAACTTTCACATCTTCCACCCATAGTCTATACAATTTGTGCGAACTTCTAATACATTTAGCTGATATCACACAAAAATGCCCCAGACTGTATATCCGGGACACTTGCCTATCCTATAACTTCTCGCGTACAGAAAGATCTTGTTGTTTTTGCACGTCTGATGCTTGTTCTTCATCTTTATAGTATTCGTCTTGGTCTACAAGCCCCTCAATTTCACTATCAGTAAAGTCAACTTGCTCTCCTTCTAAGAGATCCTTCACATGTTCATACACTTCATCTAACTGATCTTCTTTTAAACGATCGACGAGTTGGTGAATATCTTCTTTCGTAACTGCCATCTTTATCATTCCTTTCTTACAGTACACCCTTCCCTTTTTGAAGCACGTGTAACCTACCTTCTCTTAATAAGGTGAATTAGAGTCATGATGCTCATCACGACTACGAGAATCCAACACGTCATTGAAATGATTTCAAACCCTTCGGCGCGTTCAATCCCAATGCCGATATATGCCCATATAAAAACGAGCGGGTAAATTGCATCTTTGCATCTGTTCATGAATGTTACAGCGAGTACAACCCCGATAATTAATACGATGATGGTCCATACTTGGCCTGAAACAATGATCCCTTCAATCGGGTCTACGCCCATCGCTACAAGCACAATACCTACATTTAAGATTGTTGCAATTGATATCCAACCGATATAGACAGAAATTGGAAACAAGTCAAAAGGACCACGGTCTCTTGCGTTTGAAATTAACCAATGTAAGCGAATGAGTGAAAATAGCAGCAACAACATAAACAACATCGTCACGTAGAACCATTCATAATGAAAGCTAATTAGCCACCCAACATTTCCGAGTGCACTTCCTAAAAACGGGTACAACAGCGCCGGAGCAAATGACTTTCTTCGTCCATTTGACGTCATGAATTTAGCTAGCCAGATCAGTAGAAGCACATATATAAGTCCCCATATTGAAAATACATAACCTGGCGGAATGAACAGCAAGCCGATCTGGTCGGCAATTTCACCTGTCGTTTGTCCATTGATTGGCAATCCATTTGCCATCGCATTTACAACAACGACGACGACTAGCGCGAATAACATGATAAAAACTGCTGATTTAGATAACGTTCGATTCAATTTTCTCACACCCTTTAATGAGGTTGTTATTTAAATAATTTCCGTTCATCTCACAGAATACATTGCACATAACAAAATCCCAGCATAGACACCTATGAGGGATTTTGACAGATATAAAGTAAAAGTGCAAAAAAAGCCTGTCATTTACGCTTTCTTTAATGACAACAACTGATCAATGTACAAATAAATCATAAACATTACGAAAAATGAAAACGTTCCACCGATATAAAAGCGAATAATGCCATTTCGGCCCGAGTCAATAATCCCCGTTGTTAACCAACCGATGACAGCAGCTATAGCCAATAGGACCGCTGCGACAATGCATTCTACTTTACGCGCGGATACGTGCTGGACAATTTCCTGGACATTATCCATCGCAATTTGCTTAAGTACAGTCACGACTCATCACTCCTTATTTTCAAATTAGTATATCATAAATATACGCCGATACGTGCAAACATTCGCGAGCTTCTATACAATAGATGATAGATGAAGGAGGATGTTTTTATGATTTTTGTTGATAATGCAAACACGACAGACCCACGAATAAACTTAGCAATCGAAGAGTACATCCTTACACATTTTGACGAGCATGATGTGTATTTGCTTTTTTACATTAATGAACCTTCTATTATAATCGGTAAAAACCAGAATACGATTGAAGAAATAAATCGTGACTACGTAAACGACCATAACTTGCACGTCGTTCGCCGTTTATCTGGTGGTGGTGCTGTTTATCATGATCTTGGCAACTTAAACTTTAGTTTCATTACAAATGATGATGGGAATAGTTTTAGTAACTTTAAGAAATTCACCGAGCCCGTTGTGGAAGCACTCCAGCAAATGGGCGTACCTGCTGAGTTAAGCGGTCGGAATGATTTACATGCAGATGGGCGGAAGATTTCTGGTAATGCCCAGTTTGCGACAAAAGGGCGAATGTTTAGTCACGGCACATTGATGCTGGACTCTGAAATTGAAAATGTCGTGTCTGCTCTAAATGTAAGCGACGAGAAGATTCGTTCAAAAGGGATTAAATCCATACGTAGCCGCGTCGCGAACATTAACGAATTTATTGAAGCGCCTTTAAGTATGGAAGAATTTAAGGAACGTCTTCTCCAATCGATTTTTGCTGGGGACGCTAATTTCTCGCGTTACACGTTAACGGATGAAGACTGGGAAAAGATCAAGCAAATTTCCGAAGAACGGTATCAAAAATGGGAATGGAACTACGGGAAATCCCCTTCTTACGATATTAAGCGTTCGAAAAAGTTCCAAGCTGGGCTCGTGGATTTTCGTTTTAAAGTGAAAAAAGGGGTCATCTCGGAGATGAATATTTTTGGTGATTTCTTCGGCACTGGAGAAATAGAAGAAGCTGAGGCACATTTTGTTGGCACCCGCTACAAAGAAGAAGACATTCGAGTTGCTGTTGAGCAGTTAGACACCAAAAAATATTTTGGTGCCATTGACCGAGAAGATCTCATTACGTTAATTACTAGCTAATCATGTTGGGAGAGAGTATCGAATGAGTGCTTATGTATATGGGAATACGCCATGTTTTTTAGGAGCTAAATGGGCAATTGACAAAAATATCAAAGATACCGATGTCGTCGTATACGGCGTTCCTTGGGAAGGGGGAGTGACGTGGGGAGACTACACTGGGGTTGAGCTCGGTCCAAAATCAATGCGCCTTGCTTCTGCGAGGTATAGTGGATATTTACCTGAGCTTGACGATATTGATGTGTTTGAACACCTCAAGCTATCAGATATGGGTGATGTTGATGTCATTCCAGCTGAAGTGGAAAATACGATGCAACGGATTACGTCATTTTCTAAACATACTTGGGAGCAAGACGTCTTCCCAGTCGCTTTAGGCGGGGATCATAGCATTACCTATCCAATTCTAAAAGGCTGGGCTGAGACAAACCCCGGCAAAAAACTCGGTATCATTCATCTAGATGCTCACTATGACAACATGCCAGATTTCAATGGTGATTTGTATGCACGAAATACCCCATTTGCTCGACTATATGAGCTTGATGCGGTAGAGAATACTGCACTCGTTCACGCGGGAATTCACGGACCACGAAATAAGCCAGAAAGTGGAAAGTTCGCCAAGAAAGCTGGGGCAATTACTCGCACTGTGAATGAATTTAAAGAAACAAAGGATTTACGGCAACTAGCTAGAGATATGTATGAACAAGCTTCAAAAGGTACAGATGCTGTATATCTTTCCATATGTAGTGATGTGTTAGACCATGCGTACAATCCAGGTGGACCGGTTGATACTAACGGTCTTACCTCCTATGAGTTGCTCACTGTGATTCATGAGCTTGGTAAACAAGGGCTATGCGGAATGGACTTCGTGGAAGTTTATCCACAACAAGACCAAACAGACTTCTCTTCCCATCTCGCTTCCACCGTTGTATTGTATGTACTAGCTGGGCACGCACAATCGTAACAACTGATGAGAGGGGTTTGAACTTGGCATTCAAAACCCCTCTCATCTATTTGTCTCAATTGTAAGGATTAACCTAACGTCTGCTTACATATAATGAAAGATGTACAAGCCAGATGTTGCATCCGTTACCTTGATATGTAATGTTTTGATATACTAGGTGTCCATCCCTTGTTTAGAAAGGGCGAACAGACAATGACTAAAGAACAAGCATGGATTTCATTGCGAGCAGTAAGTGTAATTTTAATTGCCATTCTCATCATCTTAGTGAGTGCTTACCTTTTCACAATTACCTACCCTTTTGTAATTGCTGCACTGATCGCTTGGATGTTTGCACCGCTTTTACGACTATTGAAGATTAGGCTTAAGTTTCCATCAACGCTCGCATCACTAACGACTGTATTAATCGGTATCTCTGTACTTGGTGGTGTGATCACTGGAATTACGTTCCTTATCATTTATATTTTCCAGCAGATTTCACATGAGCTACCGGGGTGGATTGAACAAGGCGCAGCCCAGCTACAAGAAATGTTTAACAGTTTCGTACTACCGATTTGGACAGAAATGAATTGGTTCATTGATAACTTAAATGTTGAACAGCAACAAACCCTTCAACAAGGAATAACAGAACTAGGGAACCAACTAGGGAACATTATTGGTAACGTTGCACAATCGTTAGCAAACGGACTCACAAATGTTGTTTCCGGTATCCCTGCATTTTTATTTGCATTTATTTTCGTCATCCTTGCTGTTTACTTCATTGGTAAAGATGTAGGAACGATGAAAGCAAGTTTGCAAAGTAGAGTGCCTGTTGGCATCCAAACGAAATTTACGCTGTTCGTTCAAGAAGTTAAGACTCGTGTATGGGGATTTATCCGAGCTCAATTAATCTTAATGATCATAACGACAGTCGTCGTGCTCATCGGGCTATTAATCCTCGGCGTTGAGAATGCGATAACGATGGCTTTGATTACCGGTGTTGCAGAAATTCTCCCCTATTTAGGAACAGGAACGATTCTCATTCCTTGGGGAATCTATCTGGTAATTTCTGGAGAAATCTTCTTAGGCATTTCGATACTCGTCTTATACGTCGTCGTTGTCATCGTTCGACAATCATTAGAGCCTAAAGTCCTGTCCGTAAGTATGAATTTGAACACGCTAGCGGTTCTGTTCTCTCTCTTTGTTGGGTTTCAAATTCTCGGTGTGATCGGGTTATTCCTTGGCCCTGCGCTACTTGTTGTGCTTACGATCTTAAAAGATATTGGCGTCATTCAGGATATCGAACAGTTTATTAAACACGGGTTTATCGATGACGAACCTCCTCGAAACAACACGTCGTAATGAACGGTCGTTCGACTTCGCTCCCCTTCGTTCCTCAAAACCTTGTAAAAAGCGGGTATGTTACGCATATCCGCTTTTTTTGAAAGATAGATTTCCCTTATTACAAGGCCGTTTCAATCCGGTTAAAAAGTAGCAAACCCTCTTGTGTCCAGAAGTGAAAGCTTGCTAGGATGCTAGTTGTAGGTACACAAACCTAAAACTAACGAACGCAATGAGGAGGAGTTTGCTTCATGAAGAAAATGCAAACACCAAATGTGGTGAAACATTTTAGTATGACTGCCTTAGCCGCCGGATTTGTTTTCGCTTTCCTACCTATTACTGCAGACGCCAGTGAATTCGGAAGTGAAAAGTTAAGTGATGGGACTGAGCACGAAGAACATGTAGAACTTCTGCAAGAGTTACTCGTTGAAGAAGAGTACTTAGAAGATGGGTCCATAAATGGAGTTTTTGATGAGACGACAGAAGAAGCCGTTACAGTTTTCCAAGAAGACGCGAGTCTGCTCATTGACGGCATTGCTGGACCGCAAACACTAGGGGCCCTTTCAGTATTAGAAAAAGATGATGAAAATGTACTCGTTGAATATTTACAAGAAGACTTGCAATCATTTGGTTATTACGGCGGATCCATTGACGGAATTTTCGGACCACTAACAGAAGACGCTGTTAAAGGCTTCCAATCAGATGCTGGCATTCATATTGACGGTTTGGCAGGACCTGCCACGTATTCCGCGATGATGAACTTTACAGCACCACAACCAGAGCCAGCTGTTGAAAGCGAACCAGCAAATGAAGAAGCAACCGAAGAAGCAACTGAAACGACTGAAGAAGCGACGGCTTCTGCAGAAACGACAAGTGAATCAACAAGTTCAGCTCCAGAAGGCACCACAATTTCAATGGAAGCTACCGCGTATACTGCTTATTGCAACGGTTGCTCCGGTATTACTGCAACAGGCATTGACCTTAGAAATGACCCTCATGCCAATGTAGTTGCTGTTGATCCAAACATCATCCCTCTCGGTAGCCGCGTATATGTTGAAGGCTACGGTGAAGCAATTGCCGGCGATACTGGTGGCGCGATTAATGGTCATAAAATCGACCTGCATATGGCGACCAAAGACGAAGCATTAAATTTCGGAAGACAACAAGTGAACGTCACGATCCTTAACTAAATCCATCCACCCCGATCTTCTATGCTAGAAGATCGGGTTTTTTTATGTTTTTGCTTAATACTAGTCCCCTCACACAGGCATGAAAATCCGCTCAGTGAAGTGATTGTTACCAATTGAATCGACTCGTTTAACTCCCACCCTAACCCATGCGATCGCAGCACACTTCCGCCTATTTTTGTCAGAACAATTATTTTTTTCTAAAAAAACTGTTGCAACACAACAGTTGTTGTTATATATTAATTAACATAATATAAAAACTGTTATAATACAAAAAGGGAGAGGATTTTCATGAGTTTCGAAACTGAAGTGAAAACATTAAACGATCAATGGAAAGATGACAGCCGCTGGGACGGGATCAATCGCCCTTATTCTGCTGAGGAAGTCATCCGTTTGCGCGGTTCTTTGCAAATTGAACACACGCTAGCCAAAACGGGTGCCAACAAGTTGTGGGCTCAGCTTCATGATATGGATAAAGTTCATGCTCTTGGTGCATTGACCGGCAACCAAGCTGTCCAACAAGTAAAAGCCGGATTAAAAGCCATCTATTTAAGTGGATGGCAAGTAGCAGCCGATGCAAACCTGTCAGGTGAAATGTATCCTGACCAAAGCCTATATCCTGCGAACTCCGTCCCCCAAGTCGTAAAGCGGATTAATAATGCACTGCAACGAGCAGATCAAATTCAGCATATGGAAGGCAATGACGAGACCGATTATTTTGTCCCGATCGTCGCTGATGCAGAAGCAGGGTTCGGCGGTCAGCTTAACGTATTTGAATTGATAAAAGGAATGATTGAGGCAGGTGCGTCAGGCGTTCACCTTGAAGACCAGCTCGCCTCAGAGAAGAAATGTGGACATTTAGGGGGCAAAGTATTGTTACCAACTCAAAACGCGATCAAAAACTTAGTCGCGGCCCGTCTTGCCGCTGATGTTTCCGGTGTCCCTACCGTAATTATTGCTAGAACAGATGCCGATGCGGCCGACTTGATTACGAGTGACATTGACCCAGAAGATCATCAGTTTATCACAGGTGAACGCACTCCAGAAGGTTTCTACCGTACTCACGCAGGCCTTGATCAAGCAATTGCTAGAGGGCTAGCTTACGCCCCGTACGCTGATTTGATCTGGTGTGAGACCTCAAAGCCTAGCCTTGAGGAAGCTCAACAGTTTGCCGATGCCATTCATGAAAAATTCCCTGGCAAGATGCTTGCGTACAACTGCTCACCTTCCTTTAATTGGAAAGCGAATCTTGATGAGCAAACGATTGAACAATTTCAAGATCGGTTAGCAGAAATGGGCTACCGTTTCCAATTTGTTACTCTCGCTGGTTTTCATTCTTTGAACTACAGCATGTTTGATCTTGCTTCCAAGTACAGAGACCATGGGATGGCTGCCTATTCTACATTGCAACAAGATGAATTCGATGCGGAATCTCGTGGTTACACAGCGACAAAGCACCAACGAGAAGTAGGAACCGGATATTTTGATGAAGTTGCACAAACGATATCATCTGGTACTTCCTCCACAACTGCACTTGCAGGTTCAACAGAAACCGAACAGTTTTAAATGAACCACCGAGGATGAGAGCTCTTCTTCTCATCCTTGTTTTTTATGGACAAAAAAAGCCGCCAACATTGGCAGCTAAAGTCGTTTTATTCATGTTCAACATTTCTAAGACAGCGTTCACATTGGGTGAAAAATGAATCGTTTGCTGCAGGAAGTACCTCACCACAATCTTGACAACGCGTTGGCATTGCAGATAATTCAGTCATTTTCACAAATTCCATAAGAACCCTCCTCTTTGTATCGTATTCACATTGTACTATAACAAAAATAAAAAGTAAACAACTGTTATATAAAAAATAAACATTAATTGATACCGAACCGCTCTGCCCGTTATACGAGAAACACGTAATCTTATTGGAATGATTTGCTACGAGCTGCAGCCGTAGAAAAATCATCACGCCAAGCTGTGCAAATAAAGATTTCTCCATTAAAAGACTGGAGGTAGTCGTTCACATTTCGTCAACCTTTTATCGCTTGTTATCTCATTTACTCACGGTACGCGACTAGGGCTATTCGCTACAACACCTTCGTTCGTCGTTCGGAAATTCATGTACATACCGCACATAAAAAAAGACCGACACCGGGTCGTGTCGATCTACATTTCAATCGCTTTTTCAGATCGTTTCGCATCTACCATTAAAAGGGTTGCCGATATGGCGTGCATCATCATACCAATGACCGGGATAAATGCAACAAATGCCGTAACAATACCGAGGATGCTTCCGTGTTTCTTCTTCCCGTCATTCACACTCATTACAAGCGTTAAAATGTGTAAACCGAGCATGATGATCATTGGCGTCGGACCCATTGTCCAATAAATAAAAAAACCTAAAACTGGTATCGCAAGCACCGCTTCCAAACCACCGGATATCCACTTCAAAATTGATGATCCATTCATGACATCATCTCCTTGTACAATTCGACCAAATTCGTTAGTACTATCCTACACTATTTTTACGTATCATTGCATCAATGGTTTCATTTATTCTACAAATGATGGATCAAGACATTTTAGCGTACATAAACATTCGCAGTCCACGATCGTGCATTGCCCTGTGCGGACGAGCAACAAATCATTATTTCGAACAACTTGATTTAAAGGGACGTCAGCCATACCAGCTGGTATCTCCAATTCAGGAAAAGGCCTAAGCAACTCTAAAACCGCACAATTCCCATCTACTCTGTCTACCCTAAAAAATACAGTAATAAACGATTCACCCTCACGTGTATCACCTAATGCGTATAATAACCGATTCATATTTGTCGTTAAAATTAACGGAACGGTATCATAAACAGGCTCTGGGTTTAACAATTTTTCATAACAGCCGTTGCCACATGACTTCTGTACACGATCTTGTTCCTTGGCGATCCCTTTTAATGTTTCGCATACGCAACTACACGTATTTTTGCTACAAGACGAACATGAATGACAATGAAAACTTTTCATATTTCCCCTCCTCTCCATACTTATTTTATTCAGTAACACAACGCTTGTATGGTCAGTTCTCATAGAACATTCGTCAAAATTGATTGAAAAATCACCGGATTCCTTTATAATTAAAATTAAGAAAAGATTGAATACGATGCATAGAAAGGTTGATTTAGCATGAATCCAGGTGCACTAGTTGCCATTCTCTCAATTTCACTCGTTATGGTTGCGGTCAGTGCCGCAATGGCGCTCGTCTTTTTAATTCAATCCTCCAAGCGTGACGTATAAACATCAACAAAGTGCAGAGAGCTCTACTCGCTCTCTGCACTTTGTTATGTGCGAATCATATTGATTATTGAACTTGTCATCGTTCTGCTTCAGTAGCTATATACGAAAAGATTTTGCGAGCACTTGAGGTTTATTTGAATAAACACCGTTGACGTTCGATGAAGCACGGAACGTTTATCGATCGCGGTGGTGTTCTAAAGCGGTCTAGATCGCCAACCCCCTAAAATTTACCAAATGCGAGCAACCGCCGCCACCATCGATGTAGAAAACAGTGAAAAATGATCTAGATTATCAGGAAAATGATCTAGTTCGCCCAGTATCTGGAAAAATCTATCGTTTTAACGTGATTTAGATCGTTTCGGGGGTGATCTAGATCGCAGATCTCCTAATCATTCCCAAATATAATACAACTAGAAGTTTATGTGAGCAAAAATCTCCTCAACTTCTGCCGAGAATAATATCAAACTTCTTCGTATACTTGGATGCCGGGAGTTCCCGCTAGTATGACCCGCTCAGCTCAATGCCGAAGCGAACGTGACGGGTCGTGTAACCTTTTCACTTTAAAATGTTACGTTCAATACACATCATTACTTGCAATAACAAGAGTACAACCCTTGCGTGCACTACAATTTCAGTTTCTCGTATTTCTTTTACCTCGACTGTAGTTCACATTCACCGTTGCTTCGATCGTAGTGTTTGCCTAGTTGGTTCCTCTTTCACTCTTACATAGATTGATCCTACCGTACGTTAGCGTATAACGAGCTGTTTGATTCTCCCGACAATAGAACGTACTTCACTCGTGCGAAATTTCAGCGCCAACTAAACACGCATCCGACACTTCTGTATTATTACGACTACGTCTGTTTGCTTAGCTCGTCGAGGAAGTGGGCTTGAAAGGTCCCAATCCCAGCGTACTGACTCGTCTCATATGCCCGCTCGGCAGCTATTGTATAGTCTCGTACTGCTTCTGTAGTTAACACCGTAGCATCATCTTTTTTCACACTCACATAACTTGCAATAACGGCCCCGAGCAGGCAGCCAGTCCCGACTACTTTAGTTAGCCAAGCGTGACCTTGGGTCAGTACCGAAGTTGTTGCGCCATCACTGATGGCGTCTGTTTCTCCAGTTACGCAAACGATTGTTTGCAACTTACATGCCGTTTGCTCTGCTAGTGTTGCAGGGTCTAAATTGCTCATTCCCTCAACGCCTTTAATCTCTGAATGGGCACCAAGAAGCGAGGCGATTTCACCAGCGTTCCCGCGGACAACCGTCATGTCCACTTCCTTTAGTAGTCTTTCAACGCTCTCTGTGCGATACGTCGTTGCCCCAACAGCGACTGGGTCTAAGACGATTGGTACTCCATGTTTGTTCGCTGATTTTCCAGCGATAATCATCGCTTCTAATTGTGCATCTGTAAGCGTACCTGTATTGAGTAACAGGCCATTGGCTGCGGCTGCAAGTTGTCCTGATTCTTGCGCGTTTTTGCTCATGACCGGTGACGCCCCGATCGCTAATAAGCCATTTGCTGTAAAATTTGTTACGACATCGTTTGTCATACAATAAATTAACGGTTGAAGTTCGCGTAATTGCGTATTCATCATCATCCACTCCTAAAAACATCATAACGAAAAAAAAGACTTGGTGAAACACCAAATCTTTCTTCTCTTATTACGCGTGTGACGAATTAAATCTTCCTAAGAACGACTTCAACCGGTCACTCGTTGGATTCTCAATGACGTCATGAGGGGTTCCATGCTCTGCAATTAAGCCATTATCTAGGAACAATACACGATCAGCCACATCTCGAGCAAAGTCCATCTCGTGAGTGATGAGCATCATCGTCGTTTCTCCCTCTGCAGCAATATCTTTAATAACTTCCAATACCTCCCCAACTAGCTCAGGGTCAAGCGCTGCAGTTACCTCATCAAATAACAACACTTTCGGCTGCATAACTAGCGACCTGGCAATCGCTACTCGCTGCTGTTGGCCACCTGATAACTGCGAAGGATACATGTCGACCTTATCGCTAAGCCCTACCTTCTCAAGCATTTGTTTCGCTCGTTCGGTCGCTTCTTCTTTTGACAAGCCGAGCACATGAATCGGCGCTTCAGTGCAGTTGCGAATAATGCTCATGTGAGGAAATAAATTGTATTGTTGGAACACCATCCCGATCTTCCCTCGCACTTTTCGCAAGTGTTTTTCATCTGCTGGCTGTAATTTTCCGTTCACTTCTTTATGCCAAAGCATTTCTCCATCTACTTCAATCGTTCCCTCTGTCGGTTCTTCCAACGTCATGAGCATACGAATAATCGTCGTTTTTCCAGACCCTGAAGGGCCGATCAGTGCCACCTTCTCACCTTCGTGTACATTTAAGTTCAAATCATTCAAGACGACATTGTCCCCAAACGCTTTCTTTACATCTTTATAACTAACGATAACTTTACGATCGTTTTGTGCATGATCAACTTCAGTCATTATGCCTTCACTCCTTTTTCAGCGCTTCCAGGTAACTGTCCTGACTTTCTTTCCAAGTATCGTATGAACAGTGCACACGGGTAACTAAGTACAAGGAAAATAAAACCAACAATCGTAATCGGTTCTAGGAAGCGATAACTTTCTGCTCCAATGGAACGAGCAATCATCATCATTTCCATTACATAGATACCCATTAGAAGAGGCGTTTCTTTAAACAAGACAATCAAGTAGTTTCCAAGCATCGGAATGACCGGAGGGATCGCTTGAGGTAAAACAATCTTCTTCCATGTTTGTGCTCGTGAGAAATTCAATGCTTTACTTGCTTCCCATTGACTCTTCGGTACCGAATTAATCCCTGAGCGGTACACTTCGGATACATACGTACTATAGTGAACACCGAGCACAATCGCCCCTGTTAAAAAGGGCCCCATATCAAAAGCAAAATACACGAAAAATAGTTGCACGAGCGGCGGGGTGACACGGATAAATTCAATGATCCCCGCAACGAGTAGAGATAACGGCTTAAAACTCGAGCGTCTTAAAAGCGTCAGCACAAGCCCGAGCGTTAACGAAATCGCGTAGGCAGCAACGGTCGCACCAATCGTTATCCAAACACCTTCGAGGATTCGCGGAAAGATTTCAAATGCAAATGCCCAATCCCATGTCATGCTGTACTCACCCCTTTAGAAGCACGCTTTTCAAGCCACCTCGTTAAGAATACGAGCGGTAAGGCCAAGACGAAATACGTTAACAATAAGTACGTATAGATTTCAACTTGAGCAGAAAGTGATGTGTTAGAACTTCTTAAGATATTCGCATTGAACGTCATATCTGCAAGTGATATGAAATAGACGAGCGACGTTCCTTTCAACAGTTCAATCGCATTATTGCCAAGTCCAGGCAACATAAGCCGTACCGCTTGCGGCAAGATGACTCTTCTCATCGTTTGGAATTTCGACATGTTTAAGGAAATGGCCGCTTCCGTTTGCCCTTTTGGTACGGCGAGTACAGCCCCTCGAACGACTTCAGAGGCATACGCACCGTAATTCAGACCTAATGCTAGCCCCCCTGCAACAAATGCAGAGACGGTAAAAGGCATAAGCGAGGGAAAAGCGTACGCGAAAAAGAACATTTGCACGAGCAAAGACGTTCCTCTAAACAATTCCACAAATACCGTTGCAAAACCTCGAACAATGGCTAATCGACTCGTTCTCGCTAAACCCATGACGAGGGCAATGGAATACGCAAGCACTGCGCCAAATAAAAATGCTTGTACGGTCGTTGAGAGACCGCCTAAAATGTAAGGCAAAAACGTATCGATGTTCGTGAACATCTTCATTCTCCTCTACAACTGACATGTGTGCTACTAATGAAAAAAACACGGCGGCATTTAACGTCCACCGTGCTTTATCAAAACGTCATCGATGCTTTACTTACTCTTCATCGTCTTCTTCGTCTTCAGCGCCAGCACCACAACGTTCTTCCGTCGTCACACCTTCAACGACATTGTCTTCACTAAAGCCGAATTCTTCAAGAATGGCAACAAACTCATCGGTACCTTGTAATTCTGCAAGTGCTTCGTTATACGCCTCGCGTAGATCGTCATCATCATCTCTAAATAAAGCAGCACCGTAAGCAATTTGTTCTTCCCCACCAATAACAGGGTTTGTGAAATTCTCCGGTTGTTCAATCAAATCTGCGTTCGCTGTCTCCATCGCCGAGTTCATCGTTGCATCTGTCATAACCGTCACGTCGGCATCACCAGACTCAACGGCAGCAATGTTTCCAGGAATATCATTTGCGGGCAGAATATCGAGATCAGCATCCGGGTCTAGACCTTGTTCTTCAGCGATGTCTTCAAGAAATCCAACTTGGTTCGCACCAGACATGACTGAGATGGTTGCTCCCGCTTCCACTGCATCTTCATAACTGTGTAAGTCCATAGGATTTCCCGCTGCTACGGCCATGCCTTCACCGTAGCTGTATTCTAGCTCACCGAAAGAGGCGTTATCACAACGCTCAGGTTGCACATCCATCCCCGCTGTAACAACATCATAGTTTCCTGCATTCAAACTTGGAATTAAGTTGTCCCAGTCTGAAACTTCAGCATCTACAACTTCAACATCCATTCGTTCAAAGACCGCTCTTGCAATCTCAGCACTAGCTCCTGTAGCTTCATCCGTACTAGTATCTATGTATCCGTACGGCTCCTCATTCGCTACACCAAGCGTAACACCATTGTCTTGATAGTCTTCAAGAGAAGAGCCACCACATGCGGCAAGGATCAACGCTGAAAATGCAGTGACGCTCACAACTCCGAATTTTCTCATTCGTCAATTTCCCCCTAAGATTCTTATTATTTCTATTATACGTTATCACTACGCGGTCATTCGCCTGAATATGCAAATGACCGTAGCTTTTACTTATCTTATCACATATAAAAAATGGTTCAAACTTCCTTATTCTTTGATATTATCGCAACATTATTCGACATTAACGAAAAAAAGCCGTATTAAGAAATAATATCAGAGTATCTTACGATTGATCCTTATATCTCTTATATACGACCTTTTGTCAGAATTTATTACAAGCTACGTTCTTTCATCATCCGCTTATACCTGGAATGCACGTTAAAATTGACGATAATTAACGCGAGCGGATAAATGACAGGTAGCGCAAGAGCTTGTTCATCGACATTGATTACATCAAACTCTTCTAAAAGTCCGATGACAATAAGCGCAATTCCAACGAACCACAAACTTACCCGAAAGCTCACTCGGTAGTCATGGTAAGACTCGGGCGCGATCGTTTGTTCAAAGGCTAGCACTTGGCGGTACTTCGGGATAACCATCGCAATAATTGGCCGCTTGCTCGCCCCTTCAATGATTGCCCAACCAATAAAGATAACCCCTAATAGTGGGACAGCGACAGAAAATGCCATCACATCAAACGCGATTAAATACAAAAAATAAGCCACTGTGAATAGCACACTCACAATAGCGTGATCCCACTTCTTCCATTTTAAATAGTCATTTGTTTCCATCATACTAAAGCGTCCCCTTTAATTGTTCCTGCTGCTCAATCCACGATGATTTAAGAAGACTGTATTGATAAAGGTCATGGTAATGGTCATACAGCCATTCGCCGTCTCTTACAATCCCTTCTAGTTCAAACCCTAGGCGTTTTGGGATGCCTTGACTCTCATAATTCTCTACACCACAGTTAATTTGAATTCGATTTAATTGATATTCTGTAAACAAAATGTCGGTACATTTCGCCACTGTCTTCGTCATAATGCCATTGCCTATCGCATCTTTTTCTAGCCAGTAACCTAGGGTCGTCTTTTTGCTTCCCCAATCGATGTCATGCAAACCGACCATCCCGACAAACTTACCGTGATGACGAATAGCGGCATTAAACCCCCGACCTTCTGCGAACTGCTGGAGCCAGGCAGTTATAATGGGCTCATAATCATATGCACTCTTTACTTGATCAACCCACGGAAGCCAGCGTCTCAAGTGACCACGGGCGCGCTGTACACACGCATACAAATCATTGGCATGGTGCATCTCAATGAGATGCAGATGGAGGTTCTTCTCTACTTCAACTTGAAACAATCTCATTCACCGCTGCCTCTCCATTAGATAATATGTACATTCAACATAAAAGAAAAGAAGCAGCTACAATCTTGCAACCGCTTCCATCCAAGTTCGTATTCTATTGACGCACAACGTTAGCCGCTTGTGGGCCTCTGTCGCCTTCAACGATTTCAAATTCTACGGTTTCTCCGTCATCTAGTGTCTTAAAACCTTCCGTTTGAATGGCAGAAAAATGTACGAATACATCGTCTCCATCTTCACGTTCAATAAATCCAAATCCTTTTTCTGCGTTAAACCACTTTACTGTGCCTTTCATTTTAAAGGCCTCCTTACTATTAAATCTCAAGTGAAACGGTGTGAAACAACTATCCAGGATCTACTGCATATCCAATACATCTAAGCAGAGGCCTTTCAAATTCCAACACTGCCATCACTCAATCACCTACAAATTACCATGTTTCTTCCTAAATTGCAACTATATTTTTCTAAAAATTTCATTGATTCGGTGAAATTCACTTTCTTTTTTAATGAATTATAAAAATTCTCTATATATTTTAACAGATTGCCTTTATACTAATGGCAAGCGCTTACACATTATTAATAAAGGAAGTGATTGCTTTGCCGGGTATCGTACTTGCGCTCATCGGTATGGTCGTTTTTGCATTAGGTTATCGGTATTATTCTAAATTTATTGCAGAGCGTATTTACCGCCTCGATCCGAATTTCCGAACACCTGCGCATGAATTTAATGACGGTGTTGACTTTGTGCCGACGAAGAAGTCAATTGTTTGGGCTCACCACTTTACATCCGTAGCCGGTGCTGCCCCAATCTTAGGACCAGCGATTGCAGTGTATTGGGGATGGCTGCCTGCTTTTCTATGGGTCGTGCTTGGCACTGTATTTGCAGCAGGTGTGCACGACTTCGGTTCCTTAGTGTTATCAGTGCGTAATAAAGGGCAATCGATTGGAACGATTGCTGAGAAGTTAATTGGTAGACGTGCAAAGTTATTGTTCCTTTTCATTATTCTTATACTCGTCCTCATGGTTAACGCTGTATTTGCTTGGGTTATCGCCAACCTATTTGTCACTTTCCCAGCAAGCGTATTGTCGATTTTCATTCAAATTCCGCTCGCACTCATTATCGGGGTTTACATTCATCGCAAAACGAAAAGCATGTTGCTTCCGTCCATTGTTGCGCTCGTCGTCATGTATGGCTCAGCCGTGCTCGCGAGTGAAATTCCGGCGTTGCAGATTGATCTTGTCCAATATTTTGGTGGAGAAGGTGCAACGTTTATGTTTGGAATGGACGCTGTATCTCTCGCGTTTCTCGTCTGGATTGCCATATTAATGGTTTACGTCTACATAGCCTCAACACTACCGGTGTGGAAATTACTTCAGCCAAGAGATTACATTAATGCGCAACAGCTCGTCATTGGACTGATTATTTTGTACGCAGGACTTTTTATCACCAACCCAACAGTCACTGCTCCTGCGACACGTACAGTCGACGATGTTTCTTGGTTGCCGCTCCTCTTTATTACGATAGCTTGTGGCGCGATTTCAGGTTTCCACTCACTCGTTTCTTCTGGTACGTCATCAAAGCAATTGAACAACGAAAAAGATGCGAGAGTTGTAGGTTACCTAGGAGCCGTAGGTGAAGGGGTACTCGCACTCATTTCCATCATTGCGGTTGTTACACTCTTCTCATCTGCCAATGAATTTACAGCTGCATATAGTAGTTTCAATGTAGCAAATGCCGATGGATTAACGAACTTCATTATGGGTGCAGGGGTGTTAGCCTCAGGTCTTGGTATTCCTGAGGGAATGGCGCAAACCATTGTTGCGGTGATCGTCATTAGCTTTGCAGCAACAACGCTAGACACAGCCGTTCGGCTCATGCGTTACATCATCTCTGAAATTGCAGCAGAGTATAAAGCCTATGCACTAACGAAGAAGCATGTAGCCACTTCAATCGCTGTAGGTTCCAGTGCTTTACTCGTCCTTATCCCAGGAGATGATCGCGGATTCGGCGCAGGAGGTTATCTACTATGGCCATTGTTTGGTACGTCTAACCAATTGCTAGCGGGTATTGCCTTACTATTAATTACCATTTGGTTACGAAGACTTGGTCGAAATTATCTCGTCACGCTCATTCCGATGATCTTCTTGCTCGTTATGACAATGTATGCAATGATTCTACAAATTACAACAGAATGGCTGTTTACAAGACCCGATGGTGATCTACTCTTATTTGTTCTCGGTTCAATTATCTTCGTGTTTGCTGCCTGGATTTGTATTGAAGCAATCACACTATTTAAAAACGAAAAACCTCGTCGAGACCTCGACGTATAGTAGGTGATTTTATGACTTTTGTTTCAAAGATGAAGCAAGCATTCGCTTGGTATGATGAAGTTTTAAGACTTCCCCATCGTGCTGAGGTCAAACGTGAGTTGCGCGAAGAAGATGACCTATTTCATCTTCTTTGCTTCTCAGAGTTGCTTGGCTTGCCGAATCCCGTCTCGTATTACACACTGGAATTATATCCTGAGATGATTGAGAATTTTCATGAATGGCATTTGCGTATGGGAATGGAAAAGTCTCCATTGGATAACATTCGGTGCTGCTAAACAGAGATAGAGGTGAAAGTGATGTCAAACGATCAGATCATTTTCTTTGGAGGGAAAGGTGGCGTTGGGAAATCAACGTCATCTTCTGCGTATGCATTGGCGCGAGCTTCAGCTGGCGAACGCGTGCTTCTTGTTTCTACAGATCCAGCCCACAATTTGCAAGATTTATTTAACAAACCGATCGGGAATACGATTACACCCCTTGAAGGCAATTTGTTCGGTTTGGAAGTTCATGCCCCAACCGAAGCAAAACGATATATCGCAGGTGTAAAAGAAAATTTAAAAAACCTCGTTCATTCTCATCGAATCCCTGAGGTTCATCGACAAATTGATTTGGCTGCACAGTCGCCAGGCGCTGACGAAAGCGCACTGTTTGACCGGTTAGTGTCGATCATTTTAGATGAAACAAAGAATTTCAGCCGCATTGTTTTTGATACGGCTCCGACTGGCCACACCCTGCGGTTGCTCACGTTGCCAGACCTGATGAGTGCCTGGATTAATGGGATGCTTAAACGCCGGAAAACGGTGACTGATAACTATAGCACTTTGCTCAATGACGGAGAACCGGTGGAGGATCCGATATATCAAACTCTTATGGAAAGAAAACAGAAGTTTTCTTCAGCACGGACGATTCTTCTTGATCGGACAAAAACCCAATTCGTCTATGTGCTTACACCAGAGAAATTACCCATTGAAGAGACGACGCGGGCTGTTGAACAACTCGCACAACATCAAATGAATGTACATACCATCGTCGTCAATAAATGTATGCCTGAAGGTGTCGACTTGCCCGCCTTTTTTCTCAATCGAAAACAACAAGAGGATTATTATCGTACGCTAATCGACGATCGCTTTAAAAGCCAAAGACGCATTTACGTTCCCTTACAAGATTCAGACATTTCATCAGTCGAAAACCTAAAACAAATCGCTAACTATTTCCCTTAAAACAAACGCCCCAAATGCTTGTGTAAAACACAACATTTGGGGCGTTTGTTTTTCATGTTAATGAGGGGGATTGGTACCCGTTTGCATTTTAGTGTTACTCGTCGTAAAGCTATTAAGCATCTGATTCATATCTTGACCATTCAGTTTAGGTACTTGGTAATATCCGTGTTTATTTTGATATAAGAAGATATCATACGCCATTTCAATAAGGTCTGGCACGCTATCTGCGATGACTCTTCGAAATACCGGGTTCGTCACTTCTGGAGCTGCCATAGCAAAAAGCGAGCTCGTTGACTTGATCAGTCCGAGCATGTGGGCAGAAACCCCCGTTTCTTTCACTTCACTCAAGTTAGCATTCGGTTTCTTCGGCGCAGACGGCGTGATGCCGTACGTGACCGTATGAGATTGTGTCATCGCATAAGGCTTGATGTCTGTTGTTGGTTTTTGACCCGTAGAAAAAGCTTCTACCATCCGATTATACTGCGCTGTTAAATAGTCGTACTGCCGCTCAAGAATATCAAGCAATTGTTGATCTTTTACGTATGGTTTAAAGATCATATACTGATCCAACACGTTAATCATGCCTGCCAGCATCTCATGGCCATCAAAAAGTTCATGACCACCGTGGTTGGTCATTGCCGATGTATCGTTTGGCTGTTGTTCACCTTGCATAGAAACGCCTCCTTCTCATTTCCTCATAGTATGAAGAGAGGCGAGCTAATTCATGCACAATTATTACGATTTAAGCACAGCGATGACATACGTGCAACCATTCGGGCCAGCTTTTGAAGAGTGAGGCGTATTTCTTTTTAACGAGAGGCGGTCTCCTTTAAAGCAAGTAAATGGCTCACCATCAATATAAAACGTGATTGAACCACGAATCACATGGAGCAATTCATCAGACGGATGCGTATGAGGCTCGTGTTCGTGATGAGGTAAGTCTCGCTGAACTTCTACCGACCCTGTCTGACAAGATGGCAAAAGATCAGAAATTACATGGTCAAGCTTAACGACTTCCGTAGCTGTTTTCATTCACGCTTCCCCCTTTATAATGGAACGGACATTTGCTTTTTTGTTCACGATTGTCTTCGCCAAGAAAATACTGCTTCCATTCTCTTCCTCCAGGTTCTCCGTACCATTTTAAGTCTGGATGAGGTAGCGTCTCATCATAGTTTTCAAGGTGATGCCGCACAAGGCTTTGAATATGACGCCCTCGCTTCGTCGTACCATCAATGTCATCAAATACCCACCTCGGCTGAAAGGTAAGCATAAACGTTTTTGCTGATCTGCTTTTTCTTTTCACATGGGCAGGGGTATTGCAAACGACAAACAGTGGCTCACCTGCGTAGCTAAACTCCCATAAAGGTTCACTCGGATGAACATCAACCTCTTTTGGCCATTCGCTTTCGTCAATGGTATGCAGGCGTTGCAACACATTCCAAAACTCTTCTTCGTATTCCGCGAGGTTCTTCGTTTGTTCATCTGGCTGAAAAAACGCAACAAATGATGTGTTTCTACCATACGTGCGACTCGATTGAACGTAATGAGTCAAACGAGAGGCTAAATGCGTCAAGTTGTGACGATCATGATGAGGAACAAAGCAAAATTCCAATTCGCCCATTTTCAACCCGTGCACACCGAGTACACACGGAAACACCAACTCATCGTCGAGAAGATCCCCACAAAAGCCACGAAATACCTCGCGCTCCCACCCCGATGCTGATTTGTCCAGGTAATAATCTTCTGCTTGCTGTACGGTAGACAGCTGAATAAGACCTACCTCCATTCTTTCTGTAATCCATACATATGTACGGCAATATTTATAACTTATGTATTGACAAGCCTCTTATTTCATACAGTGATACATAGGGACAAGGATGTAGGGAGGAAAGGCAATGGAATTGTTTCTCGTATTCAAAATGATGATGCTCGGGGTAAGTTTAGCGGCACCGGTCGGCCCAGTGAATATTGAAATGATTAAACGAGGCATTCATGGAGGGTTTTTCCCTTCTTGGTTAACAGGGTTAGGTGCAATGACCGCTGATGTATTGTTCCTCGTATGCATCTACTTCGGCATGACTGCATTTATTTCGCAACCAGCGGTAGAAGTTACGATTACGCTCATCGGCGTTGTGTTACTGTCCTACTTGGCGTGGTCAGCATTTGCGACAGGTATGAAAGGTAACATTCTCCAAAGTATGCAACAACGTCACATCGGCGGGTCTTCCTCGTTTTTCACTGGGTTTGGAATGGCGCTGTTTAACCCGATCAATTTCGTGTTTTGGTTTGGAATCTTCGGTTCGACATTATCTGGCATCGCCCATTTTTCATTATCAGAAGTATTGCTGTATAGTTTTTTTATTATATTTGGTGTGATCCTCTGGAATTTAAACATTGCACTAACTGTACATTTCTCCCGACATTTAATCAATGATGGAACCCTTCGCGGCCTTATGTTTGTGTGTAGTATTGTTCTCGTTTACTTTGCTGTTGACATGACGCTTCGCCTCATTTAACTGCCCAAAAATCAACAACCTCTCAGGAAGTGCGACAAAATACTAATATTCGACAAAAAAACACTAAAATTTCCTATTATTTATTACAAATTCTAATTTTTTTCTACGGTTATATTATTTAGAATTAAGAAAAGAACTTGAAAGGAGTACAAGCCATGGAAGACAAACTCTCAAAATTCGAACGAATTGCCAAAAGAAGAACGGAGGAAACCGTAAAAAAGATTCGCTTAATCGGTAACCTCTCCAACCGCAATAATTATGAATATACTGAGGAGCACCTGGATCGAATTTTTGCCGCACTTGAGAATGAACTAAAAGCAGCAAGACGTAAATTCCAAGGCCATACAAGTTCACCAGACTTTCAAATGTCTTTCGATCGGCAAGCTCGCAAGAAAACAAGCTAGTTATGAATGATTAAACCCTTGATTCTCTACATTTGGAGATCAAGGGTTTTTATCTGTTATCAAAAGTTAATGTTGAACGCCAGGCGAAAACCTAATGCGAAACCGCGAATAAGAAAATAATAAAAGCCCTACCCAGATCATTGCAAAAGAAATGAGTTGAATCGTACTAAATGGCTCTTGAAAGATAAATACACCGATGATGAGCATAAACGTTGGCGCAACATACTGCAAGATACCAATTAAAGAGAAGGTAATCCGTTTCGCCCCGACAGCAAATAATAGTAAAGGAAGTGCTGTTGCTAACCCACCACCTATTAATACAATCGACAACATCGGATCCGTTGTCACAGAAAAACTACTCGTTCCTTGAAATGAAAGCCAAGCCAAAAAACCTAATGCGAACGGTGTCACGAGTAATGTTTCAATCGTTAATCCACTGAGTGCACCAATTGGTACAAGCTTTTTGATGAGTCCGTAACCACAAAAACTTAAGGCAAGAACAAATGCTGCCCAAGGAAAGTAGCCATAATAGACGGTCATAATTAAGACGCCTACGACTGCAAAAAGAACGGCGATGATTTCTTTCTTTGCTAATTTTTCATTTAGGAAAATTGTAGCGAGCAATACATTCATCAATGGATTTATGTAATAGCCAAGACTTGCCTCAATAACACGGTCTGTGTTGACAGCAAAGATAAATACAAACCAATTTATTGAAATGAGTATTGCTGCTGCACTAATCGCCATCGCTGTTTTCTTTTTACGAAACACACTGGCAATTTCTTTCAACGTGGTCGTTCCTTTACCTATTGCCAAAAGTAAGATCACCATAAAAAGTAGCGCCCATACGACTCGATGAGCAAGGGTTTCCATCGGGGCAGCTGCTTCTGTCATCTTCCAGTATAACGGCAAAAGTCCCCACAATACGTAGGCGACCAATGCAGATCCTGCACCTAATGCTGCTTCTTTGTTGTTATGCATCTCATCCTCCCCATTTCCCTACCCATTTTACGCTTATTTCAAAAATTTGCACACAATCACCCTCCCCTTTTCTTCTATTTCAAACGATCTCTAACATGAAGGAGGTGATACGAATGCAACCTGCAAATACAATGGTGGAACTACGGTTTCTAGAAGACTTTACAGAAGAAGGTGAAGAGATTCACTTCGTCCGTCGCATGAACAATGTCAAAGCTTCTGCAACAGATGGTGCTGTTCGCACGGTCATGTTATCTTTTTCAGAGCTTACCGAACTGCCTCTCGTCGCAGCTATTCGACGAAATGATTACGATTTATTGCAACAACAAAATGATTAATTAATGCTCACTTGAAAGGAGAGTACGTGATGACTGAAAATCTTGAATTGCGATTTCGCAACAGCGAGAACCGCATGAGCACGTTGTCCATTCCTGAACCCGCGCACACATTAACTGCCGAGCAGTTAGAAATGACTATGAATACGATCATTGAAGAAAACGTATTTACGTCTAGTGGCGGGGATTTGGCTACAATTGTTGATGCACGCATTGTGACAAGAACAGTGGAACCGTTGTTCGAAGCGACCAACGAGCAATAGAAAGGAAATAGAATGATGGATGAATGGCTCCCACTTCTTTTAAACCATGGATTTGCGGCAGTTGTCGCATTTTACTTGCTGCATCGAATGGAAAAGAAACTAGACCTATTAATCTCCGCAGTATGTAACTCCTCGTAAAAAGTGGCTGCCCACTATTTAAGGGCCCGATCACTGAAAAACGGATGACCCGTAACTGGGCATCCGTTTTTCAGTGTGGTCACAGACTTCTCAGAACACCATTAGAAATAGTGATTTCCTTATTAAGAAGGTGACACCCTCTCATCCACTCCTAGTTAACCAACGCCTTGTTTAAACGCCTACGAGACGTCGGCATGATGCATGCCGACGGAAGTTGTTTATCTTCGGCACCTACGGTGCCGATGGTTTCTTGCCCTCTAGGTTTATGTGAATAAACAGAGTTGAAGTTCGGTATTGGTCGCTGTTAGTCACAGATAAGCGGTAATGTTTTTGAGGTGGTCCAGATCGTTTCGGAGGGTGATCTAGATCGTGCGTCTCCTATTCATCCCCAAAAATAAGCGATCAGCGCCACCGCCGGTGCTGAAATTAGTGAAAAACGATCTATATAGAATGAACTTAACATTTTCCTGATTGCGTAGTTGGGTTGGAGGGGAGCGCGGTGCTATTTTGCGCGCAAGTTTGTCTAGTTTAACGATTTTGGCGCTCATTCCGCTTAACTCCTGCGCAGTTTGTTCCAA
The DNA here is from genome assembly GCF_041949955.1 of Geomicrobium sp. JSM 1781026. NCBI lineage: Bacteria > Bacillati > Bacillota > Bacilli > Caryophanales > Geomicrobium > Geomicrobium sp. JSM 1781026. The sequence continues at coordinate 330,297 of NZ_JBHFQF010000005.1, read as the reverse complement.
CTAAAGCGCAGATTCCAGGCTTAAGTGCCAACGACACGTCGGCCCCGGCGGGGCCGACACGAAACCGCACTCGGTTCGGCGCGAACCGCGCCGACGTCTTGTAGGTACTTCGAGGCGGGGATGTATACATGACCCGGTGATCTGTTACCGAGTTTGCTCATTCTGTTACCGAGTTTAGGAAAATATATCGCTTTTCCTGCGATTTTCCTAAACTTGAGAACAGTTCGGTCGCAACTCGAGCACAGTTTCCACTTTACCGAGCTACTCATTGGTTCTTAAAGAAATCCTCTCGCTCAACATATAAGAATCGAGTGTCTCCTAAAATTCCCCAAATGTTTTTTTCTAGTCGTTAAAGGTAGCGTTGTATTCTTTCATGTCAGCGGCTCAAGCCAGTATTGCTCCATTGATTCAATGAGGCAGTGAACGTGACTGTTTGTATTATTTTTTCCTTAAATATTTAAAGATCCTCATGTATAGAGCGACTCCTCTCTACCTAACTTTCACCCGCTTTTAAACCGTATTTAGCTTTTTACAGTGATAAGATTCAACTCCAATGAAAAAAGCCTAACAGAGCTCATGGCTCTGTTAGGCTTTTTCTCTATTCTTTACATGTGTTTAGCTTAGAGCGACACTCCTGCAGGTGCATCTTTGACGACGACGATTACTGCGCCTTTGTCTAGTTCACCTTCTAGGTTGTTAGCTTCGGTTTCTGAAAAACCTAGCTCTTGGAATTGTGCACGTAATTCGTCACCTTTTTTGCGGAACACATTCTTTACAGAAGTAGTTAGTCCGGTTTCGCTCATGCCTACAGTTTCGGCATCGGCACGATTAGCGACACGCTTTGTATGATCGTCGTCGTGGGTGAGTACATATATTTGGTCTTCTTCTACTTTTTCTTTGAGTTGATCAATTGCTTTTACTGCTTCATCATCATTCATAAATTCTTTATATACAGGTGCTGTCATTGTTATCATCTCCTTAGTATAACTCTTCCCACTCAAACTCCTTCTAAAACATATAAAAAAGCAGGATTTTCTTCAGCGATCAAGAAATTTACAGGTGGTAAAAAAAACGACAAGAGGTGACAATATGTTTTCTTTTCCAAAGCCGAGTTATGAACAGTTTTTCCATACGTATCCGATCCAAACGTTCGCGGTATCTCGCGATGAAAAAAAGTTAATGTACTCAACAAATATGAGCGGTTCATATGAAGTTTGGCGTATGAATTTGTCGACTGGCTTCTCTCAACCGATTACTTCGATTGGTCAAAGCAATTTTGGCATGACGTTTTCTAAAGACGGACAGTCGTTAATTACGTCATTTGATAACGACGGAGATGAAAATGCACAAATTTATGCCCTTCCCGAAAGTGGTGGAGAACTCCTTCCTCTTCTTACTGGTGAAGGCGACCGGTTTATGATTGGGGAATTAACAGACGACGGCAACACCTTATACTATACAACGACGAAAGACAATTCAACGTTTCTAAACATTTGTTCATATGATCTCGTTACGGGGAATCATTACGTCATGATTGAAGGTAAAGATGCGGCTCACATGTTTATTACCGCCTCGAAATCTGGAAAAGTCGCGTACATGAAATTATTTGCAAACAGTCACTCCCCGGCCTTTATTCTCGCTAATGGCAAAACCATTCCGCTTGCAAATGACAGTGAACAATCGCATAACGTAGCGGGTGGACAATTCATCGGAGAAGATACATTTTATTACTTAACGAATGAAGGGTCTGAAACGAGTGATCTAGTGAAGATCGACGTTACGACCGAAAAGATCGAGAAGTTAACCGATGAGCCTCACGAAGATTTTACTTCTATGAGCTATGACAAACAAAAACAACTGCTTTATCTCGTATCTAGCTCTGGCGTTGAAGATACGCTTTACGTGTACGATATTCAAGCAAGCACGCTCGTTCAAACCGAACTGCCTGTAAGCATCGTCGAAAAACTGCACATCGGTGAGTCGGGGGCTCTCTACTTGCTCGGACGCGGAGCAACGTCGCCATTTAATTTGTATAGAAGACGTGAGAATGAAAAGTGGGCACCTTTGACGGAGTTCAGCATTCCAGGTATAGACGAGAAAGAATTGAGCGAGCCTGATGTCATTACCTATCGTTCATTCGACGATACAGAAATTGAAGCACTGTATTTTAAAGCTCACCGTGAGAACAACAACGGCAAGCTTGTCTTATGGCCACACGGCGGTCCACAAGCTTCGGAACGAAAATCATTTCGTGCGATGTTTCAAGCGATGACGTATGCTGGTTTTTCCATTATCGCTCCGAACTTTCGCGGGTCGTCTAATTATGGGAAAACGTTCATGAAGCTTGTGGAAGGTGATTGGGGTTACGGTCCACGTTTAGATAACGTCCACTGTCTAGATTATATGATTGAGGAATACGGCTACAAAAAAGGAGAGACCTTGCTCGTAGGCGGAAGTTATGGTGGGTATATGGCTCTCCTTCTTCACGGTAGACACCCCGAATACTTTAAAGCTGTCGTTGATATCTTTGGTGTTTCGAATTTGTTTAGTTTCTATCATTCTGTTCCAGAATTTTGGAAACCGATTATGAAAACGTGGATCGGCGATCCTGAAACCGACAAGGAACGGTTTACGAGAGACTCACCGATTACTTATTTATCTTCTATGACGAAGCCGATGTTAGTCGTACAAGGGGCAAACGACCCTCGCGTCGTACAAGAAGAATCAGACCAGATTGTGGAAGCGTTGCGCGCGCAAGGGTCTGAGTTAGATTATCTCGTTCTTGACGATGAAGGACATGGCTTCTCGAAGAAAAAGAACGAAATTAATGTCACAAAAAAGATCAACGAATTTCTACTAAAATTCGTCTAACTACTTTAACTCCATGAAAATATGGTGAACAATTCGTTTACGACTTCTCCACACCTCCGAGATAAGGTAAGATAATGCTGAGGTGATGGTGTGTTAAAAAGAACAATACTCATTTTGACTATTGGACTGCTTACAGCTTGTAGTCAAGATACAGAAGAGCAACCTGAGCTTTCTACCGAACCGATCGAAGTTGACGTATTAAATGAAGCATCTGCAAGCGTCGGCGATGACGTAACTTTTGAAATTGAAGTAACACAAGCAGGTGACGGTGTGGAAGATGCCAACGAAGTCATCATTGAAGTGTGGACGGATGGCGAAAAAGAAAACAGCGCTATGGTGCCTGCAGAACATACAGAGAATGGCGTCTACACAGCTGATTTCACTTATGCAGAGCCTGCCCTCTACTATGTTCAGCCACATGTAACTGCTCGGGGTATGCATTCGATGCCTGTTCATGAAGTGGATGTATCTGACAATTAAGCGATACCGTGGACAACCTATGGCTTTGAGCGATATGATGGAATGAGTAGGAACGTGGAGCAAGTGAGGATGATGGAACGATGCCGAAGTCAAAACGCAAATCTAAACGTCTGTTACTATTTGGAATTCCTGCTGTCTTCACGATTTTAGCAGTAGGAGTCGTAAGTCTATTTTATTTCATCTCCAATGAGCAACAATTGGACCGTATTCTGAATGGATCAATATCGGGGTTTGCGCCGAATGAAATTCCTGCAGAATACATTCCGATCTACCAAGAAGCTGCCGATGAATTTGACATTCCTTGGGAGTTACTTGCAGCTGTTCACCGGGTAGAGACGCGTTTCTCAACGATGGATCCGATGGTTTCCCCGGCGGGTGCTGAAGGGCCAATGCAATTCATGCCTTGTACTTGGTTTGGTTGGAGTCACCCGACATGTGAAGGAAATGGCGCTGGAGAGATCCCAGCAAATGTACTCACTGACCCAGATCAAATTGATCTACATGGTGGGTATGGCATGGATGTTCAAGATAAAGGTGTTGCTGACCCTTGGGATCATGAAGACGCCATTTACGCCGCCGCAAGATACCTCGCGTCCAACGGCGCTGCGAACGGTGAGATTGAGGAAGCCCTCTTCGCTTACAATCGCGCTGACTGGTACGTCGAGGAAGTGATTACGTACGTGGAGGCATATGATAATGATGGCTATGAGGTCATCGATTAGTTATAAAAAACTGCAAAAAAATCCCGAGTTACGATAAGTTACTCGGGATTTTTGCTTTGTTAATTTGGTTTCACTTGTTTGAGCATATCGGCAGTCATTCGGTCCAAGTCATATTGAGGATTAAACCCGAACTCCTCTTTTGCAGCTGTCGGGTCGATATGATCTGGCCAACTTTCTGCAATCGCTTGACGAATCGGATCTACATCGTAGCTCAGTTCGAACTCAGGAATATGCTTACGAATGGACGACGCAACTGATTCCGGGTCTACACTCATCGCCGTGACATTGTAGGCATTTCGGTGAATCAAATCACCAGACTCAGCTTCCAGTAGACGCATTGTTGCACCAATAGCATCTGGCATATACATCATATCCAAATACGTGCCTCGATCAAGGAATGACGTGTAGCTCTTTTTCTTCACAGCTTGATAATAAATATCTACTGCATAGTCTGTCGTTCCACCACCAGGTGGGGTCAAATACGAAATAAGACCAGGAAAACGAAGACCACGTGTATCGACACCAAACTTCGTAAAATAATAATCACATAGAAGTTCACTTGCGACTTTACTCACACCATAAATTGACGTTGGTCGTTGAACGGTCACTTGTGGTGTATTGTTTTTAATCGTCGAAGGACCAAAAGCCCCTATACTGCTCGGAGTGAAAAATTTGCAGTTTTCTTCACGTGCTACTTCTAGACTGTTCATGAGGCCATTCATGTTGATGTCCCAAGCACGTTGTGGGTGCTTTTCAGCGTTAGCAGAGAGCATCGCAGCAAGATGAATAATCGTATCAACCTTGTGCTTCTTTACGATATCTAGTAGTTTTTGACCGTCCATAATGTCTAACGTTTCAAAGACCGCACCCTCTCCAAATGCGCCCTCGCTGTACCGAATATCTGTTGCAACGACATTGTCTGTACCATACTTCTGCTGCAGTGCTGCTGTTAACTCTGATCCAATTTGACCAAGCGCACCCGTGAGTAGAATCTTTTTCATTTATGATGCTGGGCAATCAACGTCCGACTGCCCTTCCCCCTTTACACGTTTAATTCTTTTCCTAGCTTTTCGTACACTTGGAGTGCTTCGTCCAACTGCGCTTTCGTATGAGCGGCGGTTGGCATATTTCTAACCCTTCCTGTTCCTCTAGGAACGGTTGGGAACACGATTGATTTCGCGTAGATGCCTTCTTCCATCAACCGCTTGCTAAAGGTTTGCGTCTTGTTCTCATCACCAATAATCACAGGTGTAATTGGTGTTTTAGTCTCGCCAATTTCAAATCCGAGCTTTTTCAACCCATCCTGCAAGTATTTGGCATTCTCCCAAAGCTTCTCTTGCAGTTCTTTTGATTCCGATAAAATGTCGATGGCTTTAATGCATGCCGAAACATCAGCAGGACTTAGTGACGTCGAGAATAGGAACGGTCTTGATTGAACCTTGAGCCAATCAATGAGTGCTTGACTACCGGCTACGTAACCACCAACAACTCCGATTGCTTTTGATAACGTGCCCATTTGCATATCCACACGATCAGACAACCCGAAATGCTTAACTGTCCCTTTTCCATCGCCAAGCACACCAGAGCCGTGTGCATCATCGACGTAAGAGATCAAGCCGAATTCTTCAGCAATCTCAACGATTTCAGGCAGCTTTGCTACATCCCCATCCATCGAGAATACGCCGTCAGTAATGACCATAACTTTTTCGTATTCTTTTACGGCTTCACTTGCTTTTTGACGAAGATCTTCCATGTCACTATGATTGTAACGAATGATTTTCGCTTTCGATAAGCGGCAACCGTCAATAATGGATGCATGGTTCAACTCATCCGAAAGAATCGCATCGTTTTTATTCATTACTGCAGAAATGGCTGCCATGTTACAGTTGAAACCTGATTGATAGGCAATCGCCGCTTCTGTATGTTTGAACTGAGCCAACTTCTCTTCAAGCTCTTCATGGATCTTTAGTGTACCGTTAATCGTTCGTACAGCACCAGAACCGACGCCAAACTGTTCTACCGCGTTAACAGCTTCTTTCTTTAATCGCTCGTCTGTTGCCAACCCTAAATAGTTGTTTGAAGACAAGTTAATCATCTTTTTGCCATTCAATGTAATCTCTGCGCCGTTTGCACCGTCCAACGGGTCAATGACATTATATAAACCTTTTTCTTTCAATTCATTTAATCCTTCATTCAAAAACGTGTGTAGCTTTTCGCTAGGCATGACTTCGCCTTCCTTTCTTAGCATATCCTACCCCTATCATACATGACTTCTTCGCAGGAATACACCGATTGACTTCAATATTGTTCTTCCCTAAAATAATCATTCAATTCTTACACTGAAGAGCTGATTACTCGCCTTTCGCACGCTCACTTGTTAGAATAACAGATGCGTACTTTTTATTTGAATCATCATACGTTAATAGTATAGATCTAATTTAGGTAGCAAATGAAGGAGTGTCTGACATGGACGATCATCTATTCCGTCGTGCGATGGCGAACTTTACAACAGGAATAACCGTTGTCACGACTGAAAATAACAGAGAGATTCACGGCATGACAGCGAATGCGTTTATGAGCATCTCATTAGAACCTAAACTCATTGCCATTTCTGTTGACCATCGAACGAACATGTACAAAAAAATAACCCAGTCGAAACGATTTGCTGTCAACATTCTCGACACGTCGCAAGAAGACATTTCGAAGTTGTTTGCAAATCAAGTTCCAGGTAAAGAGCAGTTTGCTTTTGCCGACTTTAACGGCTATCCCGTCATTCCAGAAGCGATGGTCCAGCTCTTGTGCACCACATACGATGAGGTAGAAGCTGGCGACCACACGATCTTTATTGGCGAAGTTCAAAACATGCAGTTAAACGACAAAGACGTTGAAGATCCACTCGTCTACTACCGAGGCGCATATCGTTCTTTGAATGAAAAACCACAGCAATAGCGCTGTGGTTTTTCTATTGATCTTTGTTCTTGAATTGAAAGGTGAGCACAAAACCGATTGCAGCCAACACCGACGCGATAATAAACGTCATGTTTACACCGTAAATGAGTGACTCGACTTCGCTCGCGTACGCGCTAACCGTGGCGGTTGTCATAATGGTGACAAACAGTGCCGTTCCAATTGATGAGCCGACTTGCCTTAACGTATTATTCATCGCCGTACCATGGGGGATAAGTACTCGTGGCAAGTCGTTAATCCCTGCGGTTGTAATCGGCATCATGGCCATTGCGGTTCCGACCATGCGAATGGCATAACCTACACTCAAATATGTGGCTGACGTGTCTGCCTGCAAATTCGTGAACATGACAGACGAGATAAAAATGAGAAACAACCCGGGTATCGCTAAGTACCTGACGCCGATTTTGTCAAACACTCGACCTGCAATCGGCGAAAGGATCCCCATCATGATGGCCCCAGGAAGTAGAATAAGCCCTGACTCAAACGCTGAAAAAGAATTCATATTCTGCATATAGATCGGCAAAATGGTTGCCGAACTAATCATGGATAGAAAGATAATGATTCCGATGAGCACCGAGAACGTGAAGGTGCGTGATTGGAATACGCGAAACTCAAGAATCGGTTGGTCCAAACGGAATTGTCTTCTGATGAACACGAATAGTGTTACAGCTCCGACGATAATTGGGACTAACACATTTAAACTTGTCCAATCGCCATCACCGGCAGAGCTGAACCCGAGCAGCAATCCACCAAAACCGAAAGTCGAATAGATGATGGAGCGAATGTCCAACTTTGGCTCGCGAATGGTCGCAATATTTTTCAAGAAAAAATACGCAAGAATTGTATTCACAATTCCGATAGGCAAAATGATCCAAAATAAGATTGACCAATGATGGTCTTCAACGAGCCATCCAGATAAGGTGGGCCCAATTGCCGGAGCAAATGAAATGACGAGCCCTGCCATCCCCATCGCACTTCCTCGCTTTTCAATAGGAAACAATAAAAGAAACGATGTTTGCATTAACGGCAACATGATTCCGGCTCCCGATGCTTGAATGACTCTTCCAACCATAAGCGTGGAGAATACCGGAGAAAGCGCACAGACGAACGTTCCGAACACAAATAAACCCATTGCTGTCAAAAATAATCGACGAGTGGAAAATTTCTCAATAAGAAATGCTGTAATCGGAATCATAATGCCGTTTACAAGCATAAACACTGTCGTCACCCATTGCGCTTCATTCTCTGTAATATTTAAGTCACTCATTAGGTGAGGCAACGCCGTTGTCAGTAAAGTCTGATTTAATATCGCGACAAAAGCACCGATAAGGAGAACCGTAACGATCGGTGCTTTTTTGATATGTTGCATTTGTTGATCTCCCATATGTAACTCCCCTCAACCGATACCATGAAGGCGCACCCTTTTGGGCTACGCATTCATCGAGTCGCTCGGTTCAGTTGGTTTTCTTTTGAGCAAAAAGGCAAGCAGTAATCCAACAACGGAGAAGGACCCTGCAAGTAAGAAGGCTAAATTCACGCCGCGGACGGCCCCTTCCATTGAACCGTCTGAAACGGCCCCTTGGGTCATTACTGTAACGAGGAGTGCGGTCCCAATGGCTCCCGCCACTTGTCTCATCGTATTGTTCATAGCCGTCCCGTGGGGGATTAATGAATTCGGCAAGTTGTTAATGCCCGCTGTTGTGACAGGCATCATACAAAGGGCAATCCCTAACATGCGCACAGTTGATACGAGCGTCAAGTATAGAAACGATGTGTCTGTCGAAAGTTGCGTGAGCATAAAGGTTGTCACTGTTATCATACCAAGACCAAGTAAAGATAGCGTTCTCGCCCCAATCCGATCAAAAATTCGTCCAGTGATCGGGGACATAATTCCCATTAAGATTGCTCCTGGTAAGAGCATAAGACCTGTTTCAAAAGCGGTAAACTCGTGCATATCCTGCATGTAAACAGGCAAGATGGTTTGAGATCCAATCATTGACATAAACACAATCATACCGATGATGGTCGTGAGTAAAAATACGGGATAGCGAAATACCCTGAATTCTAACACCGGTTGCGGGAGTTTTAATTGGCGAAGGATAAACAACGTCAATGTTACAACACCTATCACAACAGGGATGAGGAAGGTCGCACTCGCCCACCCTGCAGTACCTGCAGAACTAAACCCGTATAAAATTCCACCAAAACCAAATGAAGACAGAATAATGGATGTGATATCTAACTTCGGGTTTTTAAGAATCGATACATTTTCTAAACGCATGGCTGCCGCTGCAATCGTAATCAATGCTAATGGAAGAATGATCCAAAATAAAATTGACCAATGGTAAATGCCGACGAGCCAACCAGATAATGTCGGACCAATCGCTGGTGCAAAGGCAATGACGAGGCCGACCATTCCCATTGCTGACCCTCTTTTCTCAACGGGAAAAATGAGCAGCAATACCGTTTGCATAAGCGGCATCATGATTCCAGCTCCACCTGCTTGAATGACTCGGCCAGCGATTAATACTTCAAACGTAGGTGCAATTGCACAGACGAGTGTTCCGACTGCGAACAACCCCATCGCGACAAAAAACAACCTTCTTGTTGTATATTTCTCGATGAGAAAGGCGGTGATCGGGATCATTACACCGTTGACTAACATGAAGGCCGAGTTTACCCATTGTCCCATATCTGCTGTAATTCCGTAATCACGCATGATGTGGGGCAAGGCGGTCGTTAACAACGTCTGATTTAAGATCGCCATAAACGCAGCTGCCAAAAGGATGGCAACCATAGAACGAGTGTTCATTATTGATGACTGTGTACTCATGTTATTCCTTCTTTTCTTAAGTTAATACGGTCTATTCTTGAAAATGAGCGTGTTGCGCGGCAATGAGTTGTTGAAGGGTGTGGAGCTCTGACGATATCGAGACGGAGTCCGCGAGGTAGCGACCTAAAGACTCAATCATAAACTGTCTTGGATTGTCGTGAGTCGCTTCCTCAGTAAGCTTCGCCGCGGCATCGATAAGTTTGGAACGATCCTTTGCCGACGCTTCTCTTTCGACCGTGTCTTGGATGTGCCAACATAACGTACGTTTATGTGCTTCAATGCCTTCAAAGTCTTCATCGAATCGATACGTTGCGTAATCATTCATCATCTCTTCAGAGAGCAATGCTTGATTGGTAAACTGCACAGGTGCAGCCGCCTCAACAAACTCGACGACTTTATGTGCAACGTCATGTGAGTTTAAGGATTTATGTTCATCAACCATTAGACTTGTGTACTCTCGTAATGTCCCTTGAAACATGACAACAAGGTCCCATAAGTTTCCACGATAACTTCCTTTATACATCTGTTCTAAACTGTCATAATGCCAATTCATCAGAAGCGCACGGGTCCGTTTGAACATCGACATAAGCTCAGCATTTTTCTTCGGCGGTGCCGTCCGCAAAACGAGGTGCATGAACGGGCGATGCTCTTTCGTCGACTCTAATTCAGAAACAATTTTTTCGATAAGCTGTTCTCGCGGTGATTTTTGTGGATCAACTTGTAGCGTTGTTGCTCTTAGTAACATTTGCTCCAAGTTGTATTCAAACGCCTGAAGGAGCAGATCTTCTTTCGATGCAAAGTACTTGTACAGTGATGCCTTTGATATTCCACAATTCTCAGCAATGGATTGCATCGAGGTGTTGTAGTATCCGTCTATTGAAAACCGATGAAGTGATTCTTTAATGATTTTATCTTTCATCTTATCTCACTCATTCATGTGCTGACTTATCGGTTTTATGAAAACCGCTCAGTTTTAATGCTATCCTACACGGTGAACGGCTGTCAATTTATTTATTTCTACATACGAAGTAGTTTATCTTCGACAAAAAACGGGAAGTGCGGATCAATGTTGATCCGCACTTCCACGCCTTTCGTTAAGCTTACCTATATTACGATTCAATACGCTCGATTTCTTCATGAATATACGTCGTTTTCGCTTCATGAGGGACACGCTTGCCTGACTTTTCTTTGTCGGACTTCGGAAACCCTAGATAGATAAATCCAACGATATTGCCGCCTTCAGAGAGGTTGTAGAAATCACGTACTTTCTTATGATACATTGGTTTGCCTGAGCGCCAAATCGCTCCTAGCCCGAGTGCGTGAGCGGCAAGCAACATGTTTTGGGCGGCTGCATGCGCAGCTGCGTACTCTTCAATCTCAATCACTTTTTCTTTCGTGCTCGGCTCCACGGCAACCGTAACGACAATCGGTGCACGGAACGGTTTGTTCTCTGTGCTCTCAAGCTTCTCCAAATCTTTATCAGAAAGCTCGTCGTCCATTTTTTCTCGGGCAATGCTGCGAAGTACTTTGCCGAGAGAACGCCTTCCTTCGCCTGTATGCACGAAGAATTTCCACGGTTCGGTTTTATAGTGGGAAGGTGCCCAAGTGCCTGCTTCAAGAATTCGCTTTAACGTTTCCTTATCGACAAGTTCATGTGGGTCAACTTTCCCTACGCTTCTTCTCGATTGAATCGCTTCAAAAACATCCACACCGATTCCTCCTAGTAAGCTTCTTTCGCTGCATACGTGTCTTTAATTTGCGGCCAGCGGTTGCGCGGATGTTCTTTACATTCGCTCGAACAAGCCGCTTGTTCTTTTTCTTCACACGCTGTGCAACATACATATTGCCGGTTACATTCAGGGTTGGAACAATTGATATAGCGATCTTCTGTTGTCCCACAATGGTGACAGCTCGCAATCACGACATCTTCATCGGTATGATTGGCTTGGACAGAAATTCTCTCATCAAACACGTACAGCTTTCCGTCAAACAAACGACCCTGAACCTCTTCATCTTGACTATAGTTCACGACGCCACCGTGCAGCTGTGACACGTCTTCAAACCCTTTTTCCATGAGAATGCCAGTCAGTTTCTCACAACGAATCCCGCCAGTACAATAAGTGACGACACGTTTATCTTTAAGATCGGCCAAGTTTTCATCAATCCACTCCGGAAATTCTCTCGAAGAATTCACTTCCGGTTTAATGGCGTTACGAAAGTGACCAATTTCATATTCATAGTCATTACGCCCATCAATGACAATCGTATCTTCGTCAAGAAGCGCATCATGAAATTCTTTCGGACTTAAATACTTGCCCGTTTTATCATTAGGACTTACCTCAATTTCTTCATCTAAACGCCACGTAACAAGCTCTTGCTTTGGACGCACGAACATCTTCTTAAATGCATGTTCCTCGACGTCGTCTATTTTAAACCACATATCATGAAAACGTTCATCGGACTTTACGCGTTCCATATATTCATCCGTTTGCTCAACCGTACCCGATACGGTCCCGTTTATACCTTCAGGTGCGACGATTATTCTACCTCGCAACCCTAACTCTTTACAAAACTGTAAATGTTCCTCTGCATACGTTTCATAATCTGGCAGATCAACATATTTGTAATACAACAATACACGATAGTCTTTACTCATCGTTTTTCCCTCCGAATGTACATCTTGCAGTGATGTCATTGTACCCCTGGGTGGGGTCAAACCTGTATTATTATATCAGAAAAACCATAACAATTCATGGTAGCCACCTCAAAAAGTGCATCAGTCACTTCACGGGCTAAGAGGTTCCGTAACTCGGACCGTGTTTCACACGTGTTCGCTTCATGTTCAGCCGATTTGTCACAATCCAGTGACATGTTAAACTAGGTGTACACAACAAAAAAATCCCTGAACGGTTTGTAAAGGAATTTTTTCATCCATATTCCACACATCCGTTATACTGGAGGAAACGCATTCGATAAATCTCCACCTCATTCCTGATCGCATAACCTAACGGGTGTCGCCATGGACGATTCATACGAAAAATCTAACTACTATAGATTACCGGGGGTAGCGCTATGAATAAAAAAGCAGTCCTATCGATCGTGCTCGTCGTCTGCTTTGCTGGATTATTATTTGGGTACAATGTAACGAGTGAACCGTTACCTGATCATATTACAGAACCTTACTTGTTTATTGAGTATAGCGATCAACCCGGTATGAGACACCCAGTGGATACTGTGCAAAATGAACATCTCCACGAAAAACACCCTATGGGAGTCGTATCTACATACGGTCGGATAAATCCAGATTCTGGTGAAGGAACGTTCTACATCTCTTATCAAACGTTCAATGCGCTAGAAGAAGATTTAGATGATGTTCTCACCATATTGGACGAGGAGTTTGAAGACAGCGAATCTTGGTCGTATGAAATTGTCGGTGAGAGTGGAGACTAACGGAATTTAACTTACTCGTCGAACCGCTATTCCCAATGAAAATCAGCATTTTCAATTTGCTGGATTAAATTATCATCGGCATCGGTCGCTGCATAATTATTATGCGCGATGAAATATACGCCATTTTCATAGATCGTCCACAGAGTAGTTATATTATCTTCGTCGTTTCGAAACACAAATTCATATAAATAATCCCCTCTAGGTTCATCGGTGAGAATGATGTCTACATCACCAATCTGCTGTAGAAAATTGACCAGTTCCTCTTGATTACGTACACGCTTCTCTGAATCCATATCAATTAGTTGTATGTCGTCAAACGGGCCGAATGACTCTTCTGTCTCCTGAAGTTCATCTGCGATCGTGCTTTGTCGATTCATGTCCCAAAACCAAATATATATCGCTGACGCAATTAACAACACTATGAAACTTGGCGTTGCACGTTTGATAAATCGAATCATTTTACGACCTCCTCAGTGTAAAGATCGATGCATGTGCATAGTGCCAGCCCACTCCTGCAATATTCTCCAATATAAACCGCTTTTCCTTTAATAATCATACGATGTAACGGAACTTCTGAAAAAACAAAAAGGGGCTATCCGCTCAAGTATTAGAATAAACCTAGGGCACAGCCCCTTTTTCTATGAATGAATATCACAACTTGAATCAAGTAAAGGATTCCGGATAGCTAAAACCAGTGTGGGTTATTCATTTCCATTGCAGGCGGATGCTTTCTCTCTGGAGTATAAGGGCGACACCGGTGGCCAAAAGACGCACACCGTGTTTTCGTTAATGAGAAGAAACCGATGAGCCTCCTCAGTCTTACGACCATGTCGATGATAATTTGAAATTTGGATAACCGAAATAGGTCGGTGGTGTGTATGAGAGGTGTAGAAATTGCTACGCTTTTTAGTGCCTTGGCACTTTTACATAGGAAACCTCGGAGTGGCTCCTAGCTATGGTAGGATTTCTTCCATTTCGAAAGCCGATTTAACTAAAATCTTACCATTGTATGTTCTATGGTGAGATTTTCAGTTTCTATGGCAAGGTTCGCAACACCCAGGTGCGGAAAAGAAGAGAAATCTTACCATAGGAGTTTCTATGGTAAGATATTAGCCCAACATCTTGCACGGTACATAGCATAGGGAAATTGGAAGCCGTATACTCGTACTTTTGCTTGTTGAACATTTAAAATTCCAATCAACGGTTTTATGATGGGTTTTCTACATTTGCAGCGCCTAAGTTGACTCGAATCCCTGTGCGGAATGGACAGTCTAGTTCCAAAGATCTCCGATTGGAATCAGATTCGCTCAAATGAGACCGTTTTGCCACTTTCTGATTCCAATCGACCAGCATCTACTTCCAAACATCCGTTAATGGAACCAGATTGAGCCCTTTAAAGAAAATGAACGGCAATCTAGTTCCAAAGCCGCACCTCGCATTCGTCCACACCACACCGCCATGAAGATTGAGTCGCACGCCCTGCCCCGAACCCCGATTTGAAAACCCAAAATGCTGTCGGCGCGATTCGCGCCGAACCGAAATCGGTCGTAAGGGGTTCGATGTAGTCCAAACTGCGTGCAAGTTTTACGAAATGATCACTTATAAAGAGCAAACTAGCGCGCACATTGCGAACCATGCCCTGCCCCAACCCGGTATAAACACGATTGGAGTTATCCCACTTTTGTCATAACGGTCCATTCGTATGAAATCACGATGGAACCTCTACATTCTTGTATCCAATAAATGTCTTCCGTTCATGCTATAACCTGTGAGGACTCGTCCCGCAGAAGGCACTTCCTTTCGTTCCGATCAGTCGGAATGGTCCACAATGACTTGCTCGCCAAAACGGTATACAGAAAGAACGTACATACAAAAATCGGAGTACAGATCATAAGCGATCTGTACTCCGATTTTACTTTAGAGGCTTTTGAGGCAGCCCCTTTTTCTCACATTATCGCTGTTCCTTCCCGACGACAGGAAGGACGGTTTTTGCGATTTGATCGTCAAGACTTTCATAGTCGTAGTATTGAATGGTCTCGTACAGATCTGCTCTCGTTTGCATCTCGTCTAAGTGGTCCTTTTGTGTGCCTTTTGCATAAATCTCAGCAAATACTCGTTCGTATGCTTTCGCGGCGACACGCATCGATGTGACCGGATAGATGACCATTGAAAAGCCGAGGTTTTCGAACTGGTCCGCTGTGAAATAGGGCGTCTTCCCGAATTCTGTCATATTGGCGAGCAACGGTACCGAAATATGATCCGCGTAATATTTGAAGTCCTCTTCGTTTACGAGGGCTTCAGGGAAGATGGCATCTGCGCCTGCATCGACGTATGCACGAATGCGTTCGAGTGCCTCTTCTTTTCCTTCAACAGCTTTTGCGTCCGTTCTAGCGACGACGATTAAGCTCGGTGCAATTTCTTTTAGTGTTTTGATTTTGGCTGCCATGTCTTCTACACTAACGAGTTGCTTGCCGTTTAAATGTCCACATTTCTTCGGCAACGCTTGGTCTTCGATTTGTACAGCAGCAACCCGAGCTTCGACCATTTCTTTAGCCGCTCTTGCTACGTTAATCACACCACCGTAGCCCGTATCAATATCAACCAATACTGGCAAATCGGTTGCGCGAACGAGCTCTTGTGCACGGTCGGCAATTTCATTTGAGTAGATGAAGCCCACGTCTGGGAGCCCTTGGCTCGCCGTGAAAGCTGCACCTGAAAGATAAAGTGCCTCGAACCCCGTCTTCTTCGCCATGAGCGCACTCATCCCGTCATGAGCGCCTGGCATTTGCAAAATCTTTTCCTGTTGGATGAGTGTCTGGAACCGTTCAGACAATTCTTGTTGACTACTATGATTGTTCACAACCCAACTCATGAAAATTCACTCCTATATCGTAAATTTCTCCATAAACTCATGCACGCCGAGCTTCTCAAACGAAGGATCTTGGAACAGTTGGAAAAGTTCATCCGCTTGCTTTTGTGGGAAGCGGGTGTGAAGTGTTTCTTTATATTTGCTCTCAAGGAACGGAATGCTCTCTTCCCGGCGACGACGATGACCGAGCGGATACTCAATCGCGATGTCTTCTGTTTTCGATCCGTCTTTGAAAATGACTTGAACGGCGTTTGCGATCGAACGTTTCTCTGGATCAAGATAGTCTTTGCTGTATTGTTCGTTTTCGACAGTATACATCTTCTCACGAAGTGCATCAATTTGTGGGTTCGCTGCCACATCATCTTCGTAGTGATCAGCGGTTAGCTCACCGTAAATGAGGCCGATCGCTGTAATGTACTGCAAAGAGTGGTCACGGTCAGCTGGGTTATGAAGTGGACCGGTTTTATCAATAATCCGGATCGCTGATTCGTGTGTTGTGATTTTCACTTCTTGAATGTCATCAATGCGATCTTTGATCTGAGGGTGAAGCTGTACTGCGGCTTCAGCAGACGTTTGCGCGTGAAACTCTGCTGGGAACGATACTTTAAACAAAATGTTCTCCATCACATAGCTCCCAAATGGACGAGCGATCGTTAATGAATTGCCGCTAAACAATACGTCTTGGAAGCCCCATTTTGGTGCGGTTAGCGCACTCGCATAACCCATTTCACCTTTCATCGTCATCAGTCCTAAACGAACGGCACGACTCGTCGCATCACCTGCTGCCCATGATTTTCTAGAGCCGGCATTTGGTGCATGACGGTACGTACGTAAGCTGGAATTATCGACCCATGCTTGAGAAACCGCATCAGCAACTTGTGCTTCTGTACCACCGAGCATTGCCGTAGCGACAGCGGTAGACGCTACTTTTACGAGGAGCACGTGGTCCAACCCTTCACGGTTAAAGCTGTTCTCAAGTGCCAATACACCTTGAATTTCATGCGCTTTCACTGTCGCTTTTAGCACATCCTCCATCGTAAGTGGCTCTTCGCCTTTTGCCACTCGCGCGCGGCTAATGTAATCCGCAACAGAAAGAATCGCACCTAAGTTATCCGATGGGTGTCCCCACTCCGCTGCTAGCCACGTATCGTTGTAATCAAGCCAACGAACCATCGTTCCAATGTTGAACGCGCCTTGAACTGGGTCTAACTCAAATTGCGTTCCTGGCACGCGAACCCCATTGGGTACTTGCGTTCCTTGAACGATCGGTCCAAGGTGCTTCGTCGCTTCTGGGTAGCGAAGGGAAAGAAACGCACATCCGAGAGAGTCCATGAGCACGAGCTTCGCCGTGTCCATCGCCTCTTCACTTGAAATCTCTCCGTTAACGGCATAATCTGCAATTTGTAACAATACTTCATCTACTAATGGCTTTTCGTTTAGTTTAATATCCATTGATTACTCATCCTTTCAACGATTATGGGTGTAAGTTTCTCGGACCTGTATATTTCACGCGCGGTCGGTATAAACGATTGTTGTCATGTTGCTCAATGACGTGCGCCCCTAAACCGACGGCACGTGCTGCAAAAAACACGGGTGTGTAGAGAGGAATTGGAATGTTAAGCAAATAATAGACAGGTGCTGCGTAATAATCCAAATTCGGGTATAACCCTTTTTCCTCACGCAAAATATCTTCCCCACGCTGACACATCTCAACGAGATCTTCGCGTCCTCGCTCTTTTGCAAGTCGTTTTAACGCTTTTTTCATGAGCGTCGCTCTCGGGTCCATCTTCTTCATATACACGCGATGCCCAAATCCCATGATCCGTTCTTTATTCTTTAATTTGTCATAGAGCAGTTTCTCAAAACCTTCCGTCGTATTGCCTTCAAGCAACATGTGCATGACCGCTTCGTTTGCTCCGCCGTGAAGACTTCCTTTAAGTGAAGCGACAGCGCCAGTAAACGCCCCATACATATCGGCTTGTGTTGAAGCAATCACCCGAGCTGTAAACGTGGAGTTCGGCATTTCATGCTCACTGTACACCATAAGAGACTGGTCAAACACTTCTGCCTCAAGCTTTGTCGGCTCTTTTCCGGTAATCATATACAAGAAGTTGCTGCTAAATGGCAAATTCTCTAACGGTTCCACCGGCTCATTTCCTTCTAGCTTGCGGTAACTATTCGCGACAATATTAGGAATCTTCGCGAGAAGACGAAGTGACTTCTCCTGGTTCGCATTTGTGGAGCGGTCTTCAAGCTTCTCTTCAAAACCGGCTAAAGCAGAAATTCCTGTACGAAGTGCATCCATTGCATTCGTTTCTTTCGGCAAGTACTCATACAATTTCAAGAAATTGTCAGGAAGTGCATACGACTCTTTTAAAGCGCTTTCAAACTCCAGCCGCTCTTGGTCTGTTGGCAACTTCCCGTTAAACAATAGGTACGCCAGTTCAACATACGTAAGCTTTTCTGATAGCTCAATAAGGTCATAGCCTTTAATGACAATCTCTTCTTGTTCTACATCAAGATAAGATACATCGGTTTCTGTTGCGATGACACCGTCTAAACCGGGAATCACTGTTTGTTCCTTCATCGTACTGCACCTCTTTCATCAGAATGAATGTGAAGATGAATTTGTTGCAATCGTCTCTTCAATCGTCTTCAAACTTCTTCGAATATGCGCACGCATGAGATCTTCGACTTCCTTACTGCTTTTCTCTTTAAGAAATTGCAGTATCTCGATGTGTTCTTCCAATGGAGTGTTCAATGCATATGCGGGGTTTTTGTACCCGCTGATGCGCCGATACCGGTCCACTTTATTCTCCAACTGTAGAAGAAAGCGTTTGGCCGTATCGTTATGACTACACTCTTGGATAATTCCATGAAACTCTTCGCTGTGTTTTAAGAAATCTTGCGAACGCGCTCTCTCTACCGCTCGTTTCATGAGTTCGATCGTATCTTCCAACCGATACAGATCATCTTGGCTCATCCGCTCCGATGCTTCCTTTGCGACGAGACCTTCCATCATCTCACGAACGACAAACACTTCTCTCGCCTCTTCAAGCGTAACAGGGGTCACAATCATCCGTCCATTTGCTTGTTTATTCACCAAACCTTCAAGCTCTAGTCGGTACAATGCCTGCCTTAACGGCGTTCTACTAATCTCTAGATCTTTCGCCAGTTGGTCTTCCAATAGATGCTCTGCTGGTTGATACTGGAGTTCAATAATTCGTTCTTTCAACACTTCATAAGCATAATCAGCAGCAGATAAACGCTTAGATGTTTTTTTCACAGCCGATGCTCCTTTGTGTACAACCACCTCAGTTCACTTGCTGAAGTATTATAATATAATTGTATACAAATTTAATTTTCTGTCAACATCTCTTTTCTTCTGTAAAGCACTACAAAAATTCGAGCTTTTCAGCTAAAATTGTACTAACCTTGTTTGTCGATGCTTCGTTACATGTTCAGAAAACTTCAACAACGAAAAGGCGTACATAACAAGAAATCCAATGAACAGACGTAGAAAGGATGTATCCTCATGAGTAAAGACAAAGATTTACGCATCCGCTCCCGCATTATTAGCGAAAGTCCGAATCGTGCGCCAAATCGCGCCATGCTAAGAGCGGTAGGATTCAAAGATGAAGACTTCAAAAAGCCGATGATTGGCGTAGCAAGCGCATGGAGTGAAGTCACTCCTTGTAATGTACATTTGGACAAACTCGCCATTTCTGCGAAGAGTGGTGCCGAGAATGGCGGTGCTCCGCTCATTTTCAATACGATTACAACATCTGATGGAATTGGCATGGGACACGAGGGCATGTTCTTCTCCCTGCCAAGTCGTGAGGTAATTGCCGACTCCATTGAAACGGTCATGAATGCAGAGCGTCTAGACGGCCTCGTTGCCATTGGCAGCTGTGACAAAAACACCCCCGCTTGTTTAATGGCGATGGGTCGCATTAATGTCCCTTCCGTATACGTGTACGGTGGAACGATTCAACCTGGGAAGCTGCACGGTAAAGACGTGGATATTGTGTCTGCATTTGAAGCGGTCGGCCAACATCAAGTCGGCAAGATTACCGATGAAGAGTTGCATGAAGTCGAGTGCAGTGCGTGCCCAGGTGCAGGTGCATGTGGTGGGATGTACACGGCGAACACGATGGCCTCAGCCGTTGAAGCGATGGGCATGTCCCTGCCTGGTTCTTCATCTACACCTGCGATAGCAGGAGCGAAAGAAGACGAAGCAAAACGCGCCGGCGAAGCGGTAAACTTGTTATTAGAAAAAGGCATTTACCCACGGGACATTATGACGAAAGAAGCGTTCGAAAATGCGATCACAGTCGTCATGGCACTCGGTGGTTCTACAAACGCCTTCCTTCATCTCATCGCGATGGCCCACGCGGTCGATGTGGACCTTGATTATGACGACTTTGAGCGTGTCCGTCAAAATGTCCCTCACATTGCCGATTTGAAACCGAGCGGTCGCTACGTGATGCAAGATTTGAATAACGTCGGCGGGGTTCCTGCGGTTATGAAGCTTTTGCTTGAAGCAGGTCTCTTGCACGGAGACTGCATGACCGTCACTGGAAAGACGTTGGCAGAAAACTTAGCCGAAGTCGAGGCACTGCATGACGGGCAAGACGTCATTATGCCACTCTCTAATCCGAAGAAGAAAACCGGTCCCCTCGTCGTATTAAAAGGAAACCTCGCACCCGAAGGTGCCGTTGCGAAAATGTCGGGGCAATCCATTACACGCTTCCAAGGTCCTGCCAAAGTCTTTAATAACGAAGACAAAGCGACAGAAGCGGTCATGAACAATGAAATCGAAGCTGGAGATGTACTCGTCATTCGTTACGTCGGTCCAAAAGGTGGTCCAGGAATGCCTGAAATGCTTTCCCTTACCGCTATGCTTGTTGGGAAAGGACTTGGTGGGAAAGTCGCTCTCCTTACCGATGGCCGTTTCTCCGGTGGTTCCCACGGCTTTGTGATTGGTCATGTGGCACCTGAAGCGCAAGTCGGTGGCCCGATCGGGCTACTAGAAAACGGTGACACAATCACGATTGATAGTGATGAATACCTTTTGCAAATGGAAGTGGATGAAAAAGAACTAGAAACGAGAAGAAGGAATTGGAAAGCACCAGAACTTCGCTACAAAACAGGTGTACTCGCCAAATACGCTGCGCTCGTTTCCTCTGCTTCCAAAGGGGCAATTACTGACGACTTTTCAAAATAACCGATAGAGTAAAATGGCCAACTGGTCATTTTACTCTTTTTCTCTACACGATTTATTCATATTGATTATTGTTTGAATATATTATATTGTGAATATTATACTAGGAGGAGGGGTTCATATGTTTAAGAAATATGCATCAACTTTTGTACTTGCTAGTGCGGCGCTAATTGTAAGCGCTTGCGGGAATGGCGATGATTCTGCTGGCGGAGAAGTGGACGACCTATTCGTAACCATAGCAGCCGGCGGGACATCTGGTGTTTACTATCCAATTGCTGGAGCAATGGCAAGTGTTTATGAAAACGCGGGGCACGATGTTTCCGTTCAAGCAACTGGAGCTTCTGTTGAAAATGTTAACTTATTGCAAAGTGATCAAGCGGAATTAGCAATCGTAATGGCCGACACCGTAGAACAGGCTTATGAGGGATTTGGGGCCTACGATGGTGAAGATCCACAAGACAACCTCGTCGCCATCGCTGGTTTGTACCCGAATGTTGTACAAGTCATCACGACGACAGATTCTGGCATTGATACGTTTGCTGACCTTGAAGGTCAACGAGTCGCTGTTGGCGATGCAAACTCCGGTGTGGAATTAAATGCGCGAATGATGTTTGAAGCACATGACATGACGTATGATGACATTTCTGCGGATTACTTGCCTTACGGTGAAGCCATTGATCAAATGCGTAATGGAATGCTTGACGCTGCTTTCGTCACAAGCGGTGTGCCAAACTCTGCAGCGATGGATCTTGCAAGTACCCATGACGTTACCGTCGTTCCAATTGAAGATGACGCCATGACTTACCTTCAAGACAACTACCCATTCTTTATTGAAGATACTGTGCCAGCAGGTACGTATGATAACGAAGAAGACATCCAAACACCTTCAATTACGAACTTACTTATTCCTAACCCTGAACTTTCAGAAGATGAAGTTTATGAATTGACACAACTTTTTTACGAAAATTTAGAACAAATTCAAAGTTCTCATGATGCAGCTCAAGATATTGAGATTGAAAACTTCCAAGAAGGGGTTAATATCCCATTACATCCAGGTGCAGAACGATACTTCCAAGAAGAAGGTTTGCTCGATTAACGTCAAACGTCCTCTTATCATCGTCTCGTTGGTCGTTGTACTTTTTAGTGGGGTCGGTATGTTTCTTTTCACAAATAATAGTACCCTCACTTTATATCACCCGCGTACCGATGAGGTGTTTATGGAAATTCCCGTTCAACCTGGAGACGAATTCACGTTACGTTGGATTCATTCCGTAGAGAAAACCCCATGGGAAGAAACATTGCTCATAAAAACGGATGGCTCCTTCTCATTAATCGAATCACGTTTTCAATCGTACGGTGCAGGCACGGCTGCATACGGTCGTGGTGATACGCGTGTTGAAGACGGATATATCGTGACAACCCATAATGAGGAGGATACGTACGAAACATACAATTGGTACCATTCTCACGATGCGCAATTTGCTTTGCACAAAAACGGTTCGTCCATTGTTCACTGGGCGGACCTTCCTCATCATGAACCGATTGAAATGGCAATCGAAGCTAAAGGAACGAGGTGACGTACGATTGACAAGCACTTTTAAAGAACAACCACTTGACGATCAGCAACAAGAAATTCTCGAAAAGTACGATAGTGAATCAAGATTTCGAAGTTTTAAGAATAAATGGCTCGTCTTAATCGTAACCATTATTGCTGTATCTTTCTCTCTCTATCACCTTATTACAGCTTTTACAGGCCCACCTGTATACGTACTTGTCCACCGTGCCCTACACGTTTCAGCGGTGCTCGTACTCATCTTTTTGTTATTTCCAGCAACAAAAAAAGCAAGTCGGCAAAGCTTACCTTGGTATGATTTGTTGCTCGCACTCTTGTCATTTCCATCGACCATTTATTTATTTGTGAACTACACCGAAATTGTAACAAGGGGCGGGCTTCCAACAACTCCAGATGTGATCTTTGGGACACTGTTAATCGTACTCGTCTTTGAAGCTGGCCGACGCGTTACCGGCTGGGCATTGCCTATTCTTGCCTTTCTATTTGTCCTGTACGCATTGTTCGGTAGAGATTTACCAGGGATATTCAGACATAGAGGGTATGATTGGGACGCGATTTCCAATCAGCTGTTTACGACGACCGAGGGCATACTCGGAACAGCAATTGGGGTTTCTGCTACTTATATTGTGCTGTTCATCTTGTTCGGCGCATTTCTAGCCAAGACAGGCATGGGACAGCTATTTAACGACTTGGCACTCGCACTTACTGGGCACGCAAAAGGAGGCCCGGCAAAAGTTTCTGTCGTTGCGAGTGGGTTTTTAGGTAGCATTAACGGCTCGGCGATTGCAAACGTCGTTACAACCGGGGCATTCACCATTCCCCTTATGAAGAAGATCGGCTATAACAAGAACTTTGCAGGTGCAGTCGAGTCTTCCGCATCGGTCGGCGGGCAAATTCTTCCTCCGGTTATGGGGGCTGCTGCCTTTATTATGGCCGAAACCCTTGGTGTACCGTACACCGATATCGTATTGATTGCCATATTACCAGCACTACTTTTTTATATCGGCATTCTCACACAAGTTCACATTCGGGCAACGAAGCTGAATTTATCAGGAATTCCTCGAAGTGAACTGCCGCGCGTCATCGACGTGCTAAAAGAGCGCGGTCATCTCTTACTGCCGATTGTCTTTTTAATCTACATGCTCTTCTTTAGCGGAACAACGGTTATCTTCTCAGCGGCGTGGACGATTATCGTCACAATTATTGTGAGCTTCTTTAGAAAATCGACGCGCATGAGTGTAAAAGACTTTATTGATGCGCTCGAAAACGGGGCACGCACCACAGTATCCGTTGCGATCGCTTGTGCTACGGTAGGAATTATTGTAGGAATTGCTACAATTACTGGGTTCGGTTTAAACCTTGCCAATGCCATTGTATCTATAGGCGGGGAAAGCCTATTCTTAACACTCCTTTTCACAATGGTCGCATGTATTGTGTTAGGGATGGGGATGCCAAGTATACCTGCGTATATTATTACCGCAACGATGGCAGCTCCAGCACTCGTACAACTAGGGATTCCTCCAATTGTTGCTCACATGTTCGTGTTCTACTTTGGAATTTTTGCAAACATTACACCACCAGTTGCCCTTGCCGCATTTGCAGCCGCCGGACTTTCTGGAGGCAGTCCGATGCGGACCGGATTTATGGCAATGAAACTCGCAATTGCAGGGTTTATCGTTCCGTTCATGTTTGTGTATAACAATGAAATCCTCATGATCGGTACGACATTTATGGAATCATTCGGGGTCATTATTACATCCATTATCGGAGTGGTTATGCTTGGAATTGCAGCAGAAGGTTATATCTTTGGGCGTCTAAATATTGTGTTTCAAATTCTCATGGCAGGTGGATCGTTACTATTTTTACATCCAGCGCTTATAACAGACGCAATTGCTGTCACGATTCTCTTAGCCATCTTGCTTTTTCAATGGTTTATCAGATCAAAAAAGAAGCCACCGCACTCAGCAGAAGCATAAAAAATAAGCCCGCTGTCAAATTGACAGCGGGCTTATAATATCCGTCTTAGGATTCCGTATAATACGTAAAACCAATCGCACCTTCTCCAGTGTGTGTACTGATGACTGGAGTTGTCGTCTGAATCGAAACGGAATGCTCTTTTAATTTATCGCGTAGTTTATGGGCGAGTTCCAGACCGTTTGCATGTGAGATGCTAACGCCTTTTACCTTTTTGCCTTCGGTATCTTTGTTGAAATGAGAGAGTAACGTTTGTACAACTTGCGCTTGCGTTCTAGCCTTCGTCACTGGCGTATACACCCCGTCTTCTAATGCAGCGATAGGTTTTAATTTCAAGAGAGAGCCAATCCACGCTTTCCCTCTTCCAATTCTTCCGCCTTTTAAAAGATTCTCAAGAGTGCTTACAACAACGAATAATTTTGAGTTGTTTCTAATCTCTTCAATTCTAGCAACAATTTGTTGCATTGGTTTACCTTCTTTAGCAAGCTTCGCTGCCTCAACAACTTGAAACCCGAGTGCACTTGCAATATACG
The DNA here is from genome assembly GCF_041949955.1 of Geomicrobium sp. JSM 1781026. Taxonomy (NCBI): domain Bacteria; kingdom Bacillati; phylum Bacillota; class Bacilli; order Caryophanales; genus Geomicrobium; species Geomicrobium sp. JSM 1781026. Next base: position 304,801 of record NZ_JBHFQF010000005.1, on the reverse strand, counting down.
TCGAATCCACGACCTTCACATCAGCATTTGCCTGTTCGGCAGCCATGCTCGCTGCCCGGTACGTCCCACTCATGCCTGATGTCATATGAATCGACAAGATTTGACTGCCGTCTGCGGCTAGTTCTTCGTATTTGTTTATAAATTCACCGATGGACGGCTGTGAGGTTTTTGGTAACTGATCTGCTTTTGCCATCATCGGCAAAAAATCCTCTGGACTTAAATCTACCCCGTCAACAAAGGTTTGGTCATCAATATGAATGGTTAAAGGCACAACCGTAATCTCAAGCTCATCAATGATCTCTTTAGGAAGATCCGTTGTTGAGTCTGTCACAATTTTAATGTTTGTCATTCCTTCCACTCCTACCCTTTAGGACTACTTTCCTTAGTGTAACAGTAACAGGAGGATAGCGGAATATAAATGAGAAAAAAAGACTTGAGAACATGCAGATGTTCTCAAGTCTTTTCCATTATTTAGTCTTCACAACGACCCTATCATCTTCCATCATGACGACAAGTTGGCTGTAATCTTCTGTGTTTAACATCAAGTCGGCAATACCGTCTTCGACATATTCCTCAATCACTCTTCGAAGAGGTCTTGCACCAAACGCCGGATCGTAGCCGATATTAACGATTTTTTCTTTTGCCTCTTCCATAACCTCTATACGAATCCCTTGTTCGCTTGCGGACTCAATAACATCTTCAAGCATCAAATCTACAATTGAAACGAGATCTTTCTTCTGAAGATCGTTAAATTGAACAATCGCATCAAAGCGGTTTAAGAACTCCGGTTTAAAATAATCTTTTAGGCCGTTGATTAACTGTTCATCGCCTTTCACATCATCTGCACCAAAGCCTACCGTCGTTGTTTTTACGCCGGTACCTGCATTTGTCGTCATAATAATGACCGTATCTTTAAAACTAACGGTTCTTCCCTTGGAATCGGTAAGACGACCATCTTCCATGATTTGAAGGAACATGTGCTGAATGTCTGGATGGGCCTTCTCAATCTCGTCTAAGAGGATAATGCTGTATGGCTTTCTCCGCACGCGCTCTGTCAGCTGTCCAGCTTCCTCATAACCGACATAGCCAGGTGGCGAACCGATGAGTTTAGATGCGGCATGCTTCTCCATGTATTCACTCATATCAAAGCGAATCATCGCATCTTTTTCTCCAAACAACTCGACAGCAATTTGTTTCGTCAGCTCGGTTTTACCGACACCTGTCGGTCCCGCAAATAAGAATGAACCAATTGGACGTGTGCCTCGTCGTAAACCGGCTCGGTTTCGACGAATCGCTTTAGATACTTTGCTAACTGCTTGATCTTGCCCGATAACATTTGCGTTTAGCCTGTCCGGCAAATCTCTCATCTTCTGCTGTTCATCCGCTTGCAAGCGACGTACAGGGATGCCAGTTTTTGCTTCAATAAGCTGTTGAATGTCTTCGATATCAACAACTGCTTGTTGCCTAATATCCTCAGCTTTTGATTGTTGCTTATCAATCAGCTGCAATTCTTCAGTGCGAAGCTCTGCTGCACGCTCATAATTCTCATCCGCAGTTGCTTGCTCTTTTTCTTTACGAATTTCTTCGAGACGCTCGGTAATATCGTCTGTGCTTAACTCAGATGTTTTTAGGTTCATCTTCGCACCAGACTCATCCATCAAGTCAATCGCTTTGTCTGGCAGAAAACGATCTTGAATGTAGCGATCAGACAACATGACAGTGGCTTCAATTGCCTCCGGCGAATACGTGACTTCATGGTATTTTTCATAATAAGGCTTTAACCCGTTTAGAATTTTCAAGCTGTCTTCTCTTGTTGGCTCATCAACCATCACCGGCTGAAAACGTCGTTCAAGTGCAGCATCCTTTTCAATTTTGCGGTATTCATTAAGTGTCGTAGCGCCAATTAACTGCATTTCACCGCGAGCGAGCGCTGGCTTAAGGATGTTCCCTGCATCTGAAGAACCTTCTGCAGAACCTGCTCCAACGATTTGATGGATCTCGTCAATGAACAAAATGACGTCATCTCGATTTTTCATTTCTTGAATAAGCTGTTTCATCCGTTCTTCAAATTGTCCACGGACGCCTGTTCCAGCCACAAGCGATGTTACATCCAATAGATAGATCTGTTTGTTTTTTAGCTTTTTCGGAACATCTTCGTTAACGATTCGAAGGGCTAGACCTTCCGCAATCGCTGTTTTCCCTACGCCAGGTTCACCAATGAGTACTGGGTTGTTTTTATTTCTCCGATTTAATATTTCAATGACTCGCTCGACCTCATAATCTCGGCCAATTACAGGATCAATCTGCCCATTTGAAGCGTCCGTGGTGAGATTTTTCCCTAATTCATCTAATAAACCGCCACCTTGTTTCTCGTCTGTTGTTTCAGAACGAACGTGGTGGTTAGTCGTATCACCATTCATGAAATTCATTGGAGAGGCACCTTGCCCTGAAGGTTGATGCATCTGGTTTCGCAAATCTTGATAACAAGATTGGCAAAGACTCATTTTTCGTTGATTTCCATTAATGTTCATGCGCAATTGTACACGCGCTTGATTCGTTTGACAGTGATCACATTTCATCATTATCCTTCACTCTCCTTTGTATATATCGGTAAGCAAATATTGACTTTGACTATATTTAACCTTTCCATACTTCTATTATAGTTTGACTATCTTTGACTTTCAAGTGTTTTTTTATTTTATTTTGGGAGATGAGCAATAATGAACTATACAGACGATTTATACAGCGGCAATTCTGCTTCAATAATGGATATAAAGCGCGGGAATAAGGAAGTTTCAATAGTACATAAAAAAAGTTGTTCCACGGGGATTAATCCCTCGTGGAACAACTTTTAGTAATTATTCAGCGTCTTCTTCGTCTTCTTCAGAATCTTCATCTGCATCTTCTTCAGAATCTTCATCGTGCAACTCTTCTTCGTGCTCAGCACCTGATTCTACATCTTCATCGTTCTTCAAATCAGCATCTTCGTTTTGGAAGTTTCCTGCAAGAACATCGTCAAGATTAAGTTGTACGAGACGGTCATCGTTATCATGTCCGCTTGCGCGACCATCCGTGTTGTGAGTAAGGAGGTACATTGAATCATCTGTAATCATTACGTCACGTACACGATCAAAGCCTGATACGATTTGCGTGATCTCACCTGTTTCAATGTTGTATTCGTTAACACCTAAACCTGCAAGTGCAGTAAAGTACAAGTTCCCATCAAGATAATCTACACCAGATGGTGCCCAAGTGTTTTTACCAGCGTGAGCGAGTGGTGATTCCATGCCTTCTTCTTCACCGTCACCCCAGATTACTGGCCAACCGTAGTTGTTTCCACCTTCAATGATGTTTAACTCATCGTGACCTGTTGGTCCATGTTCAGTCGCATACATCGTGCCATCTTCGCCCCAAGTTAGACCTTGTGGGTTACGGTGACCGTACGTATACACGTGAGAATCTTCTTCAAGGTTGCCTTCTGGTACTGAACCATCAAGGTTCATACGAAGAATTGAACCAGCATAGCTGTCTTCGTCTTGAGCAATCATCGCGCCTTCAGTATCGCCTTCTTGACCGTGAATCTCATCGACGTCTCCAACACCTACGTAAAGAAGATCGTCTGGGCCAATAGCGATACGGCCACCACTGTGGATCCTGAATCCAGGGATCTCGTCAAGTAGTACGTCTTCTTCAGTCCATACGCCTTCTTCTTCATCAAAAGCGACGCGAGCAACTTTGTTGAAAGCCTCATCTTCATCACCATACGTGTAATAGATGAATGCTTCATTTGTTTCGTCAAAGTCTGGTGCTAGTGCCATACCCATGAGACCAGCTTCAATCTCTGTATATAGCTCATCGCTGAATTCAACAGGGTAGCTTTCCTGAGAATCTTCAGTGACGTGAACGATTTCACCAGTGCTTCTTTCAGTGATGTAGAAAGTACCGTCATTTTCTTCGATGTTCCAAGGTGTTTCTAGATCTTCAGCAAGAACCGTTACACCCTCGTCATTCTCATCTAAGACTGTGCTGCCTTCGTCATCATCGCCTTCGTCATCGTCCATGTCTTCTGTTTCTTCTACAGTGTCTTGATCACTGTCATCTTGTGGCTCATCAGCTGTACCTTCATCATCGGTACCACAAGCTGTGAGTAACAAAAGAAAGCTGCTTGCTACTAACCATTTCTTCATCGTGCTTTACCCCTTTTCTGTACGTCTATGTTGGATTAGCTCGACAATTAATGTACACAGATAGTACTCTATTTATGCGTGAAATTGTATGGTAAACGTCTGTTTAACTTAAAACTAAATACGCGAATTTTCGTCATCTGTTATGCACATTAAAACGTCGACCCAAGCATATATTGCCCGAACTTGAGTCGAAAGTCAATCATTTGTACCTGCCACTTTAATATAGCGAATTCAACTAATTATCTAATCATTTTTGCATATTCTCACTTTGTAAATTATCTTGACTTTAATTGTATTATAAACTCACTTTTATTCATTATATTAACGATTCTAATTTTAAAACTCATTCATTATTCGTTATTTTATGAGAAAACGTTTTTGCTCAGCTACTACGATAAACACCTTAACGATGCCACTTCCTGTCAAAACGAGACTCAAATAAATGGCTTGATAATCTACAGGAACGAACAATATTGGCAATAAAAAGAGTGCCGCTCCAACGAAAACAATCCCTACCTTGCGACTGATCACGCGAACATCTCGTTCTTTGATTATCGAGGCTCTCTTTGGCCAAGAATAATCACGATCGAGAATCGGAAGTAGGTTTCCGATCATCATATACAGCCAAGCAACAAGAACCCCTATGATCGCAACTGGACTTGTGATGATGGCATAGGCAAATAACGTGATGACGACTTGAACACCTACTATAAAAAATGCGATTTGGTTGAGAATATGCGTAAACATTTTCTCATGCTTCCCTTTTATTTGCTTTCTTATAATAATATTTAGAACACTTAAAACCGCAATGATTGTTGGAAAAATGACTGCAATACCGAACTGATGAATCCAAACAGGCTCACCAGTAAACATAATACCGACATGCTGTACACTTTCCCCAAATAGAACGACGACCGTCATGATTATGACTGAACTTGCTAGCCATAAAAAGCTCCACGTTGTATTCATTGTTCATCCCCTTTACTCATTTTTTGTAACCAAAGCATTGCTTCTTGCAACAACGTCATATTCAAGGAATAGATGACATACTGCCCCTTTTTCTCCCGATAGACGAGATTGGCTCCATGAAGAATGTTTAAGTGGTTTGTAATGCTTGGTTTGGACATGTTAAATACGGCTGCGAATTCTCCAGCAGAATGATTACGTTCTCTTAACATTTCGATCATTTGCCGTCTCGTATCGTCTGCCAAAGCTTTAAAAATTGCTGTTGGATTCACTTTGCAACTCCGCCTTATTTAATTAGTTAATTATCTAATTATATATATCATAATCGTACATAATCAAAAAAGCAACAAAAAGACGCAGATTTCATTTAAAAGCGGATCTGCGCCTAGCCTTGTACATGTTTATTTATAATTCTTTAGCAAGTGCTCTAAACTATTCATCCAGTTTTCTTGAATTTGCTTAACAGCTACCGATTCATTCTTTTGTCGCATCGCTTCAATCATTCGTTCGTGCTCTTGATACGACTTTTCTTTTGGTGAATGATCATTAAAATAATGGTACTCAACCCGTACAATTTTATCTCTTAGCGGAGTTAAAATCTTAATTAATGTGTCGTTTTTTGCAAGGTGCACAATCTCGTTGTGAAATGCCAAGTCAGCTTCCAGCGCTTCGATGGATTGTTTACGCTGAAGTGCTCGCTCATACTCAGCATTTAAATCAACAAGCATTTTGATGTCTGTTTGGTTGCAATGCTTCACTGTTTCTCGAACAGCTAACGCTTCTAATGATGCAACGATCGTATAGGCTTCCCTCACTTCTTCAAGGTCAATCGGTGCAACCATTGTGTAACTATTTGGCTTGCTTACAATAAAAGCTTCATCTTCTAAGCGCAATATCGCTTCCCTCACAGGGGTGCGACTTATGCCGAGTAATTCTGAGAGCTCTGCGTCACGAACACGCCTTTCAGGTGCCAATTCTCCAGTGATAATTGCCTTTTTAATCATTTCATACGCATGCAAACGCATCGAGCTTCGTTCGATTTTTTTCATATGACCACCTTTACAGCACATATATTAATATGTAATATATCAATTATACTCTAAAAATTCAAGATTCCAGGTGATACGATGAGTGCAAAAACGATTAATGTGTTGCTGTTGTTCACAATTATTTGTATTTCATTGTCAGCTATTTTTGTACGGCTTTCTGATGCGCCTTCTACCGTGATGGTAATGTATCGGATGCTTCTCGGTAGCATGCTCATTATCCCGTTCGTCTTCAAAGAGCGGCACAGTTTCACAAAAATATCGGGCATGGACTGGTTGAGATTATCATTTGCCGGCCTGTTCCTTGCAGGTCACTTTGGTTTATGGTTTGAATCATTGAATCATACGACCGTAGCTAGTTCAACACTCATCTTATGTTTACAGCCTGCAATTGCCCTTATTGGGGGCCTCTTATTCTTTAAAGAACGGATCCATAAATCGACGATTGTTACATTAAGTATCGCCTTTATCGGCGTCATCATTGTCGCAGGTGGCAATGTAAACCTCGGACCTGGTGTGATGTACGGAAACTTGTTATCTTTCTTAAGTGTGTTTTCGGTCGTTTTGTATTTACTTATCGGACAACGAACGGTAAAATCCGTAAATCACTGGGTTTACAGCTTTATCGTCTTCATGTTTGCCGCACTGTTTATGGTTGGTTTTAACCTTGTACAAAATATTTCGTTTACCGGATATACGAGTCATGATTGGCTCATCTTTTTATTGCTCGCCATCTTTCCTACAGGTGCCCATTTAATCTACAATTTGTTACTAAACTACGTAAACACAACGACTGTGTCCATTAGCACACTCGGTGAGCCCATTGGTGCATCGACACTTGCCGCCATTTTCCTCGGCGAAATGTTCACTACCGTTGAGCTGATCGGGGGGATTCTAATCATCACCGGCATTTATCTCTTTCTACGAAGTCAGAGTAGCATGTACAAAATCAAAGAACCAAGCTAGCCTTATGCTTATGAAGGTCAACGCACATCACGTCGATCTTCATAAGCTCGTGTCACCTATTTAACGGTTGCATATCCCATGATAATGAGATCTGAATACGACCCATCAGGCATTTTAATTGCATTAACTTTGCGACCTTCTTGATTAAATCCGTGTTTAATATACAGGTGGATCGCTCCTATATTTCGAGAGAATACTTCTAGACTAATTTTCTCGATGGTCAAGTGCTTTGCTGCCCATTGTTTTAACATTTTGAGCAACTCATCACCGACACCTTGATTGCGCCAATCTTTATGCACACTCATTCCGAGTGTACCGTCGTGCTGATTGCGCTTATTGTTCCCACCATGAAAGTCCAAAAAACCAATTACTCGATCATTATGAATTGCGACGAGCGCTAAGGCATTTTTCTGATTGTAAAGTCGATCTAAGAAACGTTCTTGATCGGTGTATGAATTTGTAAACTCATCTTCAGCTGTGAGCAAATACGGAGCTTCTTTAAATATTCCTCGCAGAAAGTCGGTAATTTGTTCAGCATATTCAACAGTCGCTGTTTGGATGAGAATGGGTTTTTGATTTTTCGCTTTCGATTGATGTTCTAGAATAGCTGCCACACGAGTTCCTCCCTTGATGTTTCTAACGATGTAATTCGAGGAGCCAATTGCAAAATCCTTCCCCTTTCTTTAATCTTCAGACAAACAACGGTTCAATGTGACAAAACAAACCATTGAGCAGAGTAACGAAAAATAGCCCTACCGTCGTCTTTGACGACAGTAGGGCTATGAGTATAAGTGGTTAACGATGTCTTCCGCTTCCACGTTTAAATTGGCTGCTATTGCCACGACTGCTTCTTCGCTGGCCGCCGCCACCGCCGCCTCGATTCTTTTGTCCACTACCGCGAGGGCCGTTAAATCTGCCTCCGCCTTTACCTTTTGAAGGTGCTGGCTTCCCACGTTTTTTCTGAACAACTGGACGCTCACCTGTCAGCGTCTTCATCGGTTCCTTTGTCTCATTTTGTAATGAGGCAAGTGCTGCAGCAACAACCGTTACTGGATCATGCTGCTCTAGGAGTTCCGAAGCCGTAGACTCAAGGCCTTCGTATTCTTTCTTCTCGATGATTGAAACAAGCTCTTCAGCAAGTCTTTGCTGGCGAATATGAGACGCCTGCTCTTTGGAAGGAACGTCCATAAGACGAATCTTGCCTTTCGTTTCTCGCTGAATCATTTCAAGATGACTCATTTCAACTGGCGCAGCAAACGTGAAGGCTTTTCCAGATTGACCAGCTCTACCCGTTCTACCGATACGGTGTACGTAACTTTCCGCTTCTTGTGGAATATCAAAGTTAAATACGTGAGTAACGCCGCTCACATCAATACCTCTTGCAGCAACATCAGTCGCAACGAGGAACTTGACCGCTCCTTGTTTAAATCTTCTAAGCACATTCGTACGTTGTGCTTGTTTTAAGTCACCGTGAATTCCCGCAGCAGCAAACCCTTGTTGCTCAAGCGCTTCTGACAATTCATCAACTCTACGCTTCGTGCGTCCAAAGATGATCGCAAGCTCTGGGTCTTCTAATTCAATCAGTCGGCTAAGCGCCAACAGCTTATGCTTCTCTGGTACTTTAATCGCATACTGCTCAATGTTTGAAACCGTCATCGTTTTCGCTTTAACCGATACAGTTTGCGGATCACGCATGAAACGATCGGCTACCTTGCGAAGTCTTGTCGGCATTGTTGCAGAGAACAATAATGTTTGACGCTCATCTGGAACTTCTTCTAGGATCGTTTCAATATCCTCTACAAAACCCATGCTAAGCATTTCATCCGCTTCATCAAGAACAATCGTTTCAATCGATGCCGGGCGAATTGTTTTTCTTCGTGTATGGTCCATATAACGACCCGGTGTCGCCACGACAATTTGCGGTCGTGACTTCAATTCACGAATTTGTTTCCCTATATCTGCACCGCCATAAACCGCAACGGTTTTTACTTTCTTATTACGTCCCAAACGGGTCAGCTCGTCTGCTACTTGAACAGCAAGTTCACGAGTTGGTGCAAGTACGAGTGCTTGTACGTTTGGATTATCTGTATCAATTTTTTCAAGCATCGGAAGACCGAATGCTGTCGTTTTACCTGTTCCTGTTTGAGCTTGACCGATTACGTCGTGACCTTCTCTTGCTACAGGTAGTACTTTTTCCTGAATTGGTGTGGCTTCTTCGAAACCCATTTTTTCAATGCTCTCGAGTAACTCCAGAGGCAAATCTAGTTCATTAAACTTCATTCAAAAAATGCTCCTTTACATCTCTTTTCTCTATTTACTTCATTAGGAATGTATGATGCAAAAGCGCTCGAAGACTTCCAATTCCAAAACGGAACGAACCTAATCACGATCATTTCACTAAACCTAAGTCTAGCTCACTTTTGCACAATAGAAAGGAGTATATTCCATATGGAATATACCCCTCTATTCCTGAGTATTCAGTTCTTCTTAAAGACCTACTACGTTAGCAGCTTGTGGTCCGCGGTCGCCTTCAACGATTTCAAATTCAACGTCTTGACCTTCTTCAAGAGTCTTGAAACCTTCAGCTTGGATCGCAGAGAAGTGTACGAATACGTCGTCTCCGTCTTCACGCTCGATGAAACCGAAACCTTTTTCAGCGTTAAACCATTTTACTTTACCAGTCATGCTTGTGGCCTCCTTTGATTAGGCGGTTCAAAAAGGTCTTCCTTCTTGAACAAAAAAATGAGTAAAAATAATTGAAAAGATGGTGGTACCTTTTTGCGTCCTAAACTGTATAGCAGAGGCCGAAAAAATAAATACACCGTACATTCAATCACTTTCGACATTCTGAGTATAGCACGTGGCTTTCCCAAGATCAAGTAGCTGTAAAAGAAAATTTCAGTTCAGTCGTTCGTAACAAGCGCCCGTGTTGTTTCTATTGTAAGCGTATCGGCATTCATTGTCACTTTGGCACCAATCGGAATTGTCGTTTTATACGTGCCATGTCCTGACATGATGTTAGTTATTGTCGGTTTTCCGATTGGAGTGAAGAATGATTCAATTAATTGATTAAAAGACACCTCATAGGACGGATAGCAGCGACTACACCTTCCGATTAAAAACCCTTCACATTCATCTAGCTTCCCAGCTTCTTCTAACTGTTGAAGCCCCCGGTAAACACGCCCAGTTGAATCGTTTATTTCTTCAATGAAGAGAATCTTCCCCCGCGCATCCCACTCATAAGGCGTACCTAACCCGCCAAGAAGCGAGGTTAAATTGCCTCCGATGATGTCTCCTGACGCGATGCCTGGCACGAGAGACCTCATTGAAGACGCAGGTGGATTCTCAACTCGAAACGGTTCATTTACTTCAGACACGGCTGTGAAAAACCGGTCAAAATTAAACGCCGGTGTGGACAGTTTAAAGTCAATGAGCATCAGCGAGTGTAGGGATTCTACATTTGCGAACTCGTATAAAGCATTAAGTAGAATCGTAACATCACTATATCCAGTTACAATTTTTGGATTCCCTTGAATCAAATTGTAGTCCAAATACTTGAGCATTCCGATGACACCCACCCCACCTCGAACCGGGAGGATCATCTTCACGTCATTATTTACGACCATATTCATGAAATCTTCAGCACGAGACTCATCGTCCCCTGCAAGAAACCCATTCTCTTCATAAGTATGTTCTCCTATAATGACTCGAAGCCCTAAACTCTCCAAGTATGCGATGCGCTCATCAATAACTTCTCTACTTAAAGGGCTTCCTACAGAAACAACCCCTACCGTGTCTCCAGCCTCTAATCGTTCAGGTCGAATTGCCAATCAAACCACCTACTATCTATTCGTCGTGGATACACTATATGTTAAGGGTGTAGCACTCATGCACTTTCATTTTCAATTCCGATGAAAACCGCTACACTATTAGTAAGAAATAGAAAGGGTGACACGATGATTGACATTGATATCGAGCGCGTCCAAGCTAAAATTTCATCTTTTTATAATAAACCGTGCTATATCCATTTTGAAATGACGAGTGGTGCTTATGCGGCCTACAGACACGGGCATAGTGCATCCGGTTATATACGAAACTCCCGTGTACAACTATTGGAAGGAAAAATTACTGGTGAAGGTCCATTTCGAGTTGGACTTAAAACCGAAGACGGCTGGATTTATGCTGACGGATTGACAAAAAAGGATGAAGACGGCGAAGGTACATTATTATTGTATGGGTTTGACCCTGAAGGAAAAATGCAGATTGCTTTACAACTTAGTGACACACCCTTCCAATAAAGGAGAACGATTGCTGTGAAAAAGTTTACGCACCTCTTACTTATCTTTCCCCATCCAGACGATGAGACATTTTCGGCTGCAGGAACGGTTCAGCTTTATAAAAACACGTATCAAGCAACCATTACTTGTGCTTCTCTCACCGCTGGCGAGATGGGCAGAAACTTCGGAACACCACCAATGGCAAACCGCGAGACGTTGCCAAGAATACGCAAGGAAGAGCTTGAAGATGCCTGCCGTATTATGGGTGTCGATCGCTTGCATCATCTCGGATTTCGCGATAAAACGTTAGAATTTGAACAAACCGAATTTCTCGCTAATACATTACGGGATCTCATTGAGAAGGAACAGCCAGACCTTGTCATTACATTTGACCCAGAATTAAGCATCCATCCTGATCATAATGCAACCGGGCGAGCAGTCATCCAGGCCGTTGGCAGCATGCCAAAGTCAGCCCGGCCACAATTGTATACGAAAGCCATTACTGCTGATGCTGTAGATATTATCGGTGAACCTCATATTATTTATGATATTTCTGATTATATGCCACTGAAAAAACAAGCCATCGCAGCCCACCGCTCACAAGCGTTAGAAGTCAATGCCATTACGAAGCAGAAACTAAAAGAAGGCGCAGATGATCCAGAGGCTTGGATACGTTACGAACAGTTTTGGGTGCATACATTCGAAGACGAGTGAGCAGCAAAATGACAAAACCCCATCACGTTCGCTTGCGCACCGAGTTGAGCGAACCAAACTTGCGGGAAACCCCAACAACAAAATCTACAAAGAAGTTTGAGTGCATAGCTACTCTCTCCCGTGGTTGAGGTGGGATTTTCTTTGGACGCCAGAATGTAGGGATTACATCGTCATTTAATTCGACTTGACTGTTATGACAAAAGACGTCTACACTTCAGCGGGGCAGGAAGCATGGTTCGCAATGTGCGCGCAAGTTCCCCCCATCTGCGCTCTAGTTTGCGCTTTTCACTGATTTTAGCGCCGAGTTCGCCAAATGCCTGCGCAGTTTGTTCCAACTGGAGCGCAGAATAGACTAAACCTAACACCTTACGACCTGTCGGCCCCCAGCGTGGCCGAACCGAAATCTAACTCGATTCGGCGCGACTCGCGCCGACAGAATATTGGGTTTTCAACTCAAGGTTTGTGGCAGGGAGTGAGGCTCAATGAACATCGCTTTGGAACTAGATTGTCGTTCAATTTCTTTAAAGTGCTGAATCTGATTCCATAAACGGACGTTTGGAACTAGATGTCGATCGATTGGAATCAGAAAGAGTCAAAATGGTTACATAAGAGTGAATCTGATTCCAATCGGTGATTTTTTGGAACCAGTTCTTCCGCTCCGCGATCAAAACCCCAACTTTGTCGGTTCCTCGTTAACCGAAACGAACGGTCCGTTCTCTGCGAGGATACGGGCAACATGGCACGTTGCGTATTTGCATGATTCCATCGTAGAATCGGTGATAGGAAATTTTTTACAATCAACAATCAAAAGTACTCGTATACGTCTTCCACTTTTCCTTTCTAACGCCCTCTCCATTAACTATGCTAGCTACCGTGCAAGGCGCAGGGCGGAAATCTTACCATTTTGTAGTGTCTACAGCGTGGTTACACTCCCACCTATATCGAACACCGTCAAAACCGGATGCTCCTTTGTGGAACATCCGGTTTTAAACTAGCTCATTTAGATTTGTTTAATTTAAGCTTTTTTTAACGTCTCCATAATACTGGAAAATACTTCATCCCAAACTTGCTCGTTCTCTCTGTACATCGCCGTGAGTTGTTGGATGGCTTTTTTTCTCTCATCATTAAATGTCGGTGACTCTTTATCTGGCAACTGAGCCATCAATTCATCTACTCTCCGCTGAACGGGTTCCGCTCTTGGTCCCCACTTGCAAAACTCATTGCCTTGTTCATCAAGAAAGATAAAGATAGGGATGGACCTTGATTTGCCATTGGTTAGGTACTGATCCATCAGCTCGAGGTTTTGGTCTCTTTGAAGAATAGAAAGTTTCATGTTGGTGCTCTCACCAATTTTCATGAGAATCGGCATGTTCACCATTGCATCTCCGCACCAATCTTCTGTAATGACAATCGTGCGTAACCCTCGGTCAGCCATCATTTCAAGATCGGCACTCTCATTGATTGCAAACCGCTCGTAAATGTGTTGTAAATTCTCTTTATGAGATTGCATCGATTGTATATACGTTTCTATAGACATACCTTGTTCGTACCACTCGTTTAGATTCAACACGAATCATTCCTTTCTTTGTTGTATAACTGTAGCATGGTTTGAGCGTTGCTTCCACGTATTGATATTGCTAGAGTGTTGATAGAGAGGAGAGAATTGGTGTGGAATATGTATGGTATGCCAGTTATGGTTCAAATTTACATCATGATCGTTTTCTATGTTATATCGAAGGAGGCACACCTGAAGGTTCAGAAAAAACGGAAATAGGATGCACAGACCCGACGCATCCAGTGAAGAGCGAAAAAGAGATGTTGCCTTATCCTTTATACTTCGCAAAACAATCACCGCGTTGGCAAAACGAAGGCGTTGCCTTTATAGGAACAAAACCTGTTGCAAACACCGAAACGTATAGTCGCAAGTACTTAATTACAAAAGAACAATTTCTCGAAGTCGTACAACAAGAAAATAACGGCATTGATGTAACGATTGATTTAAATCAAGTGATGGAAAACGGGTCACACACATTCGACCCTTCTGCATGGTACGGGGTTGTTGTGTATACAGGTATGTTTGCTGGCTATCCGGTGTTTACCTTTACATCACCAGAAGTTGCTCAGTCTGAACATCGCCCACCGTCTGTACCCTATCTCACGATGATTATCCGTGGTCTTCTTGCGATGATGCCAGCAGAACAAGTATTGGACTATCTTTCCACAAACCAAGAAGTAGCGTTACGTTACTCAAAAGATGACTTATGGCAAATCATCGAACAGTCGAACAGGCACTTCACCTAAATAATCATACCCATCGATGCTCGGCTTAACTTTGATGCCGAGCATCATGACTCCACTTGTTTTTGCATAGTTGAGCGCCTCGGCAAATTCTGGATCAATATGTTCGGCTGGTCGAATTTCATGAATGTCTTCTCGCTGAGCGACAAAAAGCAAAATGGCTCGTCCATCTTCACTGCGAGCAATATCGGATAAACCTTCCACATGTTTTCTACCTCTTTTTGTAACCGCGTCAGGAAAATAACCGATCCCCTCTTTAGCAAGCGTGACACTCTTCACCTCTAAAAGTGCCGAGCCACGATGACTGTGTAGTAAGAAATCCCACCTTGAGTGACCATACGTATATTCCTTTTTTTGAATCGTCCACGCGCTCAAACTTGATGCAATTCCCTTTTCAATCACACGTGCGGCGATATCATTTGCACGAGCAGCTTCCAATGAAACAAACCCTTTGTCTCGTCGCTCGACAAGCACAGCCGTCCAACGCGTTTTGCGGTTTGGGTTTTGACTAAATCGTAAGAACACCGTTGCGTCTTGGACGAGAAGGCCTTCAAGACGACCAGGATCTGGCACATGAGCCCGGACGGTTTCCCCGTCCGCTAACGTAGCAAAAAGAATAAACCGATTTGGGCGTTCTACAAATGTCGCCTCATATAACGTTTCTTCAAATGGGATTAACACGTGCACCCCTCACTCTCTAAACTCTTTTCGCAATGCTTCTCTCGTCTCATTTAAGTAATCTACCGATTCATCATAATTGATCGCAGCTACTCCTGTAAAAAGAATATCAATAACGTTTAGTTGAGCAATCCTGGAAGATGAAGCTGATGAGCGAATTTCCGCTTCTGAAGAAGAGGTATATAACGGAATATCAACGAGATCACTTAGAGAATTTGAGCCATATCGAGTGAGAGCAATCGTCGTTGCTCCCCGTTTTTTGGCGTTTTGAATCGCATGTAAAATGTGTCGCGTTTCGCCGGAATAAGAAATTGCAAAAGCAACAT
Organism: Geomicrobium sp. JSM 1781026; assembly: GCF_041949955.1. NCBI lineage: Bacteria > Bacillati > Bacillota > Bacilli > Caryophanales > Geomicrobium > Geomicrobium sp. JSM 1781026. Next base: position 289,343 of record NZ_JBHFQF010000005.1, on the reverse strand, counting down.
CCTCACTCGTTAACGTCACAGATGATGTGATTTGCATATGCATATCTTGGTACGCTGTGCACGGTTTGTTAATTCGGATAAATTTCTGCTGGGCATCTTGAGCGATAAGCTGCGACGCTGCTGCTCCATAAAACTCAATACGTTCTGCACGATGCAACGCCTGAATCGCTTTTGATATCGCTTGTTCGTCCAGAATGTGCAACGTCTCTTTAATAGAGAATATGTTGTTTTCGGAGATGTTTCGCATCAGTACTTCTGCTCCATCATCCGCTCGAATCTCTTGATACGTTATCGTATTGGATTGATCTCTCATCTGTAAATCGCCAGCAATCCGGACTTTCAATTCTTGGAACCCTTCTAAACCAATTCCTTTACACATCCGAATAATCGCCGCTTGACTTGAACCACTCGCATCAGCCAATTGTTTTACAGACATCGTAATCACTTTTTCAGGATGTTCTAAAATGTACCTCGCTGCATTTCGCTCTGCACGCTTTATTGACGGCATTGCTTCACGAATTCGGACGAGACCTCCGTTATGCGCCATTTTTCTACCACCTTCTTCTCGTTTGTCTTAAGAAACGATTGTTATTTGCTCAAAAATCTTTTCGTATTGTTCGTCTGTTCTCGTTTGTCCGATGTTCATGTCAGCAGCAGCAACAGCGCCAGCTAAAACTGGGTACACAGGTCGTGTTAATGTTGTATCGGGTAACTTTTCCTTAAACAAGTCCCCTAAAAGCTCGCGCCATAACCGCTCACTTTTGTACACACTGCCGGCAATGACGATTTGGTCGGGGGGATGTTGAAACAAACGTTCTGCCATGACGACCATAGCTTCTGCGTTTTTGTGTGCGGCCTCGCGAACAATCCGCTCGGCTTCAGGTTGGCCATCTACCGCTAGGTTGCACACTTGTTCACTTAAAGGCGCAATTCGCTCTCTCGTTTTTCCTGGCTCGTAAATAAGCGAGATGAGCTCGTTTGCTCGCTCTACTTGAAAATGTGCCAATACAGCTTCTGATAAGGGAGACGGCACTCGTTTCAGATCAAATTCATTCATGCAGTGCAGCACCGCTTGACGACCGAGCTCAAAGCCACTGCCCGCATCTTCAAGCAAGTACCCCCAACCGCCCAAACGATCACGATCGCCGTATTCATTCACACCGAAAACGATGGATCCCGTGCCGGCAATCGATGCGATGCCTGGTTGTCCATACGTTCCACTATACAATGCCGTAACCGCATCGTGGTCTACATAAATGGTAGGCTCGACAGAAAAGTGGTGACGAATGGCTTCTTTAAACACCGTTTTCGCTGGTTCACGGTCTCCTCCTGCCATTCCTGCGAACACGAACCGCACCTCTTCATACGCATGTTCTGCTTGCACTTTTAACTTCGTGAGCAAAGCTTCAATTCGAGACTGTACGACTTCCTCGCTTAGGCTGTTCGGGTTTGTTGCCGATACTAACGCCTCAGCCTGTACATTACCATTCCCATCGACTAATAAAGCTGCCGTCTTTGTACCACCACCGTCAATTGCAATCAATGAGTGCAACATATAGAAATTCCTCCAATCATGTTCTAGAACGTATGAATGCGGGTAAACTAAAACTAAAAAGGTTGTGAAAATATGAAGGCATTAGGTGTTCAACGTTTCGGAAGTAAAGATGAACTGACGGAGTTGGAAGTTACACATCCGACAGTTAACGAAGATGCTGTCATCGTGGAACAGTATGCGACATCGGTAAACCCTTTAGACTTTAAGCTTCGCGAAGGTAAAAAACCAGACCTTGATTTCCCTGTTGTGCTTGGCTCAGACATCTCAGGAATTATTGTAGAAAAAGGAGAAAATGTCACGAATTTTTCCATTGGTGATCGCGTCTTTGGCGTGACTGCAAAAAGTCCCGGTAGCACTTACGCAGCATACGTTTCAGTGCCTCAAGATCAAATTTTCAGATCTCCAGTTAATGCGGGCTTTCTCGAAGCGGCTGCGTTGCCACTTGCTGGTGTGACTGCACTGCAAAACTTGCAAGATCGAATGCAACTAACAGATAAAGATCGGCTGCTTGTTATTGGAGGTGCTGGAGGTGTAGGTTTATTCGCGATCCAAATTGCGAAGCACCTAGGTGCAACAGTAACCGCCGTTGGCAGCAGTGATTCTCAACAACTCATGAAAGACGCCGGAGCAGATGAAGTTATCGATTATGAACAGCAACCCGTCCATACGCTAAGTAAAACCTTTACCGCCATTTTCGATTGCGTCGGCGGTTCAAGCCAAGACGAGCTCTTTCCTTTACTAGAACGAGACGGCTGTTTACTTTCGATTGCCCGTGACCCTAGCGAACAATTGGCGAAGAAACACACGGTCACTGCAGCCTTTACAGCAATCTCACCGAGCCAAAGTCTTCTATCTAAACTGTGTGCACTGTATGAAAGTGAAACGCTAACTGTACACATCTCTGAGACGTTCCCGTTTACAGAACGAGGCGTCCAAGATGCGCACGAAAAAATCGAGAAAGGTCATACGAAAGGAAAACTCGTCATGAAGATTCAAGAAGACGAGGAACGCTGATCGGCATGCAATTTTGCATACGCCCCACCTAACTGCAACAACTGTTCATGCGTACCTTTCTCGATGATCCGCCCTTCATCAAAGATCACGATCATGTCCGCTTCGCGTATCGTGTTTAGACGATGAGCGATGACAAAGCTTGTTCGGCCTTCCATTAAGACAGCGAGTGCTTGTTGAATTTTCAATTCAGTAACGGTATCAATGCTACTCGTCGCTTCATCAAGGATTAACAGCTTCGGGTTGCGGAGCAAAGCTCTTGCAATTGCGAGTAGTTGTTTTTGACCTTGACTAATGCCACCGCCGCCTTTGAGGACGGTCTCGTAGCCATTGGATAGTTTTTCGATAAATCGATGAGCATTCGCTTCTTTTGCCGCTCGGCACACTGCATCATCGCTCGCTTCAAGGTTCCCATAACGAATATTTTCCATTATTGTCCCCTCGAATAAATGAGTGTCTTGCAATACAACTGCTAAATGCTCACGTAAATCCTCGCGCTTGATCGACCGGATTGGTTGATTGTCTAACAAAATATCGCCATCATCTGGATCATAAAAGCGGGTAAGTAAATTCATCATTGTCGTTTTTCCAGCACCGGTTTTCCCGACAAAAGCAACCGTCTTTCCCGGAGTTACGTGAAAACTTACATCTTGAATCGTTGGCGTATCTGTGTATGAGAAGCTCACATTCTGAAACTCAACCTCTCCTTGAACGTTCCAATCGATATCTCGATGGTTCGTTTCATCTTCTCGTTCGCGCTTTGTCCCCATCACTTCAAACACACGCTCCGCTCCTGCAATTGCAGAAAGCAAGAGGTTGAATTGATTGGCAAGGTCATTTAGAGGACGTGTGAATTGTCTAGAGTACTCAATGAATATAACGATTACACCAACGGTTATGAGATTGTTTACCGCCATCATTCCACCTGCCGCCGCAATGATGGCGAAGCTAAAGCTGTTGAGTGCATTCATATATTTCGGGATTAAACCAGAGTACACTTGTGCCCAAAAGCCCGATTGTTTTAGCTGGTCGTTTTGTTCACGAAATGAGTCGATCATACGCTCTTCTTGAGAGAACGTTTTCGTTATGGAATGGCCTGATATCGCCTCTTCACTAAACGCATTGAGCGCACCCAAGCGGTTTTGTTGTGCTTTAAAAAGCTTTCTCGTTCGTTTCGTAATCCAACGAATTCCAAACCACATTAACGGAATGACACTCATCGACACGAGCGTGAGTAGCGGGCTCAACCAGAGCATGACAACAAGTATACCGACGAGTGTGATAACACTCGTAAACACTTGAATAATAGAAGAGTTGAGCGTGTTGCTCACGTTTTCCATGTCATTGTTTACTCGGCTCATCAAATCGCCTTGCTCACTACTGTCAAAATAAGAAATCGGCAGTTCATTCATATGACCCATGAGTTGCGTACGCATTTGATAAACGGTGCTTTGCGACACACGAACCATCCAAAAATGTTGCAACCATACTGTTAGAGAATGCAAAAGGTAGATCGTGAGCAAACCGAGTAGCATATACATAAAGCCGTTCATTTCTCCGGTGCTAATAAACAGATCAATCGTCATTCCGACAAGGAAAGGCCCCGCAAGTGCCAACAAGGAACTTAGCGTCACCATGACGAGCACGATTGTGAGAGGGGCACGGTGTACTTGCAAGTATTTCCACAACTTCATTAACGTTTGCGACAAGTTTGTAGGTTTTTTTTGCTTACCTTGACGCTTGCTTGGATCGAGCATCGCTTTTAACTTTTTCAAGTCGTAAGAGAATGGGGCTTTCATTTGATTTTTCATTGGGTATGCCCCCGTTCATGCTGAGATTCATAGATTTCTCTGTAAATAGCGGAACGGTTTAAAAGGTCTTCGTGAGTACCTGACGATTCAATTTCACCGTTGTTCAGCAAAATCACCTGGTCCATTGCCTTTGTCGTCGATACCTTTTGCGTGACGATAACTGTCGTACACCCATATGCCTCAATCGCTTTCAAAAGGTTCATCTCCGTCGTAGCGTCGAGCGCACTCGTGCTGTCATCGAGCAACAAAATCGACGGCTTTCTTAATAGCGCCCTTGCAATCGTCAACCTTTGCTTTTGACCACCGGATAGATTAACCCCTCGCTGCCCAATCAATGTATCTAATCCTTCTGGTAAACCGATGACGGTTTCATAAATTTGTGCCGCCTGAAGTGCCTTTGCGATTTGCTCATCATCGGCATGTTTATGCCCAAATGAAACGACGTCGCGAATCGTTCCCGAAAGCAACGTGACCGCTTGGGGAACATAACCGATCTGTTCTCGGTAGTTTTTGAGCGGGTATGTATCAATAGAAGATTGATCGATATAAATCTGCCCATCATCAGGTTCATACAAACGAGCGATGAGTTGCATGAGCGTCGTTTTCCCAGAACCGGTAGCACCTAAAATGGCAACACTACTTTTTGGTTCGAACGAAAGATCGATATTCCGCAAAACCTGATTTGGAGAGCTGTTATAGGAAAAGGATACATTCGCCATACGAATGTCACCCACGATCGCTTTGTCATCGACACGCTTATCGTTTTCAAACTCATCCACTTTTGATTCTAATACTTCAAAAATCCGGTCTGAAGATGCTTTTGCACGGGATAAATTCATAATTATCATTGAAAATACACCTAGTGCCATCGCCGTACGTGTACTGTAGTTAATGATGGCAACGACTTCCCCAGTCGTCGCATTTCCAGTATTAATGTTCACATTACCGAGCCACAACACACCGATAATACCGATATTCATCAACAATAAAATGACCGGCATTGTCACTTCAACATATCGAAATGCAAATGTCGTTCGGTCTCTTAACTGCTCAGCCGCTCGCTGAAATCGCTCGCCCTCAAACTTACGTCTTACGAAAGCTTTCACGAGACGTACAGCAGTCAAATTCTCATGAACAATACCGTTAAGTACATCCAGTTGTTTTTGTACACCACGGAACAAGCGACCTGCCCGCACAAACAACCAGACAAGAAAAACGAAAAGAATTGGAACAGTGACGAGTAATACGATCGCAATGCGCCAATTAATGACAAAGGCCATGACGACTCCACCAATAACTAGCGCAGGGGCTCTTGCCATAATCCGCATTGACATGAGTAGTGTGTTTTGGATTTGGGTAACGTCATTTGTTAACCTTGTCGTCAATGAAGCATTGGAAAATACAGAAAGGTTCGCAAAAGAAAACTGTTGAATCTTCGCAAACAGATCATCTCTAATTTGCCAACCGACACTTTGACTCACATGTGCCGCAAAAAACGAGTTAAATACCCCAGCAACTAATGAGATGAAGGAGAGGCCAATCATTAATAGGCCCCACCTCCACACAGGGTCCGAATCCCCTGCGATAATACCTTCATCAATAATAATGGAAATAATCAGCGGTTGTGCCAATTCAATCGCAAGTTCAATAAACATCATCACGAGTGCCGCGACGATAACGATTGTGTAAGGTCTAAGATAGGTTAAAAGCTTTCTCATAAGTGCCCCCGTGTTGATCTATATAGAATGAACTTAAGATTTTCCTAATTGCACAGTTTGTTGTTGTTTTCCACTGCAGGCGGAGGCTTGCACTCCAGAGCATAAGTGCAACATCGGTGGCGAAACATCTGCCACCGTGTTTTCTTTACACTCCAGAGCATAAGTGCGAAATCGGTTCTGCCTCCTGGCTACGGTGTGAAGAAAGAAGTCCAAATGCCCATATATTCATATTTGTGACACTTGAGAAAGAAAAATCATTATTTTAAACGTGAATGTGCACATAAATGGTGTCAACTGTCACAAATATTGCGATTTGTGACAGTTGCGTGCCGAAAGTGCCCGGTTTGAGGGCTGGATTGTCACATACGTGACCGGCCATTACATGCTTGCACCAGGTGGTGAGCCTCGGTCACGACTTTTTAATCTTCGGCAAACGTTTTTCGTGTTGCCCCCAACCCTTGCAGTGACGAACAACGATTGGCAACGAGATGAATTTTTCACCACGCAATATGCAAGCACTCACCCGCAAATACCCATCTCGGTCATCTGATTCAATGAGATTCTTTAGTTCAACTTATCTAGCTGTTAATGAAATAAATCAATAACAATACGATTAGAATAGCCTGGTGTTTCGTACTTTACATCTTCTTGATTTGTTTGCAATTTTGCGACGAACGTACCGTCTTCGATTCCATATTCTACTTGGTCTAGAATTGGATTGTCCGGTGGGGTTATAATCCCTTCGCCGTCAACGAGTCGCTCCCCAAGTGCTGCATATGGAATTTCGATCGTTATCTCTCCACCGCCGGTGTCTATGTTTGGCCGGATCGTTTTATTTAAGTCAAACACGACACGTGTATATCCTGATTGTACTCCAAAACGAATGTTTTCGATGATATTTTGAGCGACAACAACATCTCGACTCGTCTCTTGCCTCAGAAACGAAGCACTCGCACTCGTCACACCTTCACCTACACCTGTGATCTTATTTCGATTAATCGTGGCAACCTCTTCGTCAATCGCCCAGTCAACCAAACGCCAGTGCGGGGTAAATGACCGGCCTCTGCGGTCGACCGCGTGCACAGAAATTGGAGACTCCTCTCCGACTGCAAGATTCAGGTCTAATGGCAAAATTCCTAGTACCATTTGGCGCTCATACTTGTTTACACCTTCAGGGTAAGGTCCGTACAACAAGTATTGATTACGAACATTTTCAACCCAATCATTCAAATCGTCTTCCCACGTTGCCTTCATTTCTTCCACGTTAGCACCTGAGCGTAAAAGGTCTCTTACTTCAGTAGAACCGATGAGTTCATTATAGTTGTCATTCACTTCATACTTTTCAGGATCTTGATCACGCATGGCAGTGGCTAATTCTAATCCTAATTCTACTACATCAATCTGCTGTTCGTCTTCAATATGGACTTGAACACCACCAATTAGTTCTCCTTCATATACACCAAACATTGGCGTGTAATACGTTGGTCTAAATTGAACGCCAGGAATGTCTCTTGAACGCATCTCTTCGGTTAAATCCTCCGCATTAATCCACGGGGCCCCGACAAGTTCAAAGGGCCGAGTCGTACCTAACCCTTCAGAAAGGTTCGAATTTGCAACGAGAATTGTTCCAGTATAAAGCGTGGCGGAATCCGGTGTTGGAATATTTGGAGACGTCATCACCCAAGGTAATCCTGTATCCTCAAAGTGCATATCACGTTCCCAGCCTTTCATCTCAGCCACACGCAAATCAACACCTAAAGCGTGCTCATGATTCCACATAACCGCTAACTCACCAGCGGTCATCCCGTGCCGAACCGGCAACAAATATCTTCCCATAAAGCTCACCGTATCAGCTGTTCGAAGCGGTCCCTCAACTCTCTCTCCGCCAATTGCATTCGGTCGGTCAAGGACAATGACAGGCATGCGTTCTTCTGCAGCCGCTTCCATCACAAAGCCGAGCGTATAAATATACGTATACACGTTAGAGCCGATATCTTGAATATCAAAAACGAGTACATCGACATCTTCTAGCATGTCTTCGGTCGGTTTCCACGTAGGTCCATACAAGCTGTACACAGGCAATCCGGTGCGTTCATCAATATAAGACTCAATATATTCACCCGCTTCTACATTGCCGCGAATACCATGTTCAGGGCCGTACATCGCCGTCATATTAATATCCTCATGCTCATAGAAAAGGTCGGCAGTACTGTCAAGATTCCGGTCAACCCCTGTCATATTCGTCACAAGACCAACCCTTTGGTCTTTTACCCAGTCTAAATGTTCATCTAGGAACACTTCCACACCTGGAATGACTGTCTCGTCTTTCTTACCTTCTGTATGTTCCAACGCGGGCGTTACAAAGAACAAAAGAAATGCAGCTACGAATACGAACCAAGACCATTTTTTCATCTTCATCACCTTTCTTTACTTCATAGGATTTTTGTATGTTCTCACGATGTCCACACAAGTCACCTCCTTTCAAATGTTTGGCTATCCTTTAATCGCCCCTGCTGTGAGACCACGGATAAAATGTTTGGATGCAAAAAGATAGAACAACAGCGGCGGAACAACAGCAACTGTTAGAGCAGCAAACGCTGTTGGCCAATCGGATTGATATTGACCGAAGAACTGCGAGATTCCAAGCGGCAACGTCGCCCACTGATCACTATTAATAAACACGAGTGGGAAAAAGAACTCATTCCATATCGGTATAAAATTGTAGATCGCGACCGTGGCAATCGCAGGTCGGAGCAACGGCACCCAGATGGAAAAGAGAATTCTAGAATCTCCAGCACCGTCCATCCGCGCTGACTCCTCTAGCTCGCTTGGAAACTCAGCCATAAACCCAGTCAGAATAAAGACAGCAATCGGAATGGTCATCGCTGTATAGATCGCAATGAGTGCAAACAACGTGTCAAACATCCCGAGTGTGCTAATCACTTCAAAAATATTCACCGTCGCCAAACGGGTCGGCAACATCGCACCGATAATAAAGTAAAAATAGATCCAACGGTTGCCGAAGAACTTGTATCTTGAAAGCGGATAACTCGCCATAATAGCGACAAGCAGCATGAGAAAGAGCGAGATGCCCGTCACGACGATACTGTTTCTAAAATACGTAAAGAAACCACCAAGTTCAAAAACCGTTCGATACCCTTCCAAGTTCAATCCAGCTGGAAGCCCGAATGGATTGACGAGCACTTCCATGTTCGTTTTAAACGACGTCACGATCATGAGAAATAACGGGTAGATGACGATGAACGACGCTACGCATAACAAGGCGTACACGAATACGTTCATTAACTTCGCATTTTTTCCTTGTACCATCACATTTCCCCCCGCTTTCTTCGATGATTAATATAGAGCATGCCGATGACAAACGTAGAGATCATAAAAAACGTCATCGTAGCAATAGCAGCCCCTAGCCCCATTTGCGGCACTTGACCACCTACACCACCAAAAGCGGTTCGATAGAAGAGGGTTCCGAGTAAGTCGACGGCATAATTCGGGCCGCCTGTTGAACCGACCATCGCATAAATAAGATCAAACTGATTAAAAACCCCCATCAACGTCATAATCGTCACGATACCAACAATCGGTATGATCGCGGGAAAAATAATATGTCGAAAGATGTTCCAACCTTTCGCCCCATCAAGACGCGCGGCCTCGAAACGGTCTTCTGGAATGCTTTGAATGCCGGCAATAAACAACATGACCATCAAGCCTGTGTATTGCCAAGCGTTAACGACTGCCACCGTCGGAAGAGCAGTCGCTTCATTACCAAGCCAAGCAGTTGCCCACGCCTCTAAGCCAATCACTTCTAGAAACTGATTAAGTACCCCGATGTTTGGATTCAATATTAATGTCCAAATAAACCCAATCATAAGTATGGAAATTGTTACAGGAATAAAGATAATCGTCCGAAACAGTCCAGTCAGCTTCAATCCTCTCGTTAATGCCAACGCTAAAAGCAGTGCAGTCACATTTTGAAACACCATCGTATAAAGGAAAAATTCTAACGTATTCGTAATCGCATTAATAAACCGGTCAGCGTATGGGGATTCAAATAACAGCCTTTGGAAGTTATCAAGTCCGATGAAAGTCATGTCTCCAATACCGGTATACTCATACAAGGCAACTCGCATCGACATAAGTAACGGAATTAACATGAACGCTGAGTAGATGACAAATGCCGGTACAAGAAATAGCAGCACACGTTTTCTAAATCTCATGGCGACTCCATCCTCTTTATGATTAATTGGTCGATCTTGGTTCGTTCATAAGAAAACGATGCCACAGCAAACACTATTCACATGCTTGTCGACTGGGCATCGTCTCACTTATCGCTATTGCATCGGTTCGTACCAGGAACTTAACCCTTCTTGCATTCGTTCTGCAGCTTCTTCAGGTGTAATGTCTCCTTGCAATAAAGGACCGATATTCTCAATATGCAATGTAGACATTGCGGGTTCTCCACTATTAAACACATCAAACCCTACGCCTACCGCATAGTTCTCATCGGCACTTCCCCCTGCTTCAAGCCACTTTTGATTTACGGGATCTTCAAGTTCATCAACAGGAACATCCCCGACTGGAAATTGCCCGGGCAATAAATCTGCAAGCAGCCCTTGCGCATCTTCGGAGACGAGCCAATCTAAGAACAGTTTCGCTTCTTCAACATGTTCAGAATCTTGGTTAATGCCGATCGCAGCGCCACCGTTCATTGACACCCATCTCGTGTCTTCGCCTTCAGCCATCGGTGCTTGGAACATGTTCATCGTAAAATCAATCGGTTCACCAGCAAGATCTGTTAATGCCCACGATCCCGTCACCCAAATTGCCGCATTTTCAGCCATGAACATTTGCATCGCATCAATGTACCCAATGCCAGACATATTATCAGGCATATAAGGGGCCCAGTTCGTAAGATTCTCTAAAAAATCTACATATTCTGGATCAGTAAGCTCATGCTCACCTGCAATTAACCCTTCTCGCCACTCTTCTCCACCGACGAAACTAGAATAAAAGCCGTTCGCAATAATTTCATCGACGACCCAATCATCAGCTGTACCAATCGCGAGTGGCGTCACCCCTTCATTTTCAATTGCTTCGAGCACTTCAAAGAATTCATCCCACGTCTCGGGCTCTTCCAACCCGAACTCTTCAAACATATCTTCATTGTACAAAAATCCGTACGAGACATAATTAAACGGAATGCCGTACAAATCCTCATTTTCAGCTTGATAAATACCTAGTTGAGATTCCGTAATATTCGCTATATTCGGAATGTCATTTTCGTCTAACACTTCCAAATGCCCTGCATTATAAATGTTCTCACCGAGTGCAAACGGCCTGACAAAAAAGAGGTCAGCAGCTGTTTCAGTGCTTAACTGCGTGTTAAGCGCTGTATCATATTCAGGCGCTGTTGTCGGTTGAAAGTCAATTGTAATGTTCGGATGCTCCTGTTGAAACTCTTCATTAATACGATTAAATTCTTCGGTTTCTCCATTTCTCCAACTGAACAATTCAAGAACAACTTCTCCATCTTCACTTTCTGTAGCCGCCTCTTCTTCACTCTCACCGCCACACCCCGTTAAGATGACAGCAATGCCAACCCAACCTGCTAACGACCATTTGTAATTCATTGAATTCCCTCATTTCATTGGTTTATAGTTCATCGCCATCTGAACCGCTCCACTAACTGGCTCATCGACGAGTGGTAAAACACGAAAGTCAATTCCTTCTTTCATAAGCTTCTCTCTTATCAGGCGTCGAAGCGCTTTCGTACTGGATTTTGTTAGCAACGACCCGGCCAATATGATTTGTTGATCTGGCGGTCGATACTCACCCGCATCGATCAGCACCCTGACCGTTTTTACAAACTCATCCGCTTGCCAATGAAGAATTTGACTGGCGGCTTCGTCTCCTTGTTCTTCTGCGATAAAAAGTAAAGGTGCCAAGTCTTTGGGGACCGTTTTAGGGTAACGTATACATGCTTCATACATCGCTTCAACGGAGTCGTAACCGAGCTGCTCTAAAACGAGCGCTGTTAGTAATGTCGGCTTCTCCCGCTTGTCCCATGCTCGAATGACTGTCCGAAACACTTCTGTAGATAACTCCAATCCACCCCCATAATCACCAAAGGCATACCCATGCCCGCCTAAATAATGAAGCTCATGGAATGAATCGACGGCAAAAGCATTCACAGCTGTGCCGCACACGATGACGATTCCTTTTCCTGTTGCACTGCCTGCTTGTAAAGCGATTTCTGTATCACAGACGACATGAAACGTTGATGAGTGCTTTTCTTGCAAATTCGTCGTAATTTGAGTGATGTCTTCAGAACGATCTGCTCCAGCCAACCCGAAACACGTGTGTGTTAGTTGATGGCTGTCAATCTTGGCCGCCTCACAAGCTTGAGAGACAGCCCTCTGAATTTCTGCAAACGCTTCGGGATTCGTTTGGTAGTTTGAGCCCCCAGCTCGCCCCTCACCTACTCTTTTCCCGGACTGATCAACAACCCAGGCAGTTGTTTTCGTGCCTCCACCGTCCACACCCATAAAGTAACGAATATAAACCCCTCCTGAGATTGAGTCTTTAAAATAATCAGAATCCTGCTATGATAAAACGAGAGCCTATAAGAAGGAGATTATGAACCATGTCATTTTTAGATTCTAAGTTTTATCGAGTTGCTGATTTCTTATCTTTTATTGTCTTTATTAATCTTATATGGGTCGCGAGCCTTTTCACAATCGTCCTATTTCTGCCTTGTACGTTTGCGTTATTTCGAGCTTCTCGTGCGATGATCGTTGACAGTGACAATCGAGCCATCTACCCGTTCGTTAAAACGATCAAGCAGTACTTTTGGAAAGCAAACGTGTACGGTTTGCCGTTTTTAATGACGGCGTTTAGTTTGTTTTACTATGTAGTCGCTTTCACTTCAGTTAATACGACATGGTCGGTATACTTGTTAGCACTAACCGTCACTGCAATCGTTCTTTTCACGTTGTTTCTCGCCCATTTCCTACCGATTGCATCGCACGTTAGACCAACTGCGCTAACGTCAAACGTGCAACGAGCCTTTTGGTTAATCTTTTACAAACCGCTCCAATCGTTGTTGCTCATTGTTACAATTGCCATCGTTTCTTTCATTAGCTTACAGTTCTTGCTTCTCTTTATCTTGGCGACTGGAGGTACCTTGGCGTACTACTCTACAAGAAGCGTTTTGAAGAAATTAGAGACCCTTAATGATGAGCATCCTGAAACCGCAAATACGTTGCATATTCAAGAAAGTAGCTAAATACAAAAGCTTAGCTCAAGTATAGCATTGCGATATAAGCTGTCAATTAGCGAAAGTATTTTAAAATAAAAATTCATAAAAAGCCTCGGTGATTATGACAATTTCACCAAGGCTTCGACAATTTTCTCATAATATTCATTCGGATGAGGCACAAATCGTTCGGATGTTGCATTTCCATCAATGAATAGGTCCACACATTGCTGTAATGAAATCCACTCGACCCCTTCCACTTCTTCTGCGTCAAACTGAATGTTGTCTCTCTCGACTGGATCGAGCTGTTTTACATAAACGTGACAGTGCTCCCGGTCGAAACGCCCGCCAGCGAGTGGGGCTTCGACGTGTAACACGCCAATTGATGTGAGCTCGCTGAAGTCCAACTTGAGGCCAAGCTCTTCTTTAATTTCTCGCACGCCATCTTTCGGAGACTCTCCTGCTTCTAAATGGCCTGCTGCACTAATATCTAGAAACCCAGGATAATCTTCTTTGCCCGGCGAACGTTTTTGAAACAACACGTACACCTCACCGTTTAACATCGTTGTGAACCAACAATGAAACGTCTGATGCCATAAGCCTTGCTCATGAATGTCACGTCGGGAGGCAACCCCTTGGTGTTGCAGCTGTTTATCAAACACATCAATGTACTCCACACTTATCCACTCCACTACATTTTCATCTATCGTACCATGTATTAATGAATCTAGTAGAGGAGGATGGCTAAAGCGAGCGCAGGTATTGTAGCAAGTACAGGCCCAACAATTCCTGTAGCAAAAATATGCTTGTATGCATCTTTGTGAGTTAAACCTGCAACAACTAAAAACGTAATGACCCCTCCGTTGTGAGGTAATGCATCAAACCCTCCTGCAGCTATTGTGGCAACACGGTGAACAATGTCAGGATCAAGGCCAAGCTGCATGAACGTTTCAGATAATGCTTCCATTGCGATCGCCAGACCACCTGATGCTGAGCCAGTAATTCCTGCAAGAATTGTAGTGGCTAAGTATAAAGAAATTAACGGACTTCCCGGCATCGTCGTTAGCCATTCTGTAATAATAGCAAAGCCTGCGGACGCAGCAATGACTGCTCCAAACCCAACATCTGCACTCGTATTCACAATTGGCAACACGGTGTTTGTCGCACCTGTATTAATCGTCTTAATTTTCTGATCTAAAAACTTCCAAAACATCACGATGCCGCTCACAACAGAGATGACTAAAGCAAATATAATCTCGACTTGAAAGATGTTTAATAGAACGAGCAATACGATCGGAGGGAGAATGGCGACGATAAAATGGGGCTCTTTACTTTTAATTGTCGCTTTTTGATCATCCTCTACCCTCTCTAGATTCTTCATGTTGCGGTATGTCTCTCCACGTTTTTCGGACTTTCTCAACGCATACCTCAAATAAACACTATTTAAAAATATTGTAGCAATGGCAACCACAATGCCAATTAAAGGTGCCGCCATCACGGTTGTACCTAAATATTCCGTCGGAATAATGTTTGGTACAGATGGCGCTCCAGGAAGCATTGTCATCGTGAACGTTGCAGCTCCAAAAAAGAAAGCAGCAATGAACAGATGCCACGGAATATCAAGTTCTTTAAATAGTGGTTTTGCAATCGGTAGCATGGCAAAGATCACTACATGAACAGCGATGCCGCCATACGTTAATGCCGCGGAAATGGCTACGATCGCTAAAAGCACTCGCATTTTGCTGTTCTTACCAATGATTCGTAGAATTCCCCTTGCCATCACCGCCGCAGCACCGCTATCTTCCATTACTTTACCGAACATAGCGGCAAACAAGAATATGAAGAAGAAGTTTTTCGTGAAATTAATAAATCCGCTCATGTACGTCTCTTGAAGTGATTCCAACAACGGCATTCCCGTTAACACAATGACAACAACACTCGCAACTGGAGCGATAACAATGATACTAAACCCTCTAAGTGCTAAAAAGATTAGTAAGCCTAGCGCTAGAAAAATCGCAAAAACTTCAAGATTCATCACGTGTCCCCGCTCCCCATTAGCCTTTTACAAATGTGGTGTAACTCCACCTGAAACAGACAAAATTTCCCCAGTAATATAATCAGCCTGGTCACTAGCGAGAAAATAAGCTGCATTGGCAATGTCTTCTGCTTTCCCAAACCGTTTTAATAACGTTCTCTCCCTATATTCATTGAGCATTTTCTCATCCATACGATCGAGCACACTCGTTTCTATTAATGCAGGAGCAATGCAGTTCACATTAATATACGGGCTAAATTCGATTGCTGCCGTCTTCGTAAAAGAAGCGACCGCTGCTTTAGCAGCCCCATAGTCTGCAAACATCGCTTCTCCAGCAAAGTTGATAGAGGAAATATTAACGATCTTCCCGTGCTTTCTCTCTAACATTTGTGGAACAACTTGTTGAATCGCTAACACACTCCCCTTCACATTTAAGTCAAATGTTTCTGTCCATCTTTTGTAATTCATATCGAGAATTGACTCGTCCATTTTCTTCGCACGAATACCACCAACGACATTAATCAAAATATCAATGTGCCCGAAGTGTTCATAGGCCGCTCCTGTCACACGCTTCACATCATCAGAATCTAACATATTTCCCCGTATTGCCAGTATTTGATTTGCATCTTCTCCTAACGCTTCCACTGTTTGATCGAGCCGTTTCTCAGAAATATCGGTGAGTACGACGTTCACCTTTTCATCAAAGAATCGTTTCGAGATCGCCCTTCCCATTGGTCCCCCTGCTCCCGTAATTAAAGCTACCCGTTCCATTCGTAACCTCCACCTTTCTTAGTAAGCGCTTTCATTTAATTAATAAGCAATATTTGTGCCAAAAAATATTGCACAATAATACCTGTGTATCCCTCACAATTTCTTATTTTTGAGAAAAATTCTCGTTTACGCTTCTTAAATTTAGTAATTTAACAGTCTTAGCTTTATTTAGTTGCTATGTAATGCAAGACAAGATGAATATGACAATGACCAATCCCTTCCTTTCAAAAAATAATCCGAAATTATACAATGTTAATAGATCGTATAGAAAAATTCGCTTTAGGTGGAATATTATGAGACTAGCCGTTTTTGGAGATTCACATGGAAATGCCGTAGCCTTAGAGAAAGTCGCTCAAGATATTTTGCATCAAAGTCCTGATGCTGTAATCTGTTTAGGAGACATTGTATTTCGCGGACCACAACCTAGTGAGTGCATCGAAATTGTAGAGTCTCTCAATCCGTTAATCACGATTGGGGGAAATGTTGAAGATTTGTTTAGTTGGTTTCCTTATCCAGGCTGGGTCCCTAAAAATATGAAACAACAAATCAGCATGCGGGCAATTGAATATGATCGTACGTTTCTGTCGATAGATGAAATTAACTGGCTAACCCAACTACCTACACATGAGACGTTTGATTTTAATGACACTCAGACTGAAGTTTTTCATGCGACGCCAACATCCATTCATGACATCGTATACCCGTGGGCATCTTTAGATGAATTAGACCGTTTAAGTACTTCAAACAAAACAAATCTTTCTCTGTTTGGACACGTTCATCATTCTTTTGTGCGTAATTCTTCAAATGGGATGATTGTAAATCCTGGAAGCGCTGGCTTCTCGTTTGACCGAGATAACCGTGCTTCATACGCCCTCATCGATATCGAGAAAAATCAATGCAATGTTCAAATAAGAAGAATTGAGTACGATATCGATAAGGTCATTCACATCGCGAAAGAACGAAACATGCCTGATGTTCAAGCTTTAGAACACGCTTTAAGATTAGCTGTTTACCCTTACCACGGGATTAATTCCTGATGAGCATAAACTTCTATTGACCGAAAAAGCAGCAAGAGCAAGCCGCGCTTGGTGCACGATACATCACTTAGTCTTGGATTCACGTAATCTTTCCTTCAGGAAAGATGGAGATGCGATTCCATTAACCGTCACGATCAACTCTGCTCGTCGAAGTACGATATGTGATTTCATACGTTACTCAAATTCTAATTAATACGCTAGAACTATATATGGTGCAATTTAGAATTCCACTCGATTTTTAGGCTAAGGATTGTTTTGAGATTTTGTACCACGCGACCTTGTTCTCCGTAAAGCGTGTGACCCAAACTTGAAAAAATGATTGAGGGAATGAAGAAGGCTTTGGAAGTAGACTGTCGTTCATATTCTGTAAAGCGCTCGATCTGCTTCCATAAAGCGTCTGTTTGGAAGCAGATCGAGCGCTTTGGAATCAAAAACGTTTTTAGCTACCTTGAGCGCCTATGAAGAACTTCGACCGGTTCTCAGGTCATAGAAAGACGTTGGAAATCAAGTACGAACAGCGCAAATAAGGAAAATCTAAAGTTGAACATATAAACTTTTTACTTTTTAAGAAAGAAATACATTTTCTCTTGCGCTTTCCGTTACGGAAGCGGTTACGCTTTAGTTAAGGAGGCGATACGTCATGTATTCCATTCGAGAATTCAGCAAAAGAACAGGAGTGTCGGCGAGGACGCTGCGCTTTTATGAGGAATTGGAAGTGTTACTTCCTGAGAAGCGAAATGCTAGCGGCCATCGGGTTTATGGCTTACAACAACTAGCCGAGCTTCAACAGATTCAATCGTTAAAATTTGTTGGGTACTCTCTTCAAGAAATTAAACGGTATTTGCATGCTGGGAATCAATCAATAGAAGCTTGGCTTACGTCGTTGCCAACGCAAAAGCAAATGTTACTCGAAAAACGAAGCGAGATTGACCGAGCCGTTTCTGCTGTTGAACACGTGCATTCACTTTTAGGCGAAGGAACCGAAGTCACGTGGACGATGGTCAGTGCGTTACTTCAAGAGATGGAGCACGAAGAAGAGCGGCTGGAATGGATGAGGGAGCACTTGTCTGAGGAGGTTGTGACCACATACACTGCCATGACTGAACAAGAGCGTGCACATGTAAACCGTGAATTGCTACTCATCCTGTCTGATGTGAAACAATTAATGAAAGACAAGGTGGCGCCTGAATCTAAGCGAGCACAACAAATCCCGATTCGATTGACTGAGCTGATGATGCAGCCTGTGCCGAAAGAGGAATGGGAAGCGTATGCGGACGAGCTAGAGCGCGTGCTAGCGTCGGATGAGGCGGATGATTTTCGTTTCCCGAGCTTTTGGTCCCCTGAAGAAGAGCGGTATGTTGAGAAGATCACAAAAGCCTTGGAGCAATAAAACGCTCCAAAACAGTAGACAGCTATTGTTTCCATCGAGCCAGGCGCGAAATGAAAAAACATACGTGCCTGGCTTTTTCACATGCTACTCCCGCCTCTTTACTATATAATTTTCACTGCGAAATTTTCTCATCAAATTCTAATGTTTCTCTCATCCTTCTATTATTTTTGTTGGCTAAGATGAACCTATACAAAATCTTAGGAGGAATAAAAAATGAAAAAACTACTCATTGCAACAAGCTGTGTCGGTGCTCTAACAATTTCGGCAGTCGGAATGTCTCTGTATTCAGCAAATGCAGACACACCGACCCCTACGACGACGACGAGTGAACCGACGAACGTTGAAGTTGAAGAACAACCACAAAATTCTTTAAGTGATGATTTGTTCTTGCATTCTGATTATATTGAAGTGCGCGAGGCGATTGACATTGCGATGAACGAAGTGGATGGCGTTGTTGAGGAAGTAACGCTTGAGCGTGACCGCGGTGGTTTAGAATATGAAATCGAACTTTCTCACGATACAGACGTAACGATTAATGCCCAAACCGGTGAGATCATCGATATTGAATATGATTGATGTTCGTCTAGAGCCTAATCGGATATAATGACTTCAAAGGAGAGCTCATTCACTCACATTTATCTTAGAAGATAAGTGTGAGTGATTTTGAACTTTCGCTCAGTGGTAGGAGGATACCGAGATGAACATTCTAGTCATTGAAGATGAAAAACGATTAGCAAGGCTCTTAACACTAGAACTGATGCACGAAGGTTACGAGGCAGAAGCTATATATGACGGGGAATCTGGGCTGGACATGGCGATAAATGGGAACTGGGATCTTATCTTACTTGATGTGATGTTGCCGGGTTTAAGTGGCTTAGAAGTATTACGTCGATACCGTCGTCTTAACTCGACGACGCCAATCATCATGCTCACAGCTAGAAATGAAGTACCCGATCGAGTGAGCGGCTTAGATCTTGGTGCCAACGATTATCTTTCGAAACCATTTGAAACGGAAGAACTGCTCGCCCGCATTCGCGTTCAATTACGAAGCCAACCAACTTCTGAGGAACAAAAGGAGAACGCTGTGCTTGAGTTTGAGGGCCTTCGGCTCGATCCAAGAACCCGTGAGGTGTACCGCGAAGACACTCATATTGAACTTACCCGCAGAGAGTTTGATCTGCTCCAATACTTACTCGCAAATCAAGGGCAAGTATTAGAGAGGGAACAACTCATTCAAACCGTATGGGGGTATGATTATTATGGAGATACGAATGTTGTGGACGTCTACATTCGGTATTTACGCAAAAAAATAGATGCCGATCACTCACCATTAATTCATACGGTTCGAGGCATCGGCTATGTCTTGAAAAAGGCTTCCGTATGAAATTAAGAACGAAGTTACAAGTTGCAGCAGCGATTACACTTGTACTTTTTGTCGCCTTGACGAATACGATCGTTTATCACGTATATGAGACAATTAGTGCTGAATCTGAATTGGAGCGCGTTCAAGGTCAATCCGAATCCATTGCTGAGCTTGTAAGCTCGGCGATTGAGAATGATCTTCCCGTCCAACAAATACTCAGTGAAACGTACGTGCCAAATGATGGGATGGTACGAATTATTAATCAGAACGATGAAACCGTAACGACCATCACGCGTGAGCAACGCTTTCTCCAGTTTCCAACCCGTTACACAAACCAACACGAAGCAAATACACAAATGACGGATGAAGACGAGCGCTTCGCATTTGTATACACACCGATTGTTTGGGAAGATGGCACGATCGTGACGCTTGAAGTTTCAGAGCGTCTCGTCGGCATGGAAGAAAATATGGCGTTACTTGGGCTGATTTTAGTTGTCGCCTCACTGCTTGCCCTAATTCCAGCCATCCTTGGCGGTTGGTTGCTTGGCGCGATTATTCTCCGCCCGATTCATTCATTAATTCATCGGATGAACTCGATTCAGGAAAAAGGAAGTTTGCAAACAATTGATGAAAAACGCAGAAGACGCGATGAACTCCAACAATTGATTGACGGGTTTAATGCAATGATCGAACGTTTGCGTGTGCAATTTGAGAAGCAAGATCAATTCGTCTCAGATGCTTCTCATGAACTCCGAACTCCGCTAACGATTATTGATGGTTATGCCTCTATGCTAAAACGTTGGGGGAAAACAAAACCAGATATGCTCGATGAGGCGATTGAAGCGATTACTTCAGAAAGTACAAGAATGAAACAATTGGCTGAACAGTTATTGTTACTCGTAAAAGATGAAGAGCACCTCACGGTGAATAAAGCGGACATTAACGTAGTAACGGTTGTGCAACACTCGGTTCTGGCGATGGAAGTAGCGACAGAACGTGATGTTCGCTTTTCGTCTAGCGACGAGTTACTGATTGCGAATGCCGACGAACAAATGCTGCAACAACTCACTTATATTCTTTTAGATAATGCTTTTAAATATAGTGAAGATCACGTTGATGTTCAAGTGGTCAAGGCGGGGACAAACGTCGAACTCACTGTAACGGATTACGGTAACGGCATTACCCCATCTGAACAAACGAAAATCTTTGATCGTTTTTATCGAATTGAAAAGTCACGCTCACGAGCAGGCGGCGGAAGCGGGCTCGGTTTGGCGATTGCTTCAAAACTCGTCTCATTGCATAATGGTACGATTGGAGTGGATAGCGTCCCCCGTGAACAGACGACATTTACAGTTACTCTCCCAATGAAAGGATGAGCGGCGTGAAGAAACTATTGATCATTACAAGTTGTTTGGCAGTCATTGCTGGAAGTGCAACCTTGATTTCACTTTTCACCGCAAACGCAAACAACACAATAATTGAAGAGCAAGAAGTTACAAGAACAATCGAATCAATGTATCCTGGCACTGTACAAACAATTGAACTCACTCACGAAAACAATGACCCGCGTTATGAAGTTGAGATTGAGAACCGTCATGGCACTTACGATGCGGTTATTGATGCCACGAGCGGTGATATGCTTCACTTAGAGCAATCCGAAGCGATCGAGCTGGAATCCCCTAATGATCAGGAAACCGAAAAGAATGAAGATGTATTAATTAGCCCTGAACGAGCTGAAGAAATTGCTCTAGCTGAAGTGGAAAACGGGTATGTTGATGACCTTGAGCTCGAACGAGAAGATGGACGTGTGTATTATGAAATCGAATTAGAAACGAGCCAAGGGGAAGTAGACATGGAAATTGATGCCTACACCGGTGAGATTGTGATTATGAGCTTTGATTAGATCGTTTGCTCGAGAAATTGCTGGAAAGCCCGTTCTTCTTCAATGAATGGAAAGTGACCACTATTTTCAAAGGTAGTCAACTGAGCGTTCGCAAGCAGATGTGAAGCTTCTTTCGTATGACGGTGTGGGCATTGCGTATCATAGCGACCTGAAAATAAATACGCTAGCACTTTAACCGTTGGAAGCGCTGGACGAACATCAAACTTCTTTACGGTTTCAATAAAATATTGAAGCCTCTCATGGTGAATTCCACCATCTTTCGGACGTGCCATCATCGTATGGTACGTTTCTTTATTATAAAGAGAAAACTCTGTCCACGTTTTGTGAAGGGCTTGCCTCTCTTCTATATCCGTTGCGGTTTTTAAATTTTCCATGATTTCCTTAATCGTACTCGCATGAGGGTTACGTGTGCTATAAATGCTATCTTCATCATCTAAATAAGCAAACGACGGCGTTAGACCCCCGGCGATAATCTTTGTGAGGCTGGATGGTTTTTCCGCTGCATATTGGAGCGCAAGCATGCCACCAGCAGACGTGCCCGCAAAAGCCCAAGCTGAATATTCAAATGCAGTTCGAATCGCTTCAAGATCTTGAATGGCCGTCTCCATGCTATACTCTTCCCGATCGTTAATCGACGGTGATTCGTGACACCCACGCAGGTTGATGAGAATAACTCGATAATATTCACATAATTTTCGGACAAAGAAATCCCCATTCCCTCGAAACGATTGATAGAGGTGAGTAACCGCGATCGGCTGCCCCTTTCCCTCTGTATACACTTCAAACGTCCCCCGTGCTGTTTGTATTCGACTTCTTTTCATTTTGATCTCCTCACCTACCCTTTAAGTAAATAAAACATATCACCAAGAACAAGAGGTGTCCACGTTTCACCCCCTACATGTTGGGGAATATCTACCAAAAGAAGCTTCTGAAGGAGGCGTTCATTGGATGAGAAAGAGGCTGACGTTTGTCGTTCCAATCGTACCATTTCTCATGATGGCTGCTTGTTCTGACGAAACGAACGAACCAATCCAGAATGAAGAAGCCGTTGATATTGAGCCTGAACCAGAACAACAAGAAGATCTGGAAAATGAAGATACTGAAGTGGAAGAAATTGAAATAGAAGATGCTGATCATTCAGAATCCGAACAAGAAGCCGGACCGATTCACGATGAAATGTTCGTTGATGCTCCTTTTCTTCTTCACACAGATGTAAATTTTCTAGATAATGTTTCTAATGAAGTTATGATGGTAGACATTGAGCGTACAGAGGAAGAAATTGCTCGAGCGGATCAATTTTTACTGTCATTACAACAAAGTGACACGACCCAAAATGACATTTTTTCGGCAATTGATGAAACGAGTATGGATGAAGGAAATGCTTTGTTATACTTCTCGTTTGATGGTCCCATGAGTATGGCTTCTACCGAAAGTGCCATCTTTTTAGATAAGTTGCACTATACAGCGGATATGTATGGCATCGAGACGTTGTTCTTTTTTGAGGACGGAGAACCTGGGGCGATGTTTGGGGAACTTGCAGAAATGGAAGCAGAAGACGTTGAAGTCACTCCGAATCTAGGGTATTACGTCTACGAACAAGACGGTGATTCAACATTTGCACGCATTGCCGATATAGAAGACATTGATGAGAATCAAGACTTCAATGAGACACTCGAAGCGATGCAGACCGTCACGGCTCACGAAGAACATTTCCAGCCAGGCATTTCAAACCTCGTTACAATCCATGACGCTTGGACGGACGATGAAGGCACCGCTCAAGTCCATTACGCGGTGACGGATCCAGAAAGCTGGAACGACGAAGATGAGAATGCATTTTTCAAAGCATTACAGCTCACCGCTCTGGATTTCGGGGCTGAGCGATTACGGTTGGTCGATGAAGAAAACGAAGAAATTATCGACTACCGACTGTTGGAAGAGTAGAAGCGAGAGATCCTTTAAGGTCTCTCGCTTTCTTTCGTTTTTTTGGCAAATACGGCTGTTTGACTGTTTAGCGGAGCGACGATGATTGGCCACCAAAATGGTGTGCCCATCCAACCATGTTGCTTCTCTCCGTTTTGTCGCAATAGTATAATGGCAGGTTCTGTTTGCGCCAAACGCTTTGCTGTACCAAGTTCACTGTTGTGACCACTCGGAGTGTCTGGCGCATCTTCAACATTTCCTTCTGAATCAAAACGCCGTATGTTCCTGTTTTTCCGTACAATTACCCATACGTGACCAGTGCTCATGTGCCGAAGTAATGCCTTTTGTTCATCTGGGTCCCAGGAAAATCCTGGCTGCATATGAATCGTGTGTCCAATTTCGTCGATAAGCTTCTCGACAATGTTGATGGGAAGACGCTCGGGTTGCTGTACGTGCACGAGCTGTTGATCGAGCCAGTCGATTGATTTTTTCAAATGGGTTTTATAGCCTGTCTGAAACCCAACAGGTAAAAAGCGCTTATGAGGCTTGATGACATTTAGATCGGACAGCAGCAATTTATTCGGGCTGCATGGAATAATTTTGTTTTCGTCATCTTTTTGGATGAATATAACTTGCTGATCGTCTCCTCCTGATTCGATCGACACGCGCAGTGCTTGATCAAATTCATGCACTCGTTTCATCATTTCGTAAATGTTTCTCGACGTATAAAACCTCGTCACGGATACGTCTTCAGGATCTCTCGCTCCGTAAAGCCTTGAATGTTGAAGAACGGTATCTTGTTGGTAACGGTTCGGATTTCTTCCATAATAAAAGCCAATCAGTTGATTAATCGTGACGCCTCGGTCAAGAATTTGACCGCCGATAAAGATGTTCATTGGGGATGAAAGACGAAGCTGTCCGGTGTGGTCAAGTAATAAAGATACGTCTTGTTCCGAATTCACAACCGAGGTGAGTACATACTCGTCTTGCAAAGCTTTTTGTACATCTGTGATCACCGTTTGTAAACTAGGAATGTCGCCAATGAGCGTTTCTTTCACATTTTCAAATGATGCTTGGACAAGTTCTTGCCACTTGCGTGGCTCCTCATCGATGAGTTTGTGCAGCTGATTCTCAATATGTTGGACAATGGTTGCTTGCCAAACATGCGCCGCCTTGCCTCGTTCTGTGTGCATCATAAACGCATATTTCTGTGGCTTTTCGCCTTTGTTTTTCTGTTGAATTCTACGTATCGTTGCCCCGACTAAAAAATGGAGAAAGGCTTGCCGAAGTCCGGCCACATTTCGACTCGTAAGCAATGTTTCTTTTTTAACCCTTCGCAGGTCTTGTTTTTTCAGTGCCGTAAGTTCTGCTTCTTGAATCTCTTGGAAGTAACGATCAGCATGTTCACTTTCAAAAAATGTTTCTCCGCCTACGTATTGTTTGAACGTAGGGACGAGTTCGGTGAACGCGGGTCGTACCGGGGCAAAAACTTTATGGTCATGGATTTTTCGTTCATCCGGTTGTAAATATAATGAATACGGTGTCGCGGTCACTTGGAGATACGCAGACACCGGGCACTTCTTTCGCAATTGATCAATCTTTAGAGAGATGACTCGCACATCGGTCACATTTTTGCGCTCATCCCGCTCATACGAGACACTGGCAAGATCTGCCTCGTCGTCTACAAACAACACATTCCGCTCTGAAAGACTCGGATAAGTAGTGAACATCGCCTCTTGAATGCGATCCATATTCTTCGTTTCTTTCTTTACGATAAAAATGAGTTTTTTAGAGAGGTCGTAGTTTCGAAGGTTCGGTGGCATGCGCATAATATCAAACACCCGTACCTGATCTCTTTCAATTAGATGTGCGTACTCTTTAGACAACCGTTCATACGTTTGCTTGGCAAGCGCATTGGACGCTTTTGTAAAGATTATAGCCACGTCCATCCCTTGATCAAAGCTCCGACCGATTACACCGATAAATGCCCTCGTTTTACCTGATTGGATTTTCCCGAGCAACATTCCTGGTCGTTGATGAGACGTGCTCTCCATCATAAGTTTGTCACTCGTTCTTTCAATTACTTTCTGAAGAACTTCACTATATTCGTTCGTACGTTTTAAGTATTCATAAATTGTCATCGGGCACGGCTCCTGGTCGTTAGATTCCTCCGGTAGCATAACATAAGAACACGTGTTTGGCTATATGTATATACGGTATGTGAAATTAACAGAATGTGAAACACGTGCCCCCTCTTTACTGGAGGAGGCCGTTTCACTACTTACGTTCCGCAATACGTTTGATACGGTGCTTTTGTATCCGCAGGAGGTGCACTATATTCATGTTGTTCTGTCGTGTAGGCAAACGGTGTTCGTAG
The DNA here is from genome assembly GCF_041949955.1 of Geomicrobium sp. JSM 1781026. NCBI lineage: Bacteria > Bacillati > Bacillota > Bacilli > Caryophanales > Geomicrobium > Geomicrobium sp. JSM 1781026. Next base: position 263,179 of record NZ_JBHFQF010000005.1, on the reverse strand, counting down.
CTGGGAGACGAGTTTTTCTGCAACGGAGAAATCATTGTGTGTAACCGCAGCTGCAATCGCTTCCTCAACTCGATGATTTCTTGGAATGATCGCCGGGTTGTGTGTTTTCATTCTCTCCTGTACTTGGTCTTTTGAGTCTCCTTGACGAGCGAGCCTCTCCTGCCACGACCGGTACCAATCATCAAACTCACTTAGCCCATACAACCCTGTCTCTTCAAGTCTTCCAAGCGTTAGATTACGAAATGTGTTCGTGAAATCTGTTGATCGTTTTTGCATGATTTCTAGCAGGTGACCGATGATTTGTCCGTCTTCTGGTTCCTCATCACGAAGACCGATCTTCCCTCTCATCCCTTTTAGCATGTGGGCATGATACGCATGTTGGAACTCATGGATGGCATCTGTCGCTAGCTCAACAGCTTCGTTTTCATCATCATGGAGGAGTGGCACGAGCGTCTCCGCAAATCGCGCTAAATTCCAATTGGCAATGTACGGTTGATTGCTATACCGGTATCTTCCCCCCGTATCAATGGAACTAAATGACGTTTCAGGATCATACACATCCATAAAAGCACAAGGACCATAATCAATCGTTTCCCCGCTGATCGTCATGTTGTCTGTATTCATGACCCCATGAATAAAACCAACCTGTTGCCACTTCGCAATCAGTGCCGCTTGGTTTTGAACGACGTGATCTAAAAGATACAAGTATTCGTTATTCTGGTCTTTCGCTTCAGGAACATGTCGTTCGATTGCATAATCAGCCAACTGTTGAAGAAGCTCGTTATCTTTTAACCCGCGCGCATATTCAAACGTGCCGACACGCAAATGGCTCGCTGCAATCCGCGTAAGTACGGCTCCTTGCAGCTCGGTTTCCCGGTACACAGGTTCACCCGTTGTGACGACAGCCAGACTTCTCGTTGTCGGTATACCGAGTCCGTGCATTGCCTCACTCATCATGTACTCACGAAGCATCGGACCCGTTGCTGCAAGGCCGTCTCCCCCTCGTGAATATGAAGTTCGTCCAGATCCTTTTAACTGCACATCCAAGCGTCTACCGTCTGGAGTCATCTGCTCCCCAATCAGCATCGCCCGGCCATCACCAAGCATTGTGAAATTCCCAAATTGATGCCCAGCATACGCTTGTGCAATGAGTGCAGCTCCGCTTGGCTGTTCACTCCCTGATAAAACACGGGCGCCTTCGTCACTATTAAGTTCATCAGCATCTAGCCCGAGCTCTTTTGCTAACGTTCGATTAAACAGCTGAATTTCCGGTTGGCTCACTTGACGTGTTCGTAAGTGTTCGAAGAACACACTTGGTAACGATGTGTACGTATTGTCGAAGTTCCAACCCCCAGCTACTCGAGTCTCCACCATGAGATTCTCCTTTCCATTCTTAACGTCATCCTAACATATCGGACCGTCGCCTTTGAAGAAGAGCCCGTCGATGGATACAGACGACTGTAAATATAAAGTGTTGATGTTTCGTTTCCACCGTCTTGCATAGACACGGAACCAGGTGACGTTCTATGCCTTCCTACAACATGACCTCTGAAACGTAAGTTAAGAAAGATCGGGGCTATACACAGTTGTTTGTATTCTTTATCGATATGGGTTGAATATACCGTCAACATTATTAATGTGAGTCTTCTTATTGATGATGAAATCCACGGAATATCTACTTCCAAAAACCATCTATTGGAAACAGATTCACTCATACGTGGCCACTTTCGCATCGCTTTGGTTCCAATCGATGGACATCTCGTTCCAAACAACCATTTATGAAAGTGGATCTAGCGCTTTAAGAAAAAAACCGTCTATTTCCAAAGCTTTGTTCACATTCTTGCTCACAAAAGCAACATCCATAGCCCGATATGATTTCTTGGTCCACTAACGAGCGAATGGCGCCCGCTCAGGCGCCATTCTGTTCTTTCTATGACTCAATAAAAGACGCTGTAAAGTCTACTGCATCATCTTCTGTTAATGAGTCTGTCAACACGTAGTGCAATACATAATCGTAGTCACCGACTTCAAATGAATGAACGACATACGGATCTCCACCTTCTTGTTCATTTTCTTCAATGAACACGGTTGTTCCGGCAATCTCCTCTTCAGAAACATCGTTACCTTCATCAGCAATTTCAGGACCGACTTCTACGCGTATATCTGGTGTCGTATCATACACACCGTATAAATACTGAACACCACCCGTCTCTTCTAACTCTTCAATTTCTTCATCACTATACGACTCTCCATCCACCGTCTCTGAATAGCCTGCTTCGACAACCCCTCTTCCTTCGGCAGAAGAAATGTAGGCAACGTCTAGCTGATCAGATTCTGGGAATGACACATTCATTTCCAGTATGTTCTGAATATGGCTGTTTGCATCAGCAACCGAATCATACATTTCTGGATTTTCGAGATCTACATCTGGTTCTAATTCTTCATCATCAGCGACTGGCGCGCAAGCCACGAGCAGTAAGCTACATCCAATTCCAGCAACCCTTACGTGTAACCGCATCTCCATCTCCACCATTCCAACAAGGTTTGTTCTTCTATACCCGCTTCTGGTGGTGGTTAACCGTTGAGCTCATCCACGATGGGCTCAACGGTTCATCGGATTTTTAATGATTTAAAATGCAGGAATCGCCGTTTCTGAGTAATTGTCTTCTAGAAACTGTCGTACTTCATCGCTCGTCATTGCTTCTTTTAGTTTTTGGATCGGTTCGGAATCCGCATTGTCTTCTCTAGCTACAAGCGTGATGGCAAATTCATTTTCTGTACCTTCTGTAATGAGGCCATCTGCTGCAGGAGTGAGACCTAGTGGCTCTGCATACGCAGGCGTCATAACGACGGCGTCCGCATCGTCGTACATTCTTGCGAGCATTAACAAATCAACTTCTTCAAAATTATAATCATTAGGATTTTCAGCAATGTGCGTTTGTGTATAGTATCGTTCATCTGTTTCTTCTAGTTCAATGACCCCGTGTTGCTCAAGCAACTGTAATGAGCGGTCAATGTTTGAAATATCATTGGCGATCGCAATTGTTGCCCCTTCAGGAATATCTTCCATCTGTTCATACTCATCGGCGTATACACCATAATTGGCAAAATAGATCGATTCAATTGGTGTGAGTTCACCATCGTTGTTAAGGTTGTATTCCTCCATAAACGGCACATGTTGGAAAAAGTTCGCATCCACTTCTTCATTATGAAGGGCATCGTTAGGCTGGACGTTATCGCCAAGCACGACGATATCAAGGTTTATCCCGTCCTCTTCAAGCTCGGACTGGGCTAATTCTAAAATCTCCGTCATCGGTGGAATGAGCGTTGCAACTTCTAATGTAATTTCCTCAACTTCTCCCTCTTGCGATTCGGTCGTTTCTTCTTCCTCAGCTGTCCCACATGCAGATAGAACAAGCACAAGTACGGAAAGTAAAGGTAGCAGCTTTCTCATGATGTTTTCTCTCCTTATCGTTTATCTATTTTTCTTGCTACGTATGTTCCTGTAAATTGAATGCTCTGTACAAGGATGACCATAATGACAATCATGTAAAGCATAAGATCGGTTTGGAATTGTTGATACCCATAGCGAATGGCAAAATCACCAACGCCCCCTCCACCAACGACACCCATAATTGTGGAGTAGGAGATAAAACTAATGGTAGACGTCGTTAAACCGAGTACCAGGCCAGAACGTGCTTCAACGAACAAAAAGCGGAATACGACTTCTTTTACAGAAGCGCCCATCGCCAATGCCGCATCAATGACCCCTTTAGGAATATCTAATAAAGATTGTTCAACGAGCCTTGAGTAGTGAGCAAATGCGATGATTGAGAGCGGAACCGTTGCCGCTGCCGTCCCTATTGCTGTACCCATAATCAACCTAGTAAAAGGAATTAAAAAAACGACGAGTAATAAAAACGGAAACGACCGAATCACATTGACGATGAGATTAAGTGTAGAAAAAATCCAACGGTTTTCTAATAGTTGTCCTTTGCGACACAAATAAAGAAGTGTGCCAACAGGAAGCCCTACGAGTACCGCGGCCAAAATTGAAGCCCCTACCATAATAAACGTTTCCCCAATCGCCTGCCAGATCTCTCCTTGATACCGAAGAATAATTTCAGGCATCGTCTGTCAGCTCCTCTACGAAACGTTCAGGACTTCGGTCACTCGCTTGAATGCCTGTCTTGACGATCGGGATTGTTTTATAAATCGCCCCTTCGGACATGACAGAAACACGGTCACAAACGCTTTTTATGACATCCATCTCATGACTAACAATGACGACCGTCACCCCGAGAGTTTGGTTTATATTTTCTAAAACCCCGAGAATTTCTTTTGTCGTATGGGGATCTAACGACGATGTCGGTTCATCACAAAGCAACACATCTGGTTGATTTGCGAGTGCTCTTGCAATCGCCACCCGCTGTTTTTGTCCGCCGCTTAGTTGTGCAGGATACTTTTCTCGTTGCTCCGTTAGGCCAACAAAAGCGAGATATTCTTCTACTCTCGACCGCTCTGCCTCCTTTGAAACCCGAGCCAATTTTAAGGCAATGGCGACATTTTCATAAACGGATTTATTGGCGACGAGATTGAAATGCTGAAAAATCATACCAATCCCTTTTCGAGACGCGCGCAACTTCCGTTTTGACAGCTCGGTTAAATCTTCATCGTTGACAAAGACCTTACCCTCATCGGGAATTTCCAATTGATTCATAAGCCGCAGGACTGTAGATTTCCCCGCACCACTCGCTCCAATTATCCCGTATACTTCTCCTCGATCAATTGATACATTCACGCGGCTAACTGCTGTGAACGTTCCATAGCTTTTTGATACATTTTCTAATCGAATCACAAAAAATTCACTCCATCTACTCTAGGGTGAATGCAACTTTTCTATTATAGTATATGTTTTCTCTCATGTCATTTGTCTGATAGACCCGTCAGGAAATCTTACAGACACAACCCCTCATAATCATGTTCGACGCTCGTTTGCGTTTGAATTCATTCTAATAGGTAAGCGATATCATCAACAACAGAGCTCGTCTGAAAGTAAGGAGAACCGCTGGCTTCCCTCTGTTGATTGGTTCTATATAGGATGAACTTAACATTTTCCTAATTACCCAGTTTGTTGTTGCTTTCCACTTCAGGCGGATGCTTGCACTCCAGAGCATAAGGGCAACATCGGCGGCCAAAAGACAGCCACCGTGTTTTCTTTACACTCCAGAGCATAAGGGCAACATCGGCGGCCAAAAGACAGCCACCGTGTTTTCTTTACACTCCAGACTATAAGGGCAACATCGGTGGTCAAAAGACGCCCACCGTGTTTTCTTTACACTCCAGAGCATAAGTGCAACATCGGTGGCCAAAGTACGCCCACCGTGTTTTCTTTACCGCGGAGGACCGGCCGAGCCTCCTCGGTCTAACGACCTGCGGGGTCTCGTCTCGGCCCAACTTCTACAGGCGTCACCGCCTTTCGTTCCAAGCAACGGTACTGAATAGACGACGTCGCTGAACTGGGGTTGCTCAATATTGGCATTCAACTCGATCCGTACACTTTGGAGGCTAATAGCAGTAGATACTCATCTTTTCTACGTCTATTGAAACCGATGATGATCGATCTCAAAGTCGATGAACTTTAGGCTTTAACGGTTGGTCTACCATTCGTTTGTGAAGAAATTCTTTAGTTCAACTTATATACATGGAAATTCCCCCGTAAAAACGACTATGTGGGAATTTCCATGGTCATCTCAGTCTCTCCTTGCTCAAATCCCCACATAGAAAAGCGAAATCACCACATAAACACGTTAACGATGGGATTTAGTATCAATTAGTGAGGCTAAATCATTAAAATCCCCACATAAACTTACTGTGCACTGGTTGGTCATCCGGGGTAGTGGAATGAAAATCTTCCATACAACCATTTATGGTAAGATTTCCCTTAATTTACGAGGAGTATGATTGAAAATCCAACCATAGAAACTAGAAATCTTACCATAGCAAGAACAATGGTAAGATTTCAGCCTAATATGCTACTCAATCTGTGGAAATCTGCCCATAGAGCGTATCCTCCCAAATTGGAACTGCCTCAAAACTTCGACCACGTTCGTTTACGTTAACGAGAAAAAAATCTCATTGATCAATAATAAAAAGGCCGAGACGCTGTTTTTCAATGACCTCGAAATAAGACCGAACAAGCTCCACCAGTCCTCCGGTGCATAGGAAACACGGTGGGCCGTCCTTTGGCCACCGATGTTGCACTTGTAGTCTGGACTGCATAGGAAACACGGTGGGCGTCCTTGGACCACCGATGTCGCACTTTTACCCCGGACGAGATAGAAAGCACATCGGCAGCTGTTTGACCAACGATGTCCTTCTTATACTCTGGAGTTCACGCCCCCCTTGCTGTGGAGATATACAACAATTCTCTTCTCTTAATGGATCGCATGAAGCTACTTAACGATGACGTTCGTGATCCAGCGCTAAAACGGTCTTCAAAAACACGTTAGCCGCCTTTGCGATATCATCGATCCGGCTCTCTTCCAACGGACTATGACTGATGCCTTTTAAACTAGGCACAAACAACATCCCTGACGGGGTAAGAGTAGCCATATGAGCGGCATCATGTCCAGCCATACTCGTGACTTGTGCGGAATTTGTTTCTGATTGCGTAGCGACGTGTTCAATCACATCAATCATCTGCTCGTCCATGTAAACTTCTGCTTGGTCGAGCATGATCTTTTGATCGATGCGAACCCCTCTATCGTTCTCTACCTTCTTTGCTGCAACATGAAGCTTCGAAATAATATTTTGCCGTTCGATGGCATGTTGACCGCGAACTTCCACAACAAGGCGAACGTCTCCAGGCACGATGTTTGCCGCGTTCGGTGTGACGTTAAATACACCCACTGTTGCAACGACTTCTTCGTTAGATTGAGCTTTGCATACCTTTTCCAGTTCGAGTACGAGTGTGGATGCGGCAACTAACGCATCTTTACGGTCTTTCATTAAAGTCGTACCTGCATGGTTGGCCTCTCCTTGCACGTGAAACACTTCCCGGTAAATGCCTGCAATACCTGTTACAATTCCTAGCGGTACATCTTGGTCAAGAAGGCGGCGCCCTTGTTCGATGTGCAACTCTAAAAAATGTGCCAATTCTTTTGAAGAGCGCTTCGTATTATTGAATAGCTCATAGCTGCCTCCGGCTCTCTCAAGTACTTCTGTAAGCACATTTCCCGAAGAATCAACCACACCGTCAATGTCTTGTTGCGTTAGCTTTCCTGAGACAGACCGACTTCCAAACGTTGATAAACCGAATGGATTAGCTTCTTCTCCACTAAAAGAGACGAGTTCAAGCGGGTGATCCGTTTGAATCCCTTGCTCCTCTAGCGTTGCCATCACTTCTAACCCGACAAGCACACCAAGTGCACCATCATACTTCCCGCCGCCTGGAACGGTATCAATATGAGAGCCGAACACAATTGCCTGCGCATCTTCTGTCCGACCCGGTCTTCTTCCCCATATGTTCGCCGCTGGATCAATTTGTACGGCTAAAGATTGATTTTTCATTTGCTGAACAAGCCATTCTCTCGCCTTCACTTCTTCATCGGTAAACGTCGTTCTCGTGATTCCTTCTCCCCGAACAGCGCCAAACTGTCCTAGCTCTTCGATCCAACGAGCCAATCGGTTCCGATTCATCATCCTATTCACTCCAGTACTCAAGGTCTATCATTTTACTTTAACATAGGCTGTTCAATACGAGCGTTCGCAGTTTTGTGTGTACGTAACTGATCGGACTTATAATAATGAAACACTTTCCTTTCAACGAAAAGCCAAGACAATAGAGCAAACAGACATGCAAAAGGAAGGGAGATTATAAAGTTCTGACCCGCGGAAATCTCGGGAAGAAAATGTTGCACGCTTTGTTGAACTGGATAGCCAAATAGAAAGACTCCGTATGAACAGTTGCCAAGTAAACGAGACCATGGGACGGTAAGCTTCCTCACGTAGATCGCGTACAACGTCAAGTATGAGCCAAAGAAAATGAACAGTTCATGAAACCATGGATGATTCCAAAACACGAGCAAAACAAGAACTGAACCAAACGCGAACGTATGTCGAATCGGGATGTTCTCTTTGTACACAAAACATAACATCCCGAGTAAAAATACGCGGTACAAAGAAATGTACGTCTCCCCTACGGGTAAAGACAAATAATGCAAAATGTAGGTGAAGACAAGCAACATGATGAGGGCACGCGGCTTCGTCAATTGAAGCAATGACAAAATGACAATGGATGCATAATAGACGAGTTCAAGTTGCAACGTCCACAACGATCCATTTACTACGTTAGGATATGGATTGTTCGTAAATACCCCAGGCAACTCTTGTTGCAAAAAAACGATGGTAACTCCTAACAGATACTCCCAAGTTTTTGTGTCCGTCATGTAGCTCATGATCGATTTATCTGTCACAATCGGTCCGATGAAGAACAGAGTGACGAACATGAGCACGACCATCCCCGGAAATAGTCGTACACACCTGGCCCGAACAAAATCTTTTACATTCCCCCACCGTTCAAAACTCCCATAGACGAAAAAACCACTAATAAAGAAAAACAGAATCACGCGTAACAACTCATGAGAATGCTCGCCACCCGCGATATGAAAAGCATGGAAATACATCACAAACGCGGCAATGATAAACCGAACCAAATCCAAGTTGTTTTCTCTACCCATACTAGACATCCGCTCTGCCAGTGCGTGATTCAGCCTCATCATTTCTGTTTCCTTTCTTTAAATAATGGTCGTTAAACCCGCAATCGCTTTAGCCGCCTTTTCCTCCATTTATGAAAAGGCGTTGCCCAATGGTAAAATTGTCGTTTTCCATCAATGAGTGTATATTCCCCGACCTTGGAAAGGGTGTGATACCCATCTGGATACGCACTTGCCTTATCTGGTTCAATTGCTCTCACGACTACTTCTTCATAAAATAAAGGAGTGAGCTCGATGATTTCATTCAGCACAATTTGGCCTCCGTATGTGGTGGAGCAGTCTTGAGCAGGTCGATACCATTTGCCGTCACTATGAAACGGAGTGCCTGCTCCCCGACTCGAGCAAACGTCCACTTTAACAGGATTCAGCGGATGCTCTCTCCATTCTCCATGCAAATCGTCTGCATAAAACAGATGTAAAGAATCATTATGTTCTTCTGTCCCTTGACGAGCGACGGTGCAAAACAACCACCAACGGTCGTCACATTGAAAGACCGTTGAATCAACAGCTGGAATTCCTTGAAGCAATGTCCTCTCTTGCTGCCATTGCATGTTTTGCGGCTCGTATCGATATAAATTCACCTCTTCATTTTCTGCTGACTCAGGGATACAATAATGCACCCCATCATACTGGAAGAGATAAGGGTACGATAAATGATGCGGGCGAACGAGTTTCCTTTCAGGAGATTGGACAAACTTCTTTTCTTTTATTGAATATGCGCACGTGGAGATAAACCCATTAGGCTCAGCGATCCTCATTTCTTCTAGCAAAATGTTCACATGCCCTCCATCAATCCAGCCAAATGGATCGGCATAATAACTATTCTTCTTACGAGCGAGCCACGTAATATGAAAGTCTTTCGCTTGAATCATGTGCGCGATTGGACGCTCAATAATGCCTACATTCCAATATTCATCACGGAACATCCGATCAAAAAACACTTTTACTTTTCGAGCGCCTACCTTTACGTCCATGAGCCGTTTCTGAAAAAATGTTGGGGTTTCAAAGACTCGCTTTGCGAAAACTTCCAGCGACTTTCTACGTTCCAAACCGTGCTCTACTAACCGTTTTTGCAAATACAGTGCCGGCCAAGCTGCAACCGTTTGAAGAATTCGCCTACGGTTTTGTGCAATAGAATGTTGGATCGTACGAAATTGTCCATCTTGTACGAGTTGATGATCTTGCCATAACGACACGTGAACGGTTGGCTCTTTTCGATATACCTCCCACCAGCCTAGCGTATCGATTGACGCGGGGGTTGCTCCCCATGTGAACGACCATACCCCTAATGGTGCTCCTCCCCAATCTCCCTCAAGTTCGTTCGTTAGTAGCAAAATAAAATCAAATCGATACGCGTGAATCGGTCGATTCAACAAACTTTTATTCCAAATGTGCATTGTCGCTTCAGCTCCGACACGCTCCAATTGTTGAATGCATTGTTTTTCCCACTCTGTAAAGTGAGGTTGTGCTGTGACGACGGCAAAACGAACGACTCGTCTATCGCCTCGACTCATAATTTTTGCCTAGCCCTTCATAAGTATCGACCGTATGCTTTGCATTCTCGATTGCTCGTTCATATTGCTCGTGTGTATGTTCAACCATCTTTTCTACAGTGAAATTCTTTTCGATGAATTTTCGTGCGTGCTCAGCTTGTAACAACCGCATCGTATCGTTATTTCTAAGAGAGAGAATGCGACTTTTAAACACGTTCACATCGTGTGATTCCATTAAATGACCGGTCTTCCCATCAATAATCATCTCTTCAATTCCTCCACGATTTATCGCAACGACATTGGTTCCTGTCGCCATCGCTTCAAGAATCGCCATTGGAAATACTTCACGGTGAGAGGGAACGACGAGCACATCCATAGTTGAGAGGAACTTTGCCGGTTGCTCAACATTTCCTAGACATGTGATGAGTGGTTCAAGACCATGTTCCTGAATGTTGCGATTAATCTCTTCTTTCAACGGCCCGTCACCTGCAATATAAAAATGAATATTCTTCTCGTTACGCATCGCTTTCACTAACTCGAGAAAGAACGCATGGTTTTTTTCTTTAGACAACCGAGCTAGAATACCAATTCGAAAAGGAGTACTCATCATTTTTCGCTCCTTTATTGAAAATTTATCTAGATTAACCCCGTTATAAACGATTGAAATCTTTCCAGGTTTAACACCCATCCTCATCAACTTCTTCTGTTCTAACGCACATAAAACGAGCACCCGTCTCGTAGAACGATTTAACAGCCATGCGTAAAGCCTTGGCATCTTCTTTTCAATCATCGTTTCGTTATGTTTCGTATAAACAACAGGGCACCTTAATAGAAAGCAGTATACGAGCATTCGCAAACTATTGGCATGTACGAGGTTTATATTTTGTTTGCACAGTTTGTATAATCGGAAGAGGTTGATCATTGGCAAACGGGATAAAGGGGTGAACGACACTTCATGACGAAGTTTTTCAATCATAGGCCCAGGACGAGCTGCGAAATGTACTTGAACGCTTCTGTCTGTTAGTCGATTGGCAAGCACCACACCGTACGTTTCTGCACCACCAATCCGAAGTTCATCGGTTAAAAACAAGACCCGTTTCAATGGATGCACCTCTTTCTATAGACGTTGGTTTTCTGAAACGTTCCAAGTAAATCGCTACAATCGCAAGATACAAGAAGAACATGTCATTTATGATGATGGATAGTGAAATGGTTTGTAAGATAAAGCCGAATAGCGCAAAGGCAAGGTACGGTTTTATTTGATAAAGGCGTGATTGATAAAGTTGATAGATAATAATGAAAAGAAACGATACGTATACGACTAACCCGATTAAGCCTGCGTCCGCTGCAATATCTAAAAACGTATTATGAACAGACAGTGTATCCCCATAATGGAAATCATTGTAAGATGAGAAATTGTACGGGCCTAGACCTAACCAATGATTCATCGTAATAAACTCTACTGCCCTCTCCCATAACATGAAGCGATTACTGCCCCCATCACTAGTGAAATCTACCATTCTCGCATAAAGGATTTCATACAGGTTGATGCTAAGATAAGAGATTGAAATCCAATGTAAAGCGATCGCTCCTAAAAGAAGTGACAACACCATTTTTATTTTCTTTAGACTCTTGTGGGTTACGACAAACACGAGCAATAGTATGACTAGCGCAAGTAATCCTCCCCTTGAAAATGTTAGGACAGACGTGAATACGCATAGTAGCAACGCGATCTTTCCTTTTCTCGTTTGCCACATCGTCATATAAAGAGCAAAAAACAATGTGTTATAAAATACATAAAAATTCGGATCATCGACGACCCCAATCAATCGCGGATATCCACGATCCATCATCACCCCATAAGAGACGAGCCGGTCCATCGGCACGTCCGTTCCGATAACGAGTAAGCCAACGATGTACAATCCGAGACTGATTCCATTAAACAAAAGACCGACGACAAAGAGTGACCACTCAAGTTTTGGTATTGTAGTACTCGTAAGAATCGCTCTCATGAGGAAATAACAGACCAAATACAACCCGATGCCAAATATAATTCGTAAACTAGAAGAGGCATATAAAGCAAAGATTCCAGAAAAACAATAAATAAAATAAAAACCGAGCATGGCCACTTCAAATGGTTGTAGTTTCACAAATACCATTCTAAACAGATAGAAAACGGTGAACATAAACAAGAAGATCATGTATGGTTTTAGTGAGAAACCTATATCAATACCTAAACCTGCAAAAGAAACGAGTAAAATGATCATAAACGCCGGAAGTGTTGGACCACTCGGGTCTACATACTTGTCATCCCTTATGCTTAACGTCACTCGCACCCCTCATTTCTTTCCTACGCAGTCCATTCGTACCGACGATCGTCAGCATTAACTCTCGCAAATCCCGATCCCAAAATACAACCATGCCGATGATTGTCACGGTAATTGCTGCCCCTACACCTCCCGGAAACGAAAGTTGGTGGACGACAACGACTGTGGCTACAAATATGACGACAAAAGGAAGCACAACTTTCTTCGCAATAAACAGACCATTCGCCCGGTACATCCATAAAAAGCCGATGAGACAGATGACCTCAATTGAAACGCCAGCCACCGCAGCACCAATAACCCCGTATCGTTGACTCAAGAAGTAATAAAGGAATACCCCGATGCTAACCGCAATGAATTGCGTGCACGTCCTTGCCGTTTGATGTCCCGATGATGTTAGACCATCTGCTATCGCGATATTCAATGCTTGAAATACGAGCATAAAGGAAAGCACGAGAAGTGCTGGTGCAGCAGCTCCCCACTCATTTCCGAATACGTTTACGAGGATCGGTTCTGAAAAATATACGAATGGAACAGCCATCAGCATGCCGATCACTCCCATTAGCTTCGTCTCAACCACATTTAACTGCAAATGCCGCTTATCTTTATTGTTGGCAAATTCCTTGAATAGTGCTGGATAATAAGCACCCGCGACGATAAATGGCACTTGTTGCAACGCTTGAGGAATTCGGTAAGCAATGGCGAAAAGGCCGACTTCTACCAACGTAATCGAACGTTCCAACACTAACGGGCCGAGATGAGGAAGAATGACAAACAACAATCCTCCTGCTGCAAACATCCATAATTGATGAAGCAATCCTTTATGAAATGGAACATACCGCCATTTCAGCCGCGCATGCTTAAGGAAAAGAATCATGCCGAACATACCCGCGATTACATATGCACACCCGTAAAGGAGTGCCATCACTAGTGGCGGAAAAGATAGTCCCACCCCAACGATCATAAAGAAGACGAGCAGGGATGCCGAAATCATTTTAATGTAGCTTATATACTGCATTTTTTCATAAAGTTGAAAGTACGTTGATGCTATACTTTGTGCTGTCACACCAATAATCATTGGCAACAACAAATAATAAGAAGTTAGGACAATCTCTTGCTCGCTGTAGTACATAAAATGAATAAACAGAAAACCGGCGACGACGGAAATGAGCAGGAATAGCAAACGGAGCTTCACGAACGATACGAATAGCTTCGCATGTTCATTTTGTTTTTTTGCACCTTCTCTTAATACGATATCGCTCAAACCAACGTCAGTGAAAAAACCCGCAATCATGGCAACGGCAAGTACGACACTGAATACGCCGTAATCGTGCGCTTGAAGGTACGATGCCAGCACGACGAGGGCAAGCGCATTTAATAGTGCAGCCGTCGTCGTTCCGTAAAGCAAATGCCAAATATTGATGAGGATACGATTTCTAGTGATGCTCATTGTTCGTAAATCACACCGAGAATCTTTTTATTTCTTCGTTCAATGTGTTGCTTCGCTTCACTTAACTTTCGTTTTCTCGTTTTCATATGTTTGGCATAAAGAATAACTTCATCGCTCTGGTCAAGCATCGTTTGTGCCCATTCATTTTGAAAGGGGCCATACGCATCAATAAAGATATATGCATAGAATTCTTTCCATTCTTTTACTAACGATTCGAATGAATGAAGCCCGTGTGCACTCGTTTTCATTTGCAAACGGTCCACACCTCTGTGTAACGTCCGATGAATCTGATGTGATTTTTCCGACATCACGTTCGAGCTTTTCGGCAAATAGCGATCCACAAAACTCGTCTTTGCGTAAACGTTGTAATAGAGCACCTTTGTTTTATTTTTTGCAAGTGTTTTTGCGAGTGTCATCCCTACAAGCGCCTGCTTTTTACTCGATGTAGGACTCGTAAAATAGATGATTTTTGGGTTATTGATCGTTAAGGCTTGGATGTTTTGATAGATCGCGTTCATTTGCCAATCTCTAATCCACCGTTTCTGACGTCGTTTTGCCACGCACATTCACCTCACTTTTTGCTGCGTAATGCTGGAATTCTTGTTTTGATTTCCCCTTTTTGACGCTCACTTCCCCTAACAAAAGTACTTGAAGTTCACGCTCTAGCTCTTCAGGATGCTGTATAACGCCAACGTATTGATGGCGTAGAAACGTAGTACTAACGCCGAAGAATAGACTAACAATGAAGGCGATTGCGATGTTCATTACTGGATTATCTACCCTTCGAGCATCTACTACCTCAGATGCATTGTTCATAACTTGTAGTTCATTCACCCCAAGTGATTGCTCCATAAATGAAACCGTTGAATCTGCCATCGAACGTGCAATGTTCTTTGCTTCTTCTTGATGATGATAATGAACAACGATATTAATGAGTTGAGAGCGTTCATTATGTTGAATCGCAATCTGCTCATCGAGCTGTTGATATGGAATCGCTAATGTTTCAGATACTTCTGTTTTCACCATCGGGCTTCTTAAGAAGTCCATTGTCGAAGCTAAAAGCATATTATTTTGTTCGGTTTGCGCGTATTCCGTCCCTCTCTCCAAATCGCCTACAAGGATCGCTTCACTTGCCTCGTATGTTGGATCAATAACATAGATCACAACAACGGTTGTAGCGGAGAAAAACAACAGAATTGAAGAAAACAGAAATTTCCACCGTTTTCTGAGCATCAGAAGAATTTCATATATATCCATCCGTTGCATCACTCAACCCGCTCCTTTCTATACAAAATTGATGGAGCGATGCATGGCTTCACTATGCATAATCGTCTCTTTTAAACCTTCTTCAATGGCGTACATCGGTTGCCAACCTAAACGCTCGTACGCTCGATCTGAATTTAATGAGCTGCGAAGTATATCTCCCTGACGTGCTTCTTTGAATACGGGGATCATACTCGAACAGCCAAAATGACGAATCGTTTCCATGAGAGAAAGAATGGACAGTTCTCTTCCACTTCCAATGTTCATCGTTACGTTGTTTCCATTTGTTAGTGCTTCCACATTGGCACGCGCCACATCTTTGACGAAAACAAAGTCGCGTGTTTGTGATCCATCTCCGTAAATGTGCAAAGCTTCCCCGGTTTTCAGCTTATGAATAAACTGTGCCACCACACCTGCTTCTCCGTGTATCGATTGACCAGGGCCATATACGTTTGCGTATCTGAAAATCGTATAGTTTAACCCGTATTGTTCAGCGAAAAAGCGAATATACGCTTCTGCTTGTAGTTTAGACAACCCATAAAACGATTGCGGATTTGTTGGGTCTGTCTCTTGAACTAAGACGCTATTTCCGCTACCGTAAACAGCTGCAGAAGAAGCAAATATCACTTTCTTCACACCGTAAGTGACACACATTTTTAACACGTTAATCGTTGCTAATATGTTTTGCTTTCCATCGACTAAAGGCTGCTGCATTGATTTTGAGACCGATACTTGTGCAGCGTGATGGATGACGACATCAGGTTGTTCTTCCTTAAATATCATGTGAAGATTTGAACACACATTTTTACGATAGACACGAACTTGTTTATTCTTTGGTTCTGTTAAAATCGCATAGTCGACAATGACGACTTCATGATGATTCTCGACGAGTTGCTCAACGATATGAGAACCGATAAAACCAGCACCACCAGTTATGAGTACTTTCATAGTTTGCCTCCATTAGTTCGTTCAAATTTCGTTCGTTATTAAGAACAGACAACGATGAAAATTACTCTTGCTCTTGAATAAAGTGTTCGGGGCGAATATCGAGTGCTTTCGACAATTTCACCAAACAATCTACGGACGGATTCGTCTGAATGTTTCGTTCAATTGAGCTGATATAGGACTTTGCAATGCCTGACCGTTCGGACAACATCGTAATCGACATTCCCTTCTGTTCTCGTACACGCTTAATACGTTCCCCTACATATTCCATTTCGTCACATCCTGAATCGTCTTTATTCTCCATAGCCATTAATTAATATGAACTTTTTCCTGACACCACAACGAGGACGGTTTTAAGAATGATTCGGACATCCATTCCGAACGTTTGCTTGTCCACGTAAAGATTATCGAATTGAATTTTTTCCCCGTGGGAGATTGAACTTCGCCCATTCACTTGTGCAAAACCAGTAATTCCTGGTTTTACTCGCAGTCTTCTCCGTTGATTTTCGTTGTAAAATTTCGTGATTTCGGGAACTTCAGGTCTTGGGCCGACGATACTCATTTGCCCGAACAAAACATGAACAAATTGCGGGAGCTCATCCAAACTATACTTGCGAAGAATTCGCCCAACCGGTGTGACCCTGTCTGCCGAAGCGCTTTTAAAAACAAAGTCTTCCGGCACATGACCATTCCATGTATACCTCGGTTTGTTAAGATGATGACGGTTTGTCATCGAGCGAAACTTCCACATTGTATATTCTTGTTCATATTGACCGACACGCTTTTGTCTGAAAAAAATCGGCTTACCGTCCAGAAGCAATATGAGTAAGGCGATCATGACGAGCAATGGGGAGATGGCGAGTAGAATGATAGAACTTAATGCCACATCCATCACTCGTTTTATGAAGCGCTCTATGACTAACTTGTTTCGTCGAGTGTTTTTGATGACGGCCATTGCTTGCTCTCCTTTTAGAAATAGTGAATGTTTAACTTTCGGTACTTTTTTAACGACTTCATTAGATGGCTCATTGTATAAAACAGAGCTGCCGGTTGCCAAATTCCGATATGTCGATACACACGATACGTCATTTGTATCGATCGAACTTTTCTTCCTGATTTTGAATGTCTTGAAATCCTATAAATCAGCAGAGGTTCGTTCACACTGTACGCGACAATTCCCGTGCGTAATATCGTTAACCAAGCAAGGTAGTCTTCGGACAGATCATCACGTTCTAATTGAAGTTTTTCGAAGAATTTACGCTTGATCATGACTGAAGAACAAGAGATGACGTTTTGCTTAAGTAAATTCTGATATCGCACTTCTTTAGGCACCTGAAAAACGGTCGAATACATGTTACTTTTCTCATCCATGTATGTTGCACCTGTAAAAATGAACTCTGCGCCTTTTTGCTCAACAAGTCTCATCTGCGAAGCTAATTTTTCGTGATGCCATGCGTCATCACTATCCAAAAAGGCAATCCATTCCCCCTCAGCACAGCTAATCGCCAAATTTCTTGAGAACGATACACCTCTGTTTTGCTCGTTATGACAAATGCGGATTCGTTCATCTTGGGCAGCCATACCTTCTACGATTAAAGCTGTTTGATCGGTAGAGGCATCGTTCACAATAATGATTTCTAGATGTTGATAGGTTTGGGCGAGCACGGATTCAACTGCCTGCTCAATGTACGTTTCTGCATTATACGCGGGCATCACAACACTAATTAAAGGGGGCAACTCTACCACCTGCCATTCATTTTCTTCAAGAGATATTGCCCATTATATGCACGGGACTTTATTGTATTCTTATCGATTATATGAACACCTCCTCGTACATCACCGCTAGTTCCCTCTTGCTTATCCTTCACTGTACGGTGTTCCCATAACAAAAACTACTAACGAAAGTTAGTAGTTTTTTAGAAAAATTCATTCTATTATTTTTATACGTTTGTCGAAAATTATAGCTCATTTTTTTAGTACTCATACGGTAATCGGAATGTAAAAACACTACCTTGTCCGACTTGACTTTCAACGAGCAATTGCCCGTTATGTTGATCAATAATCTGTTTGCAAATGCTCAGTCCAATACCAAAACCCTCTGATTCTAACGTTCCATTATCGGCTTGATAAAAGCGTTCAAACACAAACGGTAGCTCTTTGTTTGGAATGCCCTCTCCTTCATCACAAATGGACACGATGAGCGTTCCATGTAACGAGTCTACACTTACCTCTACGTTAATCGTAGAACCTGGTGATGAGAATTTCATCGCATTTGTAATCAGGTTCGTGAACACCTGTTCAATCCGGCTAGCATCAGCGATACAATACGCCTGTTCAACGTGATGAAAGAATTGCAGTTGGATCTGCTTTTCTAGCATTTCATCCTCATAACTAATGACGAGTCGTTTCATGAGTGAAATCATTTCCATCTTTTCAAACTGCATAGAAAGCATGCCGTTCTCTAACCCACTAATATCATGCAAGTCATCTAACAATCTTTCCAAAAGCAAGGTCTTATCGTAAACAATGGAAATGTAACGATCACTTTCACGTGAAAAAATACCATCTTTTATTCCTTTCACATACCCTCTTATAGAGGTTAGAGGCCCTCCAAGTTCATGGGTCACATTTTCTACTAGCCGTTTTCGCATGTTCTCAAGTTGTGACAGCTCTTCATTCACGCGTAGTAATTCATTCTGCTTATAATCAAGTTCTTGCGTACGTTCTTGCACTTTCTTCTCCATGGAGACATTTAGAGTAGAAAGCTCAGCTGTCAGCTCTTCAATTTTCGTATACGAACGATGCGTTGCGTGTACGAAATTAATAATTTGCATACTAATGTGAAACAAAACGCCTAGAGAAACAATGCTTCCTATAAAAAAGCGATCTTCATAAGTAACCATTTCATAGATCATTGCCGCATAAAGCATCGCAAAACCTATGGAATTGTACACCGCATTCGGATGTTTTCCCCTAAGAGCACGTAGCAACACAACGAAAGAATAAACAATAAGAAATAATGATGTTACGAGTAATAGATAGTGAAAGTATTGAAATAATTGATACGGACTCATGATAATGAAGAATGCGCACAAGAAGAGCGTGACAATCGCTAACCGGTCTATTAAAACGTTCGTATATTTGGCAAAATCTGAAATGATGTATTGCAATAACCATACATGAGCGAGAATACATAAGCCGTACACAAAGCGATATTCAATGTGCCATGCAAACATATGGAACCAATCCATCTGAAAAATCGCTAAAAACCCCACAATTACGCAAAAAATCGCATAATACATCGCTTGTTTCAACTTCGGAAGAAAAGCAAAAAAAATGAGGTACGAGACCCCTATAATGAGCAATGCACTTAACGGAACGTAAGAGAGGATCAATTGCTGAAGATAATAGGTCGTAATCTCTTCATTATTGCCAAAGCGAATCGTATGAATGAGTCCACCACTGTCGTCCAAATAACCAGAAATGTTAATGACAATTTCTACGGATGGGCCTTGGGCTTCAAACGGAATCATTCTTTGCGTGTCTCGTTTATCTACTGGGTACGGAGCGACGAGCGTTTCATTAACCCAAATTTGATAGTGACCGATCCGGTCAGGAAGCACGATCGCAAACAGTCGTTCTGATTCATGTACGTCTAACACTTTTCGGTACGACAGTGGTGCTCCAATGAGAGACGGGTCAGAAATGCTTAAACGATGTGGTACAGAGACATTCTTAATGAACGTATCATCGCTCACATCACTAGGGTGGAGTTCACCTAGGTGTAGCTCCCAATCCCCACTTAATACAAGCAGGTCAGACCCATTATAAGTAGCATCATCGCTGTGCGCCTCTTCAGCATTTAACGTGTACGGAAATAACATAAAGAACAAACATATAAGACAAGCACTCCTCCATTTCATATGCTTATTCCCCTTGCTCTATATCAATCCTCATGACACAATGCCGATTTCTCGTGCTTTCGTAATGGCCTGGGTGCGACTACGAACATCCAGTTTTTTGTAAATGACGTTGTTATACCCTTTTACCGTCCCTTCTGAAATGTACAATCGTTCAGCAATCTCTTTATTTGTATACCCCCGGTTTAACAACATTAACGTTTCAATTTCTCGATTAGTCAGTGATTCAATGAATGTATGTTCAATAGGAGTCGTCGTGCTCAACAGCTGTTGCCTTCGTATACCTGCATTCACTCTAGCAACGAGAATCTCCGGCTCAAATGGCTTCGTCACATAATCATCTCCACCTAATTCAAGTCCTGTAATCACTTCATCCCTTTCACGACGAGCGGTCAAAAAGATAATAGGGACCGATGAAGTCGCGCGAATTTGCTTACAAATACTAAACCCATCCATATCAGGAAGCATAATATCTAATACGAGTAAGTCCGGATTAAAAAGCTCTACCTTGTCGAATCCATGAAACGCATCATGAGCCACTTGCACTGTATAACCTGCTTGTTTCAAATATTCGGAAATAAGAAACGCAACATCGACATCATCTTCAATTATGAGAACACGACCTCGAATCATCGGTTCATCCCTTCTCTCATCGTTAGTTATCGACAATCGTACTAGTTCAATTATTATATACGTTTTATGAAAGTTTTGGAATATCACTTAAAAATTCCATATTATTACAATTGTAACACGCAATCTGTGAGAAAACTTACTTTATATACAGTCTATTGTCATTTTGTGTGAAAATCAAAAAAGACAGTATCCGTAGATACTGTAAAGGATGTCTGATCTATTCACTTATTTTCCTAGAACCTCACTCATTCGCTGGATGGCTTTTTCTTTTAATAGAAGATCGGTACGCCATCGTCTTGGGTGCGAGAAATTCATTCGATTGTCCTCTGAAACAACAAGCTGTTCGACTTGTTCTGCCCATTTCTTTACTTGTGCAATGCGTTCAACGAATACATGGTTTACAAAGCCCATCATAAGAAAGTCTAGCGAATGAGCATATTCATAAAACGTTGCAAAGTCATGAGTAACCGGATCTTCCAGAAGCGCTAGGTCCAGCCCTTGCTTCGTAATCAACGTTTTAAGACGTTCGTGTTGATGCTCCCCTTTATCGCCTTTACTCTGAACAGCATTTGAAAGATTATAGATGTAAACTTGACCATTCGGTGTACGCCCTGCGCGCTTGTACCCTTTTCGTATCACTTCGATCACACATTGCATCGTCATATCGGGAAAGTTCTCACCTTCGTAATGGTCATTCAATCCTTCTCCCGCCTGAAATAACTGCCATTCTTCCGTATTTTCGCATTTAAAAGAGCCTGGATTTGTCATTAGAACGATACCAATAACCGCTTTACCTTCCCCAAACTGTATACGGGTTTGTTTACGAATAAGAAGTACTTCACTATCGTCAATGATACGATACATTTTCGCTCGCACTCGTTAAGGATACATCCTCACGATACGGTCTCCATTCCTTATTATGCACCCTCAACCTTAAGAATTGTGCCCTTACGTAAGGGCACAATTTGATAAGAACATTATTCAGCATGAGGATAGCTTAAAAGGTTTACGAATAAACGATACCCTCCTGGCACTTGCGCTTGTAGTTGTCGGTACCACGAAAGACTCGTGTAGGCGTAAGTTCCATCTCCAAACTCCGCAACGAGCAGACCTCCGTCTAACGCTTCTTCCTCAGGATCTGCCATAGACATGAGCGGTGTAAAACGCTCATCCCATGATGATGGATAATAGAGCCCACGCTCTTGTACCCAACCATCAAAATCTGATGAGCCAATCTGATTTGGCTCAGAAAAAACAGGGTGATTCGGCTCTAATACATCAATACGAGCCGTTTGATCTGTGACACGCCACTCAATGGAAGGACTGCCTGGTTGCACCGAATAAGGAGCAAGTTGTGGGTCCCAATTATCATTGGGATTATGGTACTGCATGACCACATGTCCACCGTTTTCTACATATTGCAGCAAACGGTCATTGTTTGCTAACAAGTCATTACGACTTAGATATGCACGAATTCCAACGACAATCGTGTCGTATTCACTCAAGTCTCCAGACGTCAACATGGCCTCATCGATTGATTCAACGTTTAATCCCGCTTCCTTCAAACGTTCCGAAACGGTATCAAACCCACTTTCAATGTAACCAATGCGCAACGTTTCATCGACTTCTAAAGAGAAAGCTTCCACGTCCAACTGCCCCTCCTTTAACCAATACGATTGTTTGATATGATCGTAGTCAATGGGTTGAACGATGGTAGAATCATCTCCAGCATAAATCCGAACAGACTCTTGAGCATCAGTAAGGGATTCATGACCTGTTACCGTAAATGTGAATGTTTTCTTTTCACCAACTTCTTTGAACTGGATATTTTTTGCCGCTCGCTCTACCGTTAAGCCTTCTGTTGGCTCGAGGCGAATGGACGTTTCATAGCCATCTTCATAGTAATTGGTTGCCGTGACTTCAAGCTCAATTTCGTCGTTCCCGGTTTGTGTATTGAGTATCGTCGCTTCTGGTGACAATTCAAGGCCGACTTTCGGGAGGACAGCAACAGTCTCCTCTGTTGATACTTGATGCTCTACAACATTCCCCCTCAGCCGATAAGAAAGGTCACCAATGATTGCTGGCTCTCCATATGCATCAAAAAATTCAGCATCCTCACCGATTGCTACGGTAAACGTCGCTTTAGCTTTTTGATTCGCTTTGACATTCCTCGGTACGTCTTGGTCCGTCACTTGCCAACCATCTGGCAAGTGTAAATCAGCATTCAACTGCACTAACGGTCGAGGGTTTTCGTTATCAATGTCAATCGTCACTTCCACCTGACCGTCTCTTGTTACTTCATAAGCAGAACTCGTGACCGTCACTTCTACTTCACCGCTCTCGTCAATCACACGCTGGAGCTGCACTTCTTTCACATCCAGACGTTCGAGTAGATCTGTGTCCATGTTTTGACGATCGGCGATATGCTGTGCACTTCTTACTTCACGCAAAGATTGTACCGCTTCCGCGTAAACACCCTTACGATCTGGATATGTCGCGACGACCTCCTCCAGTGAGGTTTGAAGCCTTGCTAAACGATTTTCCCAAGAACGGTTGTCGAGCCTTTTGCCATACTCTCTTAAATCAAATGCTAATCCCGTGAAAATGTCTTCCTCATCATCTTCACTCACATGAGACCCTGCCAAATTCAACGATTGGAAGAAATCTTCAATTGGCAAATCGCGTCCCATGCCTTGACTTCGATGCAGATAACGCGAATCTTCACCAAGTTGTGGATACGTCTTTTCATAGATTGGATCATAGATACCGATATTAAAGTTTAACGTTTCGGTCTCGGTTGTGCCCGGCAAATAAAATTTTAACGGTTGCCACGGCAAAATCCCTTCATCAGCATGCTCAGGGAAGACTGATGGATCAGCGGCGTCCACAAATGCTCGTTCAGTAAGGACCGTCATCGTACGATGATGTCCGTGTTGACTTGGAACATCGAGAAATGATGTGAACAAGATATCTGGGCGTTCTTCACGAATGGTGCGAATGAGCCGCTCATAAACCCGCTCTTCTCCCCATTCATCTAACGTTTCATCAATAGATTTCGAAAAACCGAAGTCATAAATGTCATCATCCAATTGCTCACTTAGAATGCGTAAATCCAAATTTAACACCTCAGATGCTTCCTCTAATTCGAGGGAGCGGATGATGCCAAGTCCGTTGCCTAATTCTGTTCCAATTTCATTCTGCCCGCCTTCGCCACGATTGGCGATAACGCTGCTCGTTCGAACCCCATTTCCAAGTGACATGTACGAAAGCAATGCGCTTCGCTCATCGTCTGGATGAGCCCCTGTGTTCATAAAGCTTACTACGGTCTCTAGCGGTTGCAAGACTTTCCATAAATCAGGATCATGTGCTTGATCATGGCCATGTGTCACCTCCGGAATCGTTGTTGACGTTGCAAGAACTGCGGCAGTTACAACGGTCACTGCAAAAGAGAGCTTCTTCTTCATTTCATCTTCCTTTCCTATTTTATTTCATCCCAGTGAGGACAATGCCTTTAATGATGTGTCTTTGTAAAAGCAAGAATACAAGGATGAGTGGGATCGCGGTAATCGTTGCCCCAGCCATAATAAGCTCCCACCTTGATTCAAATTCACCGGATGCAAAGTAGGCAAGGCCTACTGGGAGAGTAAAGACTTCTTGGGATTGTGCGACAATTAACGGCCATAAAAATGCGTTCCAGTTGCTAAGAAAACTGAAAATAAACAGCGCGGATATCGCCGGCCACACTTGAGGTACGGCAACTTTAAAAAAGATGCCAAGTTCTCCCATCCCATCTACACGGGCCGCATGAAGGAGGTCATCAGGGATCGATTCAAGAAATTGTTTCATAAGAAATACACCAAACCCTGTCATTAGACCAGGAAATAATAACCCCCAATACGAATCTGTCCACCCGAGTTCTGCACTCATCAAATACCACGGGATAATTAACATCTCTGTTGGCACCATGAGCGTACTTAAAATCGCTACGAAGATGAGTGTTTTTCCGATAAACTTAAATTTCGCCAGAATATAACCTACGAGTGTATCAAAGAAACAAACACTAATCGTCGTAATAACAGCAATGACAATACTGTTAATCATCCAGCGACCAAACATTGTATCTGTAAAAATGCGTGTATAGTTTTCTAGTGTAGGGTTCTCAGGAATAATACTTAATGAATAAATGTCTGCCGGCGGCTTAAGTGACGTTGATACCATCCATATAAATGGGAAAAGGACGATGAGCGCTCCGGCAGTTAAAAGGAGATACGGCATGAATCTCCAAATCGGATGTTTCTTTTTCATGGCACGAATCCTCCTTTTTAATAGTCAAACTTTCTTGTAAGTACTTTCATTTGGAACAACGTTAGCATGAGAATTGCAATAAAAAGTACGACCGTCGCAGCGGATGCCATCCCCATATTGAATTGGTTAAATGCGAGACGGTAAATGTAAACAACGACTGTAATTGTCGAGTGAAGCGGACCACCAGCACCGTCTGGGCTCATGTTCACCACTTGCGTGAATGACACTTGAATAAATGTAATCGTCCCAATGACGACCGAGAACACAATCGTAGGGTTTAGTAACGGAATCGTGATGGATTTAAATTTATTCCACGCACTTGCCCCGTCAACGTCAGCGGCTTCATAGAAAGACTCCGGTATGTTCTCTAACCCGGCAAGAAAGATAACCATCTGGAAACCGAGCGCTTGCCAAATCATCGTTCCAACGATAATGTAAATCGCTTGTTCTGGGTCCCCTAAAAACCCTTGCGGAGAAAAACCGAGTTCAACTAAGAAGTTGTTCACAAATCCATTGTTCATAAACAACCAGCGGAACACCCAACTAACGGCCACAATGCTCGTCACGTAAGGAATAAAGTAAATGACCCGAAATAATCCTTTAAATCGGTTTATTTTTTGGAGTAAAAGTGCAACAGCAAGACCTAAAATGACTTGTCCGAGCACACCAAAAACAATAACGATAATGGTATTAATTAATGAACGAATGAACACCGGATCTTGAAAAATAGCTGCGTAGTTATCAAAAAACACATATTCATGTTCACCCGTTAGGATCTGGTAATCTTGAAACCCGATATTAAATGTATACAGCGTTGGAAAAAAACGAATCGTTAAATAAAAAATGAGCGGGATAAGTAAACACGTATATACAAATAAGTACGTTTTCTGCTTCATATTTAAGCGAGGTGAGCGTGTCTTTCTCGCTGCAATGGCTCCTTCAGGCAATTCTAATCTCCTCCTCCTCTTTCTGTATAAGTTGAACTTTAAAATTTCCACATTTACCCTGTTTGTGCTTGATTTCCACTACAGGCGGATGCTTGCACTCCAGAGCATAAGGGCAACATCGGCGGCCAAAAGACAGCCACCGTGTTTTCTTTACCGCGGAGGACCTGCCGAGCCTCCTCGGTCACTCCGTTCCCTGCGGGGTCTCGTCTCGGCCCTTCTTCCGCAGGCGTCACCGCCCTTCGTTCCAATCAACGGAATTAATTATGGACGTAGTTGAACTAGTGATGCCCAATAACCTTACACATAGGTAATCATTGTGACAATTAATCAAATCTGTTTTCCCATAAATGCAACAGCTTTGTTGCAGAGAAACATTTACTGTTACATATAATGTGAACCGTTTTCATAGACTTGGGATGGCGTTGAACTGTAGACGTTAAAGGGCTATATAAAATACCTTCTTAGATAATCTCTTTATTTCATCCTATATAGTCAGAAAAGATGGGAAGCCGAAGCTTCCCACTCCTCATTAGTTCCAATACGCATCAAATAATGCTTGTGTCTCTTCGGTGAGGATGTCGAGAGATTCTTCAGGGGACATGTCTTGAAGGAGCACGCGATCAACTGCGGCGATAAACAAGTCACGTTCAGTGCTTTCATCAACAAACGTATGTGTACTTGCGTAAGGAAGCTGTTCTACGAATGGACCAAACAGTTCATCATCCGCGAATTGCTCTTGCATGGCGACAGATTCTCTTGCTGGTAGTTCCCCAATTTCTTCTGTCCAACGCTCCATCACGTCTTCGCTTGTTAAGAACTCTAAAAATTTCACAGATGCGTCGAGTTTCTCATCTTCAACCCCTGCAACGATCCCATTACTCCAGAAGGTTGCCGGTGACGACAGTTCTCCACCCTCATCATGAACAGGTAGAGGTGCGACTGCGTAATTTAAGTCTGGTGCTTCGGTTTGCAATGTACCGAGGCGGAACGAACCATCAATATTCATCGCCGCGTTCTCTGTCTGAAAAGCGATAAAGTCTTCTGTATAAAAATCTCGCTCCGAAGTTTCATGAACACGCGCGAAGCTTAAATAATATTCGAAAGATTCTAGCCCAGCATCGGTATCGTTCCATGTAACCGTTTGGGCATCATCACTTAAACTTTGCCCACCTGCTTGCGGCAACAAGCCATCTCGCCACCAATGGTGCCCTTGTTGAGCTGGCTCCCATGCCATGCCCGATTGCTCAAGTTGCCCGTTATCCGTGCGTTCAGTAAGCTCAATCGCTGTATCGACAAGCTCATTCCACGTTTCTGGTGGTCCATCGATTCCATATTCTTCAAAGATATCCACATTGTAAAAGAGAGATAACGTACGAACACCTGTAGGTAATGTCCAATATTCATCGTCAAGCTTTACAGATTCAATAAACGGGAAAAACTCATTCTCGATCTCCTCATGTGAAAAGCTCTCTTGTGGGAGCGGTTGCAAGAATCCTTGATCTACATAGTTTGGCACCCACCCATTGAATAAGTTGATCACATCTGGTCCTTCACCTGCAGGCACTTGCGTCGCCACACGCTCATTGAATTGGTCATAAGGAAAGTTTGTTTGTGTAACCGTAATGTCAGGGTTTGCATCTTCAAACTCCTCAATGAGTTCATCCATCAAATCAACTTTTGAATCAAATTGGTACTGCCAATACGAGATTTCAACTGGATCGCCATTCGCCCCATCTTCGGTATCCCCTGTTCCTGATTGAGAATCATCTCCGCCAGAACAAGCGGATAAAATTATCGCCACACTCGCCAAAGCACCGGTATACTTCCAATGTTTCTTCATCTTTCTTCCCCCTCATTTGCTGTTCGTTGGAACAATTTAGTCCGATATGTTGTAAATCCTTCTTGCTTTTGATTTACCTTGGTTCTCGTGTTAATCAACGCTTCCTGTACGTGCCTGATGTGTTCACGAATGGCTACAGGAGCGGGTCCTCCTTGAACTTTGCGAACATCAATGAATGAAGCAACATCAATCGCCTTTTCATACTGCTTTTGGCTTAAATTTACAGCAACACCGACACGTTGACCCGCCTCTTGCAGTCGCTTTACATTTCCATTGCTGAGTTTCTCGGTGCTCTTCACGAATGTTTGGACGACTAGATGAGCTTCCCGAAACGATAACCCACCGTCGCGAACGAGTACATCGGCAAGCTCGGTAACCGTGGAAAACCCATTTGCTGCCCGGTCGTATAACACATCGGTGTGAAAGGTTCCGTGATCAAGGATTTGCTCGAGTAATTGAATCGCCTGGGTCACTTTCGTAAAACCATCCAATAGCTTCGGTTGAATATCATCGCCAATGTCGACAATATCGCCATGGGGAACGTGGTGACTCATGAACGGTACACCATTCAACACACCCATCGCATCACTCATCATCGCGCGCGTATGTTCTAATGCCGATGGGTTTCGTTTTTGTGGCATAATGCTTGACGTTTGCACGTGCAAATCCCCTAAGCGAAACGTGTTGACCTCGTTCATTGTCATCTGAAGTAAGTCGTACACGACTCTAGACATTGAACTCATACAGATTGTGAGTACCGAAGCGAGCTCGATCATATAGTCTGAGGCGGAAACGGCGTCATACGAATTCGTCAGAACGCGCTCGAACCCTAGTGAGTCACTCATCCATGTCCGGTCAATTGGATGACCCGTTGTCCCTAGAGCGCATGCACCCATTGGTGATTGGTCAATTCTCGTTAAGAGCGACCAGCCTCTCTCCACATCACGTTGGAGGTTACTCGCCACACTCATAAAATAGTGGGCCAATGTTGTTGGTTGCGCTTGTTGATGATGCGTGTATGCTGGCATATACGCGGATGTATGACCATTAGCAATTTTAAGAATTTTATCGGCGAGTGTATGAATATCGTTCATCCATTCAACAACACGCTCCCGCCAAAACATGCGATACATCGTGGCATCCATGTCATTGCGACTAAACGCAACATGCATATTGCCTACGACTTCATCGCCAACCTTTTCAGACAAATCGTGTTCAATCATGAAAAATAAGTCTTCAAATTGGGCGTTGTACGGTTTGT
Source organism: Geomicrobium sp. JSM 1781026 (assembly GCF_041949955.1). Lineage (NCBI taxonomy): Bacteria > Bacillati > Bacillota > Bacilli > Caryophanales > Geomicrobium > Geomicrobium sp. JSM 1781026. The sequence continues at coordinate 234,021 of NZ_JBHFQF010000005.1, read as the reverse complement.
TCCACCCTGTTTCATAAAGCTTAGTCGTTGCTTCTACGAGCGTAGACGCATGAATGTCTGGGATGATTTTTTGTCGGCGCAGCATTTGGATATGTGCAATGCTAATCTCTAAGATATAAGTAAAATAATGATCTCTCGTAAATGAGTAGGTCGGTGCCAAAACATAATCAACGTATGTTTGACACCTTGTTGTCGGTTGATTCAATCGTTTCATCCCCTGAGTATTGAGTCGTGTTCTAACGTGCTTAAATAGGCTGCTCCTAAACAAGATATATATCGATTTTGTGTAATATATATGTTTGTGTTCACAGGCAAATGCTGTTCCATCACATCGACAAAAATATGAATGTACCGATGCAACGAACGGGATATGCCCCCACCGAGCACAAGGCTTTCGGGGTTGATAATAGAGACAATATTTACGATGGCGAAACTAAGATGACTTACCATCTCTTCTACGACATATGCAGCATCAGCGTCATCCTCTGCCGCGAGCTGGAAGATTTGCTCCGCTGACAACCCTCGATCTCCGACCCTGCGATTCATTTGTTCAGTAAGAGCTGGCCCGCCAATCTGATTATCTAAAAAACCGTATCCTTCAAAAGATGAATAGTCATTTTCTTTTGCCAATGTTCGGTCTGTAACGAGATGCCCAATTTCTCCTGCCGCATATGCGTGACCACGATATAAATCACCGTTAAGGATCATCCCGCAGCCTACACCAGTACCAAGCGTAATCATGACGACATTTTCGTCATTTTTTGCTTTACCGAGCCAATGCTCACCGAGCACCGCCATATTCACGTCATTATCAATGTAAATTGAATACGGTGTTAATGCTTCAAGCTCGGCTTTAAGAGGGAAATTCTTCCAACCTAATGATTGCGCTTCAACGACAACACCGGTTTTCGTATTCGTAATTCCAGGCACCCCAATGCCTATACTCATCATTTTTTCTTTCACAATATTTGCTTCCTGAACCACTTCCTCAATCATGTGAGCAATTCGAGACAACAGCATGCCACTGCGTAATTGTTCTTGCGTTGAAAACGACCGAGCAACGATGACCTCGCCTGCAAGGTTCGTCAACACGCATTCTGTATGTGTCCCCCCTATATCAATGCCGATGAGGTATCGTGCGTTTTTGTTAAAAGATAACCGCACCGGCTTTCTACCCGCTCGAGACGACTGCGTATGCTCTCCTACCTCAATAATCCACTCTTCTGCAACAAGCTCATCAATGAGTGTGCTCATCGTCGGTTTACTAATGTTAAGAAAAGCAGCTAGAGAAGCTCTAGACACTTCCTTATCCGTGTCATGCAATCGAATTGATTGCAACACCTTTTGCTTATTAAACAATCGCAGACTTGACGGTGTTCCATCATTCATCTTCTCCATTCATCTACTCCTTGCCGAAAAGCGATCAACGTTGTATCGTTAGTTAAGTTTACTAACTAATTAGCTACTAATAAAATATCGCATCTTCACTACGGAGTCAATACATTATTTTGAATATTCTTTCCCTTCAGCTACATTGACAATGTGTATGTACGCCCATATAATAGAGCCATTCTAGTCTGGAGGTTTTTGTTTGTTACACTTATGTTCATTACTGGGGAGTAAGCTTTCTTAATCGCTTCCACGATTTAAGAAAGTCCAACGAAACGAGCGACCGAATTTTTACGAATAATTGAGATGAAATAAAGGGGAAGTATTGATGGATCTGGCGGTTCTTAACTAATCATTGAATGATAACTGGATATGCGTTTTTAATCGTCTTCACGACGATTATTTGTCGTATGCAATTCCAGCTAGTTAAGAACACGTTTACAAATCCGTTGCGAACCCGTAATGGGTGTGCCTTTTATAGGTTCATCCGTATACACGCACGCTGTGAACGATTGTTCACAGCGATTTTTCGTATGCATTCATGTGAACAATCGTTCCGGCCTGCCCTACTTTAATACAGGAGGAAACACCGTGAACGATAAAACTTTAGAAGCCATTGGCTATACAAAAACACTATCTGATATCCAATCTTATGCAAGAACAGAACGAGGAAAAGCATCGATTCAAAACCTGAAACCGATGATGAATCAAGCACAGATCAATCGCTCGATGCAAGAAATAGAGGAATCTGTTGAGATATTAAAAATGAGCAGCAGTGTACCGATTCATACCGTAGATGATATCGAGCAACTGATCGCTCATGCGAAAAAAGGGGTATTCATTCGCGCCGATCAATTTACACGCGTCCTGTCATTTCTAGATCATTGCGAGAAATTAAAACGGTTTATGAAAAGCAAAGAACATGTTGCCCCTACCGTAAGCTCTTACGCATTCTCCATTGAAGATTTGACTCAACTTGAAGAAACAATCTCCGGTGCGATCCGTCATGGTCACGTGGACGGTTACGCCTCAAAAACGTTGACCGACTTACGCAGGCAAGTGTCGGAGCTCTCGGACAAAATGCAAGCACGTGTGCAACAATTGGCGCGGGGGAACAAATATGCATCGTATTTACAAGACACAACCGTCTCTGAACGATATGGACGGTTCGTTCTCCCGGTGAAAAAAGAGTATCGCGCCAAAGTTCGCGGAACGATATTGGACACATCCTCTTCTGGCTCTACCGTCTTCGTTGAACCAGAAGAAATTGCGAGCATTCAAGAAGAGCTTAATGATTATAAAACATTCGAGGAATCTGAAGTGGAACGGATTTTGTTTGAACTTACGAATGAATTTCTCGAGTACGAGCACACCATTCGTTTAGCGATGGAAGTGATGCACAATTATGATGTGTTATTCGCAAAAGCGAAATATTGTCACGCCATCGATGCGACAAAACCGACGCTCACAGACGACAAGACGATGCATTTAATTAATGCCCGTCACCCAGAATTGTCATATCGAGCGATACCGTTAAGCGTACAATTTGGTGGGCATGAACGAGCCCTCGTCATCACCGGCCCGAATACAGGTGGAAAAACCGTTACGCTTAAAACGGTCGGACTTGTTAACGTCATGGCCCAGGCAGGTCTCCTCATCCCTGCTGATGCCGGGAGTAAGACCGCCATTTTCCAACATGTATTTGTCGATATTGGTGACGGTCAGAGCATTGAAGATAACTTAAGTACGTTTAGCTCACGACTTGTTTCGATCATTCAAATTCTAGAAGATGCGAACGATCATTCTCTCGTCTTGCTCGACGAACTCGGTTCGGGTACAGACCCAGCTGAAGGGATGGGGCTTGCCATCGCCATTTTAGAACAACTCTATCAAAAAGGTGCTACACTGTTTGCAACGACACACTACAGTGAGATGAAGACCTTTGCCGAAAACACCGACGGCTTCATCAACGGTTCCATGGAGTTTGACATCGAAACGCTTCAACCGACGTATCGTTTGCTTCTCGGTGAAACCGGTAAAAGTCAAGCGTTTGAAATCGCCATCAAGTTAGGCCTGCATCCGAACATCGTCGAACGAGCCCACGATATGGCTTACGAAGATCACGAAAATTATCGTGAACGATTTAGTGACGAGCAGTTAAAACAAGCGTCCTTTAAGCGGCAAATCGCCATCAATCGGTACTCCGGGCACAAAGCGAAAAAACAAACCGGTGAAGTAAAACAATTTGACCAAGGAGACAATGTGACGATCCAAGCGCTTGATGAGATGGGAATTGTGTACACAGGACCTGATGAGCGCGGCAACTATGTTGTGCAAATCAAAGGTGAAAAGAAGACCTTGAATCACAAACGCCTAACACTCGCCATCCCCGCGTCTGAATTGTACCCAGAAGGCTATGATTTTGACATCATCTTCAAAAGCAAAACGTACCGCAAAATCAAAAAAGACCAAGCAAGAAAACACGTAGAAGGCGTGTGGCTTGAAGAGGAAGAATAAACTAGAAAAAGCGCGCCAAGTGCATGACTCTCATTATGAAGTCGCGACTTGGCGCGCTTTTTGTTCGAAGATGTTTAGTCGATTTCGAAGATTTCAGACATCGCTTCCCACTGTTCGTCTGACAGTGTGTACGCAAATTGATCTCCTTCCATAAGCGTATTGGAGCTTGCCCACAAATGGAAAATCTCGCCTCCGATTCGCATTCGGTATTCTGGTTCTAATTGTTCGACTGAACTGCCCGGTTGTTCATTTCGAACATCGTTAATGATCTTCACTACCTCTCTAATATCCTCTTCATCCGTAAGCGTTAGCTCAGTTCCATCAATGCTCTTTAAATAGTCCTCGGTTTCAACAAACTGAATTCGCTCCGTTGAATCCGAATCAATTGGCTCAACGTCTACGAGCCCTTCATCAAACATTACGTCAATATCGTCCCCGTCTTTCTGTTCCTCTTCTGTAACAGGTGATCGTTCATTCTCACCGCAAGCAGTCAGGGCAAAGACGAGAATGGTGGCGAAGTAAAACCTATTTCCCATCATCAAACACCTCTTCCTTGCATATTTCGAATCGATCAGTATACGACTTGCGTAAATGCTACATTTAAGCGGACAGCGGGACTGAACCTTTCAATTCTCATCATGTTACGGGTGTTGTTATCTAGTTGTCAACCAAGTGAATAAGGCTGGCAATGAGAAAGGAATTAACCTTTTTTAAAGAGTTAATGAAAGTATCGACCACTCGGCAAGCCTCGTCGTAGCAATTGTAATAACGGAGCAATTTTAACAAGTCCTCCACACTTAAAGTAGAGTTTCTACTCTATCTATTATAATTCTTAGTTATACGACAAACGACAGTTCAATAAGAAGTTACATTTCATGACTAAAGAACGTTTCTGTACGAATACACTGACGACTTCGCAAGTGCTTGATATACTACCAATGAATACAGTCTTGAGGTGATGTATATTATGGAGATCGCTTGTCCGAAATGCAAGTCAACAAACATCCGAACCTTTAGTAAAAAACGAAATGTACTATCCATGCTTGCGCTTAGTGTCGTTGGAATTATTTTAGGCTTTATTATTCATGATATCCTTCTATTCATCGGCATCGCCTGGCTATTCGCTTCCCCGTTAATGATACTCTTAAAAGAGCACTATCAGTGTAAAGACTGCCGTAAGCAATTTAAGAAAAAACCTGCATGAGCTTGCTTAACGTGCTACTTAAAAATTAGTTCGAGGTAGTGATTAACCCTGTGTTTTTACACCATTGTACGTATAGTACGGTATACAACGAGCAATAGAAATGGGAACGAACGAATGATGTTCACGAGAAGATCAAACGTCAAAAACAGCCACCGGCTAACACACCGACCCTTCGACAAAGGAAGAGATGCGTTCCAACTGGCAAGACGACGAGCACTGCTTAAACAATCGACACACCTACCATAATAGCGGTTTACCCAATCGCTTGCCAGATTTCTGATAGGTAATGAACTATAAAGTCAGACAAGGCTCGTTACGCCATCCCCCAGGGAGCTATTCAACGAATCTTGCCGGTCGATTGTAGGCCTGCAACGCCTCTCGCCTCAATCGAGACCGGCTCATATACCTAGCTTTCGATCATTCCGTCACCCGATTGCACATGCTTTTAATGACGTCCAGCACGTGACCGACGATCACGACTGCCACGCCAATGCGCTAATCGATGTTCTCTAAAACGTTAAAGATTTCTGCCGTCGGGTGCAGATCAATAGAAGAAGTCGATTCTTCGCACCCCAAGACTTCTGGTCTGTTCGCAAGCTCGCGAGCAATCGAGACACGCTACTTTTGCCCGCCGCTTAGTTGCGCCAGATATTAGTATACGCGATGTTATCGAAGACACTCCAACACCTGGTTTCGCTGCTTACTTTATATTTCTTTGTGCTAGTTTGAACGAAACCACAATATTTTCAATGACCGTTTTTTGGCACCGAGGTTGAAATGCTGAAAGATCATATCGATGGACTTACGCGCGTTCCGCAACTCTTTCGAAGACAACCCTGTTAAGTCTTGACAGTTCACGCGCACCTCACCCACGTCAGGCATTTCAAGCAAGTTCATAATCCGAAGCAGCTTCGACTTCCCCGTCCCGCTCGCGCCGATCCTGCCATAAACATCACCTTTTTCGATGGATAAAGAGACCGAGCGGATCGCCTCAAGTCCACCTAAAAGTTTACTCACATTACTCATTAAAATCACAAAAAACACTATCATATAAAGTTTAGGATGCAACCTTTATGAGTAAGGCAAAGGACATTTACCACTAGTGCAATCTTTTGAACCACTTTGTGCATGAGAATGTACCACTCCCTGCAATCTCGTTTACCATTCAGGAAATTGAAGCCCGAAATAGCTTGATGAAGCGTATTCCGGGCATGGTTCTCTCGTCTGTGTGATGATTCTGTTAATCGAGGATTGCATCCGCAAGGGTTCCGTCTCCCAATTTCTTATACCACCCCTCCATATCAAACTGCGTACAGAAAATATGGGACTCTCTTGCTTGACGACGGGCGTTGATGATTTCTAATAATAAATGAGGGCGTGCAGAAGCCATTCTTCTAGGATGAGCAGGTCGACTTTGACGAGTTTCTTCATTAACTTACGATAACTATCATCTGCTTGATGCCTTGCAATCTTAAATGAATCGATAAGATCGGGTAATCGTGTATAGTGTACATGGTAAAACTGACGGCACGCCTGAACGCCAAAAGCCACAGCCATTCATATTTTCCCTGCCCCAGAAACCCCTTTTAGTATCAGGTTTCGCCCCTCGGCTAAGTAAGTTCCAGAAGCTAAACGCAATAACAAATCTTGATCGAGGTTTCGGTCGTCATAATAAAGGATGTCTTCAATCGAGGCGCTTTCCGGAAATTAATCAAAAGGAACCGAGTAGAACATGCTTCTCACAGAGACATGGTAATCTGGCTGGACCTTCGCTCTACGCCATTCAGAGAGGACGTAAGGGTGAGCCGGAAGAGGGGACAAGGCAAATTGTTTTTCTTCTCGGAACGCGGACCATCGGGAGCCTTCTCGCTTTGTAAAAGGACGCTGGTCCAACTCTTCTAACCGTTTTGCAAATTCTTGGTTAATTTCTTGAATACTCAAACATTTAACGTTGCGCAATGCCACAGTAATCCATGTCGATACATGATTGACGGAACTTTCCACACTCGCTTTGTCTCTAGGAGAGCGAACCCGTGCCAGCATGATCACGAAACCGTAATGGCGGGCAAACTCCTCGTACGTTTTATTTAAAACCAATTCCTTGGAGGTGTGTTTCGTTACGCCTGTTTTCAAATTATCAGGCACGAGAATTTTAGCTGCTCCTCCCATATACGTGAAGGCATTCGTATGAAGACGATTCCACGCCTACATGTCCATGGATAAAGCCCCTTCGACATAAGCCAATTGTGAACAAGGAAGCGAGGCAACAAAGAGATAGACCTTCACGTTTTCACCTGTGTCTGGGTCCGTAATGAACAAGGGCTTCCCCGCCCAATCGACCTCCATGATTTCTCCTGGCTTTCTTCGGATGCGAAGTGTAGCCTTGTGTTTTTGAGCATACGAACGGTAGTGCTCGGTAAATGTGCGATACGCATACGGTACGCTTCCGATTTTTTGTGCATCGCGTACATACTCTTCATGTAACAGAGACAATGTCACATGGGGCTTCGCTAATTCCCGGTGCACACCCTCAAAGTCAATGATATGTCGACCCGAAGCAACTAGTTTCTTTTCAGGGTAAAGAAAATCATCGATCCAAGGGTCCGTCATCTCCTCATGAAACAGTGAATCTATGTATGAAAATCTAAAATTTGTCAAAGCATATTTAAATACGATTTGAAGGTTCACACTATCCCTCTTCAAAAATCCTTATGAAATAAGAATTGAAAGAGCGGTAGAATTAAATACTTCTACCGCCTTTCTTGACAAACTTTGCAAGGGGTTCAAACGCTTGGAAAACCATTTATAATTGTCGAACAACTGTAGAGCGTGTCATTGCTTATCTCAAATAGTTTTTCCAATTGAACAACATCCGGTATCGTACCGGAGAACGAGCGAAGGTTCATTTCGATCTTGCCCACTTACTTTACAATGGTGCAAAGCTTGCCTGTGATCGTTTAACACAACGTCTGTTCGGTCACGCTGCTAAACTTTTAAAAGCATAATTTCAACATCGGTGTACTCTGTACTTTTTTAGGCAGAGGACTTATGAAATTGACCCATATAATTAATACCAAATATTTTTAGTTTATATTGTATCTTTTTGTGGCTTCTTCAAATAAATTGCTTTTAAATTCTGATGCTGCTTCATAATCACTTTTTGATGAATATAAATCAGGGTTCCCAATGTCATCGCTCTCCAAATTGAATTTACCATAATTTTGCCAGACAACTGACATATCTCCGAAGATATTCTCTTTTAAGAAAATTAAATAATCAGTATCTGCCTTTAATTCCTCATAACCTTCCGATATTAGCTTTACTTCCTCTTCTTCGTTTCCGACAATAGATAGCGGCTCAACTATTTTAATTTCTTCACTGAAATTAAATCTATCTTCTGAATAGTGCATAACATCATGAACATCTATATTTGTTAATGTATAAAAATCTTCTAGATACCCGTCTTCATAATAGATATTCACATGCTCCCTATCAATAAAATCGTCTGAGGTTCTACCTATGACTACAGCGTCAGAAAATTCTTCCATTTCTTCTAAATTATCAAAAGTTATTGTATCAGCGAAAGAAATAGCTACTGGAAAATCATCTGGATCGTCAAAATTCAGGGTATATAACAAGATCCCAGAAAAAGTTAGTAAAGTTGTAATGGATAAAATTCTAGTTTTTATTTTCAATATAATCGCCCCTTTTATATTAATTACCCCATTTATTAATTAAACTTTCCCGATCAATAGCTCTAATTGCGGAGAAGTTTTTTCTTCCTTGCACCATAATAGAATTTACACCGTCAGGTTGATGACTTAACTTTAAGGCATGACCTACTTCGTGAACTGCTACAGCTCTTGCATTAGTACTAGTGAAATTTGCTGATCGAATATTGTTATCAAAAAGCACTGATTGAGTAGTTGCCCATGTGCCATCTAAACTAGCAGGAATTCCTCCAGCATTATATGGAGTCATCCTGCCTGTAGTGTTTGCGTCACTTGTTGTTCCAACCATAAATGTGTCTGTTCCTGTTCCAGAAGATATCACTTCACTTGAAACACCAGTCCATTGATCCTCAGCGTATTCATAATATGAGGTATAATTATGTATGCTATCACTGTATGAAGTTAAAGAACTGTGATAGACAGGTGAAAAAACACCACCAGTAGCTCTCGTACCATCAAAAGATCTTGCCTCTGTAACATCAGGACTAAACACCATTGCAAAAAGACCTAGAACTAAAAACGAAGAAACTTTTTTCATAAAAACACACCTTTCAGAGTATTAAGTGATATACACTTTATTACCTTGTACCCAATTTACATCATTAACAAACATAAATATTCAGAAAAAATTTTATTTAAACAAATTTCATAACCCATTCGTTTTTTGCTAATTAAGACGCTCCGTTAGTGAATCACAAGCGAGTTTTGCACCGTTATAAAGCAGGTGAACGAGTTCGAAATGCACCATCGCTCGTTTTCCCGTCCGGTAGCGAATATTGTTCAATTGAATGAACTCTTTGAGGTAGCCAACCACACGTTCGACGGTCGTTTGGCGATTGTAGAAGGTTTTCTGCGCTTTTGAGACTCTTGCGGGCGCATTCTTTCTCACGCGAATACTTGATAGTTTCATATTGAGGGTCATAGCTGTCAAGAGCTATACGAATGTTCCCCGACACATTTCGGTGCGAAATGTTTGTCAAACCCGGTAAACTCCGCTTCATTTCGCTTATTATAGGCGTTCACGGAATGGGATCCATGTTGATTGGTCTGTTGATAAATGGCTGGGGAATCACCGCCGGCGTCCGTCGTATATTACGTGACATCAAGGTCTGGCAGTTGCCCTTTCACACCCTTAAGTAAGGCAATCGTTGCTTTTCCATCATTCGAATTCCCTGACGATTGAAGGATGTATTGACTTTGGGTCCCGACCGTGTGTAGTGCAAAATAAAAGTAACCAACATTGCAATACATAAATGAGAGTTTCGCAACACAAAAAAAAGATTGCCAGCCCCATCAAATCACTCTTTCGTGGCGTGAAAACTTTGAGAGACTAGGGTTAGTAGTTATGAAATTCGTTAAAATATATCAAGATATCTTAATTGCTCATAACAACTCAATTCATGTAGTATACCAGTCTAATGTCATCTATTTCATTACATCCTGTAATGTAATAACCATCTACTACATGTTCAATTGAATGACATTGCGTTGAAAAAGGTTCAAGGTTTGAATAGTCATCTCTTGAAGGATCATACTCCATAAGTAAGCCATTATATAGATCATATGATAAATCTATAAGTATTGGATCACCTTCTTCAGTAAATTGCGTCACCCTTAGAGAGGACTCTTTATTGCTATTCATGTCAACAATAAAATTCTCCAACTTATATAGATTTTCTAAATTCCCATGACTATCGATAACATCACCATTTCTAAGTGCACTATTTAAATCATACCCACACCCATATAATAAAAAAACTAAAGATAATAGAAACAGCTTCTTCATGGCAACCTCCTATATCTTGATTCGAAATTGTCATAACCTATATTCTGTTTTGAATTCGCATTTATCCTTGCCAACTTCTAAAGAGTTCGTTCCTCTCCTTAACATATAGACCTGACCCCCAAAAATTAATGAAATTCATTCCAAACAAACTTGGATCTTCAACATAAAAATATCTGCACTAAACAAAGTTAATTTGCTATCTGGAGCACAAGCGCGATTACCGTTCCCTTCGAGCCAAAATTCCTCCCGCCACTTCTTTTCCGATTTCTAGAGAAGCTGTCGCAACTGGTGAGAGCGCATTTATGACATGCAGCGAACGCTTGCCGGTCACGAGATAGAAGTCATCGACCATCTTCCCATCAACGGTAAGCGCTTGTGCTCGCACGCCACTCGGCACAGGCTCAAGATCTGATGCGGTCACTGCCGGGACGGGCCGTTGTAGCTTTTTACTAAGTGTGGCTTGCTATATGAACTGACCATCTCGCCAACACCCGTTTTCATATACTTACGCACAACCATTAGAAAGCCAGCCTGGGTAAGCCTGCAACTGAGTTCTTTAAGGCGAATATCCGTCTTACAATACCCTTCCTGTTCAAACTTCCTCGCATCGGCACGAGAATGTCGTGTGTCCCCTTTAAAATGGTCACTTCCGCATCAATGTGCACGTCGCCAAACATGCCCCGTTCGAATTCCTCGCCTGTCTTTTGCCAAAATTGCTTTCTGCGTGACAACCGTAGCACAAACTTTTTGCTCTGATAACTTGCCATTCTCCTTTTTTTGTAAATTCTACCATTAAAGGTGTTTGATGCTGAGTCGTAATCAATCAGCATCTCTTCAAAGTATCGTTCGCCGAGCCGCCAGTCCAATAGAAGGTCTTTTGTCAGAAATGAAGCTTCGACCATTCGCAGGCGATTGTGCATCCACCCCTCTTGGTGCAGTTGCCTTATCGCTGCATCAACGAGCGGAAATCCGTTTTTGCCACTTTTCCACAGTTGAAAATCTTCCTCGTCATACGACCAATTGAGCTTTCGATATTTTTTCTTAGGCGAGTTATTGGATAAACGTATCTGCACCTTTGTTGCCGCCATACTTGTCTTCGACAATTTGCAGCACCTTATGCACCATCCGTGGTGACAGTGCGCCTGTGCGCAAGTACGGGGACAAACGACTCGTGCCGTTAACGACCGGAAGATCACGTTCCTTGTCATAAGTAGCAAGCCATCGTTTAGAAATGCTTTCAGACGTTCATGTCCGTCCTCTTCCCCTGCTCTGTCACTCCATTGGTCGATGTTTTTCTGCATTAGTTCATTGTAGACTTTTTGCCCATTTGTAAAGGTGTCGCGCTTATCTAGACAATACGATTGTATTTTCTGTTCAGCGACGATCCGCAGCTCTAGTTTTGAGTAATTCCTTGCTTCTCAAAAATGTGTGCATCGTCTCATTACGCTCCCCCCCCCCCCCGAAGCCGCCCTCATTTACATAATAATGAACGCTGCATTCCCCCCACCCTTGCCCCACGAGTTCATAAAAAGCTGCTTCAAGAGCTCGATATATAAAATGAACAGCAATTCCCTTACTGTTCCACACGTCATCAAATGCTTTTAATGTCTTATGGGAGTATCATGTCGCTGCGAGAACGGTTTTTCTTGTCATCACCTTCAAAAACATCCAATGCAGCCGAAAGTGCAGTGCGGTACGGTCCTTCCAACGCAAATCGCGTCGGAACCAGACAATGTGAATGCTCATGAACGAATCCTCCCTCTAAAAACATAATTCCTCTTCTTCTCTCCAACAACGCTGAACGCTCAACATGGATGGTTATTTAAATTCCTTTTATTTATAGCTATTAAACTTACTAATTTCATTGAACGCGCGAATCAGATCTGTATACGGCTCTTTCATACCATTATCAATCCAACTCATCAGCATATTCCACATTCCCCCAGCATTAAAAGCTAGAGCATACATTAAATATTCATCCCCCACAAGGTACTCCAATTTATGTGTCACCACTTTATGAACATATGGCAATTGTTCATTAAAACTTTCCAGAACAAAATTCGATAAACCGTTATTGCGTAAAGTTACGAAAAAGTCCAGTTCATCCATACACAACTGGATAAACACATGGCTAATTTCCTCTATTGACAGTCGATTATTTTCTTGAAGACGACTAATAAATTCTTCGGCAAGTTGTTGTATATACTCATTAAGCAAACTTTCTTTCGTATCATAATTTCGATAAAATGTGCTCCGGTCTACATCGGCTCTTTGAGCAATTTCTGTTATCGTAATTTTTTGATATGGCTTTTCATTCATCAGTTCCATTAAAGCATCTAGTAACCATTACTGTGATTTTAGGGCGACTGGATTGTCAGTTTCGTACTTCATCTAGCTTTTCTCTCCCTCTACAACATTCGTCTGTGATATGTGGTACTTACTCAAATTCTATTGCTACTGATGTGAATTGAGTATATAATAATTTCAAAATTGCAACAAGTGTTGCAGAGGAGTGAAAACTCATGGCTGGTTTAGTAAATAAAGGGATTGTCAAAGGTGCAAGTTTGATAAACTTGAAAAATCGAATAAACTACTACAAAGTTGCTCCTGAAGCACTGGAACATATCATGGCTTTAGAAAGGTACGTAAGAAAAACGAAGATTGATCGGAAGTTAAAAGCACTGATTAAAGTCTATGTATCCAAGTTGAATGGTTGTTCTTTTTGCATAGAGATGCACACAAAGGAAGCCAAGAAGTTTAAAATATCGGACGAAGTGCTAAACGAGCTAGAGAATTGGAGAGAAAATGAGTTATTTGATGAGATGCAAGGCGTATCATTAGAACTTGCTGAACATATTACGCATATTTCTAACTTAAGAGTAAATGATGAATTATATCACAGAGTCAGAGAATATTATGATGAAAAAGAATATATTGATTTGGTTATGGTCATCAATCAGATTAACGTATGGAATCGACTAGCAATTTCTATGGGTAACACTTCGAGCACCTAAATACCAAACGAATAACTACGTGAAAAAGCCGCATTAAATTTGTTCGATAATGCGGCTTTAAGTTATGGGTTTTGATTATTATTTTCCTTAAAACAACGCAGTGACTAGTCGATACGATTGAAAAAACGATTATGCCCTCGTTTTTTTCAAAAGGTGGCAGGTACCTCTCAAACTCTTTCCAACCAGCTCACACTCTCCACATGCGTCGTCTGTGGGAACATGTCCACAGGGGTAATTTCTTTCGTTTCATACCCACCTTCTTCAAGAATCTTGAGGTCACGGGCTAACGTTGCCGGGTTGCATGACACGTACACGATTCGCTCCGGCTTCATTTCAATCATCGTATCGAGCAGGGCGGGGTCGCACCCTTTTCTCGGTGGATCGACGACCATGACGTCGGATTCGATGCCGTGGGCGGCGCGCCACCACGGGACGATTTCTTCGGCTTTGCCGACGGCGAAATCGACGTTGGTCATACCGTTCAGCTCGGCGTTGTTTTTGGCGTCACGGATGGCGTCACCGACGATTTCAACACCGTAGACGTGCCTTGCTTGTTGGGCGAGAAATAGCGAGATTGAACCGATGCCACAGTAGGCGTCAATGACCGTTTCTTTTCCGGTGAGTGCGGCGTACTCCATCACTTTGTTGTATAAGACTTCGGTCTGGGTCGGATTCACTTGGAAAAATGAACGCGGTGAGATCAGGAAGCGAACGTCGCCGATTTTGTCTTCGATCGTACGCGATCCCCACAACACTTCGCTTTGGTCACCGAAGATGACGTTCGTGTCTTTTGTATTAATGTTTTGGACGATGGAACGAACATTGTTGACTTCGTTTTTTATATCGTGAATGAGTGCTTCTTTGTTTGGAAGTTTTTTGCCGTTCGTGACGAGAACGACCATCACTTCTCCACTCGTATGGCTGTGACGGGCGGCGATGTGGCGAATCACTCCGCGTCGGGTCTTTTCATCATACGGCTGTATGGTATACTTTTTGAGTAATGATTTGACAACTTGGACGGCTCCATCATTGGGCGCGCCTTGGATGAGGCAGTGGTCCATGTCGACGATCTGATGCGAGCGCTTCGCGTAAAATCCGGCAATTAGTTCACCGTCACGATTCGCGGCAACGGGTACTTGTGCTTTGTTTCGATAGCTCCACGGCTCGTCCATCGCGAGCGTCGGATGTACTTGAATTGTACTGTTGCCCATATACTTATGCAGGGCGTTGACGATCTGCTGACGCTTTAAATCGTTTTGTGCCCCTTCGGACAAGTGCTGCAGCTGGCAGCCGCCACAACGGTCGTATATCGGGCACGGCGGTTCAATTCGATGTTCACTCGTTGTCAATCGGTTCATTAGCTTTCCGAAGCCGAAGCCTTTGCCTGCTTTTACGACTTTGATTTCTGCTTCTTCGCCGGGAAGTGCATTCGGCACGAAGAGCGGATAGCCGTCAATTTTAGCGACACCTGCCCCTTCGTGGGTCAGATCTTCAAAGGTTACGGTCAGGCTTTCATTTTTCTGGACAGGTGCTTGTGCTTTTTTTCCCAAAGGTTTCACTCCACTAACTTTACGTCTTAGAGTTTAATTGTACACAATGAAAGGGGGAATTTCTATGACAGAGCAGTATTCACAACCGCAAACGAACAGCAAAGCCGTTACTTCTCTCGTACTCGGGATTTTGGCCGTTGCGATTCCTTATGCCGGCCTTGTAATTGGAATCATCGGACTTTTCATCGTTCGAATGGCCAACCGAGAGCTCGCTCATACGGGTGAGGGTGGCAGAAACCTCGTGCTTGCCGGAAAAATTTGTTCAATTGTCGGGATAGCGCTTTATGGTGCGATTATTCTATTCTTTGTATTTTTTATGCTTTTAGGTATGCTTCTTTCATTTTTATGAGAATGACAAAATCCTCTGAGCGACTTGGCTTAGAGGATTTTGTATAGGATTATTTATGCCACACTCTTGCAATATTTTCCGCGGCATCTTCTAAATAGGAGGTGCCATTGGTCATCGCGTCTTCGAGTGACACTGCTCCGGGCACGATGCTGAAAACGGCGTCGATGCCGTGCTCATACACGTCTTTGTATCCGGTGCCAAGCGCTCCACAGACGGCAATGACTCGTTTTCCTTCTCGCTTCGCTGCTTTCGCTACACCGACCGGTGTTTTGCCGTAGACAGATTGGCCGTCAATCTTCCCTTCGCCAGTAAAAACTAAATCTGCTTTCTGGACGCGCGTATGAAAATCGGTCTCGGCGAGAACGAGCTCGATGCCTGGTTGTAACGTTGCATCGAGAAAGGCTAACAGCCCAGCTCCTAGACCGCCAGCGGCTCCTGCGCCGGGGATATTGCTCACATCTTTTCCGGTCGCTTCGATCGTTCGCTCATTAAATACCTCAAGGGCGTGGTCAAGCTCCACTACGGCTCGTTCACCCGCGCCTTTTTGCGGTCCGTAGACGGCACTTGCCCCTTCGGGACCGAGCAGTGGATTGGTCACGTCACAGGCGACAATAATTTCTGTTTTCGCAAGTCTTTCGTCAAGACCGGAGATGTCGATTTTCGCGAGCTTTACGAGTGCCCCGCCTCCCCGGTTAATCGCGTTTCCGTTCTCATCCAAAAGCTTTGCCCCTAAGGCTTCAATCATTCCGGCACCTGCGTCATTGGTCGCGCTACCGCCAATGCCGATCATGATTCTTGAGACACCTCGATCTAGCGCCGCGCTGATCATTTCACCGGTTCCATACGTGGATGCTTCATAGACGTTGCGGTCGGCTTTCGCTGTAATATGAATCCCGCTTGCTGCAGCCATATCCATGACTGCGGTTGTTCCGTCTTCTGAAAGTGCATAATGTGCGGTTACGCTTTTAATATTAGGGCCTTCAACCTGCAGTTCAATCCTTTCACCCCCGAGATTGGCGGTTAAGGCTTCCATCGTCCCTTCTCCGCCGTCCCCCATTGGAATGACATCAAATGTCGCTTCAGGATCGGTTTTTTGGAACCCTCGTTGTATTGCTGTAGCCGCTTCAAGTGCTGTCATACTTTCTTTAAAAGAATCGGGAGCGATGACAATGTGAACCATAAGTATTCGCACCTTTCAAGTAGGATGGTTTGTCTTGACGGACCTACAAAAAACTCGTATGATTTCTAGTAAGAGCGTTTCCCTTCTTTGATGGACAGTGTCACGTACATACGCTGTTGCTTCTTAAGAATGAAACTGTTGCAGGAAGGATGAATGTTTACAATGGATATGCCACATTGGTTTGTCATCGTAACAGTAATCTATTCGGTTGCTGTGCTTGCATGGTCAGTGTTTAATATCACGGTCGCAAAGAACTAGGAATAAAACACGACGGAGAAATCCGGTCGTGTTTTATTTTTCTTCTTGTTCAGGAACGAGCATTTCAAAATGGTGATGAAGGTTCACGAATTCTTTCGGAATCGTGCCTCCGTGCTCCCCGTCTAAGTTCAACTGCATCTCGCCTTCGATCTCCAACTTAATTCGGTTCGCTTGAATATAAACCACTTTGTCCTCGTGAATATGTTGACCCGTTAAGGCAAGACTACCGATGCGGACAAAATCAGGCAAATTCGTCTTTTTCAACAATAGCAAATCAAACAATCCATCATCCAATCTGGCTTCTGGACTTAACTTCTCAAACCCTCCTACAGAATTGGAGTTGGCAATTAAAAAGAGCATGATCTCTCCTTCAAACAATTTCCCGTCGTACTCGACTCTCGCTTGCCTAGGCTTTAAAAAGAAAAGCTTCTCAAACCCTTTTACGTAATACGCCATCTGTCCGAGCATCGTTTTTAATCGGCTCGGTGTATCATACGTAAGCTCGGTAAGGCTCCCACCAGCGGCAATGTTAACAAAGTATTGGTCTCCTGCCTTACCTACATCAAGTGGGGAGACGTGAGATCCGGTGAGTACGTCACAAATTTCTTCAATATCCAATTCATTCATATGAAACGCACGGGCAAGGTCATTCGTCGTCCCAGCAGGGATTAAACCGAGACGCGGGCGCTTCTCTAATTCCGCAAGTCCGTTAATGACCTCAAAGATCGTCCCGTCACCACCCGCTGCAATGACGAGGTCGTAGCCATTTTTCCCCGCTTCAAAAGCCGCGTCTTTCGCACATCCTTCTTTTTTTGTTTGGTGTGCGGAGGCGACATAACCTGCTTGTTCTAAACGATCAAGGATATACGGTAAATGTTTCTTTAATTGCTCTCGACCTGACGTCGGGTTATAAATGACTCTCGCATTTTTCAAGGTTCATTTCTCCCATACAAATAAAATCCGTCAAAAAGACGTAACTGGAATAGTTTTCGTTTTCTTTTATACTATGTATTGTATAGGAGAAATGATAGACAGGCAAAGTCTGATCAATCTCCTCATCGGATTTATATATATTTACAGGGGGTTTTTAACAGTATGAAATCATTCAAAGCTACGTTTGTTGTCGTATTGCTCGTTTTTGGATCAGCAACTATGGCCTCACAAACGCTCGCCCATTCATACGTAGACACAAGCACACCTGAAGATGGTGAAACTGTCGAAGAGACAGTGGATACGATTACGATGCATTTCGATGCGGGTATTGAACCCGCGACTACTGCCGTAGTTACGGATGTAGATGGAAATGAATACACCATCGGATCGGAAGAATTTGAAGGCGATGATTTTATTGTCAATCTGGACGAGCCTCTTCCTAGTGGTGACTATACTGTTGCGTGGCAAGCGCTCGGTGCTGATGGCCATGGAACAGAGGGAGAATTCAACTTCACCGTTGATGCTCAAGATGAGGAAGAAATTGTAGAGGAAGAAGAGCCTGAGGTGATTGAGGAAGAGGAAGAAGATCTAGAAGTCGAAGAATCGGCTGAGACAGATGTAGATGACGAAGAAACTGATCAAAACAGTGGTCTAGTAATTGCCATTGTTGTCGCCGTTCTCGTCGTAGGTTTAGCGGTGTTCTTTATGTCTCGTCGCAATAAATCATAATGACTGTCATTATCGCAAACATCGTCTTGTTCATCTCACTATCGGTATGGACAGGGATCCATCTAGTAGAGGCTCTCCCAAAGCGAAAACGTCCATCGTTAACGATTTCGAGAAAATGGCCACTGATCATCGGTGGTATGATCATTATTTCAAGTAGTATTCCAGCATTTCTCGTTGCCCAATCAACCGCTGAAATGTTCGACGAACCGCTCGTGAGTACACTTGGCTCTGTATTGCTAGAATATCGCATCGGACAATCAGCTGTTGTCGTCTTCATCCTGATTGTCGTCACACTACTTGCTCGTTTCACATTGGAAAAACGCGCACACTTGATGTGGATCCATTTAATTCCGACATTCGGCTTGTTTGTAGCGAGCAGTTGGAGCGCTCACGCTGCGTCACTTGCCGACATGGGCTTTTTTCTAAATGTCTTCCACCTTATGGCCGCTTCAATTTGGGCAGGGACACTGCTTACTGTCGGATTTTTCGCCTCAAAAGAGCGTGACGGCAATTGGCTTCAATTCTTTCAATGGTTTACGCCTTTTGCGATCGGTCTCGTCCTGACGATGATTGGAACGGGCATTGGAATGATGATGATGATTACGCCAGACTATACAGATAGTTGGCTACTTGATTACGGACAACTGCAAGTGCTTAAACATCTGCTTTTCATTCCACTCGTGTTTTATGGATTTGCCCATGGCTTTCTCATGAAAAAGAAATTGAAGCGTGGGCTTGAGGAAGAAAAAACCGTCCGTTCCGTCCGAATGGAAGCGGTATTACTCATCGTGATTTTCATTGTGACCGGTGGAATGATTAATCAAGAACCTCCGCACGTTGTCGCCGAAACGCTTGCATATACGGAAATGGCGGTACCAGCTGAGTCCTTGATTACGACGAGTTTTGAGGTAGGTGACGAGATTGTATGGACACTTACACTTACTACTGGACTTCTAATCTTCACGGGGGTTTTCATTCTCGGTTTATTCATTGATCATGTTGGAAATGCCAGGAGGCCTCTCGCTGTCCCCATTTACGTATTTCTGTTCGTTATATGCATTTACAGTGCCATTATGTTTGGCGCAGTCAAGATACCCGCCTAGACACTTTTTATCGAGGCACATACCGTATAAAAGAGGGGCAAAACCCCCGACACTTTTCATTAAGCGTCGGGGGTTTTCATATTCGTTATCGAGCTTCGATGCCTTCTTTAATGAGCTTATTTATCACTTGTGGGTTGGCTTTACCTTTCGTTTCCTTCATCGCTTGACCGACTAAGAAACCGAAAGCTTTATCCTTACCATTTTTGAAGTCTTCAATGGATTGTTCATTGTTATCTAGAATCTGATCAACAATCTTCTTGAGCTCACCCTCATCCGAAATTTGTACAAGCCCTTTATCTTCAACAATCTTTTTCGCGTCGCCGCCATTTTTCATCAGCTCCGTGAAGACTTTCTTTGCGATTTTTCCAGAAATCGTACCGTCTTCAATTAACTGAATCATGCCTGAAAGCCCCGCAGGTGTCATTTGAATGTCTTTAAGTTCAACACCTTCTGCGTTCAAATAGGCGTTCACTTCACCCATCAGCCAGTTTGCCGCTTGCTTTGCATCTGCACCTTCAGCAACCGCGGCTTCAAAGAAATTCGCCATCGCCTTCGATTGCGTTAATACGTCGGCATCGTATGCAGGAACATTCCAATCGTTCATGTACCGCTGTTTACGTGAATCAGGAAGCTCAGGAATGTCTTGTTTGACACGGTCGATCCACTCTTCATCAATAAACAGACGCACGAGATCTGGTTCAGGGAAGTAACGATAATCGTCAGACCCTTCTTTAATTCTCATAAGCACCGTTTCTTTGCGGTCTTCATTCCAACGACGTGTCTCTTGCAAAATCTCCCCGCCAGAAAGCAGTTCTTGTGCTTGACGCTTTTCCTCGAACGCCAACCCTTTTTGTACGTTTGTGAACGAGTTTAAGTTTTTAAGTTCTGCTTTTGTTCCAAACTCGACTTGTCCTGCTGGTCGTAAAGAAATGTTCGCATCACAACGTAGGGACCCTTCTTCCATCTTACAATCCGATACCTCTGTGTATTGGAGTATCGCTTTAAGTTTTTCTAAATACGCGTACGCTTCATTTGGCGTGCGAATGTCTGGCTCTGAAACAATTTCAATAAGCGGCGTGCCGACACGGTTGAAATCAACGAGTGAGGCATCATCATAATCATCATGCGTCAACTTCCCCGCATCTTCCTCTAAATGTATGCGTGTAATACCGATTCTCTTCTTGTAACCATCCACTTCAATTTCAATCCAGCCATTTTCACCAATCGGCTTATCAAACTGTGAAATTTGGTAGGCTTTTGGGTTGTCTGGATAAAAGTAATTCTTCCGGTCGAATTTCGTCTCTTCGGCAATGTCACAGTTTAGGGCGACGGAGGCTTGAACGGCAAAATCAACCGCTCGTTGATTGAGTACCGGTAGCACACCAGGATGACCGAGACAAATCGGACACGTTTGCGTGTTCGCCGGTGCACCAAACGCTGTAGAACAGCTACAAAAGATTTTCGTATCAGTTTTTAATTCTGAATGGACTTCGAGTCCAATAATCGTGTCGAATTTCATATCGATTCCCTCCCTATAGCTGCGGCTTTTCTTTCGTAAATTGTGTGACTTGTTCATACGCATAGGCCACTTTGTACAACGTGCGCTCTTCGAACGGTTTAGCGATAAGCTGTAAGCCAACCGGTAAGCCATCGGAGAAGCCGCAAGGAACTGAAATGGCTGGGTTACCTGCAAGGTTTACAGGGATGGTCAGCAAGTCCTTTAAATACATCGTTAACGGATCATCGGTATTCTCTCCGACCTTAAACGCGGTTGTTGGCACGGTTGGTCCTAAAATTACATCATAACTGTGGAGGATTTGCTCATAGTCCTCCCGAATGAGTGTGCGAACCTTTTGTGCTTTCTTATAGTACGCATCATAATAACCAGAGCTAAGGGCAAATGTTCCGAGCATAATGCGGCGCTTCACTTCATCACCGAAGCCTTCGCTTCTTGATTTCTTGTACAAATCGAGAAGATCTGTGCCTTCTTTTCGAACACCGTAACGAACGCCATCAAAACGGGCAAGGTTCGCGGAAGCTTCTGATGAAGCGAGCAAATAATAAGCGGCGACAGCGTATTTGGAGTTTGGCAATGACACTTCTTCCCAAGAAGCTCCAAGCTCTTCAAGTTTTTGTAACGCTTCTTGGATGCGCGCTTTAACGCCTTCATCGACACCTTCACCGAGGTATTCTTTCGGTACAGCTATTCTCAAGCCTTCAACGCCGCCGTCAATTCCTTTAGTATAGTCGGCAACATCCATATGGGCAGAAGTCGAGTCGAGGGGGTCATGACCGGCAATTTGTTGAAGCACATAAGCATTGTCTTCAACGGTTCTTGTAATCGGACCGATTTGATCTAGGGAAGAGGCAAACGCAACGAGGCCAAAACGTGAAACACGGCCGTACGTCGGCTTAAGGCCCACGACACCACAAAAAGAGGCCGGTTGGCGAATGGAACCACCTGTATCTGATCCAAGAGCAAACGGAACTTGTCCTGCGGCTACCGCAGCTGCTGATCCCCCGCTTGACCCTCCAGGAACATGATCGGTGTTCCAAGGGTTCCGCGCTGTCACGTATCCAGAATTCTCATTAGATGAACCCATAGCAAACTCATCCATGTTCAGCTTGCCGACAGAAACGATATTCGCATCGTTTAAACGGTTCATGACCGTCGCATCATGGACGGGCTCAAAGTTATCAAGCAACTGGCTCGCACACGTTGTACGCAACCCTTTCGTAACAATATTGTCCTTAATCCCGGCAGGAATACCATACAACAGGTGATTGGCGTCTTGCTTGTCCAATTCAGCTGCTTTTGCCATCGCACGCTCTTCATCTAGCGTAAGAAATGCATGGATTTTATCATCAGTTGCTTTAATCTGGTCAAAAGAAGCCTTTGTGAGCTCTGTAACCGTTACTTCTTTATTTTTTATCTTCGTATGTAATGAAGACAATGTTTCATCAAAGAAACTCATCGCTTGTTCACTCCTTATTCGAGGACAGACGGCACTTCAAATTGCCCGTCTTTTTGTTTTGGCGCATTCTTTAGTGCATCTTCACGATCTAATGAAGGTTTCACTTCATCTGCTCGCAAAACGTTTCTCACATCCATTACATGTGTCGTCGGTTCTACATTCTCCGTATCTAATTCATTCAGCACTTCAGCGTACTCAATGATCTTACTCATTTGTTTTGTGAAATCTTCAATTTCATCTTCGTTAAACGTAAGTCTGGCAAGATCAGCAACATGCTGAACTTGTTCTTTTGAGATCTTAGACATCTCTTCACCCCCGCGTTGGCTTATCATTAGAAAAACTTGGCAAAGCGCCAAGTTTTCGCTAAACATTCTTAAAGTATACCAAACACATACTAGAGCAAGCAATTGCTTAACCCTTTCAGTTAATCGTAAATATACACATCAACTTCTTCGCCTGCTGGGCGCCTAATTAATGCTTCTTGCTGATCGTTGCTTCTTACCTTTGCGACAATATCAACATTGGATGAAAAGCGCTCATCAATTAAGCTTGCCACTTGTTGAGTAACAGCAATCGTTTCCATCTTACTTTGGAAACGAATCGGAACCGTAATGGTTAGTTCTCTCAACTCACTGTTTTGATAATATCCGATGGCGGTAGCGCCAATATGATCATCGAAGTAGCTGTTTAACTCCATATGAAATTCGTTAAATCGGTCTGCGTCACCCGTAACTGCATCAGACGCCGCATTAGATGGGAAGAAGTGATGCGTCTCATCCAGCTCGGTCCAGCCTCCAAGGCTACTGCCCGGATCGGCAACCGCATAGCTGACAAATTCCCCTGGCGTTGTTGATTCGCGAACAGCTTCATGATACACGGCTACAACAATAGGCACTTCATCCAAGTTGACGCCATCGGTTCCGTCGTGAGATTCACGTAGCCGTTCAACGACTTCTTCAGATATCCGGTCTCTTGCCGCATCCAGCTCTTCCTCTGATAACTCTTCATCAAATGGACCGTGTAGGCCTTCATCATCTTCAACGGTAAATGTATACACCGAGTTTAACGAGATGGCAACCGCTACCCCTGCTACAGCAAGGTCACCTTCACTCGTTTCTCTCATAAAATTATGTTCGGTTAAGTGAGATAACACTCTCGGTGCATTACGCTCTCGCTCAACGAGTGTTTCCCCTTCACCAAGAGGTGGGTTTAAACCGTTAGGGTTTTCCATATTGCCGTCTTCGTCTTCGGTTTCGTCAAGGCGACGCAACCAGCTGTTTAGCACGTTCCGCTGAATAAATTGACCTTCTTGAATAAAATATTCTTCAGGTGAAAATGTTTCCGAAGCAATCTCACTTAAGCCCACTTCTAATCGTTCAAGGTCGTGGCGATTATGAACCATCGCTGTCCCAAATCCTCTTGCATGCCCCGGCTCATAAGATCCGTCGCGAAAGATCGTTCGATAATAGTTCGATAAGCTTGGGATTTCCCCGCTCACTTCCGCCGAGTTTTCCGCCTCTTCCGCTTCTGTGTCTGCCTCTTCCTCTGGTTCTAGAAAAGCCATACATCCTGCTAAGAACATGAGCATCATCGCAAAAAGTGGGATGATGAGCGCGTTTCTCATACCTAGCAGCTCCTCTCCGTATTCATTTCATTGACCTAGTCATCTTGAGAAAGAAATTCAGCTGTTTCTTCCTCGTTCCAGACGGTAACCCCTAAGTCTTGAGCTTTATCAAGCTTTGATCCAGCGTCTTCCCCTGCAATTAACAAATCCGTCTTCTTACTTACACTAGACGTTACTTTTCCACCATTGGTTTCAATTAATTGTTTCAACTCGTCTCTTGTCCATCGTTCTAACTTTCCGGTTAGTACGATCGTCTGATCAGCAAATCGACCGTTCTCCACGTCCGTGGTGGCACCAGTGAACTGAACATTCACGCCCGCAGCTTTTAACTTTTCGAGCAGATCGAGGGCTTCAGGTTGGTCAAAATATTGAACAACCGCATCGGCCATCTTTTCTCCAATCTCTGGGACGTTTGCGAGCGTTTCAACATCAGCTTCTTTCAACGTTTCCATAGATGAAAAATGTCTTGCCAATGTCTCGGCAGCTTTTGCACCGATAAAGCGTATGCCAAGACCAAAAAGAAGCTTCTCCATCGAGTTTTGCTTAGACGCTTCTATCGCTTTAAGAAGGTTGTTCGCTGATTTGTCCCCCATCCGCTCCAGCTCAATAAGCTGTTCGTACGTGAGTGCATACAAATCGGCGACGTCTTGGATGAGCGAATGACGAAACAATTGCGTAATCACTTTTTCACCTAGACCGTCAATATTCATTGCCGTTCGTGATACGAAATGAATCAATCCTTCTCGAACTTGGGCCGGACACTTTGGGTTAATGCAACGAAGTGCAACCTCTTCTTCAAGATGAACGAGTTCACTCTCACATTCTGGGCAGTGCGTCGGCATGGTAAATTCGGTTTCTGATCCGTCACGTTCATCCTCTAACACCCGGACAACTTCTGGAATGATGTCTCCTGCCTTTTTAATGACAACTCGATCCCCAATACGTATATCCTTCTCACGAATTAAGTCTTCATTGTGCAACGACGCACGACGGACGGTCGTCCCCGCAACGACGACAGGCTCCAAATGTGCGGTTGGAGTGACTGCCCCTGTTCTCCCAATGGAAAGTTCGATCCCGGTTAACGTCGTCATTTTCTCTTCAGCTGGGAATTTAAACGCAATCGCCCAACGTGGGCTTTTTGCTGTAAACCCGAGCGTTTGCTGCTCCGTTAGTGAATCGACTTTAATGACAATCCCATCCGTTTCATAGGGGAGCGACTTTCGTTTTTCTGACCATCGGTTTACGTAGTCAATCACTTCATCAATGGTTGCATACGTTGCTGTTTCCCTGTTCACTTTTAGCCCGAGTGATTCCATATACGAAAGAGCTTCTGAATGACCGGTTAACCCTTTGCCACGATCGTTCGCAATGGAATATAAAAAGATGTCCAAGTTACGTCTCGCCGCCACTTTCGGGTCCAACTGCCTCAGTGAACCTGCTGCTGCATTTCTCGGGTTGGCAAACAGCGCTTCATCGTTCTCTTCTTTTGCTTTGTTCAGCGCTTGAAAGGACCGATGAGGCATATACACTTCCCCGCGCACTTCAAGGTTCGCCGTTTCTTTTAAACGAAGGGGAATCGAGCCGACCGTCTTCAAGTTCGTCGTAATGTCTTCCCCTGTTGTGCCATCTCCACGAGTGGCTCCTCTAACGAACTTCCCGTCCTCATACGTGAGGGAGACCGCAAGCCCATCAATTTTCAGCTCACATACATACCGGGGCTGTTCATTTCCTGACCCTTGTTTAACGCGGCGGTCCCAATCTCTTAAGTCCTGTTCGTTAAAGGCGTTACCTAAGCTGAGCATCGGCACTTCGTGGCGAACTTTCGTGAATCCAGCGAGAGGCTCACCACCAATACGCATCGTTGGTGAGTCTTCGGACTGATAGGCAGGATATTCTTGTTCCAATGAAAGCAACTCTTGTAGAAGTGCATCATAGTCAGCATCAGGAATTTGTGGATCGTCTAATACGTGATACTTATAATTATAGTCGTGCAATTGATCGCGCAACGCTTCAATCTTTTGCTTCGGGTCTTCATTATGAGAAGCCATGCACGTCTTCCTTTCTACGATTTAGTAATGGGCGCAAATTTAGCGACAAGCCGTTTAATTCCTTCATTAGGAAAAGCGATGTCAAGTTCTTGATTTTCCCCTTCACCTTTCACAGATACAACCGTCCCTTGCCCCCACTTGCGATGTTGGGCCTTATCTCCGACCGCCCACGCTAGCGCGTCACCACCGGTTTGTGTTGTAGATTTTAGACGTGTTCGTCTCTGTTGGTGAGCATTCGTCCTACTACGCGGTTGCTCCACTTTTTCTGGCTGTTCTTCAAACAACTCCGTTGGCACTTCATTAATAAACCGAGAGCTTGGGTTCATTTGCGTACGCCCATACAACGTGCGCGTGGACGCTCTAGACAAATACAATTCCTCTTCTGCCCTCGTCATTCCCACATACGCCAACCGTCGTTCTTCTTCCATTTCTTCTTCCTCAAACAGCGACCGGCTGTGCGGGAAAATGCCCTCTTCCATCCCAATGAGAAACACGACCGGGAACTCAAGACCTTTCGCAGCATGAAGAGTCATCATCGTCACCGCTCCACGGTCCCCTACTTCCGGCTCATCAAGACGATCAATGTCAGCTACAAGTGCCAGATCAGTAAGAAATGCGATTAACGATTTATCATCATTCGCTTTCTCAAACTCTTGAGAAACGGTGAGAAATTCATCAATGTTCTCTAAACGACTTTGTGACTCCAACGTATTCTCCGTTTTTAATGCTTCACGGTACTCCGATTTCTCAAGTACTTGTTCGACGAGCTCAACGACGGAAAGATAGTCTTGTTGCTTAATCCATCCATCTAACATTTCCGCAAAGCTTCGTAGTTTTTTTGTCACAGCAGCGGATAGTCCGATATGTTCAGCTTCCATAAGTGCCGTATGCATGCTCATCTCCTGATTCACTGCATAAGAAGCGACACGATCAACGGTTGTTGCGCCGATGCCTCGTTTCGGTACATTAATGATTCTCATGAGACTAATATCGTCATCTGGGTTGGCAATTACACGTAAATAAGCGAGAACATCTTTAATTTCTTTACGGTCATAGAACTTTGTGCCGCCGATCATTTGGTACGTAATATTCGACTTTACGAACATCTCCTCGATTACACGCGATTGTGCATTCGTCCGATACAAGATCGCAAAGTCTTGATATGAACGGTCTTTATCCCGAACGGCTTCCTTGATTCGATCAACAACATTAAAAGCTTCTTCCCGTTCATCCATCGCTTCTTGCAACTGGATCTTCATGCCGTCATCATTTTCTGTCCATAAGTTTTTTGCGCGGCGGCCTCCGTTGTTTCGGATCACTTCGTTAGCAGCCGTTAAAATGGTTTTCGATGAGCGATAGTTCTGCTCTAACAAAATTACACGTGCATCACTGTAATCTTGCTCGAATGAAAGGATGTTTTTAATATCTGCACCCCGCCATTTGTAAATCGACTGATCAGAGTCCCCAACAACACAAAGGTTTCTGTAACGCTCAGCAAGCAGCCTCACTAGTTCGTATTGTGCGCGGTTTGTATCTTGATACTCATCGACATGAATGTATTGAAACTTTCGTTGATAATAGCCAAGCACTTCTGGCACTTCATTAAACAGTCGGATCGTCATCATAATCAGATCGTCAAAATCAAGCGAATGGTTAATTCTCAGTCGCTTGCTGTACTCTAAGTACACATCTCGAGCCACTTCCTCAAGTGGTCCTTCTGCTTTTTTCGCATACTGCTTTGCAGTAATCAATTCATTTTTTGCGCCGCTAATCATGCCGAGCAACGTGCGGGGTGGGAATTTTTTGGAATCAAGGTTCTGATCCTTTAAAATCTGCTTGATGACAGACTGCTGATCCGTACTATCTAAAATAGAGAAGTTCCGGTTTATCCCGATGCGGTCGACATCTCTTCTAAGAATTCGTACGCATAATGAGTGAAACGTTGACATCCAAATATCATCTGCCACACCACTCACTAATTTGCCGACCCTCTCTTGCATTTCTCTTGCTGCTTTATTCGTAAACGTAATCGCAAGAATATTCCAAGGAGCCATTCCTTTTTCACGAATTAAATAGGCAATCCGATGCGTAAGCACTCGGGTTTTTCCACTGCCTGCTCCTGCCATAATGAGCAGTGGGCCTTCGGTCGTTGTTACAGCTTCTGACTGTTCTTTATTTAATCCAGTGAGTAACTGTTTTACGCGATCGTCATACATCGCATCTTCCCCCCTTATGCTTTCAGTTCACGGACAGCTTGGACCGTTTTTAACGCTTCTTCTTTGTCTTCGTAAATGGCATTTCCAACGACAATCGTGTCCGCAAAGCTTGCCATCTTTCGCGCCTGCTCTGCATTTTTAATGCCACCGCCATAAAAAAGTTGTGCCTGGTTCAAAGTCTCACTCACTTTTTTGACGACGTGCTCACTGCCATAGGTTCCACTGTATTCTAAATAAAAGATCGGCATTCGAAGCACAGTATCTGAAAAACGGGCAAAGGCTTCAATGTCGTCGATGTCAAGCGCCGTATCTGAGTTCGTTCGCTTTGCTGCACTTGAATCTCGATTTAAGATGCAATACCCTTCTCCAATCACATCTGCCATATCGAGTAGCGGACCATGAGCTTTTAATGCTTGTTGGTGAAGGCCACTAATAAAAGCAGGATTGTGAGAATTTAATACTACAGGGATGAGGTAAGCATCAAACCCCGGAGTTAAAGCTTCTAATTCCGTTACTTCAAGAACACAAGGGACTGAATACCTTCGAATTGCTGCTAAACATTCTGTCACATTATCGATGGTGATCCCATCGCTGCCACCGACAATTATTGCATCTGTCCCTGACTCACATATATCTGCAAGCCATTCTTCTGAAAATGAGCGCGCCGGGTCTACTTTAAACACATGACGCCACGTTTTTATCTCTTGTTGAATCATTACGAAAGCCTCCGCTTCGAGCTTTGCTACCCCGCCCTGTGTCGATATCGATTCTCTCGAACTCTCATCACGTGAGTAACCGTGTTATCTATCCTTATGTTGTTCATTTATTACATTCCTCAGCCTTTCATTATAGCAGAATTCCACTACATTCTTAATAATTATGAAGAAAAAACTTCTGGTAATCCTCCCACCAATATTGTTGCAGGATTGGTGCGGGTTTTGTCGAATGATTATAACGGAGCCAACCCATCCCTTTCTATAGAAAGGAGCTTTAGTTCATCACATGCAAATTGTAACGTGCGACTCCTCTGTCGGAAAAGAAATGACAATGGATGATTCTTCATTTATTTTAACACCAATCATCCGTAATGCTGCGCATATTCGCATGGCCATGCTCACATTAGAGGCCAATCAAACCATTTCAGAACACGAAGCCAATCCCGATCAACTGTTTCTCGTCGTTCAAGGAAGTGGCTGGGTTAGCGGTTCAGACGCCACGCCAACGGAAATTCGAGCTGGACAAGCAGCCTTTTTTGCTGAAGGTGAAAAACACGCTTCAGGAACAAATGATGGAATGGTCGTTCTATCTATTGAAGGGATTGATCTGCACAATACGATCCCCCTCCTCTATTATTCAACCTAGACTCCTTTTGTAAGGAGTCTTTTTCGTTCAGTCAAACAGACAACTGGATTTTTCATTCATATCGGTGTAAAATACACGATTGAATTTACGATAGGTTATTGGAGGATATTAATCATGAAAATTGCAGTCATCGTAGGTAGTACAAGAAAAGACTCCTACAACATGCATGTGTCAAAATATATGAAGGAACGCTATACAGATAAAATGGATATGAATATCCTAAACATCGCCGACCTTCCTTTGTACAATCAAGATACAGAAAACACACCGACGGACGCGGTCGTCAACTTCAAAGCAGAAGTGAAGTCAGCGGATGCCGTTCTTTGGGTAACACCTGAACACAACGCGACGATTCCTGCCGCTCTAAAAAATGCCATTGACTGGCTGTCCCGAGTTGACAAAGTCATGATCGGTAAACCTTCATGGATCATCGGAGCTTCTATGGGGACCTTAGGATCAGTAAAAGCCCAAGCCCACTTGCGTGACATTCTTTTTGCCCCTGGCCTTGCCTCACCTGTACTACCTGGGAATGAAGTTTATATCGGTGCGGTACACACGAAATTAGATGAAAACGGACAACTTATAGATGAAGGGACCGTTCAGTATCTCGATACGGTTGTAAGTAACGTAACGAACTGGATCAAAGGATTAAACACGGAGCAATAATCGTAAAATAGGCGAAGGGACAGCGCACATGCCCCTTCGCCTATTTTGTTTTCTACTATAGTACGCGTTTTCCTCTCATCATTTCCACTAATGCAATTAAATTTCGAGTGATCATTTATGGGTCGTTGGATCTAACATCTTGCTGGCGCACCTGAACCGGATTTGTTAGCTAGTTGGCAGCAACCCACCCTCGGTGTGGAATATGTTCGCTAACTTGATCACAGATGGAGCCAACTAGGGTACAGTTTATCGACCCTTTGACCTTGCGACGGGGAGCGCAACTTGTTGCCGACATGAATCGTACCGAATTTCGTTTGTTTTTGTTTCGGCACCTCTAGTGCCGATGGTTGCTAGCCCTTCACGTTTATGTTAAGGAACCCTTGGCTTTTCCCAACGATGAAAAAGACTTGCTCTTTTAAGTGACAATTCCCTTCTAAAAATAGGCATTTTAAGGAGACAAACGTCTCATAAATCTCTATTTGTGACCGCTCGATAAGTTTGTGTGACAATCTATGTTAAGAAAAACAGATTTAGCTCGATCAAATGCCTCAAAAGTACATATTTGAGACACTTGAACCTCATCTGCTTTGTGCGGAACGGTTCAGTTGTCTCGCTACCGAAGTGGCCGTTATAGTTCGGAGTACAACTCTCTGCCATTAGTGGTTATTAAGCACACAACCCCATTCAGGAGTATCAAAAACTCAGCATATCTATATAAGTTGAACGAAAGAATTTCTTCAAGATCCAATGGGAAGCTTGGTAAAGTGGAAACTGTGCTCGAGTTGCGACCGAACTGTTCTCAAGTTGGGGAAAATCGCAGGAAAAGCGGTAAATTCTCCTAAACTAGGGAACAGAATGCGCAAACTCGGTAACAGATCACCGGGTCATGTGTACCATCCCCGCCCCGAAGTACTTACAAGACGTCGGAGCGAGCCGCGCCGAACCGAGTTTGATTTGGTTTCGGCCCTGCTGGGGTGGACAGGGTGCTCGCTTATAGGCATTGAATCTGCGCTTCAGTTGGAACAAACTGCGCGCAAAATGGCACCCAGCACTGCGCTATCCCTCCAACCCAACACCCAACTGCGCAATCAGGAAAATCATAAGTTCATTCTATATAGACCGTTTTCACTAAGATCAGACACGTAGTCATAAGGACAAGTCATACAATAAGCCTGTTCAATTTCTGAATCCATTCACACTCGAGATAGATTGGCTCTTTGCAGCCTTTTCCCCCTAATGCTTACTTTCACAATTAATTAGTGACCTCTAGTCCACATCGGCTACTACTTGTTGTGTTATGCGTAAAGTATAGATGTTCAGACAATTAGTAATCGTTTACAATAACCGTATGAAGGAGGAGACTGACATGAACACAGAACGCTCGCTACATCAACCCACTCCCTATCAATCAGAACGGTTTGTGCTTTTACTTGGCATTCTTCTCATAGCGTCAACATTGCGGACTCCTATGACTTCAGTCGGCCCACTTTTGCCGTTCATTCAAGAAGGTTTGGAGCTATCTAACGCTGTTGCTGGAAGCATAACTACAATTCCATTACTCGCGTTTGCGTTATTGTCCCCTTTTGCTCCACGTATTGCTGAGCGCGTCGGGACAGAGCGCCTTGTGTTTGCTGCACTTCTATTTATTCTGGTCGGTATCGGCGTTCGTTACTTCATGTATGTACCAGCACTGTTTATTGGCACGGTGTTTATCGGTGCCGGCATTGCTGTTGGTAACGTGTTGCTACCTGGAATTGTCAAAAAGAACTTCCCGTTACATATCGGCCTTGTGACTGGACTTTATGGAATATCCATGAATATTGTAGCCGCGATTGGCTCTGGAGTGAGTGAGCCAATCGCTCGCGCTGGACTGAATTGGAATGGGTCTCTAGCCATTTGGGGATCTATTGTTTTCTTCGCTCTCGTCGTTTGGGGAGTTCAACTTTCCAAGAATAAAGGCGAAAACCAATCGGTTTTGCCATCGGCTCAAACCTCATTATGGCGGTCTCGTCTCGCTTGGAGCGTAACGATTTTTATGGGGATCCAATCGTTGCACTATTACACAATGATGACTTGGTTGCCTCAACTTCTTGCTACACACGGTTACACGCCAACGTCTGCAGGGTGGATGCTTGCCATGATGCAAGGAGCTATCGTTCCAATGACATTTATTATTCCTGTTCTCGCTGGTCGAATGAAAGACCAACGAATCATTGGCATCGGCATCGGGGTATGTTTTTTACTAGCTAATCTAGGTTTGTACACAGGAGTTGCTCTTCCCGTATGGGTCATCTTAATGGGAATAGCTTGTGGAAGCGGGTTTGGCCTCAGTATGATGCTATTTGCGTTAAGAACCTCTACGAGTATCGGAGCGTCCAAGCTTTCTGGAATGGCACAAGCATTCGGTTACCTACTCGCTGCATTCGGACCAATGGTTTTCGGCGTCACGTACGACTTCTCTGGTAGTTGGCAAGCACCGCTTCTCATTCTCGCTACGTTGTCCATATTCATCGTATTCGTCAGCTTACGAGCAGGGAAAGGACAAATCAACAATTAAATAAGAATTTTTCTTTACCCAGTTGACCCCGATGATAATGCAGAAATAGTGTTCTAGGAACATCTTAAACTGAATAAAGATAGATTGAACAGCTCGTTCACGGTGTCTCACAATTTCCTAATATTTCAATATTAAGTACTACGAATGCGTTTACAAGTATACGTTCGCCGTGTACAATGGGGTCAAGTTAATGTAAACAAGCTGATGAGCTCATGAGAGCAGCTTTTTTGACGGAGTCCCAGGATGACGTGAAAAGAGCTGCTCTTTTTTTATTATTCGCTTAAGGAGGATGAAAGATGTTAGAAATCATTGCAGAATTTATAGGCACGATGATCTTGATTATTTTTGGTGCTGGTGTCGTTGCTGCTGTCAATTTGCGTGGCTCAAAAGCGGAAGGTGCAGGTTGGATTGCGATCGCTTTAGGCTGGGGGTTTGCGGTTACGCTCGGTGTGTACGTCTCAGGAACTGTGAGCGATGGTCACATTAACCCCGCTGTAACCTTAGCTTTTGCTGCGATTGGTGACTTCCCGTGGTCGCAAGTTCCTGGCTATATTATCGGGCAAGTTGCCGGAGCGTTTGTTGGAGCAGTCATCGTATTTTTCCATTACTATCCGCATTGGAAAGCAACCCCAGACCCAGGTACGAAGCTTGGCGTCTTTGCGACAGGGCCTGCAATTCGCCACTTGCCGTCCAATGTTGGAAGCGAATTCATCGGAACTGCAGTACTTGTGTTTGGTTTACTTGCAATTGGGGCAAATACATTTACAGAAGGTTTAAACCCCATTGCGGTCGGTGTACTCATCGCTGCGATCGGTTTGTCTCTTGGCGGTACGACCGGCTATGCGATCAACCCTGCACGTGACCTCGGCCCTCGGTTAGCACATGCGATTCTTCCAATTGATAAAAAAGGACCATCAGATTGGGCGTATGCTTGGGTACCCATTCTCGGACCGATTGCTGGCGGTATTGTTGGTGCATTCCTATTCGTACTCATTTTCTAAATTTGATGATTTAAGGAGGAGAACACTTTGACGAAAAAACATATTCTTGCCATTGATCAAGGAACAACGAGTTCAAGAGCTATACTTTTTGATGACCAAGGGGAAATGGTCCAAACCGCACAACGAGAGTTCAAGCAATATTTCCCTCATCCAGGTTGGGTGGAACACAATGCAAACGAAATCTGGACGTCAGTATTAGCTGTCATTGCTGAAGTTTTTTCGGAATCGGATATCACCCCACAAGAAGTAGCTGGCATTGGCATTACGAATCAGCGAGAAACAACAGTTGTCTGGGATAAACATACAGGCAAACCGATCTATCACGCTCTCGTTTGGCAATCACGACAAACCGCATCCATCTGTACAGAGATGCGAGAAGCAGGATTAAATGACACATTTAGAAAGAAAACAGGATTATTACTCGACCCCTATTTCTCAGGTACAAAAGTAAGATGGATTTTGGACAATGTAGACGGTGCTCGGGAGAAAGCCGAACGAGGAGATTTGCTATTCGGGACAATCGACTCGTGGCTCATTTGGAAACTTAGTGGTGGAAAAGCCCATGTTACAGACTACACCAATGCTGCCCGGACACTCATGTACAATATTCATGATCTTCATTGGGATGATGAGTTGCTCGAACACCTAGACGTGCCAAAGAATATGCTCCCAGAAGTGAAGTCTTCATCAGAAATCTATGCAGAGACGGTAGATTATCATTTCTTTGGAGAAAATGTGCCAATCGCAGGTGTTGCTGGTGACCAACATGCAGCCTTATTCGGTCAAGCTTGCTTCGAAGAAGGCATGGTGAAAAATACGTACGGTACCGGTTGCTTTATCTTAATGAATACAGGAGAAACCGCTGTTGAATCTAAAAATGGGCTGCTTACGACACTCGCTTGGGGAATTGACGGCAAAGTTGAATACGCGTTGGAAGGCAGCATATTTGTTGCGGGTTCTGCGATCCAATGGCTGCGCGATGGTATTCAAATTATCGAAGATGCCCCCCAAAGTGAAGCGCTTGCGACGCGGATCACTTCTTCGGACGGCGTGTATCTCGTTCCGGCTTTTGTCGGACTCGGAACCCCGTATTGGGACAGCGAGGCACGGGGCGCAATGTTTGGTCTCACTAGAGGGACGGAGCGTTCACATATTGTAAGGGCGACGCTCGAGTCACTCGCATATCAAACGAAAGATGTGATGAGTGCGATGGAGAGCGATTCAGGGATTGAATCGAAGAAACTTCGCGCTGACGGGGGTGCCGTTGCGAACGATTTCTTAATGCAATTCCAAAGCGATTTGCTGGACGCACCGGTTGAAATTCCTTCTGTTACG
The DNA here is from genome assembly GCF_041949955.1 of Geomicrobium sp. JSM 1781026. Lineage (NCBI taxonomy): Bacteria > Bacillati > Bacillota > Bacilli > Caryophanales > Geomicrobium > Geomicrobium sp. JSM 1781026. Next base: position 198,494 of record NZ_JBHFQF010000005.1, on the reverse strand, counting down.
GAAACGACAGCGCTAGGCGCAGCATACTTAGCTGGTCTTGCCGTCGGGGTATGGGAAAGCAAAGAAGACATTGCCAAGAAATGGAACATGGACCGCTCCTTCTCCCCAAATATGGATGATAAGGAACGAGACGATCTCTATTCTGGCTGGAAGAAAGCAGTCGACGCCACCATGACTTTCAAGCCGTAACGCTTTACGAATGATCCTTCATCACGTACAATAAATATAACAAGTTAATGAATATATCTTTGAGACGATGAGGGGATTACAGCATTTCAAGTGGACACAGTCTGCTTGATTTCGTTGTAGTCCCCTTTTATTGTCTTGACTAGGAGGGCATCCGTTGGATTTCTCATCACGAAATAGAACGCACATGCTACAAGAACTACAAACAAAAGAACTTGATGTGCTCGTATTAGGCGGCGGGATCACAGGAACTGGGATTGCGCTAGATGCACAAACAAGAGGATTGGATACTGGACTCATTGAAATGCAAGATTTCGCGGCAGGAACGTCAAGCCGCTCGACCAAACTCATTCACGGTGGACTGAGGTATCTCAAACAGTTCGAAATTAAGCTCGTGGCAGAAGTGGGTAAAGAACGTGCCATCGTTTACGAAAATGCTCCTCATGTGACAGAACCAGTCCGGATGATGCTTCCCTTTTATAAAGGTGGGACGTTTAATTCGTTGTCATCATCGGTTGGGTTGTCCGTTTACGACCGGCTCGCAGGTGTTAAAAAAGCGGAACGGCGTACGATGATGAGTGCTAAGAACGCACTCAAGCAAGAAGGAATTCTTAAATCAGAAGACCTAAAAGGGGCCGGTATGTACGTTGAATACCGAACAGACGACGCGAGACTCACAATGGAAGTCGCAAAAAGTGCAGCCGAGCGTGGCGCGCACCTCTTAAATTATGTGAAGGCAGAGTCCTTTATTTATCAGGACAAAAAAGTCATTGGCGTCCACGCAACAGACGTTACAAATGGCAGCAGTGTCAAAATCTATGCGAAGAAAATCATTAACGCAACCGGCCCGTGGGTCGATACGTTGCGTGAACAAGACCGATCGCGAGAAGGCAAATCGATCCATTTGACGAAAGGGGTTCACCTCGTCTTCTCAAAAGATCGTTTGCCTTTGCAACAAGCCATCTACTTTGATACTCCCTTTGCAGATGGTCGGATGATGTTTGCGATCCCTAGAGACGAAAAAGTGTATGTCGGCACGACCGACACCGATTACGATGGAGACCAAACAGAGCCTGGTGTCACTGCTGACGACATGACGTATATCATTGATGCAGCAAATGCGATGTTCCCTGGGTTTCACTTGACCAAATCGGATATTGAATCGAGCTGGTCAGGAGTAAGACCGCTCATCCATGAAGATGGCAAAGACCCGTCCGAAATCTCAAGAAAAGATGAGATTTTCCATTCCGAAAGTGGCCTAATGACTATTGCTGGCGGGAAGCTCACTGGCTATCGGAAAATGGCCGATACGATCGTGACCCTTGCCGCTGACGAAATTGCCCAAGAAACAGGCAAAACATTTCCGAGTTGCCAAACGAAAGCGCTCGTTCTCTCTGGAGGAAATGTCGGAGGTTCGAAAGGCTTCCCTGCATTTAAAGAGAAAATAACCAGCGATGCAAAAACGCTCGGATTGAGCGAAGCATTTGGGCAGGAGCTCGTCACCCGTTACGGCTCAAATGCACCCGAAGTGCTAAACTATATCAGAAACGCGTCGCCGACTGATCACCTCCCTAAAGAAGTGCATGGAATGCTTCTTTACAGCCTAGAACATGAAATGACGGTTACACCGGTTGACTTTTTGTTACGCCGAACCTCTTATCTGCTCTTTGATATTCACCGTGCAGAGCACGTTATGGATGGGGTTGTTCAGACGATGGCAGATCATTTGGACTGGACGGATGAAAAGAAAAAGGAATATGTGGATGACCTCAAAAAACAATATGACCTTCTCACCTTAAGGAGCATCGGGTAATGTTTAATGGGCAAGAGATTCTCCCAGCTGTCAACTCGATGAAAGACTTTGAATCGGTGATGAAAAAAGAAGAAGACTATTTCGTTGTGCTGGATGTACATTTATCAATGCTCGCAACGATGAAAGAGTTCTCATTGAAAGCAAATAAAAAGATGCTTTTGCATGCCGATCTCGTGCAAGGGTTAAAAACGGATCGGTATGCAGCTGAATATATTTGCCAAGTCGTCCGCCCAGCTGGCGTTATTTCGACTCGGGCAAACATGCTCAAAACAGCTAAGAAAAATGGGTTGTTAGCCATCCAACGTGTGTTTTTATTAGACACGCTCGCCTTGCATACGAGTTATCAAACGACACGCACCGTTGAGCCAGATGTATTAGAAGTTCTGCCTGGGATCTTGCCCGAATACATTCAAAAAGTGCGAACTGACACGGGCATCGATGTGATCGCTGGAGGACTCATTAGTACACACGAAGATGTCGCAGCTGCCATCCGTGCCGGAGCGAAAGCTGTCACCACATCCAGAAAAGATTTATGGTAAAAAACGCCAGCTTTGCCGGGAATGGCAAAGCTGGCGTTTTTTTATTAAGCGTACAATGTTTCGTATTTATTCTTCAAGTAGGCGAGCAATGGCTTGGCATCTACTCCAGACCCGGTTGCATCCCGAATGATTTCGTCAGGTTTTTTCATGGCGCCGTGTTTGTGAACGTGTTCGGTCATCCATGCTCGAATTTCCTCTAACTCACCCGTTTCTAACCGCTCTTCAAAGTCAGGTATGTCAACGAGCAAGCGCTCATGAAGCTGAGCCGCGTATACGTATCCTAACGCATACGATGGGAAATAACCAAACATCCCTGATGGCCAATGAACGTCTTGCAATACCCCTTCAGCATCAGTAGCTGGAACGATCCCGAAGTAGTCTTTCATCTTCTCACTCCAAGCTTTCGGAAGATCTTTGACTTCAAGTTCTTCAGAGAACAATGCTTTTTCCAGCTCATAACGAACAATGATATGCAAACAATACGTTAGCTCATCGGCTTCGATTCGGATGAACGACGGTTTTGACTCGTTAAGCGCAAAGAAAAACTCGTCAAACGACACATCGTCAAATGTTCCTCCTGCATAGCGTTGCAACACAGGATAGTTGGCTCGCCAAAAGCGCTCATTTTGTCCGACAAATTTTTCCATAAATAATGATTGTGACTCATGAATGCCAAAAGAACTGGCCGACCCTGCAAACGTTCCCGCTAACGTTTCGCTAATGTTCTGCTCATACAGCGCATGGCCACCTTCGTGAATCGTGCCTAGAAGTGCGACACGAAAATCATGTTCATCGTACTTCGTCGTCACACGTACGTCCCCACGATTAATTCCCGTCGCAAACGGATGAACCGTTTCATCCAAGCGTCCTGCATGAAAGTCATAACCAATCGTATCCAAAAACGCCAAGCTTAATTCCCTCTGCTTATCTTTAGGAAAATGATGAAACAACACGTCAGTATTCGGTTTGTTTTTTGCAATATTCACGTGCTGAATGAGAGGGATTAACCCTTGTTTTAGCTCTTCAAACAGAGGGTCTAACTTCTCAACGGTCATTCCTGGCTCAAAATCATCGAGCAAACGATTGTACGGATGCCCTTCATATCCTAAGTATTCAATCATTTTTTTCTTAAATGCAACAATTTTCTCAAGATACGGCTTGAACCCCTCGAAATTATTGGTCTCTTTTGCTTCTTCCCAAAAAGCTTCCGACTCCGACCGTAACATCACATACGCCTTGAATTCATCAGCTGGAATCTTTTTATAAGCATCGTGGTCACGTCTAAGTTGCTCAGCAGATTTCTTCGTAATCGCTGTAACCTGCTCATCATTCTCAACCGCTTCGAGTAAACTCGTCACTTCTTCTGACGTAATCATCTTGTGCATTTCACCTGATAGTGTACCAAGTACTTCCGCACGTTCACCTTGGCCTTTTTTCGGCAACCCTGTTCTTGAATCCCATTGCAACAAAGCGGTGGCTTGCCCATAATGGTTTAGCTTTTTCATATAATCAAGAAATGCTTGCTCTTTCGACATTGATATCACCTCTTTATGGAATACTGCTATTCTACTATTGTTTGAAACAATTGTCTCATTTTTTTCCGGTACATTATGTTTGTCCATTCATTCTAGTATGGTTTGCATACTATACCGAGAAACGATTGTAGAAAGCGAGGATACAATATGAAAATAGGTGTTATTGGTGCTGGCAATATGGGCGAAAACCATTTGCGCACGTATGCTTCCATGCCTCGCCATTGCGAACTAATCGGCGTATATGATGTGGATCAGTCAAAGCGTGACCGCGCGGCTGAACAGTACATGATTACGTCATTTCCATCTCTCGAAACGCTCCTTGAGTCGGTTGATGCGGTTAGCATTACGGTGCCGACCCCGTATCATTTTGAAGTCGGAATGACATGCATTGAGTACGGAATTCATATGTTGATGGAGAAACCGATTGCTTCAACTGAAGATGAGGCAAAAGAACTCCAGAAAGCAGCGATGAAAGCGGATGTTACATTGCAAGTCGGACATATTGAACTGTTCAATCCCCTCATCCAAACGTTAAAAACCATCTTATTGAAAGAACAACTCCTATCAATTGAAACGCACCGAATGGCGCCATTTGCTGAAAACACAAGAAATGTGGATGTTGTGCATGATCTTATGATTCATGACTTATACTTGATTCACGAACTTACAGGCGAGTCTTTTGACCATTTGCATTCCTTTGGAATTGCTGAAACGAATCCTTCTCATGCGTCAGTGCTAGCGAAGTCGAAACAAGGAACGATCATTGAATTGACGGCAAGCTTTCGCTCAACAAAAAAAGTGCGGACGATGCAAATTCTAACCGATAACAATCATATATTTGCAGACTTACTTCAAAATACGATTACAATTACAAAAACAGCTGAACCTGGAGGGGCAACCTATCCGAAAACAATTTCTGAAAACATTTATATTCCATCGTTTTTGCAACCATTAACCCTTGAACTATCGGATTTTATTACAAACGTCGTAAACAAACGAACACCAACTGTGACCGCTCAACATGGTATTGAAGCACTCAAACTTTCAAACAAAATTAGTAATGAAATAAAAAACAATTAAGACCGTTCAGCATCACGGTCTTAATTGTTTTTTTGCCGTGTAAACTTCGCTGTGTCTCCTTCACCGTGAATACAGAAGAAGCAAGGATTGTGTGAATTCTGGATTTATCAGTTTGGGAAAGTTAACGTCGTATCCGGCGCATTCCTATGCTGGAGTGGGTTTTTAACCATAAAAATGGCAAAAATGAGCTACCCGTCGGCACCTTCGGTGCCGACGTCTCGTAGGTGTTAGCTGTCTAAAAAGAGAAAATGGGAGGTCGGGATTTTTATTAAAGAGTACGCACCACTTCCCTAGTGGCAAATTTATAGGACGTATAAACCCAGATACTGGAACACTCTGTCCGGACAGGCACTCTATACGGACACATAAATCCAAATACTGCAAATCTCTGTCCGGACAGGCACTCTATACGGACACACATACCCAGATACTGCAAATCTCTGTCCGGACAGGCACTCTATACGGACACACATACCCAGATACTGCAAATCTCTGTCCGGACAGGCACTCTCAACCCACATACTGGTAACCTCTGTCCCTAACCCCCGAATTTAGGAAGACAGCATTTGTACATATCCCTATATGACTTCTTGCCAAATAAGATTTCTAATTTGGACAGATAAAATTCGCTCACGCAGCACTGTACGAATACCGATAATTTTCTCATCGGCTCTTTCGTTTTCTTCTTATATCCACTCATCCTGTTGTCGGCCCTTCAAATCGATTAGAGAATTTCTTTAGTCCACCTCATGTTGCCACTGTTTTCACTAGAAAATGGGCGATATGGACCGATTATACTGCGCATGCAAGTCATCGCACACTAACACCTAACCTCACTAAAAGATCAGTGACCTCAAGTTTGTCTACATGAGCATCTGCTGCTCACTTCATACTGCTTTAGATTACAGCGTCGGCATCGCGGAAGAAGTTAATTTCATTTGCATTAATAAATTGTCTCGTAATGCTATAGCCGTCATCAGCGTCGATGACGACAAGGCTAAAATTCACATTTACGAGCGTGCCTTCAATCAAACTGTTATCAGTAGCAATTTGAATCGGTGTCCCGATCCGATTTTGCAATTCAAAAATAAATAACGGTCCAAACATAAGAATCCTCCTTTTTATTCAATCACGTCAGTGATAACTTCAATTTTCGTAAATCTTACGAACGCTAACGCTCCGTCTGCTTCTTGAATCACAACATAGTCGCTATTTACTTCTAAAACCGCCCCAATTACAACACCAAATTGCGTTGTGATTTGCACATTTTCATTGATTAAACTCGCCAGTAATTGATACAGAGAAGTTGAATTGATATTGTTCACATTTATGGTCAAGGTCTACTCCCCCTTTTCTGCAATATCTATACAGTAGATGCACAAACACATGATTATGAATGTGTGTACAACTTGGTTTTTCAAGATCAATCGTTCACCTATCATTTTCATCCAAGACGAGCGAATCCAACAAGGTTGTTTGAAACATTCTTTTAAATATAGATTAGGAGTGAGTACCTTGAGCTACACGATCATCCCGAATCCGATGGAACTCATTACGAGTCCAAGCACCATGGAAAAACAATATATCGTTCTCATCCCTACGTTTGAGCGGCTCATTCATAACAACATCGATTCGCTCATAGATAGGATGGGTGACCACGACGTCCTCGTCATGCAAACGGCTTCCACACAACAACAATGGCCTCTTGTCATACGAACTGAACTGTTTTTGACCCACCCTCTTCCTACAATAGACGAGTTGCCTTTTGAAGATGCCTTACTAGCAAAATGGCTTTGCCGTATTCCGACTTCTCGTATGAAAAGAACGGAAGACCGGTTAACGAGAACGAGCACACAATTCAATACGACGGAACAAAAAATTAAACAATCAATCTTAACAAAATTCACCCCTCCAAAAATCAAACCGTTGCCAACGGTCGGAGTCATGCTCTCAGTGCTAAATGCAGAACGTTGGATCCGGAATGCGCTGAGTTCGATCGCTGATCAAACGGTACGTGCCGACCATGTTTTCGTTGTTGATGACGGATCTACCGACAATACAGTACGTGAAATATTTAAAATGACCGAACGTTTTCCTTCATTCACACTGCTTCGAATCCCGACCAACATTGGAAAAGCACGGGCTCTAAATGAGTTACTCCACTACGTAGATTGCACGTGGCTCATTGAGTTGGACGGAGATGATTGGTTGGATGCTGACGCCATTGAAAGGACGAAAGAGATCGGTCAACAATTGCCTGAACGTACGGGCGCCTTTTATGGGAATTTACGCTATTGGAAAGGCGAAGATATGATGTCTTATAAACGACATGTGAAAGGGTATCCAGTGCACAGTCCCGATGATTTGCTCGGTTATCCTCTGCCTTTAGGACCGAGAATTTACCGCACAACTTCATTACTCTCACTCGGAGGCTATCCGGTCATTGATTTTGAACAAGGACGGCTCTATGAAGACGTCAGTTTATTAAAAAAGTTTCTAGCAACCGATTCGCTTCATTATGTAGACTGTACCTTTTATAACGTTCGTCAACATAAACAATCGATTACGAAAAGAAATCATTCCAAATGGAATGATTTCAAAGACTATTTATAATACGCGTGGATCGTTTGGATAATATATTCTTGGTCACTAAACGCTAGCTCTGGAGAAATCGGGAGCGCGATGATTTGCTCGGCTGCACGTTCTGCTAACGGGAAATCCCCTTTTTTATACCGTAAGTGTTGCAGCGCTTCTTGTAAGTGTAACGGTATTGGATAGTATACAGCAGAGGAAATACCACGTTTCGCGAGATAATCCATTAAGGATTTCCGATCTTTCACTTCAAAACAATATTGGTGAAAAGAGTGCAAGTATGGGTCTGGAACTGTAGCGTAACGCTTTAGCTCTTCGGAATAGCGCTTGGCGATGACAGTTCTCTTATGCAAAAATAGATCTAAATGTTGAAGTTTGACGAGTAGAACTGCCGCTTGCAATTCATCAAGTCGGCTATTGATTCCGATCGAGCGGTGTTCGTATTTTGTAACGCTACCGTGATTTCGTAATTCTAATACGCGGTCATATACGTCTTGATCATTCGTAATGACCATGCCCCCATCACCAAATCCACCTAGATTTTTGGATGGAAAGAAAGAAAAACAACCCACATCGCCAATTGTACCTGCTTTTTTTCCATAATCATCTTTCGTGCCGATCGCTTGGCACGCATCTTCAATCACACGAAGGTTGTGTTTTTTTGCGATGCTCATAATCGCATCCATATCACAAAGCTTTCCGAATAGATGTACAACGAGTATCGCCCGTGTTTTAGGCGTAATCTTTGCTTCAATCTGTGTGGTGTCCATGTTATACGTCAGCGGATTGATATCCACAAACACCGGTGTGGCTCCAGCTTCTTCGATCGCTTCACCACTGGCAAAGAAAGTAAATGGCGTCGTAATGATCTCATCACCTGCCCCAATTCCCAGTGCCTTTACAGCCAAGTAAAGGGCATCTGTGCCATTCGCAACACCAACAGCATATTTTACGGGATGATACTGCTCCATTTCTCGCTCAAGTTGCTCACACTTCGGCCCTAGAATGTACACCCCACTCTCCATCACTTCTTGCACCTCTTTGTGAAGTGCATGTTTTAACAATTCATACTCTTTTTTCAGATCAACCATTGGAATCATTGCTTTGCCCCTCCAATCGCATCAAATCCCATACCGAGTTCAGCAAATTGGGTCGGGTCCAACACATTTCTACCGTCAAACACGAACGGCTTTTTGACAAACTGTGAAAAATCCAAACTACGATATTCATCGTGATATGCTTGGAGAATGATGATGTCTACCTTTTTCATTTCCTCATTTGTTAGTTCGAGTGGCTCTACGTTAAACGTTCGCATTTCCTCTTCAGAAAAATGTGGATCATGAACGAAAGATGCGGCTCCTCTTTCCTTCAATCCTTCAAGCAATTTCCAAGCCGATGACTTCTCTGTTTCTTTCACATTTTCACGGTATGATAAGCCAAGAATTAACACATTTTTGCCTTGCAACTTGCCGCTTTGTGACTCGATTCGCTCCAAAGCGTAGTTTGCCATTTGATCATTTTTCTTTCGGGATTGTTGAACAATTCCTTCATCTAAACCTCTTGAAATAAAGAAATATGGATAGATCGGAATGCAATGACCACCCACACCAACGCCGGGAGCATGAATGTGAGAATACGGCTGGGTATTGCTTGCTGCCGCTGCATCTCTCATATTCACATTCATCTGGTCCGCATAAATGGCGAGCTCATTGGCAAGCGCAATATTCACATCGCGGTATACACACTCTGCAACTTTTGCAAATTCAGCAGTGTCTGCATTTTCCACAGGCAACACATCACACCCGAGTGCAAGTTTGTAAAACGTACTCGCGTTAATGAGGCTCGCTTCATTAATTCCACCAACAATTTTCGGATACTTTTTTAAATCACGAATAATTGTATTTGAGTAGACACGTTCGGGGCTGTAAGCAAGATAAAAATCAACCCCAGCTTGCAAACTGGATGCTTGTTCAATCATTGCACCAAAACGCTTTCTCGTATCTCCCGTAGGTAACGTCGTTTCGTAAATCACGGTCGTTCCTTTTTGTATCCCTAGACCAATCTCTCGGGTTGCAGCATCAATGTACTGATAATCCACGTCATAATCGTCATCAATGAGGACTGGAACAATCACAACAACTGTTGACGCTTCCTGGACAGCTTCTCTCGTGGAAGCCGTTGCACGGAGCTGTTTGTTCACATAAGCCTCATGCACAAGTTCCTGTAAACCTGGTTCATTCTGGATGTGACTTTCCCCCCGGTTTACTGTATCCACGACGTTCTGATTCACATCTACACCCACTACTTTATACCCGTTACTTGCATAAACAGCGGCCAGAGTAAGCCCGATTTTACCGAGTCCGATGACCGCTACAGTATTTTTATTCATTCATATCACCCTCTTCACTTACAATATGTGAAGAGCATGCACGTTGTTTGGACATCTCTAGAAAAAAGGTGTCTATACTAATAGCGTTTCATATAATGCGAGTAATCGCCTCTCCATATGATCCCAACTCATCTCACGCTGCATATAGCGTCGTGCATTCTCACCCATCCGTTGCAATTGGTCATCGCAAAAGCTTAACATGCCATTCGCATAATCGGTCGCGGCCGGGTTTTCCATTGGAATAACGATCCCACATCGTTCTTTTTCAATCACTTTTCTCATCTCTAGGCAATCGTTCACAATGACAGGCACGCCCGCATCTAAAAAGCTAAAAAACTTATTCGGCAAAGAAAAATACCGGTTCATTGATCGTTTCGTATTCATATCAATCCAGCCGATGTCGACATCTTCAAGTTCAGAAGGGATATGATCGTAATCAACCCAACCGGTCATCTCAATACGATCGTGTAGATGATCTGGAACGAGCAGTTCCGTTTCATGTCGTGGTGCTCCACCTATTATTTTGATGGAATACTCCGATTGTTCAGCAATATCGACGAGCTTTTGCCAGTTTCCTTTGTCTTTAGTAACCATACCGACGTAACCGATCGTTCGATGTGAGGTTTTCTTTTTATGAACAAACAATGTGAATGGTGGAGAGTTCACAATCACTTCAACTGGCCCTTTAAAAGATAGATTTTTGTAATATTCCGCTATGGAAGGAGATACCGTAATAATCGCATCCGTTTCTTCAAGCATTTGCCGTAACCATGCTTCTTTTTGTTCACGTCTCCGGATGCTCGTTAGTGAACGGTGGTCGACGAATAGTTCATGGCTATCAAAAACTAAACGAGCATCAGACACCGCACGCTTCATAAAAACTGCCGCATGAAGTGACTCCATTTCATGGGCATGATACAGATCGGCACGTACTTTAATTCCTAGTCGAACGAGTGATGATTCTGGCGTCTTGTTTTGTCTCAATTCAAAAAACCGGTGTTGGTCATCTTTTAGGCGGTCCGGCACGTAGGGGACAATCGTTATCTCATCAATGAGAAAAGGCACTCCTTCACGTTCTGTAGCTTGAGACGGTGAAAGAATCGTGACATTGTATCCAGCTCGCGCAAGACTTTTTGCTTCGCGGTGAAAAATCCGAGCATCTTTGATCGGGTGTTCAGTGACGACAAAACAGACCGTCTTCATTTGCTCCCCTCGCTTTTATCCGTTTCCAATACGGTATGCGCTCGTATCGTAGCCGACACCGTAAATGCGCATAATAAAAAGCATGAACGTCACGACGTTACATCCATGCTTTTTAAAGCCCGCTCGAGGGAATGAATAAAGCTAATGTTCCATTTTTGAACTTCATATTGTTTAAAAGACTTGGCCACCTCTTGATTGACACCGGCGATAAGCAACTCACATCCCATAATGGCGAGGGACTTAAACATTGACTTTAAGGCTCTTACTCCGTCATTCGTCACTTCTCCAGAGGCTGTAAAATCAAAAATAATCGTGTCGGCGCTATCTTCATAAATTTCTTGAAGCAATTTGACTTCAATGGACTGTATTTTTTCTCGGTCGAGCATACCGAACATCGATACTAACCCGACTTCCTCACTCAGTGGAATAAATGGGGCAGACAGACGGCGGTTTTCTTCTGCAAGCAATTCGAGTCGTTCTTTTTCATGCATGAGCTCGATGTTCGTGTCTTGAAGTCGAGCACGAAGCTTCGTTAATTGCCCGAGCACACGTGAAAACGCCTCATCTTTTTTAATCACAAGAACCTCAGCATGCAGCTCACTTTCCCACCCTACATAAACATCTACGAGTATGAGCTCTCCCTCACTCGTAAGCATGTTCACTTCAAGACTCACTTGCTCATGCTCAGGCCTGAGCCATTCCCTAACCTTTTCTTGACTTTCCACGTCAACGAGCGATAAGAAGGAGCGTTCAAGACGGAACATTTCTTCTGCTTCCATCGAGCGCTCGAGAATCTCGAAATTCTTATCCATTTTAAAGGTAGGTAATGGCAAGTTACGGTTGGTCATTCGTTCTTGCATGTGCCTTCCCTACTTTCCCGTTATCAAGCCATACATCCAGTTGCCGCAAACTTCCTATCACTTCGACTTGATCGAGTTCCGCCGCCGATAATTGATACTCATATGCTACACGGCCGCCAATGAGAATAGACGGTCGATGCTTCAAGGTGAGCAACGAGCGAACGTACTCATGAAGCACGGGCAATCGGTACAAAAGTGCAATAGAGAGCACAATCACATCTGGTTTCCAAATTGTAGCAGAGGACTGTAAATGGTTTAACGGCAAGTTAGGACCGAGATTCCGAACGTTCCATCCTCGGTCACGAAACAGAGAACCGACCATTTTTAGACCGATGTAATGCTGTTCGTCCTCGACGCCACAGAGAAGTACTTTCCGATTTGTAAGACTGGATTCTTTACGATCAACCTGTTCCATAGCTGTAAGGATAAAATCAACGGTTGCGGTGGCTAAATGTTCATCAGCCACCGAGATTTCATTTCGCTCCCAACGCTTGCCGACAAGATACATTGAGGGCGTAATCAATTGCTCAAACACATCAATCTTTCCCATCGCCTGCAGTGCATGCTGAATAATCGAAGTCGCTTCTCCTTCATCACCGTCAAGCAATCGGTCTGCCAGTTTTTCAATTTGAGCTTCCACACGAACACCTCATTGTAAAACAGCTTTTCCTTGCGCTAAACAATCCATAAAAAATACCTCTTGCTCCTTCGGGACACTCCCACTCAAGTGGCGTTCCAACCGTCGATAATTGTCAATGATCAAGTGTGTGCCTACATTACGACTCGTAAGCACCGTATTTAACCACGAGGTGTATTCAACAAAGAAATGAGGCTGCTTCATTTCATAGGCGGTCAACAGATGGTTAAGATGGTGAACGTTGTCTTCTTCTGTGCGAGCGCGACCATGATCACCGAATTTTTCCCATAAAGTCGGATACTCCTCATATATTTCTTCCGTAATACGAAAAGCAATTTGTGATTTTTGCGTGTCATTCATGTCGCGACCACTGAAAACATTCCAACACGGGCAGTGATCGACGCCAGTTCCTGATCAGGGTAGTTCTTCTCTAGATCATGAATTTCCTTATATTCATCACTGGATACCCAGCGAATATAGTCTTCCTTTGAATCCCAAATGAGATGAACCGTCAATTCTTCCGGCTTTTTATCATTTTGGAGGAGATGAAACGATTGAAACCCTTGAGCTTGATCAACTTTTCGTGAGCGTTTCTGATAGATGCCAATCACTTCATCCGTTTTTTCTTTTGGGACGGTGACTGTCGAAGTTACAATATACATCGATGTCCCTCCTTCTCATATACAGTATCGTAAGTTTACCATAATATAAGGCTTTCCTAAAGAATAACGGGACTGAACAACATCACACTAAAACATAAGTATCAAGTCCCCATCAATTGACGGGCGACTCGTTTTCAACCGATCTACAATTTTACCGGATCGGTTTTGCAGGAACACCAGCAACAGTAGTATGTGCACGAGCGTCTTTCGTCACAACCGCACCTGCCCCTACGATCGCTTCTTTTCCAATCGTAATTCCAGGTAGCAACGTCGCATTGTTGCCAATTTTAGCTCCTTTCTTAATCGTCGGGCCCTGCATCTCATACGGTTTTGCGCCCATATATTTATCGTTGCTCATTGATACGCATGGCCCAAGAAACACATGATCTTCAATCGTCGTATCCCCAGTCACATACGCACCCGTTTGTATCGTACAATGGTTCCCAATAACCGTATTCAACTCAACAATGGCCGATCGCCCGATTACTGTTTCATTACCAATCCGGACGTTTTCTCTTACACTGGCCAAGTCTCCTAAAAAACAATGTTTGCCGATTTGACTACCTGCATACAAGGCAACGAGACTTCCGGTCTTTGTGCCTGAGTGTATAACGAGACGCGCGGCTTTTTCATTTGACTTTCGCATCCGGCTATTTCCTCCTGGGCGAATGCCGATCACATTGTTTGCGCCAATCACGACATTGTCTTCGACGGTCACATCCTCATAGATCACTGTATTGTCACCGATCACAACGTTCTTCCCGATAATCGCTCCGTCTTTTATGACGACATTCGTACCGATTTCACTCATCTTTGTTTGTCCCCTTTTTAATTAGTTGATAGAGCTCATTCACCCGCACTTCTAGCGAATGATTCTTTCGTACCCAACGATATGCCTCATCAATGATTTTCATTCGAGCTTCTACATTCGCCAAGTAATATAACGTACGCGATTTTACGGTAAGCGTATCAGCAGGTACATAATGTTGCCACGGAATAAAGCCGAGTTGACGAATATCTTTGCATTCTGGTGCGACTAACAATGTGCCACTTGCAGGGATTTCAAAGTATTTCTTCACTGGGTATTCATATACAGACGGGCAAGCAAAGCTAATCTTCGCCCTTTGCAACTGCTTAGCATAACCGATTCCGGCAACGTGATCGGCAACATTTTTATACCCTGGATGAGGGAGATGAACAAAGGAAGGAACGTGTTGGATCTGTTCGAGGGTGTGCTGTCTAAATGGATACGTTTCGCTAACAGCTCCTGTAAGCAAAAGGTCGATGTCTTTTTTATCTTCTCTAGAAAATACGTCTGTATTGACGAAATGAGGAAGCCATTCAAAGGAAACATCAGGATAGAAACGTTGGAATCCTTCGGAGACGACAGAAAACACTTGATCAAACTGTTGTCTCAACAAATAATTCTTCCGAACTTCAGTAAAGCGGTGCACATCATTCACAATGATTCCACACGGTATTGAGATTTGATTCAGTCCCGTAACCTTCGGCGTAAACGTCGATCCAATATCATTCACTACCAAAATATAATCGGGCTCGAATGTCACTTTTGACAATACCCATTGAATATGTCCAGACGTTCGCCACACGGCAAATTGTTCACACTTCTCTTTTAAAGCTTGTTCAATATAGGAATAATTTCGGTCGACGTATTGAGACGTATCCACACCGATGTACAACACGTTCATCTGACCCCACCTTTAGAAACCAAAATCACACGATGTAAAAAAACGATGCCGAAGCATCGTTCATGTCATCCACCTACCACGGAAATGGGCGTCGTCGCCCCGGACGTGGGGGTGGTCCCATTTGCGGTGGCATATGCGTGTGTTTCACTTCCGTTTGCTGCGCGTAACTGTGCGTTTCTGGATGTACAGGAACGTATTTATACACGTGATTTTTCACATGTTTTTGTTCGGTCGTGAACACTTCTGGCACGATAAATTCTTGTCCTGGCGGGTACATGCCCGGAGGCGGAACGGGATGATGCGGGTGACGGTTTCTTCTTGGGAACATAATCGAATCCCTCCAACAGCTTTGTCGTTTACTCCCACTGTATGTTTCCGCTTATCAATGCGTCATTCATCCGCCGCCTATTTTTTTGTATATAGCTTCTTTGATTTGCTCGCGCAAAAACGTGAGATTATAGCTTCTTCCGAAGTGTACACGATTCGTCAAGAACACGACGCGCAGTTTCTCTACCGGATCACACCACATATTGACACCCGTAAAGCCTGTGTGTGAAAATGTTTGACCCGACATTTGCCATCCAAGACCGGTAAAACTGGCCTCAATAAGTGACTTGGACAAGACCTCGTTACGAGGATTTTCATAAATAGCTAAGTACTTTTGCAAATCTCTCGCTGTAGAGAAAAGGCCTGCATGACCACTAATGCCACCCATTTGTTCTGCCTTTTCATCATGAACGATGCCTCGTTTATATGTGCCGCGCCTCTCATCGTACTCGGTAGCAGCGATATTCTTTTTTATTTTCGGGTTGAACGACGTACAATCCATACCTAGCGGCTGGGTCACCCGTTCATAGAAATAGGATTCAAACTCGTTGTTGAGTATTTTTTCACACAGGAAGTAAAGCAGCATCATGCCGAGGTCACTATATACTCTTTTTACACCAGGATCAACGTGCACGGGTTGCTCCAACAAGTCTTTAATAATTTCTGGTCGTGTGTAGCCTGCATACTTCAAAGAGTGATCGGCGCCAAGCCCTGACGTGTGATTAAGTAAATGCCGGACGGTCACACGTTCGTGAGGAAATGTTGGAAAAACGTCTCGAACGCACGTATCCAACTGAAGTCTGCCCTCATCGACGAGCAAAAGGGTGACAGGCAGCATCGCTGTCACCTTCGTGAGAGAGGCAATATCAAACCGTGTATTTGTTTCCATCTGTTCTTCTTTAGGAAAAACAACTTGGTTGCCATACGCTCGATGGCACACTTCGATGCCTTTATGCACCACGGACAAGACAGCACCTGGAATGTTTTGATCTTTAATCGCTTCTTGAATCATCATCGTGCCCCCTCGTCTTAGTGAATCGTCATGTATCCGTGATAGATGTCTAGACTCGACTCGTCCTCTGGCACGAGGTCAGCGCGAAATGCCAATTGTCCAGAAGATGCATCAAATACTTCAACGATCGCTGATTGGTTATCTTGTTCAGACAGAGAAAATAACTGGTCATTTACGACCGTAACGAGCGGATTGTCAACGTGTTCGATCGTTACGACTTCTTCAAATTGCCCGTTATTTTCTTTCCAAAGCGTTGCTTCGGATAATAAATAGAACGTATCTTCCCCAGCGTACAAGGTGTGGGCACTCGTTGCTTCTTCTGGAAGCTCAAGTTCTGCCTTCACTTCACCATCCACAAGGTCATATACTAAAGCCATTCCTTCATCAGTGAGTAGCGCCGAACGAGAATCCGTCATCTCCATTCCCATTCCGTATTGAGAGAAAGCACGACCGGGTCGTTGTTGATGATCGATCACTTCTTCTTGATTCACGTCAATCGTTAGGTGATGGTTCTCATCATCCGCTCTTACTAAGATGTACAAATGCCCATTCTCAACGTATAGATTTGTAATCTCTCCCCATTCGTCCAAAGGAAGGGACGGAATTGTTACTCTCCAATCATCTTCGGATTGTTTATCGACAAATTGCACACGTAACTCGACCCCTTCTGAATCTAGGAAATGTTCAAACTGGGCGCCTACAAGAAAATGGTCATTTTCAAAAATCGGTCCGTAAAAATATTGCAAAGCTTCATGCTCATCACTAACTGTATTCTGATGCGGTCCACTTTCGTAATCAAACATCATTGACCGAGCAGCGGTATATTGTGTACCTGTGTTCGGATGAAAAATAAACCCATCGGTGAATTGATTGCCTTCAACTCTACCGGTATAACTAAGTTTCTCTGTAAAAGAAGAATCTCCTTCGACATTTTCTAAATGAAAGCTTGGCATATTACTAAACATGGTAGCGGTTTGAACGTAGTGAAACATCACACCGCCTACAGCAAAAACTGCGATTATGATCGTAACAAGTGCGCGATTCATCGTTTTCCTCCTAAGCGGTAACTTTTCTTAATAATAAGAATCTCGAAACGAATAAGCTAACGGCGCAAATGCCGAGAGTAACCCCAAGCATGACTAGTAATAATTGCAGTTCGTATACTCTTCCGAACATATTTGCTGCTACTCCATACAACATGAATGCTGCAATGACATACGCGGTCCCTATGCCAAGCCCGATAAACCCAAACGACCTCTCAAACAAAATCGCTGAAAATAGTACACAAACAAGCGTAATCCCTAATCCATACACAATAAAGAAGTCAAGTAACGTCGGCGGATAAACAACAATTAAAGCAGAGGTAAAGAACAAATGGAAAGGTTCAATCTGCCCACCATAAAGTGAGTTCGGAAGCACCCACTCAAACAGCCCCATCTGCACCGGTAATACGAGACGGTAAATGCTTACTACAGCGAGTGTTACCAGCACAATTGTCACGAGCTTCGCTGCAAACACATTCATCCGGCTACTTGGAAGCATGAGTAGACGTTTCATAAACGTGCCTTGACCAAACCAATCCCGATACCAAACGATGAAAATGTATAGCCCGATCGTAATCACCGGCAATGCGAGCGACAAGTTGTAAATCCCATGTTCAAATACATTGATAAAAGTAAAAGTTATAGAGGGTATCATTTCTCCTGATTCGATTTGCCCTACCCAATAGCGAGGTAACAGCAATGTGAGGGCAAATTGTGTAATAACGACAATGACGACGAGAGCGAGAAACAGAAAACGAATTCGGTTCAATTCAATAAATAACAATCGTAAGAAGCTCATCGGTACACCTCTCTCATTTTATCGAGCAGAGACTTTTGCTCTTCCTCACGCAACGACTCTACATAGAAACTATCGACAATTTCACCATCGTTCAGGAGTACAGCTCGGTCAACGATCGCTTCAATCTCTCCGACTTCATGTGTCGTAAGAAGGATCGTTTTGCTTTCTACAAATTCACTCGTTAATAGATCAAGAATGTTTTCTCTCGTTAAAGCATCAATCCCAGATAGAGGCTCATCCATCAAAATGTACGTGCATCCGGCGGCGAGACCGAGCATTAAGTTCACTCGCATCTTGTAGCCTTTTGATAGATTTTTCAGCTTTTCATTTTTGTCTAGCTTAAGGTATTTCACGAGTTCTTCGGCTTTATCTGTTTCCCATTTCGGATAGTGTAGTTGCATGAATTCCATTGATTCTGCAACCGTCATCACCCTCGGCATCGAAAGATCGTCTGTAATAAATATCAAATCTCGATTGGTCGCATGTGTATACGGTTTGCCAGCAAAACGCACGGTTCCTTTTGAAGGAGTTAAGTTCATAATCGCCTGCAAAATCGTCGTTTTCCCTGCACCATTTAGTCCAATTAAGCACGTAATTTCATTCGTATTCGCATGAAAAGACACGGATCGAACGACTTTTTTTCTACCGAATGATTTCGTCATTTGCTCAATTTCAATCATCGCTCGCGCTCTCTCCTTTACGATGTATTTGTTGTTGAATTCGGGATACGATTTCATCTAATGGAAGTTGCAACGGTTCAACTTCATCGAGAAAATTAGAAATCGATTCGTGTAGAAGCTCTTCTCGCACACTTCGTAATATGTGCGCATCTGTCGTCACTTTACTCGGGACATTTCGCTCTGTTTTAATCAACTTCTGTTCCTCCATTTCTCGGTACGCCCGTTGCACAGTATTCGGATTAATCTTTAACTGCGAAGCTAGTTCTCTTCGGGAAGGAATCTCCTCACCAGCAGTGAGAATACCCTTCGCAATACTCAACTTAAAATGTCTGACGACTTGCAAGTAGACGGGGTCACGAGTATTAAACGATATATTCATAGGCATTACCTTCCATCTATAAGTGTGTGTATTAATTAGTTCATACACTTGATGTATGACTGTACTATACTCTTAATACAGATCATTCGTCAAGCGTTGCATGTAAAAAGTTACATTGGGATAGGCAGACAGCAGGCACATGGATAATAGTCATCTTGTTTGCTTTCGCATCGGTACCGGGCAATCACCTTATTAATCTGTGTTTCTGAAATGATTCAATATTTTTGTTCGAGAGCCAAAGTAGCAATTTTAATTCAAGAAATTCATCGCAATAATTTAGAGATTACTTATTTTCTAATGAAAGCAACCGTTACGGTGTGATCTACATAAATTGCATCAAAGAATTGATAGTGTATCTGCATGAAACTTTCGTTCCACTCGCTCGACTCAACAAATGCTAACATCTTTTCTATTACAAAGACGACCGCTCGGTTGATCTTCGGCACCTCCGGTGCCGATAGTTGCTAGCTCTTGAGGTTTATATGAGTAAACAGGTTGACGTTTAATATAGAAACAAACGTTCATAGAGTGCCTAGTATGGGGTAAACTGCGGTATTCTGAAGCAACCTAGATCACCAATCCCCCTACAAATTCCCAAAAATGAGCGACCGTCGCCACCGCTGGAGCTGAAAATCGTGGAAAACGATCTATATAAGTTGAACTAAAGAAATTCTTCACGAATCAATGGTAGCTTGTGAAATTGGAAACTGTGCTCGAGTTGCGACCAAACTGTTCTCAAGTTGGGGAACATCGCAGGAAAAGCGGTATATTCTCATAAACTAGGTAACAGAATGAGCAAACTCGGTAACAGATTACCAGGTCACGTGCACATCCCCGCCCCGAAGTACCCACAAGCGGTTGGCGCGGTTCGCGCCGAACCGCGTCCGATTTATCTTCGGCAGCGCTCAGGCCGATAGGGTGCTCACTTATGGTCATTGAATCTGCGCTCCAGTTGGAACAAACTACGCAGGAGTTTAGCGGGATGAGCCCCAAATATCGTTAAACTAGGCAAACATGCGCGCAAAATGGTACCTAGTACCGCGCTCCCCCTCCAACCCAACAGCGCACATTAGGAAAACGATTTAGAACATTATATTCCAGAATATACCAAATACATTCAGGCGCAGAACCCGAACGATCCACCGTGTATCTCAAAATGATTGCCAAACATCTACACTCAGTCATAACGGTCCAGATCGCTTAGTACGTAATCTAGACCGCCAAATTCCAATATAACCCAACCTTGAGCGTGCACAGCACAAGAACGTCCCCCTCCCCACGCAAAACCGAACGTACTGCTCACTCTAACGTACACGCAATTACCATGCTAAAAACCGGATGTCCTCAATGAGACATCCGGTTTTTAAACGATTTTAGTATAGCTTCTCACACCTATTAAGAGTGGTTTTCACTATGGACACGGTCGAGCGTCATCTGATAACTATCATTACCGTAATTCAAGCAACGTTTCACACGACTAATCGTCGCTGTACTTGCGCCAGTTTCGACTTCAATCTTATGGTAAGTACTTCCTGATTGTAACATTCGGGCCACTTCTAAACGTTGAGCTAAAGATTGAACTTCATTTACTGTGCACAAGTCATCAAAAAATTGATAGCATTCTTCGAGATCTTTCAATGATAATACCGCTTGAAAAAGTTGATCCAACTCTTTTCCTCTTAATTTATCGATTTGCATAGAGATCACTCTCTTTCTTTAGTAAGGTAAGAAACATGCGCACAAGCACATTTACTCGTCCTGAATCGTTACAGAATCTAGTGAATCTACGATGTTTATCCATGTATTGCCTTCAATTAATTGCTCCCCGTCGGGAACAATCCGGCCATCAACGTTTGTCCAATTCACTTCCTGGTACTTTCCGTCCTGCAACAATAAACCCGCACCACCTGCTAATACATCAATTTCCCGTCTGCCTGCATCATCAATGATCGAATGCGGAGCTTCTACAACCATCACATTTTTAGTCCGATACGCCTCTCCAGAAACTTCGTCGATCAAAGGCTCCCCGTCGCTAAAACGGATATACTCCCGGTCCTCTGCATCAAATTGATATTCCGCTGATGATCGTCCCATATAGGAGATGGTTACACCAGATGCAGCGTTCCCGTCAATCGCTTCATCACGAAATGAGAGGGGCGGTGTGTCAAGAGACATCGGAATTCCGGCCTGCTCCGCATGAGCTAAAAGTTCATCGTAATGCACATAAGAGTTGTGTGGAGCCGGGCGCGTAGCGACTCTCTTAAAAAGGCTTCCATCATAGTGCATCCCATTCACCTCGTACAAATCGTCAGCTTGAATTCTCGCTTCGGCTCCTGGGCTAAACCCGTGTGCAACAAAGAGCGAATCAAATCCTGAAGATAGATCAATAAATACTTCTCTAGCACTTCGAACAGGACCAATCGTCTCCGGATGCTCGCTATGATAGATTGCAATGAAACGGGTAATTGAAGCTTCTGTTAGCACTTCGTACACGATGTCTGCTTCTTGCAAACCTGTCAGAGGGCGTGCGTTCCGATCGTTGGAAACGACAACTGCCAACGGTCGAGTCGTTTCTACCTCGTATGTCCCGATCCCACTAAGTGGATGCACAAATGGTAGCTCTGCTTGTTCAACTTCCACAGCTTCTTCACGCGCAGGCACTTCATTAAAGGGCTTGCGCTCTAGATCATCGCCTTCTTGAAGCGGCTCGGGCTCAGATTGGCACGCTGTTACAATCAAAAGCATGAGCAACGGGACAACCATACGTTTAAAACGGTTCAAATCACTCATCCTTCCACGGAGTGAGTAAACACTTCTTCACTTTACTATTTTAACGCATTATCGTTGGAAAAAGCACGCTTTTCTTATGCACATCGTAAATTCCTTTAGACGTCATTCTAACATATGGCAAGTGCGTTGATGAGAAAAAGAAAATGCTATATAACGGATCGTCAAACGAATATCCCGCTTCTTTCATCACGTTTTCGAACGCTCGATGTTCCTCAATCAGTGTTTCCATCGGTTGGTCAGACATGACACCGTAGTAAGGGAATTTCCAGTTACAAACATTTTGTTCGCTTTGCACAATGGAGATGCCGCCGCCTTGTTCCTTTAATTGCTCGAAAGCTTGTTTCATGGCTGACTTCTTCTTACCAATCAAAACGACATCACCTGTAATGGAGTATGAAGTTGCCAATCCATCTAAATTCGAAGCAAACCCTTTAATGATTGTATTCATGCGCCATTTGCCTTCTTTGTCAAACATCGCAAAAAAGCATTCATCATGATCAGGGCTTAATTCATCAACAGCTCCATCGACATCAATATGGTAAGGCTTCAATAGTACAGAGTTTACTAGGTGAATGCCCATCGGCATCGAAAAGTGCAAATCATCGTCTTTAAGATCCCAGTTCAGCGGCTTCCACGGCTTCGTGTAATCGTTCCAAGGAAATGGCTCGTTCGTATACACAAGCTCTTTATCTCGTACGATCCATTCCCCTTTTGCCAATACACTCACAGGTGCTGGATTCGTAACATCTTCTAGGAAATTAAGGTGAGCCAACCGGCCAGGCGCAATCATTCCGTGGTGAGCATCAATGCCATAGTGTCTGGCAACATTGTAAGAGGCCATTTCGTAAGCGGCTATCGGGTCAATGCCACCTTCAATCGCAATTCGGAGCAATTGATCCATGACACCTGGCTCATAAAAGCTCGGATTTCCTCCATCCGTCGTCATTAAGAAACGGTTAAAGTTCGTAATTCCCGCATCCACGATTTCTTTAACGAGCAGCGGCAAATCCGGTCGCAATGAGGAATGACGTAACGTCGTCGTATAACCTGCGTCTAGTCGCTTCAACACTTCTTCACCAGAAATGGCCTCGTGGTCGCTCGTGACACCTAAAATGGCTAACTGTGCCAACGTACGTTCAGAAGCACCTGGAAGATGACCTTCAATGCGTTTATTTCTCTTTAACACTTCCTCCATCCAATGCAGAAGTGTATCATCTCCTGAAATAACTTTTGGCCAACCTGTTAACTCGCCTCCTTGAACGACGAGCGGGTGGTTTAACCACTCTTCAAGCGCCTGAGGTGTGAAAACGCTATGCTCATCTTTCGTTTCGGTTTGCGAGTCGATTCGACAGGACCAATAGATCGATGAAGGTCCTTTATTCATTTCCGTAATGAGAGTAAGCGCTTTCTTTTTTTCGAGATTCATCATGAGGATGAGGTTATCGTTGAAGATCGTGCTCGTTCCTCTTTCCAGCGCATAATTCGCAAACGTTTCTGGGTTGTAGCCAATAAACGGATGGGCATGGTGCTCAATATATCCTGGTACAATCCATTGTCCAGAAGCATCTGTCCACTCCGTACCTTCTGTTTTTGTCGGTAAGGCGTCTCCGACGTACACAATGCGGTCAGCGTAAATCCAAATGTTTGCAGTTGTCCATTGTTTACGACCACTGTTTAGAAATGTTGCATTTGTTATCACTTTTGAAGGTGCCCGCTCGCCGCGAACAACACTAATTTGATTTCGTTTTTCACGTTTGTTCCATAGTGAGTGATGAGGGTGCATGTGAATCACCTGCTTTATCAATAATATTCGTGCTTTAACGATACGAATCAGCTGTATCCTTTGTCCCTTTATTCTACCACAGTTTTTAATGCCGATCGGGAAACTCCGTGACAACAATGTAACAATCGAGCCTATTGGCCTCATTATAACGTAAATCCAAGCATAACGGTTGTTTTATGTCAGAATTTATTACAAAGTCCAAATTCATGTGAAATTGGTAGCAATCCATTTAATTTCGTCGATCACCTTTCCGATTTGCACCTTCGTCTAGACCGATGCGTAGAATAGTCTAATCTTGTGCGAAGGAAGGGCGTGTACTATGGAAATCATCTCCTCACATTGGATTTATTTCGCCGGGATTCTCATCATCATCTTGACGATGCTCATGAGAAAGAATGTTGTAGTGCCTGCCATATTAATGACCTTTCTCATTGGCCTCATTTATACAGGCTCTCTCTCCACGGGTTTGCAAACAATCTTTAATGCCAGCCTCGTGGCCGCCGGAGAGCTTTTTAGCATCTTTTTAATTATTGCCATCATGACCGCTCTTCTCCAAGGACTTGAAGTCGTTGGAGCGAATGAGCAAATGATCAAGCCATTTGGGAAGATCATGACGAATGGACATATCTCCTACCTTGTCATTATTCTCGTTACGTATGTGATTAGCTTGTTCTTTTGGCCCACACCAGCTGTCCCCCTCGTGGGCGCGCTACTATTGCCTGTCGCAATTCGAGCCGGCTTACCTCCAATAGCGGGGGCTGCCGCTATTGCCATTGCCGGTCAAGGGATGGCGCTATCAAGTGACTATATTATCCAAATCGCTCCAATGCTTAGTGCAACCGCTGCTGGGGTAAGTGGTCAGGCCGTCGCGGACCGTGCTCTTCTTTTATCCATCATTACAGGGGTCGCCGCGCTTACCATTGCCTATCTCATGATCCGTAAACAGATACAACAAAAAAACGATCGCCACTTAGAAAAATGGATGGAAGGAAAACGAATCGAAAAACGTACAGAAGCCACTCGAAAAGGAAAAGCATTCGCCATCATTGTGCCCGTTACATTCGCCGTCGTCATCTGTTATATGCTCTACACGACGTTTTTTACCGACCTCAGCCTTGAAGGGGGAACGGGTGCTGCGCTCATCGGCGGGGTTGCCTTGTTATTACTCATCGCTGCGAGTGTTTTCTATAAGCCGAGGCAAGTGTTTGAAAATGTGAGTGACTGTATGGTCGATGGGTTTTTATTCGCATTTAAAGCGATGGGACCCGTCATCCCGATTGCCGGCTTTTTCTTTCTCGGTAGTGACGAATTCTCAGCAAGCATACTCGGCACCGAAACGGCACCTGCTTTTCTTTTTGACCTCGTACAATCCGGGCAACACTTAATTCCAGAACACGCCGCTTGGACTGCATTTGGCATTCTCATCATCGGCATGATCACCGGACTTGATGGGTCAGG
The DNA here is from genome assembly GCF_041949955.1 of Geomicrobium sp. JSM 1781026. Lineage (NCBI taxonomy): Bacteria > Bacillati > Bacillota > Bacilli > Caryophanales > Geomicrobium > Geomicrobium sp. JSM 1781026. The sequence continues at coordinate 173,018 of NZ_JBHFQF010000005.1, read as the reverse complement.
ATTTTCTGGCCTTCCGCTCACAGGCGCTCTGTCCGGCGCTTTAGGTCCCGTTGCTGGAGTCGACCCTGCAACGCTAGCAGCGATTGGTCAAATGGGTGCCATTTGGGTTGGTGGCGGTACGCTCATCGCTTGGTCGTCCCTCGTTGCAGTTGCCGGTATATCAAGAGTGAATGTTCAAACACTTGTACGAATCTGTTTTATCCCTGTCATTACAGGTTTATTATTGAGCACCCTTTTCGCTGTTTTATTCCTTTAAAGAAATGTACGTCCACATTACAGCTTACGTTTCATCAGGAGAGATGAATGTGAGCTGTTTCTTTTTTTATTAAAACACTCTATCCCTTCGTTTGCCGTGTTATGATGAATCAAATTAACGTGAATGGAGGAATTACGATGCAATATCGTCATTTAGGTTCAACCGGAGTTCGAGTGAGTGAAATCAGCTTAGGAAGCTGGCTCACCTATGCCGGTTATGTGGACGACCGCGCAGCTGAACAGACAATTCATACTGCCTATGATCTAGGAATTAACTTTTTTGATACAGCCAATGTGTATATGAAAGGGGAAGCGGAGAAGCTGGTCGGTAATGCCTTGAAATCATATGATCGTTCCTCATATGTACTCGCTACAAAAGTATATGGAGAAATGGGACAAGGAGTAAACGATCGTGGTCTTTCTCGAAAACATATTATCGAGCAGTGCGAAGCAAGCTTAAAGCGATTGGACCATGATTATGTTGACCTTTATTATTGCCATCGCTTTGACTCTTCAACACCTGTCGAGGAATCAATTCGTGCGCTCGACGACCTCGTCCGCCAAGGAAAGGTCTTGTACATCGGCGTAAGTCAGTGGACTCCCGCACAGATGAGTGAAGCCCTACACATCGCTGATCGCAAGCTGCTAGACCGATTCGTCGTTAATCAACCGCTTTATAACATGTTGGATCGATCCATTGAAGACGAAGTCATCCCACTTGGCAAACAGCACGGTTTTGGCCAAGTTGTCTACTCCCCTCTAGCTCAAGGTGTGCTAAGTGGAAAATATAAGCGAGGTTCCGACATTCCAAAAGGTAGTCGGGCAGAAGAAAACTTTACATCCATTCAACGATTCATGGCCGATGAGCAATTAGACACCGTCCAAGAACTACAGACCATTGCTCGTGAACTCGATCTTACTCTTTCACAACTTGCTCTCTCCTGGATTCTTCGCAAAGATAATGTATCCAGTGCGATCATTGGCGCCAGTCGCCCTGACCAAGTTGAAGAAAATGTCCGTGCAAGTGGGGTTGTGCTCGAACAAAACACCTTAGAAAAAATTGACGCATTGCTCGGATAGACCGCATTAAAACATCCTCTATTCTTCCTTCAGCTCAGCTTACATCGCCATTGATGTAAGCTGAATGTTTGCTACCCCTTTTCCCGCTCGAGTTGTTCAAGAACACGATCTCTCCCTTGGTAGATATGTTCATGCATTGCACTTCTTGCTCGCGCACTGTCTTGATCTTTAATCGCAGCGATAATCACTTCATGAAGATGAAACGATTGTTCCAATTCACGCTGTTGAAACCAAAAAAATGAATGAAAGACAAGCGGTAACACGACCACTTTTCTAATCAGGTCCTCCGTATGAGGATCTTGACTTGCACGGATGACCGCCTGATGAAACTGGTGATTCTTCTGTAAAATCGCTTGAATATGTTCGATCTTATTATCCTCTTGCTCTGTAATCGTCGAATAGAATGCTGCATTCGCAGCATACATGTTGTCAAGATCTTCGTCCGTGCGGTGGATGGCACTTAAACTTGCAGCATACCCTTCGAGTAAAGACCGCACATCATAGATTTGGCGAATATCTTTTCTTGAAAACGAACGCGCGACATATCCTCGACGAAGGGGCGTGATTAAGCCATCAAACTCTAGCTGTTTGAGAGCGCTACGAATCGGCGTCCGACTCACTTGAAACTCCTCGGTTAATGCCTCCTCTGTCAAACGATCCCCTGGTTTATACTTACCTGTAATTAATGCTTGTCTCATTTTTTCATATACACTCAACTTCAACACCTCTATGTTCATTGTACAGAAATGTCAAAAAACCACAAAGTGATTATTTTGTATACAATAAAGCGTTTTCATGGTCATTTGTAGAATATATATTGACGTATTGTATACAATGATGCTATTGTTTTTTGTAATATTCGATCAGGGGTGATAATCATGAGCGACACATCAATGCCGCTTAAAGGAATTCAAGTGCTTGAACTCGGGACGTTACTTGCTGGCCCTTTTGCCGGGCGCTTACTTGCTGATTTTGGGGCGGAAGTGATTAAGGTAGAGCCCCCGGATAAACCTGATCCGATGAGGCAATGGGGAAAAGAAAAAGATGGTGTTGGATTATGGTGGCCCGTTCAATCTCGAAATAAGAAGTCAATCACGTTAAACCTTCGCACAAAGGAAGGGCAACAAGTATTCAAGGAATTAGCCGAAAGATCCGATGTGATTATTGAGAATTTTCGATCTGGGACGATGGAAAAATGGGGATTAGGTTACGACACGTTAAAAGAAATCAATCCTGGAATAATCATGATGAGAACGACGGGCTACGGCCAAACGGGCCCGTACAAAGACCGCGCAGGGTTCGGTAGCATTGGCGAGGCTATGGGCGGCATTCGGTATGTAACGGGGTTTGAAGACCGCCCTCCCGCTCGAGTTGGCATCTCTATTGGTGATACCCTTGCAGCATTATTCTCAACGATTGGTTGTTTAACCGCGCTCGTTGAGCGTCAAACATCTGGCCAAGGACAGATCATTGATACAGCTATTTATGAATCGGTATTTTCCGTTATGGAAAGTATGATTCCTGACTATCTCTTAGCTGATTATGTGCGGGAACGTACTGGGAATATCTTACCCGGTGTTGCCCCTTCCAGCATTTATCGTACGAAAGACGACACGTACATTGTTATTGGCGCAAATGCCGATGCGGTGTTTACAAGACTCGCAAAAGCAATGAATCAACCTGAACTTGCCAATCACAAAGACTATGCTTCTCATGTAGCACGGGGACGTAACCAAAAAGAGTTGGATGCTTTAATCGAACGTTGGACGAAAGATCTTGATGCATCGGATGCGCTGCAAATATTAGAAGACCACGGTGTGCCTTCGGGTCTCATTTACAGTGCAGAAGATATTGTGAAAGATCCTCATTATGCCGCACGTGACATGATCGTCACTACGAAACATCCCGTACTCGGAGATTTCCCTATGCCAGGCATCGTGCCGAAACTTAGCCGTACACCAGGCCAAATTCAACATGCGGGTAGTGTCACACCGGGAGAAGCGAACGAAGAAATCTATGAATCACTGTTACACATAACGAAGGAAAAGCTTGCACAACTACAAAAGCAAGGCGTAATCTGATTTCCCATTAAGTGAGGAGGGATTTCCAATGAAAGAACCTATTCAAAAGAAATGGATTTGGGTCGGATTTGTTTTACTCATTGCGTTTAATGCCCCGTGGTATTTACCTGAGGGCATGATTGAACCTTATATTCTTGGTATCCCTTTCTGGGCTCTCATTAGTATCTTGCTTTCTCTCATCTTGTGTGCCTATTTAAGCTGGGTTTGCATCGCGCATTGGAATCTCATTGAAGATGAAGAGGAGAAAGAAGCCGAACGTGAGAGGAGGCAATCATCATGACATTGCAATTTGGCGGTACGGATGCACTCATTATTCTAAGTGCCTATGCTGTATTAATGATTGTCATCGGTTGGCTTGCTGGAAGAGGTAAGAAACTCGGAAAAAGTGTTGGAGACTACTATTTAGCCGGTCGGAACCTTGGGTTTATCACGTTATTCTTCACGCTCTATGCAACACAATACAGCGGCAACACCATCGTTGGCTACGCGCCGACGGCTTACCGAGAAGGATTTTCATGGATTCAATCCGTCCCGTTCATGACTGCGATTATTGGTGTGTACTTAATCTTTGCGCCAAGATTGTACGTCATTGCAAAACGAGCGAAGTTTGTAACACCGACGGATTGGATTAGCTATCGCTTCGAGTCTAAAAAAGTTACGATTGTTGCCATCCTCCTCATGCTTTGGGGCTTAGGAAATTACTTACTTGAACAACTCGTCGCCGTCGGTCATGCGGTTTCCGGTTTAACAGGCGGCGCGATTCCATATGGGTATGCGGTTATTGGTTTTATCCTTGTGATGCTTATCTACGAATGGCTAGGTGGAATGCGCGCGGTTGCGCTTACCGACGTGTTGCAAGGAATCATCTTGCTCGTAGGCATTATCGTTGTCCTCATCGGGGCTATGACATTAGCCGGAGGAAGTTTAGGTAACATTTCTCAATCAATTGCTGCTACAGAACCTCAGAAGATTGGGGTGCCAGACTTGCAAACGAACATAAACTGGATCAGTATGATTTTACTTGCTGGTATCGGCGCTGCCGTGTACCCCCATGCCGTTCAACGAATCTATTCAGCAAGAAGTGAGCGAACATTAAAACGTTCGTTTGCACGCATGGCTTGGATGCCACCGATTACGACTGGCCTCGTACTTGTTGTCGGAATTATTTGTATTGTGTTGTATCCAGGGATGGAGACAGGTGAATCTGAACAAGTCATTGGCGTACTCGCAAATGACATCGCCTCCATGAATGCCTTTTATTATTGGATGATGATCATCTTCTTTGGAGGAATTGTTGGCGCGATCGTCTCGACAGCGGATTCGGTTTTACTTAGCTTCTCGTCGATGGTTTCTCATGACATTTACGGAAAGTACATTAACCCGAACGCTTCAGATGAACGAAAAGTAAAAGTCGGGAAATTCGTAGGCGTCATTGTCGTTTTTTTACTCTTATGGATTGCTTGGAATCCACCAGGGACGTTATACCAAATCTTCGTACTCAAATTTGAATTACTCATTCAAGTTGCACCGTGCTTTTTATTAGGCATCTATTGGAAGCGGTTACGATCGACACCGGTGTTCTGGGGTATGGTCGTCGGAGCGGCCATTGCAGGATTGATGACATTAACAGGGAACAACACTCTTTACGGCATTCATGGGGGTATTGTCGGGCTTGCCGCCAACTTTGCCATCTGTATCATTGGATCACTCCTCATCCCTGTTTCAGATAGCTATCGAACAAAAATTAAAAATAAAACGTCTCTTGAAAACAACGGTGTGAACATGTGATGCGTCTTTCCTTGCGTGTGGGGAACTTCCCCACACGCCTTTACACTAACCAATCTGTTCTCTTCATATATTGCGCTGCCCCGTAAACGAGCATACCCATCGTGATAATCGTTAAGGCGATCGGCATGGTACTACCCTCATGTTCAAACTGAACCGCAAGGTCAACAAGTGTTGCGGGTAACCACAAAACTTGCTGGTGGAATAATGAAGAAATGATTTGCAAAAGAAATATGATGCCTAAAGCAAGGCCCCCAGCTACGATTTGGCTTTTCATCAGTGCACTAAATGTGACAGTAACTGAAACTACGAACATTAACCATAACCAATATGCGAATATTGAAAACAGCAATGCACTCATTGAAAGCGTACCAAACAATTGAATAATGTAAACGAGAGTAACAGCGATTCCAGCAAGGAAACTTACCGTCGTTACCGTGAAAGCCGTCATGTATTTAGCGAGTAGATAAGATGTATAGCTTACGGGTTTAATGAGCAACCAAACCGATTCACCATTCATTCTTTCCCGACTAAGCGTCCCCATAAATGCCAGCACGAGAATGAACGTGCCAATTTGTGAATATTGGCCGAGTGTTTCAGCAAAGACCATCTCGGCAGTTGGTGTTGGAATAACAAACATTGCTCCATCTGGTAAACCTCCGAATTGTTCTAATAAATCGGATAAATAATAACTCGTTAACGGCTGCATGATACCTAAAAGTACAAATAGCAGCGGCAACCAAATGATCCGATAGCTTCTCGTCGTCTCTATCCATTCTTTTCTTAACAACACTCCGATCATCGGTTCACCACCCGATCAAAAAATTCGTCTAACGTAGGACGAGCTTCGTACATTTTTTCTATGACGACTTCTTCATCCAACAAACTTTGAAATAATACTGTTTGTTGCATTTGCCCTCGCACAACGGCTCTTTTCCCGACCGTTTCGATTTGTACATCGGGATGATAAAGACGCATGTAATCTTCCCATCGATCTAGCGGTGATTTTGCTTCAATGACTAAATCACCACTGCTATGGCTCTTAAGCACGGTCTCTAATGAATCATGCAAAGCGATTTCACCCCTATGAATCATAAGAACATCATTTGCAATCTGTTCTGCATCATGAAGAATGTGGGTTGAATATACAATTGTCGTTGACTCGCTCAATTCCACAAGCAATCGTTGCATGTCGCGTCGACCTTCAGGGTCCAAAGCACTCATCGGTTCATCGAGCATTAGCAATCGAGGTAGATGAACGATTGCCTGAGCAACTCCTAGCCTTTGCTTCATGCCCCCGGAAAGTTGGGACACCTTTTTATGAATCGCATCGGCTAATCCAACTTCTTGAAGCGTAATTTCAGCTTTTTGGGTGGCGGCATGCTTTGGCTCGCCAGCAAATTCGGCAGCGAAACCAACGACTTCAATGACGGTCAGCCACTCAGGAAATTTAGGGTATTGAGGCAAAAAGCCAATCACAGACCTTACATCCTGATTTCCACCATATCCTTCGACATGAACGGTACCTGCGGTTGGCGATAAAAGACCGGCCAACACATGGAGCGTCGTCGTTTTTCCTGCACCATTTGCGCCGAGCAAAGCGGTGATTTTGTTTTCAGAAAGAGAAAAATTCAAATTATTGAGGAGGGCCTGGTTTCCAACGGTATAACATACATCATTAACAGCAATCATCGGTCACTAACCGTTCTTCGTTTCCCAAATAAGAAGTACAAGATGGGTCCGATAGTATTCACGAACAAGATAATTAGAAGCCATCCCCATTTTGGCAATGACACGTGCTGTTGGCGATAAAGATCGGTCAAGGCAATTGCTTTTAAGACGAGTTCAATAATAATAAATGGTGCAATGAGTAACATGAAGTCATTCATAATTTTTTCTCCTTTGTCGATATGGAATCCAAATGTTTGTGTACAACAAGTAGACAATGAGCGGCATCGGAAGGCTCAACATCCCCCAAATCCCCCAAAACCAGTACATTCGACCGTTACGCCTTGCATTGACAAATAGATAGGTGCCTTGAGTTAAAAGTGCTATGAATAGGATCGTAAGTAGCCAAATCGGGAGTTCTAATAGATCATGACTCATCGTACGCCCCCTTCCTCCTCGCAACGAGTCCGAGCAATACAGTGAAAATAATGGTCGCTTGTATTGCCAGGAATACATACGGTTGTTTGGTCATCAAAAGGATCGTACCTGATGCAATGAAAAGCGCAATGAGGATAAAAACAGCCAATTCGAAGCGTTTCTTCTTACGAGTTTCACGGACGAGCGCGTGCATTTCAATTGGTGAAGGCTTTTGTTTCGGTTGCACACGGTGCAACTGATCGAGTTGCTCTTTCAATTTATTCTCATCCATTATTTAGCTCCTTTCTCAGACTAGTCATCCCGGTATGCACTCTTGACTTTGCTGTGCCCGAAGGGATTCCAACGATTTTGGCAATCTCATCATATCCGTATCCATAATAATGTTTCAAAATGAGTGGAATCCGCTCTTTCGGTTTGATGTTTTCAAGCGCTGATGTGACTGCTAGCCAATCGGCTGTCGGTTCCTCTCTCATTTCCCATTCCATTTGCTTATCGTTTGTATATCGCTTCCGTCGTTTCTCTTTTCGAAGCTCATCGCGCCAAAGGTTCGTTCCAATTTGGATGAGCCACGTTGAAAACGCAGCTTTCTTTGGATTGAATTGCTTTATTCGCTCAATCGCCTTTATAAACGATTCTTGCGTAAGATCTTCAGCCATTTGTGGGTGAAGGGTGAGCTTTAGAAGATAATGATAGACGAAATCATAATGATCCAGTAACAACTGTGTGAGAGCCAATTCATCGCCTTTTTTCGCTCTTGTTATTTCATCCATCCCACCCCTCCTTTCTTGCTGTTCATAAGTGATACGCTTAGCATCGTCAATTCGTTCATTTTTTTTACAGAAAAAAGAGAAGTAGCTTTACAATCGCTACTTCTCGTCTCTTGTATTGGTTATACGGGCGTTAAACAAAGAACTGCTCGGCTTTCTCGCGCTGTTCTTCTTGACCTTTCGGTAAATCCTCTTCAGCTACAATGGCTTCTACCGGACATGCAGCGACACAAGCACCACAATCAATGCATAGATTCGGGTCAATATAATATTGCTCGTCGCCTTCTTCAATACAATCTACAGGACAAATATCTACGCACTCGCTAGCTTTTTCTTGCTGGCACCCGTCCATAATGATGTATGCCACGCGCGTTCCCTCCAATCTCTTTACCGTTAAACAAGTTCGGATCAAGCCCAAGAAATTTCATTGCGTTTAGACCGAGAATTCCTTCTCTTTGTTCATCTGTAAGATGAGTGACGTCATCTACAACCTTTCCAGAAGGTGCTTCGCGCAATAAAAAAGGATAATCTGAACCGGCAATCAATTGCTCGGGACCTATTCTGTCAATCATAAGCCGTAGATTTTCGTGGTTGTATACTAACGTATCAAAATAGATAGATTGGACATATTCGCTCGGCCTCTTTTCTGACTGACGGATTTCAGGCCAAACATCGTACCCTTGATCTAACCGCGGAAGGAGATACGGCAAGGCCCCACCTCCATGAGCAAAGCACAGTTTTAGATTTGGATAACGATCCAACATGCCACTCATGAGCATGCTACCGGCAGCTGCTGCGGTTTCAGATGGCATGCCGACCATATACATAAGCTTATGACGCATGAGCCGCTCCTTACCAAGCGTCTCCCAAGGGTGAATGAATAAAGGAACATGTTGATCATTTGCAGATCGAAAAAATGAATCTAATGAAGAATCATCCAAGTTTAGGCCGTTTACGTTACTGCCGATTTCTACACCTTTTAGACCTAACTCCGTTGTGAGTCTCTCCATCTCTTTAATCGCAAGCGTTGAATCTTGTAAAGGGACTGTACCAAGTCCGACAAACCGGTGCGGATACTGTTCAACGATGCTCGCAATAAAGTCATTTTGAAACTTTGCCATTTCTAACCCTTTTTGAGGGTCAGCCCAATAACTGAATGTCACAGGGATTGGGGATAATACTTGCACATCAATGCCTTCTCTGTCCATGTCTTCAATGCGTTTATCCGGATCCCACGCTTGATCTGTAAGATCGCGGAAATTATTACCTTTGATCATAATTTTTGCACCACATTGGCAAGTTTTCTCTAATGTCGGCCAGCGATCATCTCCATATTTCTCTCGTAAATCAAGAAACTCTTCTGAAATGATATGCGTGTGAAAATCAACATTAAGCATGTTATTCTCCTAATCCTACACCGTACGTAAAGTAGGTTTTTGGTGGTTTACTTCCCCACATTTCTAGACCCAATTCACCGACTTGTGACGTCCATTGTATCGGCTCCCAATCTGGGGAAAAGATGAGCATTCCCCCAGTCCAAATTTCAACGCGATGGCCCGACGGTTCAAACACATAGATGAATTGGGCACCGCTCGTTCCGTGTTTTCCTGGCCCCCACTCGATCGGAATTCCATTCTCTGCCATGAGGTTCGCTGCACGGATGAGTTCATCAGGAGAATCTAAATAATAAGCAAGATGATGAAACTTCGCACCGTCTTGATTCGCATTGCGCATGAACGCAATTTCATGGGCAATATTCGTACGGCTCAACCACGAACCAAGTCGTGTTTTCTCATCATTCTCAATGTAATAACGATGATGAACACCAAGAAATTCTGTCCACCACTGTTGTTCCTTTTGTACATCGTTTACCATCACATTCACGTGATCAAAACGTCTAGGGGAAACGCCGTGCGCGCGGAACTTACTCGGGTGACTCGGCAGTTTGGACTGCAACTTCGTATCATTTGTCGTAAATCGCTCTTTCTCCCAATACAATTCGATCGGAACACCAGCCGGAGATCTGAAATGAATGGCATCCCCGAGCGCTTTCTTCGACCCACCTGCATGCCACGTAAACTGTACACCCATATCTTTCAATACTCGCTCAAATAGATAAAGGGATTCTTCTGAGCTTACACGCCAACCGACGCGCCTCACTTCTGATGTGTGTGCTTCTTGCAAAACGAGGGTGTGATGATCATAATCTTGCCACGCCCGAAGGTAAGCTCGATTCCCTACCGTCTCCGTCACTTCCAACCCCATAATATCTGTGAAAAACGCCAACGATTTCTCATAATCACTAACGGTAATTTCAACATGTCCGAGGTGAGCGACTGTACGCAAATACGTTTCCAACCGCTCTGTTGCTGTATCTTTATTAATGATGTCTTCATACACTTTCGCCATAACTATTCCTCCGTTACCTTTAAGTTAATTGCTTTTCTTTCTTACTCATAATGGTTGTACTATGAGGAGCGTGCAATGACCGGCTTGGATCAATAAAGATTTTCGCATGACAGACAGCAATCGGTGCTTCACCAAAACCTGTCGCCATCAACTTCACTTTCCCTCGATACATCGCCACATCACCAACGGCATAAATTCCTGGAATGCTCGTTTCCCCGAGTTCGTTAACGACGATGGAATTCTTCTCAATTTCTAGACCCCAGTCATTAATCGGTCCCAAGTTCGAAATAAAGCCATAATTGACGATATAATCATCTGCCTCAATCGTTCGTTCCATATCTCCTTTTACTTGCTGTACGATTACCGCTTCGATTTGTTCTTTGCCGATGAGTTGTACAGGGTGAAAAGGAGTTTGTATCTTTACTGATGACGCCTTTAGTTGCTCAACCGTGTAGTCATGCGCACGAAATTCGTCTCTCCGATGGACAATGGTGACATTTGAAGCGACATCTTCAAGCATGAGTGCCCAATCGACCGCAGAATCTCCACCACCAAAAACAACGACATCTTTATTTTTAAAATCATTCAGTTGCTTAATTTCATAATGAAGGTTTTTGCCTTTGAATAGATCTTCGTTGTCGAGTTTCATCGTTCTTGGCTTAAATGCTCCATTTCCAGCAGTAATGATGATCGTCTTGGAGTAGTGCGTTTGTTGGTTCGTCTTAATGACGAATAGACCCTCTTCTTTTGTCACTTCCAACACTTCTTCTCCTAAGCAAACATGATGATCAAAGTGATCCATTTGTTCCTTCAAACCTTGAACGAGCTCGCCCGCACGTACTTTCGGGAATCCAGCGACATCATACACGTATTTTTCTGGATACAATGCTGCCAGTTGCCCACCGAGTTCAGGCAAGCTTTCAATCACCTTCACACTCGCTTGGCGCATGCCCGCATAAAATGCTGTAAACATTCCGACCGGTCCTCCGCCTACAATCGTGATGTCAAAAACTTCTTCATGCACCGTCGTTCACTTCCTTTCTTCGGCACGTCGAGTAGCCGAGAGCGGGGCTCTCGCCCCACTACATCGTGTTAGAGAATTCTCTACAAGATCAAACTAATCTTCCCGTGGGGGCGTAAACTATCCAGGTAAAGAATGACTTTTTTGTTTTGAATTCGGATGCCTTCCTTCGTTTGTACTAGATCAAAATACGCCCGGCCGATAAACGTATCCAACATTTCTCTCTTCGTACGGTGAGTTGTAAAATTACAAGCAACTTTAATGATCGAAGGATCGCTTTCATCGTCGATGAGTATGTTGTGATAGTTTCGGATCGTCGTCGAATGGGGGTATTCCACATGAGCTTCTTTTTTCAATAACCGTTCTGCACGTTCTTGTAGTCGTGATCTGCTGTCATGCACATAAAATAGCGACGAGAGTGGGCTTGCGTCTGGTTCACCAATGGGCGGGATGAGGTACGTCGCATCCTCGGTAAACAAATCAGCCCATGCCAACAAATTCCACTCATCCAATAGCCGTGCTTCTTGAAATAAGAAGTCGATGATACCTTGTCGTGTTACACTCGTAACCGTCATCTGTATACAGCCTCCTTCTCAAGCGACGATTGAATGACCTTCTTATATTGACGCCAAAAACTTCTCATCTGCAATTCATCAGTTGCGAGCGTGTTCTCTTCACCACGCACCATTCCTTTTGAAATATCGTTCCACTGCACTTCGTAATTGTTTGTATACGCTTCTTGGCATAATTCTAATGCTTCATTATCATCTGGTGTGGCAAATCCCCCTGGCCCTAAAAATTCTAAGAAGTTATTGTTGCGGGCTAAGCGGTGCGCTTCGTCTTCTCCGACAGGAGCCATTGAATAGCCTGAAACTTCAATGTAACCAGGAGACGTTGGATAAAATGTGCGGGCAGTAATGGCCATGATGTCGTTAATGACTAAATTCGGAAAGATAATGATGTTTCGGTTGTAATTCGCGATGCGGTCTGCCCGCTCTTCCCCAAACCGCTCAACCAATCGCTCTTTCATCTTCTCCATGTCATGTTTCAGCTCTTCACTCCAAATCGCCGTCCATTGCGCAACTGGCCGTCCCCAAGGTGCAACATATTCCATAACGGCGTGTCCGTTGCCAAGGTCCTTTCCTTGCCCTTCTAGTTTTACTTTTTTAATCTCAGGGTCTTGCGCTTGTTTAATATCAAAATACGTTTTATGCGTTGGCATTCCATGATACAAATCCACACTGTTCTCAGCGAGTAATTTCCAATTTGCACGAACACTATATTGTTGAACACCACCGAGCGCCTCAAGTCCTTGTTCGGCTTGGTCAACAGCAAGGTCAATATACTCTTTCGCACCCGCCAAGTATTCATCTAACGTACATGCATCATCATCAAAGTTCACGAACACAAACCCTCGATAACTCTCAACGCGATTCACGGCTTTCATATCTTTCGTGCCCTCATCATTAAAATCATCTGGAAACCCATCTTTGCCTGGCATTCCTGCTAACTTACCGTCATTGGTGAAGCTCCACGCATGGTAGAAGCACCGAAACACCCGAGAATTCCCTTCATCCTCACGACAAACGAGTGCACCACGGTGTGGACATGTATTGTACAAAACGCGTAACTCTTCGTCTTGACTTCTTACGAAAAGCAAATTTCTGCCGCCAACTTTCTTACGCTTGTAATCTCCCTTGTTAGCAACTTCGGTTTCATGGCCGATAAACAGCCAACACTTGCTAAAGATCTCTTTGCGCTCGTGTGCCAGAATCTCCTTATCAGTAAACACACTCCGGTGAACAAGGAACTCATTTTTATCAATGTTATCTCGAACAATCTCTCTCATGATTTATTCCTCCTCTAGATTCGATCTACAGCATGTTGCTGCCACCGTTCACACTGATCACTTGTCCGGTGATAAAAGATGCCCCTTCAGTAGAAACGTACCAGACAGCATCAGCGACTTCTTCCATCCTCGCCGCTCTGCCTTTCGGGATAATATCAATATATTTATCTACCAATGCGTCGTCTCGCTCGCGAATGCGATCAAGTGCTTCACAATCAACCGCCGGTGGTGCAATGGTGTTTACGGTAATGTCATACTTGGCAAACTCTCGTGCAAGTCCTGTCGTCATCGCGTGCATTCCACCTTTAGCGGCATTGTACGCTGCGTGGTCCCATAACCCATTTCTTACAGAATCCGCACCGACGTTCACGATGCGACCATAATTGTTTTCCACCATATAAGGAAGTACTTTGTAACAACACCAGACCGCGGTCCATAAGTTTCGATCGATGGTCGTCCTTAATGTTTCAGGCGTTTGCTCGAGGAACGGTAAGATGACTCCTCCCCCGGCATTATTAATGAGAATGTCAACCTTTCCCCACGTATTTAATGTGTATTGCACCAAGTCATCGACGTTCCGTTCATTTGATAAATCTCCAGTGAAGTATATGACTTCTTGTTCTGTTAGCGCTTTCAATTGTTTGTAAGCGCTTTTCGTTCGTTCTTCATCTGTTCCTGCAATGACAACCTTTGCACCTGAATGAAGTAATTTCTTAGCAATTTCGTAACCAATTCCCCGTGCAGAACCAGTAACGATCGCTACCTTTTCCGTTAACGTTTCACTAAGCAAGCGATCTTCCATGTAACCTATCCATCCTTTCCCACTAAATATCCCTGTGTAGTTTCATCATAAATTTCATACGAAAAGAACACCAATTGATTATTTCTTAGTTTTCAGTCTTTTGTATAGAAAAATGATATACGGCGTACAAACCCTGTGCGTTGTTGCTTATAGAAGAACAACAATCTAGGATTTCTCTCCTTTGTTCGATATAATAAGGGAATCGGAACGAGTAACAACACATTTTTTGAATACGCTTACAAGTTTGTGAGGGGGGGATCTGTCATGAATGAATATCAATTGCAAACTTTTTTAGCTATTGCCAAGCATAAAAGCTATTCCAAAGCAGCTGAATCCCTAAACGTGACGCAACCAACGGTAACGTCACGAATGAAATCTTTAGAAGAGATACTAAAATGTACATTATTTAATCGAGTAGGGCATGAAATATTTCTTACGAGAGAAGGCGATATGTTTAAGGATTATGCAAAAAATATTCTCATCTATATTAATCAATCAAAAGAAATTACTAACATTACGAAAGACCCTGCCATTCGCGTTGGTTTCTCACCAGGCTACTCCTACTCCTTTATTGTTGAGCTATTAAAGACGATTAAGTCACTCGGCAACATTAACATCCAGATCATTGAAGGTTATGACTCTGTGAATCTAAACGAAAGGGTATTGGCTGGAGAGATTGACATGATCTTTGCACGCAATGTTTTGTCTAAAAATTCTGATATAGATTCCGAATATCTTTTCTCAAATGAACTGGTCGTCGTCTTACCAACCGATCATCCGCTATGCAATAAACCGACGATTACATTGGAAGATTTACATGGAGAGACAATGATTAGCTTTCGGAGGAATACAGAGTTATGGCGTTTAATTGATCAAGTATTAATCGGGGCTCGTGGACTTACACGTATCGATGTTGACAATAATGAAATGCTTTTAAAAGCTGTCGCTCACCATATTGGTATTGGAATTATACCGGAGTTAGGGATCGATGAAACGTATTCAGATGGCATTTGCACTCGAAAAGTGGATGAGATTTCCTCGATTCCAAATTCTGTGTATGTACAATATCGAAAAACGCCTCATATTCGTGACTTAGCAAAAAAGATTATCTATACGATTATTAATCACAAATATTCAGGGACATAAAAATGGGGCGGGGTCTTAAAAGGTCAAAAGATGACCGAGTAGAACCTGCCCCGATTATACTATACTGTTGCCTTCGCTTTTTCTTTCGCTAGCTCTTGCGCAACCCCAATAATCCAATCTTCTTGGCCACCCACTGCACCCATCTCACTTAATCTCGTTAAGATGTCTCGAGGGTCTACATCGTACTCTTTTCCTGCTCTTTCAGCAAAGAGTAGGAAGCTTGAGTAAACACCCGTATACCCAAGCGTTAAACTAAGCGGATCGATTTGTACGGGTCGCTTCATCATCGGCTTCATCACATCTTCTGCAGCATCCATTGATTTATACAAATCAACGTTGTGATCAATCCCCATCTTATTCATGACGGCGACAAGTTGTTCGGTTGCGGTATTGCCTGCACCAGCACCCATGCCTGCCAAACTCGTGTCAATTCGGTCAGCGCCCTCTTCAATGGCAGCAATGGAATTGGCAACCCCGAGAGAAAGGTTATTATGCCCATGAAACCCAATTTTTACGCTCAGGTTCTCTTTAAATAAACGGATGCGTTCACGCACTTCATTCATCGTTAACGCTCCAGCTGAATCGGTGACATAAATCGTGTCTGCACCATAATCTTGCATTTTCTTTGCTTCTTCTAGCAAATTTTCTGCTGATGTTCGATGCGCCATCATTAAAAAGCCGACCGTGTCCATACCCAACTCTTTGGCGGCACGTATATGTTGTTCAGAGACGTCTGCTTCTGTACAATGCGTTGCAACGCGAACGACCGATGCTCCGTAAGAGTGAGCACGCTTTAAATGTTCAATCGTCCCAACCCCCGGTAAGAGCAATACAGCAATTTTCGCTTGTTTCGCATGTTGAACGGCCGTTGTGATGATCGTTTTTTCATCTTCTTTAGAAAATCCGTATTGAATCGAACTGCCACCGAGTCCATCTCCGTGCGTGGCTTCAATAATATCCACACCCGTCTCATCTAAAAGTTCAGTCAGTTGAGCAATTTGTTGTTTGGAGTATTGATGAGAGAGGGCATGCATCCCATCTCTCAGCGTCACATCATTAATGATTATTTTTTTCATTGATCTAGTACTCCTTTACCATCATATGATCTGCCATGAGTTCCCCTGTTTTGACCGCTGCCGAAGTGATGATATCCAAGTTCCCTGAATACGTCGGGAGGAAGTCACCATTTCCTTCAACTTCAACAGAAACGGTTACGATTTTCCCTTGAATTACCGGGTCGGCTTTAAAGCGGTACCCAGGTACGTACGCTTGAACTTTCTTCAACGTCTCCTCTATTGAAGCAAGAATGTTTTCAGTGTGAGTATCGGCATCTTCAGAAAGTTGCATATGAATTGTATTTCTCATTAAAACTGGAGGATCGGCAGGATTTAAAATGATAATCGCTTTTCCTTCTTTCACGTTCGCCACTTGTTCGATCGCACGTGCTGTTGTGACTGTAAACTCATCAATATTCTGTCTCGTTCCGATGCCAGCACTTTTACTTGAGATAGAGGCGACAATTTCAGCGTAGTCCACACCAACAACATCTGAAACCGCTTTTATCATTGGGATCGTTGCTTGCCCGCCACACGTCACCATATTCACGTTGTCTAGCTCAACGACGGAGTTTGCATCCTCTTGAACAGCCGGTACAAAGAAAGGGCCAATTGCAGCTGGGGTAAGGTCAATCGCCCGCTTCCCCATTGCTTTTAGAATCGGCGCGTTGCTTTGATGTGCTTTCGCCGATGTGGCTTCAAACACGATGTCTGCGAGTTCAGGTTCTTCTTGAAAACCTTCGATACTCGTATAAATCGGTTTGAGTCCGTGCTCTTTCGCTAGTGCCAACCCTTTTGAGTCCCGATCAATGCCGATCATCGCTGTCGGCTCCAACGTTTCACTTCGGAGCAACTTGTACATTAAATCTGTACCGATGTTTCCAGAGCCAATAATTGCACATTTAACTTTTGCCATTGTTATACGTCTCCTTTATCTGTTCAATTCCTTCAGTGCAATAATCCATTGCTTCAAGCAAATGCTCGTTTAGCAATTGTTTCGCACACGCTAAGTCATACTCATGAATCGCATCAACAATCACCCGATGCCTCTCGACAACCCGCTCATGATTGGGCGCTGATACAACACTAGTAATGTCGACGAGGGTTGCAAAAATCCCTTCTAAAGACTTCCATAATTGAAGCAGCGTTTTGTTGCCACTAAGCTTCATGATGAGCATGTGGAAACGAACATCCGCTTCTACTTCGTTCGTTGTGACTTCCATATCGTATATGCATTGCCGCAGTCGCGGAACGATCTCTACAACCTCGTTTTTATTCGCTTGAGAAAGCGCATGGGTCTCTAGTAAAATTCGGCTGTCGTATAATTTCCGTATGTCTTCCTCAGTAAAGCCGTTGACGATAGTCCGACCATTTGACCTTTTTGTAACAAGATTCTCACTCTCAAGCTTTGCAAATGCCTCGCGTATCGGTCCTCTACTCACTCCTAACTGCTTGGATAACTCTGCCTCAACGAGTGCATCACCTTGCTCGTATGCTTGCAAGAAGATTTGTTTTCGAATGGTTGCGACTACTTGTTCACTTATTGTCTGTTTTTCGATTCGCATCGTGTACCTCTTTAAATATTCTGAAATGTTAACTGTTTACTATATTACGGGTGGGTATTGAAATTGTCAATACTTCTCTATATAAGTTGGACTAAAGATATTCACTGAACCCTATGTTCGAGATCGGCCTTTACGGGGAAACGCCTCCCTATTGCTATTAATTTTCACCTCGTTTCACTTCGACAATTTCGGTGTCGATCGTTGTTCGTCACTACAAGGTTTACCGCCAACACGAAGAAGGATTGCCGAAGGGTAACAAGATGTGATCGATGGTCATCACTTGGCGTAAGGAATATTATGACCTGTCACTTATGTGACAATTCAGCCGTCAAACCGGCCTCTTTCGGCCCTCAACTGTCACATATATCGCGATTTGTGACCGTTGACTCCGTTTATGTGCGGATTCACTTTTAAAGTGATGATTTTTCCTCTCACAAGTGTCACGTAAATGGATTTTTGATGCATTTGGACTTCCTTCTATACACCTTAGCCAGTAGGCAGAAAAGTAAGCCGTGTTGCCCTTGTGCTCTGGAGTGCATAGAAAACACGGCGAGCGATTTTTGACCGCCGATGTTGCACTTGTGCTCTGGAGTACAATCATCCGCTTGTACTAGTAAGCAAAAACCGATAGCGCAAATAAGGAAAATATTAAGTTCATTCCATTTAGCTTTCATCCATAAAAAAACCAACCGTCTCCCAGTGAGACGGCCGGCTTCTTTCATTAAATCGTTTTCTCAACTTGATTGAAGCAACGCTTATAAATCCACTCGTAATCAGAAACGGTAAGGTCTCTTGGATTTCCAATCGTTTGCGGATCATCCATTGCAGCTTTTGACCAGCGCTCGACTTGTGTTGGGTCAACGCCCTGTTCTTCAAGCGTCGGAACTTCCAATTCTTCAACGAGGTTGTACATATAGTCAACCGCTGCTTTTGCAGCTTCCTCAGTCGTCATATCAGCAGTATTAATGCCGAAAGCTTGTGCGATTCTTGCAAAGCGACCTGGTGCACCTTTCCAGTTAAACTCCATAACAGGTCCCATCATCGCTGCCACACATTGTCCGTGTGCTACCGGCACAATTCCACCAAGTGATTGACTCATCGCATGCGCAGCTCCTGCAGATTCACTACCGTAAGAAAGACCGGCAAGCATCGCTGATTGAGACATCCCGTAACGAGCTTCAAGATCTTCACCGTCAGCAAAAGCACGGCGAATGTAGGTTGCAGCATACTCGATCGCTAGAAGCGCAACAGCATCTGTTACTGGTTGTGCATATTTCATCGTGTAGCACTCCACTGCGTGAGCAATGGCATCAATGCCTGTCATAGCGGTCACATGTGGTGGCATAGAAACATGGAGTTTCGGGTCAATGATCGTCAAGTGTGCAGCGATCAATGGCCCGCCTGTATTAAACTTGTATTCACGCTTTTCATCAGTAATTACTGCCCACTGTGTCACTTCTGAACCTGTGCCCGCTGTTGTTGGGATGGTTGCGAGTGGTGGAATGCGGTTTTCAAGTGGCTTCTTGCCTTCTGCAGCCTCATAATCCAATACCGTACCTTCATGAGAAACTTCTACCCCAACAGCTTTTGCTGTGTCCATAGAAGATCCACCACCTACAGCAACGAGTCCATCACAACCGTTTTCTTTGTAGAATGTTGAACCTTCACCGATTAAACGCGTTGGAGGGTTTGGTTCTACGCGATTGAATACGGCGACATCAACTCCAGCTGCCTTTAAGCTTTCTTCAACAGGTTTTGTAACGCCTGCATTATAAATTCCCGGATCCGTGACGAGCATGACTTTTGACGCGCCGAGATTTTTTACTTCTTCTCCTAAATATTGAATGGCACCGATTCCGTGCTTAATTGCTGTCGGTACCTCAAATGTATGATAGCCAAGCATTGATTCAACTTTCATGTGCATACTCATGTCTAAATCTCTCCTTCATCGTAGATATATATTAGGAATTAAACCATTTTACTGGTGCTGGTTTTTGGTTGCGGAAAATATGCTTCACTTCTGTATATTCTTCGAGTCCAATCTTGCCAAGCTCACGACCAAATCCAGATTGCTTGTACCCACCCCATGGCGCTTGTGCAAAGTATGGGTGGAAATCATTAATCCATACCGTTCCCATGCGGAGTTGTTCAGCTACTTCTTCTGCTTTGGCGATGTCATTTGAGAATACAGCACCAGCAAGGCCATAAATCGTATCATTGGCTCGTTCAATGGCTTCTTCTTTTGTTGTGAACGTCTCCACAGTAATGACCGGACCAAAAATCTCTTCTTGTACGATGCGCATGTCAGCCGTACAGTTTGTAAAGATCGTTGGCTCAAAAAAGAACCCATTCTCAAACTCTTTGCCTTCAGGTCGTTTACCACCGACAGCAAGTGTTGCCCCTTCGTTCACACCAACGTCAATATATCCTTCAACTTTCTCGCGGTGGTCTGCTGAAATAAGGGGACCCGATTCCGTCGTGTCATCAAATCCATTTCCAAGCTTGATACGGCTTGCTCGTTTAATGAGTTCATCAACGAACGTATCGTGAATCGATTCTTCTACGAGTAATCGTGAACCTGCCGAACATACTTGACCTCCGTGGAAAAAGGCTGCATTTAACGCTTGGTCAACGGCTGTTTCAAAGTCCGCATCCGCAAACACGATGTTCGGGTTTTTACCACCTAGTTCAAGTGCGATTTTCTTTACATTATCACTCGCTGAACGCATGATCGTTTTCCCTGTCTCAATACCGCCTGTAAATGAAACAAGATCCACGTCCAAGCTCTCCGATAAAGGCGCTCCGACTTCTGCTCCCGCTCCGAGTACGAGGTTGGCTACTCCTTTTGGTAGACCTGCTCGTTCAAAAAGTTCAAACACACGTACTGTTGTGAGCGGTGTAATTTCACTTGGCTTCATGACAAGTGTGTTCCCTGCAGCAAGTGCGGGTGCTAATTTCCACGCGGCTTGTAACAATGGGTAATTCCACGGTGTAATTTGGCCACATACGCCGATTGGCTCTCGAACGACTTTACTCGTTGAGTCTGGGATTGGACTTGGGATGACTTCTCCGCCATCTTTATCTGCTAATCCACCGAAGTACTCAAATACATCGGCAATGTCGTCCATGTCTCCGCGACTTTCTTCAATCGTCTTGCCTGTGTCCAAAGTTTCTAGACGAGCCAGTTCTTCTTTGTCTTCTCGAATGAGCCTTCCAATCTCATTCACAGTTTTCCCACGCTCTCCTGCTGGTGTGTTGCTCCACTCTCCAGAATCAAAAGCGACTCTTGCTGCTTTAATCGCTCGTTCAGTATCTTCGCGTGTTCCCTCTGAAGCCGTTGCAATAACTTCCTGATTGTAGGGATTTATAATGTCTCGTTTAGATCCGTGAACCGCATCGGTCCACTCTCCATTAATGTACATGTTTACGTTCAAGGAACTCACTCCTTCAATTTGTTTAATATATATTAAACGTTCTATGTTTATAACTTAACATGCCGTTTTTATCCTGTCAAAGAAAAACAAAAAAAGAAAGGAGGAAACCAATCATGATGATCAGCTTCCTTCTTTCTTTTTCGCTTCATGCTTTTCCAATAGCCGCTGTGCAAGGTCGCCCTCTTCAAACTCTTCAACTAAGATATCGAGAAAACGATAATATTGAAGCGATTCATTAATCTTATTGTACTGATACGTGGCTTCTTCTCTTACACTGTCTGGGGCGGCTGTGTCTTCCATAATTTTCTTGTATCTCGGCTGTGCTTGTTTAATTGCATGTAAGTTTACATTCTTTTCTCGTTCCCAGCGGCGAGTAAAAAATGAAATAAAAAATTGAAAAAAGTCTTGTTCAGCTTGATACAAGTCTTTTCTTTCACCTTTACGGTAAACTCTATGAATAATCTTCTCATCTAGAAGTTTACGTACTCCAAGACTCATGCTGCCCTTGCTCATACCAAGCTCATCTCGTAATTGATCTAATGTCATTGGCTCATCACTTAGATAGAGTGTTGCGTACAGTTGACCAACGGATCGGTTTACGCCGTAAATATCCATTGTATCTGCGATGCCATTTTTAATTTGTGCGTGTGCCTCTTCTAGTTCTTCGTGAGCTGCTGTTGGTTCTGACATAGTAGCACCCCTTTTATTTAAAACGTTTCGAACGAACGCAAAATTAAGTATATCGATCCTTACCTTCATTTGCAAGTTTGTTTTTATGGTATAGTAGTTTAAACGTTGACAGATTGGTGATCTATGATAGTCTGTACATAATGTTTAATTTGTTTTAAACAAACAGAATTAACCGAAGGGGAGATTCGAATCATGAAGAAGTGGCAACTTCCACTCTTAAGTGTATCCGCATTAGCATTAGCTGCTTGCGGTGATAACGGTACAAACAATGGCGAAGACACAAGCGCGACGGCAGAAGAAGACAAAGAACTCGAGCTCGTCTACGTTACTTGGGATTCTGAAATTGCGTCTAACAATGTCATGAAGCTTGTATTAGAAGAAGCGGGCTATGATGTGACGATAACGACCGTTGAGCAAGGCGTCATGTGGGCAAGTGTTGCAGAAGGAGAAGCCGATGCACATATTGCTGGTTGGCTACCTGATGATATGCAGCATGATTATGAGCAGTTTGGTGATCAGGTCGTCGATCTCGGGCCAAACTTGGAAGGAGCGCAAACGGGTCTAGCTGTGCCAACGTATATGGATATTGATAGCATTGAAGAACTCGATGGTTCTGTCGTTTCTCATATTACTGGCATCGACGCTGGTGCCGGGGTGAACTCAACAACTGAAACGGTTCTAGAAGAATACGAAATTGATGACGTTCAACTACAATCCAGTTTTGATGCTGCTATGACTCAAGAATTGTCGACACATATTGAAAATGAAGAACCGATTGTTGTAACAGGTTGGCAACCACACTGGAAATTTAATACCCATGACTTAAAATTTCTTGAAGATCCTAAAGGCATCTACCAAGAAGAAGGAGAAATTCGCACAATCGTCCGTGAAGGTCTTGAAGAGGATGATCCTGTTGCATTCCAAATTCTAGATAACTTCTACTGGACGACTGAGGATATGAACGAAGTAATGCTCAAGATCTCTGAAGAAGAAATTGATGAAGTCGAAGCTGCCGAGCAATGGATTGATGATAACCGTGAAACGGTTGATGAATGGTTAGATGTTGAAGAATAAGTAGAGCGAGAAGTGGCTATGGGAATGAACAACATTCTCAAAGCCACTTTTTTTGATTCATATAACCTTCTATTAAATAAGGAGGGATGTAATCAAAACAGATATACTCCGCTTCCTTATAAGGCTTGTGCACTAGATAATCTGTTAGCGTCATTCGACTGTTCCAATATTGTTCCATAAGCCTTTGTTTAGAAGGGAGGTGATCTGTAAACATTCCTGGCGTGTATTCACTGCCCATGCCCTCTTCTTCTATATATGCAAATAAGTCAACGGTTTGTTCAATGTTGAATGCAATAATCCGATCTGAAGAATACGGAAAACGCAAATAGTTTTTAAAGGATTCTGCTGATAAATGTATTGCGAAAGATTGACTAAAATCCATCCAATCATCGGTACTTCCTTGTTGTACCTTCTTTATAATGTGTGGGAAGAGGGCTCCACACCCTCTTGAATTCCACTTGGAAATCGTTTGAGAGGTCATTCCTTCTCTTAATGCGCGATGGATTCCATCATTATTTTCATGTGGCTAGTAAACATGATAGATATCCATGCCTCTTCCCTCCGTGTTTAAAAACGCCGAAGGGTTCACCTCCGGCGTTTTTTTATACTCCCATGATCGCTTTTTCTTCAAGATATTCCTCAATGCCAAAATCGCCCCACTCACGACCGATTCCGGATTGCTTAAAACCACCAAACGGGGCCAAGTGGTCCGTTTTTGCATCATTTACGGTAATTTGACCGGCACGAATATGACTTGCTGCATATTTTAGCGACTTCTCATCTTCACCAGCAACGTAACCTGCCAAGCCGTACGGGGTGTCGTTGGCAATTTGTAAGCCTTCTTCAATGCCGTCATACGTAATAATGGTTGTGACGGGACCGAATATTTCTTCACGAGCAACGACCATATCGTTCGTTACATCAGAGAAAATTGTTGGTTTTACGAAATACCCTGTCTCAAGTCCGTCTGGTTTGCCTTCGCCACCTTGAACAATCCGAGCACCTTCTTCTTGACCTTTTTTAATATAAGATTGTACGGTGTCGTACTGCTTTTTGGAAATTAACGGCCCAGTAAAATTGCTCGTATTTTGTGGATCGCCCATTGGGAAACCTTCTAATGACGTGACAAGCTCACGCTCAAAATCGGCTTTCATTTCTTTTGGAACGAGCACTCTTGTTGCGGCTGAACAAACTTGTCCGCTATTTAGCATCATGTGTTCAGCAGCAGACTGCGCTGCTTTTTGAACGTCAGCGTCTTTTAGGACGAGAAGAGGTGATTTGCCACCGAGCTCAAGGGCAACGTTCTTAATCGTTTCTGAAGCGTTTTGCATGACACGTGTACCGACAGGACCTGATCCGGTAAACGATACAAAATCGATATCAGGATGAGAGCTAATCGCATCCCCAATCGTCGCTCCAGTACCATTTACAAGGTTAAATGCGCCTTTCGGTGCACCTGCTCGGTCAATAATCTCTGCTAGCATAATTGCCGCATACGGTGTTTCTTCAGACGGCTTTAACACAACTGGACTTCCTGCCGCAAACGCGCCAGCAATTTTTGTTGACGTTTGATTCGTCGGAAAGTTCCACGGTGTAATTAAACCACTCACACCGACCGATTCTTTCACAATCGTATGGTCGCCACGCTCTTCTTCAAACGAGAAGTCTTCGAGTGCTTTCGCTACCGTACGAAAGTGAGCAAGACCCATTTCATAATGAACATTTTCAGAGATCGTTTTTGGTGCACCCAGCTCCATTGTCATAACATCAATAAACTCATCTTTACGTTTCTCATACTCATCGGCAATGCGATTTAAGAGATCAATACGTTCTTTCTTTATTGATTTTGAAAAAGCGGGCAGTGCATCCCTAGCAGCTTTCACTGCTTTATCCAAATCTTCTTTGGTACTCGCTGATACAGTCCCAATCAATTCTTCTGTTGCTGGATTTATAACATCGATCGTTTCATCGTTCGTTGAATCAATCCATTCACCGTTTATAAATAGTTTATTCTCGTGTTTAAACATGATCGTTCCACTCTCCTTTGGTTGTACAAGAGGTGTTCCCGCTCAACATAGAATTAAACATCCCATAAACAATTGGTTAGAGTTGGATACATCGAACGCACGGTAGTGTTTTCTAGAGGGATCATTACGAGAGGGACGGAACAAGGAATCTTCTCAAAGAAATTTGAGGTTTTCTAATGAATTTGAGTTTCAATCGGTTGGTGGTTGATATTTAAGAACTCTATAAATGTTGAACTTTAGATCCCCTAAATTGCGCGGTTGGTGCTTGATTTCCATCGTCTTTCAAAGAAGGAAGAACCGGTTGCAGATCTCCCTCGACGCTTAAGGTAGCTAAAAACGTTGTTTACTTCCAAAGAGCATGGATTGGAAACAGAATCACCTATTATGCCCGTTTTGTCCTCGTTTTGCTTCCAATCGATGGACATCTCATTCCAAACTAGTATTTATGGAAGCAGATCGAGTGCTTTTAAAGAAAATGAACGACTCTCTCCTTCCAAAACCTACTTTCTTCTTTCAAGTTTGAGTCACACGCTTTGCGAAGGAAAGGTTAAGTGGTACCCGTTCGTTGAGTACAGCAGAGGAAAACTAATTATCGTTTAAAGCATCCTGAATGTATTTATAGAGAGATGGTTCAATGCCAACGCTCATCGCAATCTCAGGATTTTCTGCATAATAGCGTTCTGCACTCATCCGTAATTCATGATCATTTGAAGAAATGGAATCAATAATGGCTTGCCACCTCCGAGCTAAGCTTTGAACTTCAGCATTCGAGCTTGTTAACCCACGCTCTTTCCTGTTTCGTAATTCATCTAAAACAAGCTTAAATTCCTTTTCTCCCTTTTGAATAGCGGCTTCATCTAATTCTTGATAATGTTGTCTCATGCTGTCAATTTGTCTTTGATTAAAATACTTTGCTTGATTCACTTTCATGAGTTCGAATAATGTTGTTAGACTGTGTATCGAAATACGTTCTTCTTTGGAATTCGCTAATTCTTTCTGCACGCTTTGTAACTGCTCTAAAAGATTTTGCTGAATCTTTATATCCAATTTCATCCTTTCTATTTGGTTACTTAAGATCTCTACAATCGATGAAGCGTTTCCTTGCTCTTTTAATGAGCTGATATCTTCTAAAGAAAGCCCCATTTTCTTAAAAGATAGAACTTCTAACAATCTTTGTAAATCTTCACGTGAGTATCTACGGTGTCCTGAATGTGTGTATTCAGAAGGACTCAATAATTTGATTTGGTCATAATACCTTAATGTCCTAATAGACAATCCAGTCATCTCAGCAATTTCGCCTATCTTCCAGTACTTAGCCATTTAATTCCCCCAAAATGAGTTTAATTTCTTCTTCGTTGAACGAGTAATTTCTACCACATCTATTACATGTGGATATTATTGGATCACGAGAGTGAAGATAACCCTTTAGTTCTGCCGCATCTACTGAATGTAACAATCCAAAAAACATTTCCTTGGAGCAGCCACAGAAAAATTGGACGTTACTTTCACCAATAATCTCTGCTTCATCAAAATACTGGTTTAGTAAGCTGAAAATTTCACTGTTAATTAAAGTTTTAGGTTCATTTAATACACATTGTATAGATTGAAAATGTTCTTCTACCTTATTTAAAAGGTGTGTTGGTGATTGAGGAAGTAATTGAGCATATATTCCATAACTGTTTTTTATCTCTTTATTTCCTTGCCAATGAATCGTTGTTTTAATCAACGTTTCTGTTTGGTCGCTTTGTTTAAAGTAATGAGAAAAATCACGATCTAAATCTTGATAAGGCATATCGGTAATCCCTGTAAATTGATTAAAATCATTGGCCTTTATCATCCTGATTGATCCTTTTAAACCGATCAATTCCTTAACAGTCGAATAGTTTTTTGATGACGATAATAAGAAATCATTCGCATAGCCACGCACATTTCCATGTGCATCTGTGTCAACAAAGATTTTGCTTTTAGGGTGGTCAAATGAGAGAGCAGCACTTAAGCGTTGATTACCTTTTAGCGTTGCAGATAATATGCTCATAATCGATATTGAGCTAGCTAAAGCTTCTTTAATGATGGTGTTGGCGTTTTGATTCATGTGTAGTATTTCATTTAGTAAGCTCGTATTGTTTATAAGATAAAGCCTTACTTGTTTGTTAAAGATTAACGCTTTTATAATCCGGTTTTGCACTTGCAATCATTCCTTACGTTAGCTAATTAATTTTAACTATAAATCATTACGTAACGTAAGGTTCAAGGAAAAATTATTAACATTATTATCCTTTTACTTTAATTTAAAAAAGTTTAATAGGGTGAAGTTCATAATTCTCAGCTATAGCCTCCCAATACTTCCATGCCCCCAAAAAGGAGTGCCCCACAAATGGTCAAATGAGTTAAGTTGCATAGCATTCTCACCGAATACCTTGCTTAACTAAATCTCTAATGCCATAGAAAAGAGCTCCCCTCTTTATAGGGAGCTCTTTTCGTTCATTATGACTTTGATTCAATTAAAACATCGTTAACGAATGCTTCTATAAATAACATTTCATTATCCGTTGGCTCTCTTCCTTCAAGTAACCGGAAAGTATTTATTGAATCGGCGAAAGAACGTGTGTGAGCTGCTCTCGAAGAGGAGGCTAACTCGCGCCAATATAAATTCATCTCTTCATTGTCGCAAACTGACTCATGACCTAGAACAGTCCAATCCGCTTCGTATTTCTTCGCATCCGCTATCATCGCATCGATAGATTTGTGACTATAGTGAAATAACGATTCCGTTGTTTTACCGTAGGTTGCGTCACCGAAGAAAACGACTCTTTCCTTAGGATTATAGACTACGGTAGCATCTTCTGTATGTGTGCTAGCCATCTCTTCGATTACACAAAGCATATTCCCCAAATCAACAGTCAGTTGGTGATCAAAAATTACATCCGCATCTTTTACTTGGAAAGTATCTCTATCATTTAACTCCGTTTTTACTACTTCTGAAAAGATTGAACCTACGTTTTGTTCACGTTCAATTTCAGCTAAACCTTCATCTGAAAAAGAGCAGTTCTTCCATAATTGAAGTTTCTCATTCGTTTTCTTACTCACAATGAGAGAGGCTTCATATTCATTCACACCGAGAAAGTGATCCCAATGTGCATGAGTCACAACGACATATTTTATTGGGGGTAACCGTAACCGTTTCACTTCACTGATCAATTCTTGCGCGTGTAACGATGAATTCCCTGCATCCACGACTAAACTTGCATTTTCTCCACAAATCACACCTAACGTCGGTCTTTCTTTTTTATCATCATTTATTAAATAGTACGTATTTGCTGTTATTTTTTGCAACATAAGTTTTCTCCTTCAACATAATTATCTTGGCAATTATCGTTTGAGAAAACCTACATGTATTGAAACATTTATAGATTTCCTCGTTTATTTCACATTTACCATCGGGTGAAACCTCCTTCATATACATAATTACATCGTACCATTCATTGGCAGAAATTTCACTCATATAAAAAAACCTTAGTCACACCTGAATTCATCAAGGTTTATGACTAAGGCGAACCAACCATTGAAAGGAATTAATGAGTTATTTTAAAGGGGTAGAACTACCTTTACTAGAAAGCACGATAAGCAATATCACGGCGATAATGGTATCCATTCGTATCTAGCTGCTCGATTCGCTCGTACGCTTTCGCTTGAGCTTCTTGAATCGAAGGAGCATTACCGATTGCAATGTATACACGGCCACCGTTACTTTTTAGCGCAGCACGTTCACCAGTAACACCTGCGTAAAACACGTTACCGCTCGGGGCAGTCGGAACTGCGAGTCCTTTTTCATAATGAGCAGGGTAACCATCAGCGGCAAGTACGACGCCCACAACGGCATCATCGCTCCACACAATTGTCGGTGACTCATCATTTAAAACAGCAAGAATTACATCAACGAGATCACTTTCCATACGTGAAAGAACAACTTGTGCTTCAGGGTCACCGAAACGGGCATTAAATTCTATCGTTTTTGGACCGTCAGCCGTCATCATTAATCCTGCGTAAAGAACTCCCGTAAAGGGTGTTCCTTCTTGAATCATCGCTTTAGCGGTTGGAATAACAATCGTTTCAATTGCACGATCAATTTGCGCTTGATCAATATGAGGTACAGGTGAATACGCCCCCATCCCGCCTGTATTTGGACCAAGATCGGCATCAAACGCACGTTTATGATCTTGTGACTCAGCAAGTGGCACGACCGTGTCGCCATTGACGAGTGCAAGAATTGATACTTCTTCGCCTTCAAGAAATTCTTCAAGGACGACTTTCGCACCGCTTCCGAATGTATCATCGAGTAATATATCACGAAGCGCATGCTCGGCTTCCGCTAACGTTGTTGCAACCGTAACGCCTTTACCAGCTGCAAGACCGTCCGCTTTAACGACAATCGGGGCACCTTTTTCTTTCGTATAGTGAATGGCTTCATTGAAATCAGTAAACACACCGTACTGGGCTGTTGGAATTTCGTAACGGTGCATGAGGTCCTTCGCAAACGCTTTACTACCTTCGATTTGAGCTGCTTGTTTACTCGGACCAAACACGACTAAACCCGCTTCTTTGAACGCATCAACGATCCCTGCTGCAAGTGGCGCTTCTGGTCCAATAACGGTTAATTCAACGTCTAGCTCTTTTGCTTTATGAATGAGTGCTTCATGATCCGTACTATCAATGGTTACACATGTGGCAACGTCTTCCATCCCTGGGTTCCCTGGTGCCACGTAAACCGTGCTGACACGCTTACTTTGTGCGAATTTCCAAGCCAATACGTGTTCACGTCCGCCATTCCCAACGACTAAAATGTTCATTCTTGGTCCTCCTATGCGTGTCTAAAGTGGCGCATGCCGGTAAATACCATCGCAATGCCCGCATCGTTTGCTGCTTGAATCGATTCTTCATCGCGAATCGAACCACCTGGCTGAATAATCGCAGTAACCCCTGCTGTTGCCGCAGCTTCAACGGTGTCTTTCATCGGGAAGAAGGCGTCAGACGCAAGTGCGCTTCCTTTTGATAACTCACCTGCTTGTTTAACGGCAATATCACATGCGCCAACTCGGTTCATTTGTCCAGCACCTACACCAACAGTGCGTTCACCATTCACGAGTACGATTGCATTCGATTTAACGTGTTTGACAACGCTCCATGAAAGCTTCAAACTCTTCCACTCTGCTTCGGTAGGTTCACGGTCGGTTACGACTTCAATGTTCGCATCGTCAAACCCGGCACGATCATCATCTTGAACGAGTAGACCACCTTGAACGGACGTAATCATTTGTGCGTCGTTTGATTTTGTTGATGTGTTTACTTTCAGAAGACGAATATTCTTTTTCTTTTGTAGAATAGCAAGTGCATCTTCGCTATAATCTGGAGCAATAATCACTTCTAAGAATATGTCTGCAAGCTTATTTGCTGTTGCAACGTCGACGGTTTCATTCACCGCAACAATTCCACCAAAGATCGAAACAGCATCGGCTTCATACGCTTCATTAAAAGCTTCTTCTAACGTCTCACCAATGCCAACACCACATGGGTTGGTATGTTTTACTGCAACCGCTGCAACCGTGTCTTTGAATTCTGAGACGATTGCAAGCGCTGCGTCAGCATCATTTATGTTATTGTACGATAGTGCTTTGCCGTGCAATTGAATCGCATTGGCAAGCGACGGCGAAGCCGGAAGCGGCGTTTCGTAAAACGCTGCCTGTTGATGTGGATTTTCGCCGTAACGAAGTGTTTCTTTATGTTCATAAGTGAGCGTTAAGCTTTCTGGATATTTCTCGCCACTTTCTTTCGTTAAGTATTCAGCAATTAAGGCGTCGTAACTCGCTGTGTGACGGAACACTTTTGCCGCAAGGCGACGTTTTGTCGTCATGCTTACTTCACCTTTGGAAAGCTCTTCAAGAACAACGTCGTAATCGTTCGGGTCGGTTACAACCGTCACACTTTCATGGTTTTTCGCAGATGCACGAAGCATCGCTGGTCCACCGATGTCAATGTTTTCAATTGCATCTTCAAACGTTGTATTCGCCTTTTTAATCGTTTCTTTAAACGGATACAAATTGACAACGACGAGATGAATCGGAGCCATTCCTTGTTCTTCAAGAGCTTTCATATGCTTATCATCGTGTTGCTTTGCAAGCAATCCACCATGAATGGACGGGTGCAACGTTTTTACACGACCTTCTAAAATCTCTGGAAAATCGGTCACATCTGAGATGCCAATTACATCAACCCCAGCATCTTGCAAGGCTTTTTTCGTACCGCCTGTGGAAATAATTTCGAAACCGAGTTCAAGAAGTTGTTTGGCGAAAGATGCCACTCCTGTTTTATCACTTACGGAAATGATTGCGCGTTTCATCGTTAAGCTTCCCCTTCCTTAAAAACCGTTTGTAGCGTTTTTGGATACAGTTGATGTTCAAGTTGTTGAATACGCATAGCGAGTTGTTGTTTCGATTCGTTTGGATGGATCGCAAGTGCTGCTTGCGCAATGATCGGTCCTGTGTCCATCCCACGATCAACATAATGAATGGTCACTCCTGTTTCCTTCGCACCATCGTCAATCGCCTGGCCAATGGCATCTAACCCTGGATAGTGTGGTAGAAGTGACGGGTGAATGTTGATGATGTTCCCTTCATAGTTCGAAAGCAAAACCTCACCAATTAAGCGCATATAGCCTGCGAGTACAATCCATTCCACTTCGTGGATGTGTAACTTTTCAAGCAATGCACGCTCGAAATCGGCTTTTGAGTCAAATTGTTTTGGAGAGAATTGATACGTCGTTACCTCATACTGTTCTGCTTTTGAGAGAACACCTGCATCACGTTGATCACTAAACACAAATGCGGGTGTACCGCCTAATTCACCGTTTTGAACCGCTCTTAAGATCTGTTCAGCATTGCTTCCTGATCCTGATGCGAAAATGGCAAACTTCACGAGTTTACACCTTGGATAACGAGCGTATCGCCAACCGTTACTTCGCCAATCGTAATCGCACCTTCTAGACGATCGAGTACAACTTGTTCGTCTTCTTTTTGCACGGCCATTACGAAACCAATTCCCATGTTAAACGTTCCATATAAATCATGATCAGCCAATTGCCCAACGTCTTTTAAAAACGAGAAGATTGGCAACCGTTCCCAACGACGAGGATCAATGGTTGCACTAAGACCGCCTGGCAACATGCGTGGAATGTTCTCATACAAACCACCACCTGTAATATGGGCCATTCCTTTAATCGCATCGGTTTGTTGAATGATCGGTAGAACGTCACGAACGTAAATGCGCGTTGGCGTGAGTAGTTCTTCAATGAGTGGTCGATCGAACGGTTCGTACGTCTCATGATAGTTCAAATTATGATCAGCAATTAGCTTACGTACGAGCGAAAAACCGTTGCTATGAACCCCCGATGATGGCAAAGCAATGAGCACATCGCCTTCTTTGACGTCTTCATTCGTAACGATGTTCGCTTTCTCTACTGCGCCAACCGCAAAACCTGCAAGATCGTATTCCTCTTCATCATACATGCCTGGCATTTCTGCTGTTTCGCCTCCGATTAATGCGCTTCCAGCTTCTACACAGCCGTCACTTACACCTTTGACAATTTGCTCAATCCGTGCAGGATCGGCTTTACCCGTAGCAATGTAATCAAGGAAATACAATGGTTCAGCACCTTGTGCTAAAATGTCGTTCACACACATCGCTACCGCATCAACCCCAATGGTATCATGACGATCCGCTTCAAATGCGAGCATTAACTTCGTTCCAACTCCATCGGTTCCTGAAACGAGGACGGGCTCTTTCATATTCAGCATTGAAAGATCAAACATTCCTCCAAAACCACCAAACGCACCCATGATCCCTTGGCGCTCAGTACGCTTGATATGCTTTTTCATCCGTTTTACCGATTCATAACCAGCTTCAACATCAACACCAGCTTGTTTATATGCTTCACTCAACACTATTCCTCCTACTCCATGCCTACGGTTACAAGTTCTTTTTTCGTATTAAAGATCGCCGTTGGGTATTGATCTGTAAAGCACGCTAAACATTGTCCACAGTTTGGCTGTGAATCATCGCGGCCAATTCCTGATTTCAAGCCTTCTACACTTAAGAAACTTAAAGAATCAGCACCCATCATTTCGCGCATTTCCTCTATACTTAAGTTCGCTGCAACAAGCTCACCACGACTTGACGTATCGATGCCGTAAAAACACGGACGAATAATTGGCGGTGCACTAATTCTTACATGGACTTCTTTTGCACCGGCTTCTTTTAATAATCGAACAATTCGCTTACTCGTTGTTCCACGGACGATTGAATCATCAATCATGACGACTCGTTTGCCTTCAACGACTCCGCGTACCGCTGACAGCTTCATCTTTACCCCTTGTTCACGAAGTTCTTGGGAAGGTTGAATAAACGTACGACCAACATAACGGTTTTTAATGAGACCAAGCTCATATGGAATGCCCGTTTGTTCTGCATACCCAATGGCTGCTGAAATGGATGAATCAGGTACACCCGTCACCACATCCGCTTCAATCGGTGCTTCTTTGGCCAACTGTTTACCGAGTTGTTTTCTCGCTGTATGAACGTTAATGCCATCTAAATTTGAATCCGGACGAGCAAAGTAGACGTACTCCATACTGCAAAGCGCACGATCTTCAGCTTCAGTAAAACGAGAAGAATGCATCCCGCTCTCGTCGAAAATAATCATTTCTCCAGGAGCGACTTCACGTTCATACGTTGCACCGATAATGTCAAACGCACACGTTTCAGAAGCAACAACGTACGCATCACCAATTCGTCCGAGTGAAAGTGGACGAAGTCCATGAGGATCTTGGGCTACGATCAGTTCTTTTTCGGTCATCACTGCAAACGCGTAAGCTCCAATTAATTGAGGGAGTGCAGCGTGAAGTTGTTTACGAAGTTTCGTAGAACTTTGGCGCTTCAACAAGTGAGCCAACACTTCCGTGTCCGTCGTCGTTTGAAAAATGCTACCTTTACGCTCAAGGTCACCTTTTAGAATTTGATAGTTCACGAGATTTCCGTTATGCGCGATCGCCATGCCGCCGTCTTCTGAGCGGAAGTGAAGCGGCTGAACATTCTCAATGCCGCCGCCTCCTGCTGTTGCGTAACGTACGTGTCCGATCGCATGGTTTCCTTTTAAGCGCTCAATGTCTCCAGGGCCAAATGCTTCAGTCAGAAGCCCAACACCTTTGTGTGCATACAATTGCTCTTTATCGCTAGAAATGATGCCTGCACCTTCTTGCCCCCGGTGTTGCAAACTATGCAAACCATAGTAAGAAAGCTGTGCCGCTTCATTGTGGCCCCAAATCGCAAACAGTCCACACTCTTCGTTTAAGCCTTTGATTTCAGCAAACATGGAATGGCTCCTTTCCAAATGCGAGTTAATTCTTCAGTTGACGCGTTGATGTATGACTGACCAGAATCATCATTCACAATCACTTGTGCGTGGTCTGTTATATGACCGATTGCTCGTGCTTCTGGCATGAGTGATTCGAACTGTTCTGCATCACTTGCTCTAACCGTAAACACATAACGTGAAGGTGCTTCTGAGAATAGCGTGTTTGCGTCTTTGGAAAGCGTTATGTTAAGCCCTAAAGACGTGCCCATGACTTTCTCTGTAAGTGCTACTGCTAAACCACCCTCAGCTAAATCGTGTGCCGACTGAACGATTCCTGCTTGAATTGTACGTAATACCAATTCTTGACGACTCGCTTCAACATCCAAATCAATTTTTGGCACAATACCGTAAATATTATCGTCTTGCATCAGTTGAAGCTCGCTACCACCAAAGTGTGCTGAACCTTCACCAAGGACATAAACGAGGTCTCCAGCTTGTTTTGCTTGTTGCGTCGTAATGTGAGCGGTATCTTCAATAAGACCGACCATACCGATAATCGGCGTTGGATAAATTGCTTCCCCTGAAGTCTCATTATAAAGCGAGACGTTTCCGCTAATGACTGGCGTTGAAAGCGTACGGCAAGCATCACTCATGCCTTTCGTCGATTCTTTCATTTGCCAGTAGATGTTCGGTTGTTCTGGGCTGCCGTAGTTCAAACAGTCCGTGAGTGCAAGTGGTTTCGCTCCTGAACAGACAATGTTACGCGCAGCTTCTGCAACGGCAAGCTTGCCTCCATTTTCTGGGTCAAGCTTAATGTAGCGACTGTTACCGTCCATCGTCATCGCAAGCGCTTTTTTCGTTCCACGAATGCGAAGAACCGCTGCATCAGATCCTGGTACTACAACAGTATTCGTTTGTACCATATGATCGTATTGATCATACACCCATTCTTTAGAAGCGATTGTTGGGCGTTGCAATAGGTCTTTGAGTGTTTCGTTGTAATCGGTGATTGACGCTGGCTTCCAGTCTTTTGCTTGGTTCTCTTTAAATGAAGCCGGTTCAATTGACTCAACTTCATACACTGGAGCATCGTCTGTTAATGCCGTTACAGGTACATCAGCAACCACTTGACCGTCAAAATAGAGCGTTAAATTGCGATCATCGGTTACCTCTCCGATCGATGCGACATCTAGGTCCCACTTTTCGCAAATCTCTTCAATTTCAGACTCATGACCTTTTTTCACGACGAGTAACATCCGCTCTTGTGATTCTGAAAGCATCATTTCGTATGGGGTCATATTCTTTTCACGTTGTGGTACGAGATTGAGGTTCATGTTGATACCAGAACCGGCTTTGCTTGCCATTTCTGCAGAAGAACTCGTAAGACCCGCTGCACCCATGTCTTGAATCCCGACGAGTGATTCCAATTCAACGAGCTCTAAACATGCTTCAAGTACTCGCTTTTCCGTGAACGGGTCACCAACTTGAACCGACGGACGCTTCGCTTGAGACTCTTCGTTCAGTTCTTCTGAAGCAAACGTCGCCCCGTGAATGCCGTCGCGCCCTGTACTTGCGCCAACATACATGACCGTGTTTCCAACACCGGCAGCGACGCCTTTTTGCAAGTTGCGATGATCGATTAACCCAACACACATCGCATTCACAAGTGGATTGCCATCGTATGAGCGATCAAATTGGACTTCACCACCAACGGTCGGTACACCTACACAGTTGCCATAACCGGCAATTCCCGCAACAACTTCTTCAAACAAGTAACGTACACGCGGTGTATCAAGAGGTCCGAAACGTAGCGAGTTTAAGAGCGCGATTGGACGAGCACCCATGGAGAACACGTCACGCAGAATACCACCAACCCCTGTCGCTGCCCCTTGATACGGTTCAACCGCTGATGGGTGGTTATGACTTTCAACTTTGAAAACGACGGCTTGGTCATCACCGATGTCTACAACACCAGCACCTTCTCCCGGTCCTTGTAAGACGTGGGGTCCATCAACTGGGAATTGGCGAAGCAATGGTTTGGAATGCTTGTAGCTACAATGTTCTGACCAGAGTACACTGAACATACCGATCTCGGTATAATTAGGTTCACGGCCGATTAAATTCACAATTCGCTCGTACTCGTGATCTTTCACGCCCATCTCTTGATAGAGTTTCTCTTCTTTAATGTGTGATGGTGTTGGTTCAGTTTGTAACAACATTCATTTCCCTCCAATGGCGATAAACACTCGTAAACAATTGACGTCCGTCTTCACTACCAAGCCATGCTTCCATCGCGCGTTCTGGATGTGGCATCATTCCAAGAACATTACCCTCTTCGTTTTGAATACCGGCAATTTGAGATTTTGATCCGTTCACATCGTTCACATACGTGAAAACAATTTGGTTGTTATCCTGTAACTTTTGAAGCGTCTCATCATCGCATTCAAAGTTTCCTTCTCCGTGGGCAATCGGAACTTGCAGCACATCTCCTTCTGTATATTCCGATGTAAAACGAGTGCTATGATTCTCAATTTTTAGACCGACCGTACGGCAAATAAATTTCAAGTCTTTATTGCGCTTCATTGCGCCTGGCAGTAAGCCTGCTTCTTGAAGAATTTGAAATCCATTACAAACGCCTACAATTGTTTTTCCTTTTGCCGCTTCTTCACTCACACTCTTCATAACAGGTGCAAAGCGTGCGATCGCTCCAGTACGAAGATAATCGCCATATGAAAATCCACCAGGAATAAAAATTGCATCGTAATCGGCTACGCTACTAGCCGTATGAGGAACAAATTCAACCACATCAGCAGCGGTGAAATCTTTCACGGCGTGAAACATGTCTGTGTCACAGTTTGATCCTGGGAAAACGATGACAGCGGCCTTCATACCGTTGCCTCCCGCTCTACTTTGTAGGTGTAGTTCTCAATCACTGGATTGGCAAGAAGTTGTTCACACATCGCTTCAATACGTGTCTCTAATCCTTCTCCATCTTTCACTTTCAGTTGGATCCACTTGCCAACACTAACTTCCTCGACTCCTTCGTAGCCAAGTGATGATAAAGAATGTTCCACAGCTTTACCTTGTGGATCCAATACGCCTTCTTTAAGTGTGATGTATACGTGCACGTTAACCATGAACAACGCCTCCAATGCGCTCTAATATTGTTTCGTACCCTGCTGTAAGTGAACCGAGTTCATAACGATACAAATCTTTGTCTAGTTTCTGTCTTGTGTCACGATCCCAAAAACGGCACGTGTCTGGTGATACTTCATCCGCTAAGATGAGTTCACCCTCTTTTGTTATGCCAAACTCTAATTTAAAGTCAACGAGCAACAAATTCGCAGATTCACAGATTGGAAGAAGCGTATCATTTGTCAGCAATGCCAAACGCTTCATTTCTTCCAACTGTTCAGTCGATGCTGCTTCTAAGAGGGAGATGTGCTCCTCGGTAACAAGCGGGTCACCAAGAGCATCATCTTTATAATAAAACTCGACAATCGGACGTTTTAGTTCAATGCCTTCTTCCCAACCGAGGCGCTTTGCAAGGCTTCCAGCAGCGATGTTTCGAACGACCACTTCTAAAGGAATAATCGTTGTTGGTGTCACAAGTTGTTCGGTTTCGCTTAAGCGTTTAATAAAGTGTGTGGGAATTCCACCTTGTTCAAGAAGCGGAAAAAACAATGATGAAATCTCGTTATTAAGTCTTCCTTTTCCTTCGACGATGTCATGTTTGACTCCATTAAATGCGGTCGCATCGTTTTTGTACTGAATTCGAAGTTGATCACTGTTCTCGGTTGTGAATAATTGTTTCGCTTTACCTTCATATAGAAGTGTCATACCGTTTCCCTCCAGAAGTTCATCTACGTTTTAGAGCCCAACACGCTCAAACAATACGTCGACATTTTTCATATGATGTTTTTCGTTGAAGCACTCATCAAGGTCTGCATCCGTTAATACATCTGTAATCTTCGGTTCTGCTTCAACAAGCGTTCGGAACGGCACGCGTGTTTCCCAAGCTTCCATCGCTTTTGGTTGAACGATGTCATACGCTTCTTCTCGCGCCATGCCACGGTCAATTAGTGTTAACAGAACACGTTGAGAATAGATTAAGCCGAACGTTTTCTCCATATTTTCTTTCATGTTATCTGGATAGACCGTCAACTCATCAACAATCTTCGTAAAACGATTTAGCATGTAATTAAGTAAAATCGTGCTGTCTGGCAAAATGATGCGCTCTGCCGATGAATGAGAAATATCACGCTCATGCCATAGTGGCATATTCTCAAATGCTGTCGTAACGTGACCACGAATCACACGTGCAAGACCGGTCATGTTCTCTGATCCAACAGGATTTCGTTTATGTGGCATCGCAGATGAACCTTTTTGACCTTTTGCAAAAAACTCTTCAACTTCACGAGTCTCTGTTTTTTGGAGGTTACGAATTTCAACAGCCATCTTCTCAATACTCGTCGCAATAAGCGCAAGTGTAGATACGTAATGCGCGTGTCGATCTCGTTGAAGCGTTTGTGTTGAAATTGGCGCGGCTTGAATTCCTAATCGCTCGCATACGTGCGCTTCAATTTCTGGTGGAATGTTCGCAAACGTTCCGACCGCCCCTGACATCTTACCGACACGAACGCCTTCAGCTGCTTGGTCAAAGCGATCAAGATTTCGTTTCATTTCTGCATACCAAAGTGCTAGTTTCAATCCAAATGTCGTTGGCTCAGCATGAACGCCGTGTGTACGTCCCATCATTAACGTATAACGATGTTCATTCGCCTTTTTACCGAGAACATCAATAAAACGTTCAAGATCTGCACGCAGAATTTCGTTCGCTTGCTTCAAAAGATACGAAAGTGCTGTATCAACAACATCTGTTGACGTTAATCCGTAGTGCACCCATTTACGCTCTTCACCGAGCGTTTCAGATACTGCCCGTGTAAAGGCGACAACATCGTGACGTGTACTTGCTTCGATTTCGTGAATACGATCCACATCAAATGAAGCGTTTTTGCGGATCTTCTCTACGTCTTCTTTTGGAATGTCTCCAAGCTCTGCCCAAGCTTCACAAGCGGCAATTTCAACTTCTAACCATGCTTGAAAACGATTTTGCTCCGTCCAAATACTTCCCATTTCTTCTCGCGTGTAACGTTCAATCATTGTGTTGCCTCCATTGTATGTGTACGTATGTGTAGTTGTAATGATCGTTCTAGCGCTTCTTCAACCGTTGGTGCGGTAATGTTCAAATGACCCATCTTTCGTCCAGGTCGAGCTTCGCTTTTCCCGTAAAGATGAAGGAATGCATCCGTAAATTCTGGAATCATCTTTATTGCTATTTCCACATGTTCACCAAGAATGTTATCCATAATAACTGGGTGATACAACTTTGGTTTCACGAGCGGCCAGTCGCAAATTGCACGAACGTGTTGCCCGAACTGGGAAACGTTGCAACTGTCCATCGTGTAATGTCCAGAGTTATGTGGTCTTGGCGCAAGTTCGTTCACGTAAATCTCACCGCTCGTTGTATAGAACATTTCTACGGCAAGCGTACCGACAAGTTCAATGCTTTTGGCAAACGCTTCTGCCATTTGTACCGCTCGCTTTTTTGCATCTACACTAATTCTTGCAGGCACAATCGTCCGTTTAAGAATGTTATCTTCATGAATGTTCTCAGCAACTGGGAAGGTTTGAAGTTCACCTTTTAGGTTGCGCGTAACGATTACACTAATCTCTTTTTCAAAAGACACAAATCCTTCAACAACAAGTTCTACACCCTCACGGTAGAGCTCTTGAAATGCTTGATCGCTTTCTTCTTTTGAATGGATAACGTATTGCCCTTTCCCGTCATAGCCTCCACGACACGTTTTGAGAACGGCCGGAGTGCCAAGAACATCAATCGCTGCTGCTAATTCATCCGCAGACGTAATTGCTTTGTACGGCGCGACGGTTAATCCCGCTTCTTCTAACGCTTCTTTCTCACGTAAGCGATGTTGTGTTGTCTTTAATAACGTTATCCCTTGCGGCAACTTTCCAGCTTCTTGCAAAAT
The DNA here is from genome assembly GCF_041949955.1 of Geomicrobium sp. JSM 1781026. Lineage (NCBI taxonomy): Bacteria > Bacillati > Bacillota > Bacilli > Caryophanales > Geomicrobium > Geomicrobium sp. JSM 1781026. The sequence goes on along the minus strand of NZ_JBHFQF010000005.1, from coordinate 132,419 downwards.
CGTTGCAGTGTTCGCATCTACGTTTTCGAATTCAAAGGTAACAACATCACTCACTGCGGCTAATTGCTTTACTGCTTCTTCGTCATTATACGCACCGACAATTTCAATATCAGCGACTTGTGCTGTAGGAGATCCAGCTACAGGTTCAAGCACGGCAATCTGATATCCCATCGCTTTCGATTCGAGCGCCATCATTCTGCCAAGTTGTCCGCCACCTAGAATACCGATCGTTTGGCCAGGTGTAATCATGATTGTACCTCCTGATTGGCAAGTACATCGTTTTTCTTCGCTTCTCTTCTTGCTTCTAACTTGTGTGCAAGCTTTCGGTCCCAAACGCTAAGCATTTGTGCTGCAAGCAATCCAGCATTCTCAGCTCCTGCTTCACCGATCGCTACTGTCGCAACTGGTACGCCTTTTGGCATTTGTACGATACTTAACAGTGAATCCCATCCACTTAACGTCTTGGATTGTACAGGCACACCAATTACTGGCAATGTCGTTTTCGCCGCAACCATCCCAGGAAGATGCGCCGCACCGCCTGCTCCGGCAATAATGACTTTCAATCCACGTTCTCTTGCAGATGATGCGTAGTCAAACATATAATCAGGCGTACGATGGGCCGATACAATCCGTTTCTCATACGGAATGTGTAATTCTTCTAAAATTTGTACCGTGAACTTCATCGTCGGATCATCGGATGTACTTCCCATGATTACGCCAACATCAACAGTCATTCTAAACGCTCCTATCTTTAGGCATATCAAAGAACCCGCTGTCTTATTCATTCGAGCACCGGGAGGAGACATGTTGCCATAGACGTACGACAACCATTTGTCTCCTCATAGTCCAGCTATTTACGGTAGCCAGGTAGAAACTTTCGAGCCATATTCTCGAATTTATATGAGGTATCTTGTGAAAGATCAATGAAATGCCTTACTCTTCTTCTATCGTAGTATGCGTCAGATTAATTGTCAATGTAAACTCGAATATTTACCAATATTAATAATCGATCGTTCGGATATTGGCTAAATAAAACGAATGTCAACTGCTTTAAGCATCATTCTTATCACGAAAGAGCATTGCATTAACCCAAGTAGTTCCTATGTTGCAACACAAAAAAACAAACGAATGGGCTCGTTTGATATCACATGCGTAGATATAATGATTCTTTTACAATCGGTCAACCACATAATGCAATTCTACAAATTGATTAAACGTCTGCACTTGTTTTAATGACAAGTTATGTTTTGAATTCGTTTCCGGAAACAACCGTACGCCTTTACCAATGAGTTTCGGGGCAACCGTTACAGTGATTTCATCGAGAAGATCTGCTTTCAAGAATGAAGAAACTAGCTCACCGCCACCGACGAGCCAAATGTTCTTTCCACTTTCTTGTTTTAATTGGTTAACGAAGGATTCAAGATCTTCATGAACACGCTGAACGGACGGTTCACCTTCAAGGAATTGGTTTGTAAACACGAATGTTCGTTTATCTTGATAAGGAAAACCTTCGTTAATCGTTTCTTTTTTGACCCAATCGTACGTTTTTCTGCCCATTAAGACTGTATCAACCGTCTCATAAAAGGCAGAAATCCCATTGTCGCCTTCACCATCTACTTCGAATAACCAGTCAAGTTGTTCATTCTCAGTCGCAATATAACCGTCTAAACTAACCGCGATAAATAACACAACATGTCTTTGTCCACACACCGAAATCCCTCCACTTCATCTTCTTAAGCGGAAACCTAATCTACCGATGGAATAGGGTTCGTTTTTTCTATACATAAAAGCTGATCTGAACTTATCTTGAAGACAAGCTCAGATCCGTTGAACATCTAATCTTTAGCGACCGCCTCAAACACAATCTTTTGCGCTTTAACGGTTACATTTTGTTCACGATCTTCTGTAAAGATTGGCTTTTCTATTCGCTTTACCGGTCGATAGCCTTCTTCGTCAATTCTCGCTAAACAATCACCAATCGTTTCATTGTCTACAACTTCAAATGTTTTCTTTCGGGCCATTTATCTTCGCAATCCTTTCACCCAGAACCCGCCGAAAAATGCTTTTGGCTCATGGGAAATGATAAAAGCTTTAGGATCAAGTAACTTCACTGTATCATAAAGTAGCTTCTCACTTCGACGAGAAGTCAAAATCTCCATCATTAACCGTTCGCCTTCTCGTCCGTATGCCACCCAGTTGGTTACTCCGTAGCCTTTATCACGCAATTGGTTAGGAATGTCTGGCTCGTATTCTTTCGTGATGACGTTCACTGTAATGTAGCCTAGGGCGAGCTTTTCTTCAATCTTCATGCCTACAATCACACCAATGCCGTACCCGAGTGCATAGGCCGTCACGTGAAAGACGGACGTCATGTTATCCAAAACGATGCCTAAACCGGTCACGTAAACGACAATTTCAAACATCCCTGCACTTGCTGCTAGTAGTTTCAAGTTTTTCAAGGTTAAGATTAAACGAAGCGTTAACAAACTAACGTAGACAATATTAATCGCAAATATAATAAAAACGACACTCCACGCATGTTCCATTAACTCATTCATTCGGCGGCGCCCCTTACCCCCTAAGTTTTCATTTCCGCCAAAATATATCATGAAATGGAGCAAACGGATAGGGGATAAAAAACGCTATTTCCGACAAGGAGCGACGTTTATTTCTTCGGGATTCCAAGTGCCTCTTCTTCTTTCGGAATTCGCACAAAGTACAAGAACAAGAAATTCAGCACCGAGAAAACCGCCATCGTAATGTACGCTTGAAAAATCAGTGGGAGGATGAGGATTTCAAGAATGACAACCACATAGTTCGGATGCTTCAAAAACCGGTACGGTCCTTCTGCCACTCGCTCCCCGTCAGGAACAACGAGGATTTTCGTGTTCCAAAAACGGCCTAATGTCAACAACACCCATAACCGTAATCCTTGTATGGCAAGAAACACGAGAAGTAATAGCTGCCATACCGGGGAGAGAGGAAACCCTCGCCAGAACACTTCACTGATTAAGGTTACGAGAAATAACACGTGCATGCCTACCATATATGGATAGTGCCGGGCTCCGTATTCGATCGCACCTTCGTCTTTAGTCAGTCGCTCATTTCGTTTCGCAACTTGAAGTTCAACGACACGTTGGAATATGACCCAACTCATCACAATGAGAAATAAAATCATCGCTCTTCTCTCCATTCAACCCACAATAATTCAGAACAAAATCCTGGGCCAAGTGCCGTCACCAAACCTTGTTCTCCCGCTGTCGGTCCACGATCGATAATCTCTTTGAACACGTAAAGTACTGTAGGTGAGCTCATGTTGCCATGATTTCTCAGCACCTCTCTTGCTGGCTCGGTATGTCCGCTAGGTAGCTGCAGCGATTGTTCATACGCCGTGAGAACTTTTTTGCCCCCTGGATGCGCGACGAACTGATCGATATTCTCTTTTGAGCGGTCAATGGCGGATAGAAAGCTACTCACATTCTCATCTAACCAGTCGGTCACAATCGAAGGGATGTCTCTTGAAAAAACGACATGCAATCCGGTATCACTTACGTCCCACCCCATCACCCGTAAAGAATCAGGCATGAGCGTCGACCTCGTATGTGTAATGACAGGCACATGCGTATGCCGGGACTTCACTTTCTCCCCTTGCATTAATACACAAGCGACCCCATCAGAGAACAAAGATGTGCCGATCAGATTACTTTTGCTTTGATCGTTCGGTTGAAATGTCAAACTACATAGTTCAATACAAAGAATGAGCACTCGCGCCTCTGGAAATGCACGGCAATACTCATATCCGCGGGACAGCCCAGCAGCACCTCCTGCACAACCTAACCCCCAAATTGGAATTCTTTTTGTGTGTGGACTCATGTTTAGCCGATTCATAATTCTTGCATCCAAAGACGGGGTAGACACCCCCGTACTTGTTACACAAAAAATGGCATCGATCTCAGCATCGTCTACCTGTGCGTCTTGCAAACACTTCGAAATCGCTTTATGCCCAAGATCAACAGCTTTTTCTATGAACGTATCATTTTTCTCTCCGAATGAATGGGCTTCAGAATACCAATCGATCGGCATGACAAACTGTCTGTTCACAATGTCACCATTATCAAACACTTGCAACAGTCGATCGATATCTTTATACCGATCTTTAAATATCCGTCTAGCAAACGATGCAATCTCTTTTTGAGATACATTGTTCTCGGGCATTACCGTTGCAATCGCTTCTATTTTCGACAACCTCTCCACCTCAATGCGCATGACTTTATTCTAAGCATCACCAAAAGTGGAAGATTTATGTACAAAAAAATAAAGGGCATTGCTGGTGGTCAATGCCCTTCATCTATTGTTCTATTATACTTCGTCGTCTTCTTCGTCATCATCTGCGCCAAGTGGATCTTCATCGTCTTCCTCACCTAGCGGATCTTCGTCTTCTTCACCTAATGGATCTTCGTCATCTTCACCGAGTGGATCTTCTGCAGGCTCATCTGCTGGTTCATCCATTGGCTCATCGTCGAGACCATCTTCTGCAGGCGCTTCATCAATGCCACCTTCTGGCTCTTCTGGGGCATCTTCCCCGCATGCTGCTAACATACCTACTGAAAGGATTGCCGATAGTGCTCCGTATAGAAGTTTTTTATTCATGATCAAACACTCCTCATTCGATTCGTATTGGCTAACCTCTTGTTGTTAGCTGTGAATATCATATCAACGAAACCAGCCTTCGCCTAGAGGTTCTGCGGATTTTTGATTTTGCTTTACTTTTTCTCACAATACTGACATCTGTATGCAATCAAAACGATACATCGCAATCCCTCCATTCGCGGGAATGCTCCCGTTGTGTCAAGCCCCTGCCCCGTTGTGCCCTCTATTATCTGTTACGAGTGTAACCTCCCATTAATCTTTAATTCGAGAGTAATCCCCCCTCAACCAGGGCATACTCCGAGGGTACACATAACTTTCTTTGAAAGGATGAAATGATTGAAACGTACATGGATCACCTTAATGGCGCTTCTTCTGTGCGCAATTCCTACTATTGTAAACGGGCAAACTGACGAAGCAAGACAAGGAGAGACACTTCCTGAACTTGCAGATGCATACCCAGGTGTGATTTTGATAAGAGGCAACCCTGATACGAATCAGATTGCATTGACCTTTGATGATGGCCCTGATCCCCGTTTTACAGAAACCGTGTTGAATACACTTGAAGACTACGGAGTACAAGCTACATTCTTTGTCATCGGTGAACGAGCCGAAGCAAATCCTGACTACATTCGCCGCATTCAAGAAGAAGGTCATGAACTTGGAAATCACACGTTCTCCCACCCTAATTTGACGGATTTAACTGCCGATCAAATGCAAACTGAAATTGAGCAAACAGATGAGATCATCGAACAACTCGTCGGCTATCGACCTACACTCTTTCGCCCGCCGTATGGCATGATTCTCGATTCACAAATGGAGCGTCTCGAACAAATGGGCAATTACGCGGTCGGCTGGACGGTTGATCCAAACGATTGGCAAGAAATTTCTGCAGAAGAGGTGACAGAGCGAGTACTAGCAGACACGACCGCAGGCGGGGTTATTCTGCTGCACGATGGCGTAGATGAGCCATCTCTCACGGTCAATTCACCTGAAGCCTTAAACGAATTGATTCCAAGACTTCAACAAGCCGGCTTTCAGTTTGTCACAGTTGCAGAATTGTTCGAAGTGTCGAATGAGAAATAAGTGAAACGCTGATTAGCGATATAGTTTATGAGCTTTTTCATAAAAAGCATAAGGCAACATCAAGTATATCTATACCGTTTATAAACGGTAAGCTAGTTGTAGTGTTAGTGGCGAAATGTGATGACGTCGAAGCTCACGGTCTGTGCCGCACAGCACGATACTCATATTTGTTCGGAAACAAAAAAGCTTATCTTCATCTATAAAAGGACGCGCACCGCTTGCGCATTGATTTTCATTGAGGACAAGGTCGATCACTCTCTGTAACTCTTTATGCAACCATTCCGGGGATGGATGATGGACCCCCGCTTCAGAACCCGACTCTATGAAGCAATCGACCAGATCGTAAACCGAAATGCATTTTAACGCCAAAAGAAAACGCACGTGACGCAGCGAATAATAGTGCCATCGCTTTTATATCGTTGAGGTGGTGTTTACTCATAACCACCTCTAGTTGTAAAGAATTTAGGTATATTTAGGAGATCGGTGATCTATATAGGATGAACTTAAGATTTTCCTAATTACACAGTTTGTTGTTGCTTTCCAATTTAGGCGGATACTTGCACTCCAGAGCACAAGGGCAACATGGTGCTGTCTCTACTTTGGATGGATGCTCGATATTGGTAATTTCCAGGAGACCGGCGATCTAGATCACCTCCCGGAACCATCTAGATCAATTGAACGTAAGGTTTTCCTGATTTGCGCTGTTGGGTTGGAGGAGGAGGAGCGCGGTGCTAGTTTGCCTAGTTTAACGATTTTGGCTCTCATTTTGCTAAACTCCTGCGCAGTTTGTTCCAACTTGCGCGCAGATTCCAGGCTGATGTGCCAACGACACGTCGGCCCCGCCGGGGCCGAAACAAAACCGGACTCGGTTCGGCGCGGCTCGCGCCGACAGTATGTGGGTACTTCGGGGCGGGGATGTACACATGACCTTTTGATTTGTTACCGAGTTTGCTCATTCTGTTCCCTAGTTTATGAGAATATATCGCTTTTCCTGCGATTTTCACCAACTTGAGAACAGTTCGGTCGCAACTCCAGCACAGTTTCCACTTTGCCAAGCTCACCATTGGTCCTTGAAGAAATATGTTAGTGCAACTAATCTAGACGCCGCCGACTTCCAATATCCTCTAAATGAGTCTAAGCGCAGAAACTCAAACAATTATAGCAGTGCGACCGGTCTGTGCCGCCTATCCCCCCTATACAACAGCACACCTAACAAAAAACGCACACGGCGCTTGGCCGTGTGCGTTTTTACATTTAGCGGTTGGTAATCGTTTCCGGATAAAGATCATGGTATAACAAACGTTGTTCTGCCATGTTCTCGAACTTCGTACCCGGTTTGCCATAATTCACATACGGGTCAATCGAGATGCCACCTCGCGGCGTAAATTTCCCCCATACTTCTATATAACGAGGGTCCATTAACTCAACGAGATCGTTAACGATGATGTTGATCGCATCTTCATGGAAATCTCCATGATTACGAAAACTAAACAAGTATAATTTTAACGATTTGCTCTCGACCATCTTTACGTCAGGGATATAGCTAATATGAAGCGTAGCAAAATCCGGTTGACCTGTGATCGGGCATAACGTCGTAAATTCCGGGGTGTTAAACTTCACGAAATAATCCCGGTTTTGATGTTGATTCTCAAACGTCTCAAGAACTGCTGGATCATACTCAAAAGAATATGCGGTCCCTTGATTCCCAAGCTGTGTGATTTCTGGTAAGTCTTCTTTTCCTCTGCCAGCCATGGAGATGCTCCTTTATTTCAAATTACACGCCTTGCTTGTTGCCCCAAATGAGTGCATGGATTTGCGGCAACACACGCACATTGTTCAGCTCTCTGTCTTCCATTACGGTGTCTACAAGCCATTCATAACGATGAAGCAAGTGGTCCCGAAGTTTCTCAGGTTGATTCTCGTGCAAATCGTCATTACCGACTTGCAAATAAAAAGGCATGTGCGGATACCGTTGATGTACCTGTTTCGCATACGCCAAATCTCCATCGTTAAAGATCACGACTTTGAGCGATTGCGAACCTTCACTTCGCGATGATAACCGCTCAACAAACAAGTCCAACTGCTCGAAGTTCGTAACCATGGTCGAACTCGGCGGCTTTGGTGAGATGGTCACATCGTCAATACTGAGGAGCCAGTCTTGCCAGTAACTCCCTTGGGTTTCCACCGCAGTTTGAATTCCTCGATCTGTAAGAAGTTCTACGAGCTCACCAATGCCTTTATGGAGCGCTGGGTTTCCACCAGAAATCGTTACATGATTATAACGATCTCCACCGGTGTCGTCCAAACGTTCCAACACACTTTCTGCCGATAGCGCTTCTGCCTTTTGACTGCCATCCCACGTAAATGCGGAGTCACACCACGAGCAACTATAATCACACCCACCTGTACGAACGAACATCGTCTTTTGCCCTGCAACCATACCCTCTCCTTGAACCGTCGGCCCAAAGATCTCTAATACAGGAATTTTCATCGATGCTCCTCCTGTTTCGGACGATAAATCGCATAGCTTGTTGGGGTTTCCCTCACGATGACTTGCAGACAAAACGGTCGGTGCGCCTCTTTAGACAAAAGTTCATCGACTTGGTCCCAAATGACACTTGCCACAACTTCTGTCGTCGGTATACCTGCCTTGAACTCCGGATGTTTATTAAGAAGTGAATGGTCAAAACGACCATGCACTTGTTTTTTTAGTTCCTTAAAATTTATTAAAAATCCAGTGCTGTCAAGCTCATCTCCAGCAACGGTCACATTTACAAAATACGTATGTCCGTGCATTTCTTGGCAAATGCCGGCACTCGGATCGTCAATAAAATGCGCAGCAGCAAAGTGCATATCTTTATTCAACTCATAACGATAGTCATGTTGTACTTGCGGGTAAAACTGCTGAAGCATTAGCGATCACTACCTTTACGCTCGAGATACTTGTTTAGCCCAAGTTGTCTTAACTCACATGCTGGACATTCGCCACACCCATCACCTTGAACACCGTGGTAGCATGTTAATGTCCGCTCACGTACATAATCGAGCCTACCTAAATCATCCGCTAACTTCCACGTTGCTTCTTTATCCAGCCACATGAGAGGAGTATGAATAACGAAAGTGTCGTCAATCGCAAGGTTTAGCGTTACATTTAAAGATTTAACAAACCCATCACGACAATCAGGATAGCCACTATAATCGGTCTCACACACACCTGTAATGATATGATTCGCCCCACGTTGCTGACCGAAAATCGTAGCAAACGTTAAGAAAAGCAAGTTACGGCCTGGCACAAACGTGCTCGGTAACTCACCCTCTCCTCCATCAGTCACATCAATATCTGAACGAGTGAGTGCATTCGGAGCAAGTTGGTTCAACAGATCCATATCAAGAATATGATGCTCGACGCCTACGTCTTTCGCGATCGCCTTTGCGACATTCAATTCTTCACTATGACGCTGACCATACGCAAACGTAACCGCATAGACCGTTTCAAAACGCTCTAATGCCCAAAAAAGACAAGTTGTACTATCTTGTCCACCACTAAATACGACGACTGCTTTTTCACGCTTCATCACATACCCCTCCTTTCTATCAGTAAAATAGTCAATCTATATTATCATACAGGTATTTTTCATAAAAATAAAGACGTATGCGACCCTCATTTTTGTGACAGTTTCTCCCACGTTACCTTTGAATTTCATAGCGGTCGACGATTTCTAAGAGCTGCTCTTGATCTGTAGAAATCGGTGTAATTCTTTCCACTTGGCGATCATTTTGAGCAACATGGATGACAAAGTACCCCGCACCGTTATGAGCTAAATAAAACGTAGGGTTGCCTGATGTATATCGTGTGCCTGTTCCGAGATACTGGTACGTATAATACTGCCAATTTGATTCCTCAAAAATACTCGCTTCTAGCGCCCGTTCTTGATGGACCGTAGAGATATAGTGAATCGGAACGTACAATAACAACATCGCAAGCAGCATACCGGTGATCCAATAGATGGGTGTCTGTTTCACTAGTAACTCCTCCTAAACCGTATCTCGTACACTCTATGTCGATGTCTACTAGATTAGAACGCGTATCCGTTTCAGTTTTTGTCGGATTTCTTTGCATCATTTCTATTGGCTTTTTCGTAGATTTTCCATATACTATGTAATTAAAGAGGAGTGGTGTTCATGAACGCAAAAGTATGGGATCCTTCCCTTTATGACGATACAGCTGCCTACGTTTCCAGGTATGGCAAAGACTTATTAGAAGAGTGGTTAGCTCCTAAAAAAGGGGAAACCATTCTTGACCTTGGCTGTGGTACGGGCGAACTCGCTGACCGCATTACCCAACTCGGCGCAACCGTTCACGGAATTGATTCATCTAGCTCTATGGTTGAAACGGCGAAGGCAAAGTATCCAAACCTATCATTTGAAGTAGCCGATGCGAAAGAATTCAAAGTCGACCAGCCTGTTGACGCTGTTTTCTCAAATGCGGCGCTTCATTGGATGACCGAACCCGATCCAGTACTTCAATCGGTATCTAAATCACTAAAGCCAGGTGGTCGCTTTATTGGAGAGATGGGTGCTCAAGATAACATCGCAACCATTATCGCCGCTGTGAATATGGCTTTTGTAGAGATTGGGCAAGAACCGATGCCGACGATTTTCCCATGGTACTTCCCGAGTTTAGGAGAGTACACGTCTCTACTAGAGAAGCACGGTTTTGTTGTAGAAAAAGCTGTCTACTTCAATCGTCCGACACCGCTCGTCAACGGTGCAGAAGGACTGAAGATTTGGATGCAAAACTTTGCTGATCCACTTTTACAACCTCTCGAACCTGAAATTCGTGAAGAAGTGTTAGAACGAACTATACAGTTTGCTGAACCGGCACTTCGTGACGGCGACCAATGGTATGCCGATTACGTTCGCCTACGTTTTAGTGCATATAAAGAAGAATAACCTGAACATATCAGGTTATTCTTCTTTATTTTTCTCGTTTTCCTTCATTCGCTTCGCGATCTGTTGGTCATCTTCTCGCTCAGATTGTTGCAATTTCGCAATCACACGCCGCTGGCGATCTCGTGAATGGTTTTGGCTCAGCTTAGATTTACCTTGCAATTCTGTTATTTTCATTTTAAAGCCAACAACGCCTTTTTTCATGCCTTCAATATAGTCACTGTCTTCCAGAAAAGTGTCTTCATACGTGAGCACGAGTTGTTTTAATGCGTCATGCAGCTCATCATCTCGCAAGTATTCCATCGTTCCATACACATGTACGCTCTCATAATTCCATGTAGACACTGCTTTTTGGGTTTCATACCATGAAGAAGAAATATAGCTGTGTGCACCGAGGAAAATTGCGAGTGCACGCTGCCCTTCAATCGTTTTCCATTGATGATTGGCTCTTGCAAAGTGCCCGATCAAATGCGCTTTGTTTTCATCTAGAATGAGCGGTACGTGTGTCGCTTCAGGTATACCGTCTACATCGAGTGAAACGAGAGAAGCAAACGGATATTGCTGCACAAAAGCATAGACTTCATCTTCATCCTTCATTGCAAAATGCTTAGGAATGTACATGGCCACCTCCCGAGTGTAAGATTCATTACAATCATATCGCGTTTAAACCATATATCCAATAAGGAGGAAACACCATGAATGAACAAACAATGTTAGACCGCGCAAACGAATTATTCACGAAGTATGAACAAGCTTTCAACGGGGCACTGAATGGCGAGATAGATATGCATCACTTTGCGTCATTTTATACAGATTCTTTCATCGCTGCCAACCCGAATGGGGTAATGACCGGGGATAACGATGAATCACTTCAAAAAAATATGAAACAAGGCTATGAATATTACCGATCAATCGGCACAAAAGCGATGCAATGCTTACACGTCAAACTGAACATCATTGATGCTCATCACGGGGTTGCTCACACCGAGTGGCAAGCGAGTTATGTTGTAAACGAAAAGACCATTCACGTTCCCTTTCGTGCCAACTATTTGCTGCAATTTCAAAAAGGAGAACCGAAAATTTTCGGTTGGATTACCGGGGATGAATCGGAGTTGTTGCACAAGTACGGTGTTATTTGAGTGAAGAGACTCGCTATTTTTTGTACTCTCTTGACGAAAAATAGCGAGAGCTGTTATATTAATATAGGTTCATACATAAACGCGGGGCTGTAGTTCAGGGGGAGAACGCTTGTCTGGCAGACAAGAGGTCGAGGGTTCGAATCCCTCCAGCTCCACCATACATAGTGACTAACGCATCTTTTCGTACAAAACGAGAAGGTGCGTTTTTTATTTTACTAAGGTAGACTAGAGAAAAAGGAGTGGATGATTGTGGCTACCATTGATGACTTTCAAGTTTTAGACATTCGAATTGGAACAGTAAAAACCGCTGAGCCATTAGCAAAAGCAAAGGTTCCAGCCATTGCAATGAGCATCGATTTCGGTGACGAGATCGGTATCAAACATTCTAGCGCCCAAATAACAAATCGCTATGAACCTGAAGCGGTCATCGGAAAACAAGTGACCGCCGTCGTCAACTTTCCACCTCGAAAGATTGCTGGCTTCACCTCAGAAGTGCTTGTCCTCGGTGCCGTTCCAGGAAAAGGTGATGTCATTCTCTTATCTCCTGATGAACCTGTCGCCAATGGCACATCGATTAGCTAGCCATCTGTCAATAAACTGACTCAACCGAGTCAGTTTTCTTTTAACCTCAAGGTTCCATCAGGGCCGCATATAAATCTAAGACTTCACGAGCGCTACAAAGTTAGGATCTGCTTCCAATATCGCGTGTTTGGAACTAGACGTCTATTGATTGGAAGCAAACGTGGGGAAAACGTTCATATGCGACTGAATCTGCTTCCAATAGCGGTTCTTTGGAAACAGCTAGTCGATCTAACCGAACCACCCACTCAGCAACTACACGCTCACAAGTCACTCCCCCCACACCCGAATCACCGATGCATGATCTGATTATCGTCCCGTATCCTCGGACCTGTTTTTCAAAAATACTCTTCCTGCTGATTGACGTTCTCAACTTCCTGTGTGTAAATATTAAGAATAGTATTTACAATTTATGTAGAAAAGGGGAATTCGATGAAGCACCTACTCATATTATGTTCGACTTTGCTCATTGCTTTTGCTCCGCTCACAGCCGACGTTCAAGCGAACTCAGCCACAGTAGACACCGCGCAACAAACGACCGAACCGACAAAGGTATCTGACGTACAACTTCTCATTGAACATCTCAAACGTCACGACGGGTTCGTGGATGCACGCGTACATAATGATTTACAGCGTCAACTCGTCGTCATGCGCATGATGATTGACCCAAATGATACCGATGCACTCACCGAAGCGATGCTCGCTTTCAAAGATGACCTTTCGCTTTACCACGCTCAAAACCGAATGAGTACGACCGCTTACGAGCTTCTCAGAAAAAAAACCGCTCACTATTTGTTGCGAGATGAAACACCGATTGCCACTTTTGATCAAGATTGGCAGAACCGCAACACATCACACACTCTCGCTTATCACCCACCCGAAGAAGCAGGATTAACCACCTCATTTATTGATGAGATTGATTCGATCGTCCACGCTGGAATGACAACCGATCAGCTATTCCCTGGTGCAGTCACTCTTGTAGGAAAAGACGGGAAGATTGTTCAACATGAAGCCTACGGTGATGCCTATCGATTTGACGCTGACGGAGAAGAGTTACCTTCAGACGAAAAGATCTCGATGCAGACGGATACGATCTTTGATCTCGCTTCTTTAACGAAAACATTTACAGCAACAGCCGTCATGCAACTCGAGGAACGAGGGCTGGTGTCGATTCATGACCCGGTAGCCAATTATCTTCCTCAGTTTGGGACTAATGGCAAAGAAGAAGTGACGATCAAGCAATTACTCACACATACATCTGGTGTACCCGCTTCCATTCAAACGAGCCAATACGATACGGTTGACGAAATGTGGGATGCGATCCTAGAAATTGAACTGATTAATATTCCTGGCACGACGATGGTTTATAGCGATGTAAGTATGCTCGTTCTCGGTAAACTTATTGAGGAAGTATCATCTGAACCACTTGATGCGTATATTCATGAGCATATTACAAAGCCCCTTGGGATGAACGAGACGATGTTCAATCCTCCAGAAGAGCTACTCGGGCAAATTGCTCCGACTGAATACACCGACGAGCGCGGCCTTGTATGGGGCATTGTGCATGACGAAAAAGCAGATGACCTCGGTGGCGCAACTGGTCACGCCGGGCTATTCAGCACCGCCTATGATTTGGCGGTTTTTCTGCAAATGCTTTTAAATGGCGGAACGTATGATGATGAGCAAATCTTGCAGCCAGAAACGGTGGGGCGAATGATGCGAAATGAAATCGTCCGAGAAACCCACATCGGTCAAAGTCTAGGCTGGAACGTTGATCGAGGTTGGTTCATGGGTGGGTTATCTTCCCCATCTGCGGTCGGCCACACCGGGTTCACCGGTACAACATTTGTCGTGGATCCGATTACGAACAGTTTCGTCATCTTTCTTTCCAACAGAGTTCACCCGACGAGAGATGAAGGGTCAATCAATACCGTCCGTCATGACGTCGCACAACAAGCGGCTCGTGCAATACCCGTATCTGCACCAAGCGGTGAACCGGCATGGTATTCTGGTTACACACGAAACGCGAGCCATACCCTCTCCTTTTCCATCGATGCGACAGATCATGATGCCATAACATTTGATACGTGGTTTCATATTGCCAATGACATTGAACGTGACTACGGAATCGTTGAAGTATCCGATGATGACGGTGAAACGTGGCAACCATTGTCTGGTCGGGTCAACCGAGACGACACACAAAACACCATTCATCGCGGATGGGTAGGATCAACCAAATGGGAATGGGTATCCGCAAACTTTCCAATTACCGATTACTCAGGACCCATCGACGTCCGCTTTCGTTATGAAACGAGCGAATCAAATGGCAGAGGTTGGTACATCGATCAAATAAGTGCAGATGAAAATGCGATTACAGATTTCGATGCGTTTGGCTGGGTGTTGGAGGATGACTAGACAGACCCTTAATGATTATAATTTCAGTCCTAGTAATATAATTAATTTTTAACAGTAGAGTTTAATTTTTGATGGGTACGTATTCTGAAGGGTAAGCATTCATTGTTGTAATCCTAAATACCAAGCTTATTCAATAGATTACCCGCGCAATAACACAACTTCAAAATCTTTTATAAAACTAGCCTGTTTGCCTATTCCTATTAGGCCAGCAGGCTATCTGTACTTTCCTTAACGGTACATCATTTTTATCATTCGATTGTGTGCCTAACACAATATCGCCAGTTATTATTTTTGTGTACTTCTTTCTTTTGCAATCTTTCTATAAGAATCTATCTTACTTTCCAAGTACCTCTCTAAATGTAACTTTATAAAGCTTGCTTTTGCATCAGCTGTTAATACCGACCAGTTATTCGTTTGAATAATATTATACGTATACTTAGCTTTTAAGAAATCATATTCTGATTGAGTCACAACCTCTACATTTACAGGTTCCAAACAATTATTATCTCCTGGAACGACAGTGAAATTAAAAGAGTGAGTAGACTTAAACCCATATTCATTAATAGGATTACCGCCACCCTCAATTGAAAGATTGCGTATCTTCATATTCAGTCCTCCACTAAATAAAATGTTTATTTTTCTGAAAAATGGGTATTATCATTATAATCTTAAATAAGGAGTGATTTTATGAAAGTGATTTTACCCATTGTAACATTACTGTTCGTTTTTTTACCAGTCACGGTTGACGCAAATGATTTTGGCGATTATGCAGGCGACTTGAACACAATGCAACCAATGATTGATAAACAGAGCGACGATTCATTTCCACTAGCTATCGAGAGCGTTTGGGGCGATTGTTTTGTGTTCCTAGATGAATTAACTTGTCAATATGAAGTCACAGATGACAGATCCATCTGGCATGCAAATATTTTCTTTGAAGTCGAAGAAGAAGTTCAAGGGAGTTTCGAATTTCTAAGAACCGAACCACATCACACAACCGGAGTTGGAAATACCGCAGACGGCGAGAGAACCATTGACGTTCCAAATGGCACTTACCGAATTTCTATGTACGGAAATGTAGAATATCACGATGGGGAATACGATGAATTTGAAATTAGAACAATCGCAGACAGCGTCACTTTAGGTGATTGATAAAATAATATTTATTCTCCATAGATGATTGTAGGTACACTTGCAATATTGGATGAAGATATCAAGAGTTTAATTACACTTGATATCTTCTTTATTTAATAAACTTGCTATTATAACAGCAGTCCAATCAGAAAATGTAAATTGCTCACTGCTGACAAAACTTTTTTACATGCCTAAAACTAAACAAATTCATTTCACCTAGTCATATGATGCTTTTTAAAAACTTGAGGATCTATCCTTCTTAAGTAACGTCTTAAAACATAGTTAAACTCCCGAGCTGAGTATCAATGACCATTACTTAAAAGCGCTCACCCTTCAACCGTGCCACACGCAATTCGAGCACCTGATCTTTCTAAAACGAGGGAAGAACCTGCTGGCAGCACAGGATTATTTATCGAACCCTCTATTAGACTAGCGTGTTCGGCGACGATCGAATCGCTGTACCGACCATCGTTGTCGGTACGGATGTTCGGCAATTCCCCTGCCACTGACGATGATTCATGGTCGGGGTTCCAATACGCACCTGCGGATTGAAACTCCGGTGCATCGCATGCTGCATACTCATGAAAATGAAATTCGTAATTTGTGTTTGGGCGTAAACCCGACACACTTACGTGCACACGCACGCCTGCGTCATCAGGTTCCAAATAGACAAGCCCCATCGGAATACCCTCCCGGTCAACGAGTTGTGAAGTGACCGGATCACTTGCCTCCACCGGAACAGTTGATTGAAATAGTACCGCAGCAATCATCGCTAAACCCCATACTACTTTCTTCAATACAAACACCTTCTCTTCTACTGAACTGCTCCCATTTTCCCCAAACAAAGCCATTCCCATGCACACAAAAAACACTGCACAGCGTCACGGGGACACGGTGCAGTGTTTATCGTCATCCATGCTATAAAAAGAACAGATATCCGACAAAGATGAAGAATAGTCCATACATGATCGGGTGAACATTTTTTCCTTTTCCAGCAAGAACCATTGTAATCGGATAGAACATAAAGCCGAGTGCAATTCCGCTTGCAATGCTATACGTTAGTGGCATACCGACAACGACGAGAAATGCAGGAATGGCAACTTCAATTCGGTCCCATTCAATAAGTCTCAGTGACGATGCCATTAGTACGCCGACAATGATGAGGGCTGCGGCTGTAACATGGGACGTGACAACTTCAAGAAGTGGCGAGAAGAACAAAGCCACTAAGAAAAACCCTGCCGTCACAATGGCGGTGAAACCGGTTCGCCCCCCTGCAGCGACACCGGCTGAAGATTCTACATAAGCTGTCGTCGTTGACGTACCGAGAATCGCACCGATAGACGTTGCAGAAGCGTCAGACAGTAACGCTCGGCCAGCATTTGGAAGCTTGTTATCTTTAACAAACCCCGCTTGTTGGGCAACGGCATAAAGCGTCCCCGCTGTATCAAAGAAATCAACGAATAAAAACGTAATTACGACAATCGATAATTGCAAAATCATTTCCGTTGTCCACTGCACTTCCCCTAAGTGCGTAAACGCTGCCCCAAAAGTCGGAGCGAGACTTGGAATGCTACTAATAATTCCAGACGGCGGTTGAATTAAGCCAAATAGTATACCCGCAATCGCTGTAGCGACCATTCCATAGAACACACCGCCACGTAGCTTCAACACCATGAAGCATGCTGTAATAACAACCCCGAACATCGCAAGCAGTGTGTAAGGGTTCGATAAATCTCCGAGACTAACGAGCGTCGCTTCATCCAATACGATAATATCGGCATTTTGCAGGCCAATAAAAGCGATGAACAAACCAATACCTGCACCCGCAGCATATTTCATTTCCGAAGGGATGGCGTTAATAATCACTTCACGAATCTTAAAGAGCGTAATAATAAGAAAAATAATTCCAGATAAAAATACGCCAAACAAAGCAATTTGCCAATCAATACCCATGCCTAGTACGACGGTATAGGCGAAGAACGCATTCAATCCCATTCCTGGAGCCAATGCGATCGGATACTTGCCCCACAGCCCCATAATAAAGGAACCAATCGCTGCAGCAATGGCCGTTGCAACAAAAACTGCATTGGCGTCCATGCCCGCATCACCGAGGATAAGAGGATTCACAGCCAATATATAAGCCATCGCCAAAAATGTTGTAAAACCTGCGAGCGTCTCTCGCTTATAACTCGTTCCATGCTCTGCAAAATTAAAATAATTCTTCAACGGACTGTTCCCCCTTAAGAAAACCCATAAAAAAAGTCGTTGCCCCGATTGGCAATACGACCGAAAATGACTTGCACAAGTAGTGCAGACATATACCGATCATAGTCAAGACATTTACGGTGTCTTGGTAGAGACTTACAAGCCATATTCTTGTGGTTATATGAGGTATCTTGTATTCTTTTGTACAATATTATTCTACCAACGTTCCATATCGCTTGTCAACGAAATCCGAACAATATCATTCGATGCGGATAATATGTTCGTAAATAGAAAAAGCAGCCGGATGGCTGCTTAACACGTTTCATCTGAACAAGCGTCCCCTTGCTTCACAACATTTAGAGGACTCGGCTTCTCTTCTGCTTTCACTTTGTTTAACACTTCCAAAAAGGCCTCAGGAGGTTGAGCGCCTGAAACGGCATACTTTCTATTAAAAACAAAGAACGGAACCCCTTGAACGCCAAGCTCCGCCCCTTCGCGAATATCTTGCTGCACAGCTTCTTTATATGCGCCGCTCGCCAATATATTTTGGACAGCTTCTTTTTTCAACCCAACTTCTTCCGCTAACCGAACAAGCTCTTGTTCTTCGCCAATATGTTTTCCTTCAATAAAGTACGCATGCAATAGCTTTTCAGTCAGTTCATTCATCTTCCCGTGTTCTTTTGCATAATGTGTCAAGCGGTGAGCCGCTTCAGTATTCGTCGATTGGACGAGATCCAACCGATAATTCAAACCAACTTCTTCCGCTTGTGCAGCTACTTGTTGCTGCATCGCTGCCATCTCTTCAACAGACTTGCCATATTTTTTCGCGAGCTTCTCATTCATCGATTCAACGGAATGTTTCGGAGCATCCGGTTCAAGCTGAAAGCTCTTGAATGTCACATTCACATCGTTTTTCCCTTCAAAATCCTCCAAAGCCATTTCGAACTTTCGTTTCCCTATATAACAAAACGGACAAGCAATGTCCGACCAAACTTCTACGTTCATCGTTAACGCCTCCTTCTCGTAACAGCGTAATGCATTTTTTCTTGAAGCACAAAACCTTTGCTCATGTTGCTCGCTTCATATACTGCCTTTCTGAATAGCCTAATGTTTTTTGCACGTGCTTATTTTCTTTAACGGCGTGGTATTTATAAAAACCAAGGTCCGTATATACCGAAATCGCCGCATCGTTCGTATCCACGACTTCGAGTACATATTCCATATTGTTTACGTCCTGCATTAGAACATTCATTAACGCATGGGCCACCCCTTTTCTACGATGTTCAGGGTGCGTGGCAACGTCCTCGATATAACATTGGTCATCGGCTAATCGTATCGGTTTTCGGTTCATCGAGATCCAACAGAGGTATCCTTTCCACATCCCAAATGAGCGAATCGCATGTCGCAGTGATAAGACTTGCGAATAAGATGTCGACGTTGAATAGACAGCCAATCCGATCACCTTGTCATTTTCTATCGCCACATACACTTGCTCTCGTTTAAATGTCGGGGCAATCGCTTTGATTAATTGTTCATCCGTTCGATTCAGAAACACCAAATCACGATGAAATGAAATGACCAAAACTGCTACGGCCTCTTGCAGAAAACGTTGATTCAATCTGTCCAGCCGCTCAATAAAATACGCCATACACCTCACCCCTTCATCGCCAACGCGTTGCGCCCATCCCTTATCAATTACGAACGTACCACTCTCCAATGAACAGTTCCATGTTCTTCCATTATACCCATTCGCATACGCATATGTACATTTCAATTGGAAGGGTAGAGGGTGATTTAACCCATTAGCAATCGCTTATATATTTCCATTGCTCGTTTAAATCAATCCAATTATAATGAAGAAAAGGAGGTTGACTGATGGAGAAAAACAATGACTTTCAACAACTTTTTGACTTGATGACTGACACAAGAACAACGATGATCACTCAATTTGATCTTATGCATAAGAAATTTGAGGAAATAGACAAAAGATTCGACCGTGTGGAAGATCGCTTAGATCGAATTGAAAACGAACAAACCGCTCTTACGAAACGTGTTGGAAATGTAGAAGTTGCCCAACTCGACATGAATGCCCGTATGCTCCAAGTAGAAGAGAGTAACGAGAACGTCGCTACCGCTCTTCAAGCCATTTCAAAAGTGTTGAAGCAAACGTTATAATGATAAAGGTTAGCTAAACACTCTTACAGAAACTCCTGCTTTCAGCGCAGATCGAATTATTAGCAGATATACCCGACTTGTACCCTTTATGTTTTACTAACTTCCCGATCATTCCCTCCGCCTTTTAAACAACCATATACACTACTAGCTTGCATTCAATGCACTCGCGTTATCAAAACATAAACACTTCTCTTAGGCATGGTCCATTTATTTTGCGGCTTGAATGAAAGACCATTATCCCCAAACCTCTATTTTGAACGTGCATACCTATCCTAGTATTTATGTAATCAACACTAGGATAAACTATATAATTCATGAACTTCAGTTCCAAAGTTCCGCTCTAGCGTCGTACACGCCATAATCAATACGAAAAAGCGCACTAGCCACCTTCACCGTAGGATTTAAACACTCCCTCCACTGAAAACGACGTTTGCGCGCATTACTTTTTTGGCATCATTTTTCTATTTTCATCTCATCATCCATACCGAATTGTACAACTCACCAACTTTAACTTCTTTCAATGTAGATAACGACCTGATCGTATTACTCTACATCACCTTTAACGTGACGAGAAACGTAGTCTCCACTATTTACCTATGTGATTGTACCAAAATCATTGACGGTAAAAATTAATATCACGAACGTTAATTCAATAAATTATTTTTTTCATATGTTAACTATTCCCATATAAGTTTGTTCAATACTAGTGTTCTTAGAGATTTCCATGAACTTCAATGCCTGATCGTATGCTTTCTTATCGTTGAATCGATTGGACACTTCTTCAGTCACCTCTCCTTTTTGAAAATACAAGTTATTCTGATCAAAGACTTCTATTCCTTTATCAACAAGATCAATGTTAATGTCTTCAAATGCATATAGTCCTCTTGTCACCATACATCTGCCTATATATTCATTCAAATCACAAGATCGGAATTCTTGCTCGACTTCATTCAGTAGTAACAAACCTTTTTCTATATCCCCAAGTTTTAAATAGATGTTCGCTAAATTGTATTTCGTCTTTTCACCTACGATTGTTTGACTTTGGTTACCCGTATGAAGTGCATCATAAAACGAGTGTTTAGCCACCTCGTAGAAACCTTGCCTATATTCGTGCAACCCTCGATTTCTCAATACTAAAGAGTTCATATAAGGATAGGGAGCACTAAGTTCTAATGTGTGTTCAAACAATTGGCTCGCTTTATGAAATGATTTCGCCTCTGATTGTATACACGCCATTAAAACTAAGCAGTTCGTCCGTCTTCTTTGATGGTTATCACTTGTTTTAAAAATCTCGTACGCTTCGTTAATATAGTTCATTGCAATGATATTTTGGTCTATTCGGTACAGACTCGCTCCAAACCTATAGTAAAATTCAGCTTGCTCATAACGATTTGCTTTATGCAAAGACTTCTCTGCTACTCGATAATGCTTTAGTGCGATTTTATAATTGTCTTGATTAAAGTGTATAAAACCCTCCATATAATGGTATAGGTACTCCAGTACACGATCCGTCTCAGTAATTGCATAAATACTTTTTAATTCTTTTTGCTTCACTGGTCGATGAATAATCTCACCAGTAGTAACCTTATGTCTGAAATCGACTAAATGAAAATAGTCTTTTACTTGCTTAGAAGTTTCCTTACTACTCAACAGGTCGCAAACTTCAACTCGTTTATCTGCTGCACCACGGAGGTCAAAGTTTGATAGTAAGCGAAACCATTCACCAATTTCTTTTATAATAGATTGGTCATTCGTCACTACATCCACAACCTTTCAAGGTGAAGATTATCATCCACAAACATATGTATAGTAATTATATATTATATTTTTAATAATTAGATATATTCCATTTAAAATAAATACAATGCGACATAATATGACAAATTCTTCATTAGTTAACGAGCATCATCCTTTTATGAATGCTATTAGGTTTGCTCCTTTTTAATTTCTTCATGACAGCTATTTATTGTAAAGATGTCCAAGGTACTCTCCTAACTCACCACCTAGTTTAATCTTTTGATTTTCTTCAATATCGATCCATCTGTAATGGTATAGCCAACCGTTATCAATGCCGTCGCTTTCCACGACGACAGAGAATTCATCAGGACAAGCTTCTGTTAGAGTGAGTAAATAATAGTGTCTCGTAATCATTACCTGTTTCGTTGCTAAATAATACTTATGAGAGCCTAAATATTCATTCATTTCAACCGCTTTTAATTTAGACTCTTCATCAATCTCACGCAGTAGGCACTGCTCCAACGTTTCATCGTCTTCTAACGTTCCTCCTGGAACTTGAATTCCGTATGACTCTACACCTTCTTCAATCATCGTTAGTAATTGAAACTTGTTCTTTTTATTTCTCGTAATATAAGCTGTTGTTTTCGTTACTGTTTTCATTTTTACCACCTCTACTTTCCAATGCTCCCTGAAATAATCAACGACAGGGGCAGTTATGAATAAAACGTCAGTGAGCTAAATTTATGTATACCCTTTCTTAGATCTGACGTAGTGGGATCTAATGAACAAGAAAGTAAAAAGTCCAAAAACGGTGAGATTGTTTGCTTCGTTATTGATGGTTTTTTAGATGTAATCTCTTTGGTAACACCTGAGTTTGTGAAAATGTTGATGACCAAATTCATCATTCCTACTATTACAAACTATGGTCAATTAGCTAGAATCTTAGCCCTACTTTATGCTATGAAAAACAAACGCTTTCGTTTCCACTCCTGCTGCTTTCCAGTCAAAGTCACCATAAACTTGCACCTGTGCGAAACCAGCTTGCTCTAGCGAATGTGTAATCTCTTCCTCCGTGCGAAATATTAATTGCATTTTTTCATGCACAAGAATTTCATCTGTTTTTACATGTTTAACCGTTTCATAAAACGTATACACACCGTCAACAAAACCATCGTACGCTGTCCATATTTCAAGCTGGTCCCCTGTAGCCTCGTCTACTGCCCGGTCAGGGGTTTGGTCTTGTTCCCACACTTCCCATGCTTTTGCGCTCGGGTTACGCGTATCAAAGAGAAAATATCCACCTGGTTTTAAAGAGCGGTACACGTCGGCAAGCGTTTGTTGCCAGCTTTTATCCGTTAAAAAGACTTGTGCTACATTTGCCGTCATGATGACAGCGTCAAACATCTTTGATGGTAGCGTGGCGCTATCTCCAATCATCCAGCTTATTTCGGCGGCATGTTCTTTTTCCTTCGCTAAAGCAATCGCTTCAGCATTCGGATCTATTGCGGTTACATCGTGGCCAGCTTTTGCTAGGTGGATTGTAAACCGTCCTGTGCCACAGCCTACATCGGCTACTTTCTTAGGCTGTACCTTTTTCAATAACTGTAAAAAGAATTCATCGTGTTTTCCCCACTGATTAATTTGATCATATACGAGTGGAATCATCTACTTAGCACCTTTTCCCTTCTTTAGAATCCAATCTACGGCATCAAGCAAGTGCTCTGCATAATAGTCCAGCCTCTGTCTCTAGCCAAGTCTGACGATAATCACTTTTTGAGCGCTCGCCCAAACCTGTTGCCACTACTATCTTGTAAGCCCCCACTTTATGTGCAGCTAACATATCCGTTGAACCTACATCTTCGATAATGACGGTCTTTTTGAGATCTAAATGATATTTTTGTTTAGCCTCTAGAAGCAAGCCAATCTCAGGTTTATGACATCCGCACCGTTCAGTTGGACTATGAGGACAAATAAACGAATCATTAAAGCCCAGCTCGTCAAATTCCATTTGAAAGTCCGCTATTGTTGCCTCACCCTTACTAATCCGGTGCTGATTCGTTAGAGCAAATAGCTTCACGCCGTGATCTTTTAGCTTTTTAGCGCTCTTCTTGTGAATGGATACGGCGAAAAATCATTTGGGTGGATAAAATGACCCGTTCCACCCATTGTCCCGTCTCGATCAATGAATACAGCTTGTATCTCTTGGAACATACATCCTCCTCCATTACAATCACACGATTTCTCCTACAACGTCATAATAATTGGACCATACATTTTAAAATAAGTATACACATTGAGCTGTAAGTTGAAGAATCATTAATTTTTGATTCTTAATCTAACGACATTATCCGCTGTTCAACAAATTTCAATTTGTGTCATAACTTTGCTATGAAGAATAAAAAAGCCCTAAAAACTCGGTTTTACCAAGGCTTTTAGGGGCATCTGTTATTATTCCCACTCAATCGTCGCGGGTGGCTTACTCGTAATGTCGTACACGACGCGGTTGACGTGTGCGACTTCGTTTACGATTCGTGTTGAGATTTCTTGGAGCACGTCGTGTGGGATTCTTGCCCAGTCTGACGTCATGCCGTCGATCGATGTGACAGCACGTACACCTACGGTATAGTCATACGTTCTGGAGTCTCCCATGACGCCAACACTTCGCATGCCTGGAAGTGCGGTGAAGAATTGCCAAATCTCTTTGTCGAGTCCGTGGGATTGAAGCACGTCGTGCAAGACGGCGTCGGATTCCCGAACGATCTCTAATTTTTCTTCGGTAATTTCACCGAGGACACGAATACCGAGGCCAGGTCCAGGGAAAGGTTGTCTCCATACGAAGCTTTCTGGCAAGCCGAGCTCGGTTCCAAGTATGCGAACTTCATCTTTGAACAACGTGTTCAGTGGCTCGATTAAATCGAGGCGCATGTCTTCAGGCAATCCGCCAACGTTATGGTGCGATTTGATCGTTTCTGCTGTTGCTGTACCGCTCTCAATCACATCGGTGTACAATGTGCCTTGGGCAAGAAAGTCCATGTTTTCGAGCTTAGATGCTTCTTCTTCGAACAAGTAAATGAATTCGTTGCCGATAATCTTACGCTTTTGTTCAGGGTCGCTGACGCCTTCGAGCTTTCCGAGAAAACGATCAGCGGCATCAATTCGTCTCACATGAATATCAAATTTGCCTTCGAACATTTCCATAACGAGGTCACCTTCGTTTTTGCGAAGCAAACCGTGGTCAATGAACATACACGTAAGCTGGTCGCCGATGGCACGATGGACGAGCATCGCCGTCACTGATGAGTCAACACCACCGCTGAGCGCACAGAGCACTTTGCGATCGCCAACGGCTTCGCGAATCTTCTCGACTTCCATGTCGATAAAGTTTTCCATCGACCATTCGCCACTTGCGTTACACACTTCGTACACAAAGTTTTTTAGAAGCGCGTCGCCGTGCTCGGAATGGCGAACTTCTGGGTGATATTGCACACCGTAAAGTTGCTCGGCTTCGTTGCTCATCGCCGCAACGGGACATGATGGGCTCGTTGCATCCACGATGAAATTCTCAGGTGGGGCAACAATTTTATCGCCATGACTCATCCATACGAGTTGCTCACTCGGCAACGCTTTGAATACTTTTGATTCGTTCTCAACTTGAATCATCGCTTTTCCATATTCACGATGATTGGCCGCTTCTACCTTGCCCCCAAAATGATGGGTCATGAGTTGCATCCCGTAGCAAATGCCGAGAATCGGCACGCCTAAATCATAAATCTTCGGGTCGCACGTCGGTGCTCCTTCTACATAGGCACTGTTTGGACCACCTGAGAAGATAATGCCTTTTAAGTCTAATTGCTGAAGCTCTTCAGCCGTCACTTCGTTTGAGTAAAGTTCACTGTACACACCAAGATCACGGATTCGCCGTGTGATGAGTTGATTGTATTGACCGCCAAAATCTAAAACAGCAATCGTTTCATTCATTTCCTTATTCATTTGCTCGCACCTCGTGAATGTTTTATCTGCCGTTCGTGTTAAAATCCGAGATTAATTTTATCAATATACGATAGAATGGTCAACGCAACGACGAACTGCTCTTGTGAATATAATCAAACATTTTCTGGATATGACCATTTGTCTTTTCGGGAATAACCGGATCTTTAGCTCCATAATACAAGTCATGATACACATTCGTTAACACGCTCATTTGCTCATCTTGAAAACGAAAATCAATTCTCGACGCATACTCTAATAGTGTTTCATGTTTTGCCCGCGTTAATCCAATAAACTTCAAATACCACAACACAGATTCATACGCTTGCAAAAAGTCCCTTTTTGACTGAACTGACTGGTGTTTTCGTTTCATCCATGCATAAATGAGTTTTTTCCGTAAGAAAAACAGCGTTGCTGCGATGGTCACGAAGACTCCGAGTAGAACAGCGACTAAACCCGTCGGGAATGATGAGTCACCGCCTACAGCCGCTGCGCCTTCTTCCTCTTCCTCAAGCCCAGCGTTTTCTTGTTGCTCATCTAATAGAGGGTCATAATCGTCCATCGGGTCCACGTCTTCGGTATCCCCAATCTCGATGTCCGTGTACACGTGTGATGATTCATTATCAAAGCCAGGTGTCGGTTCAAACGGTACCCATCCGACATTAGGGAAATACACTTCCACCCACGAGTGAGCATTAGAATTCGATACCTCGTACACGCTCTGGTTGTCTTCTGTGCCAAAAAGCTCACCAGACGTAAACCCTTTGACCCAGCGACTTGGAATGTCTTGGGAACGCAGCATCACAACCATTGCGGTAGAGAAGTTATCACAATAACCAATTTGGGTGTCGAATAAAAACTGATCGACATAATCTTGTCCTTCTTCAGGGATTGGTACGTTCTCAATTTCATAGTCGTATTCAAGCCGCAAATGTGTCTCAATGGCCTTTACAGCGTCATATCGATTTTCACTCTCAGAAGTCAAATCATCGGCAAGGGAATGAACCCGGTCTGGAAGCTCGTTTGGCAATTGCAAATACCGGGACACAATCGCTTCCGGGTCATCACTGTCGTCTAATGGCGTATACTCCATCCGTTCTATCGAGAAGTCGGCATCGTTATACTCAATTTCCATGCCTGCTTCTTCATTGTAACCCGTCCCCATCTCAATTCTTCCGCTCACCGAATCTACATAATAATTCATGAGGTTGTCATTTGAACGAGCTTCTAAAAACTCTCCTTGCGTAAAAATCATATCATTGGCGCTAAACATGGGTGTATACGTCACATGCGCCGATTGCTCTTCTACTTCTGTGTCATTTCCATAAAGCTGCACGTTGCCTCTCTCTTCAATCGCTTCACTATGTTGTTCTGTTACCCAGCCATGACCGGTGTACACATGCTTGGACTCACCACGCCAATACCCAGGGTTATCAACGGATGCATACATGACGGGTGTATCATCCATTTCAAAACCTCCGCCGAGACGATCGTCATGATCCCCATAACCAATCCTGCGGTTGCCTGTATCATATTCCGTGCCAAAACCGCCTGCAGCTTGAATGAAAGGAACTGGATTTGGCCATTGCGGCGCCAACTTTGGCGCTGAGACAGCTGCAGTCGTTGCAATGCTAACGACGACTAGCGTGACGATCGACCAACGCCACCAGTGCCTCATGGAAATGTTCATATACGTTAATGATAACCGTGACATCTTTAGATGTGCAACGAGCACAAACCCAATAATGAACAGTCTGAGCATTGCCCATGAGCCGTCATAAAGCGTAAATGTATCAAGAACAGCAACATAAATAACTGAACATATAAAGAAAAACATCATTCGCCTGACGTAGACAACCCAATAAAACGTGAGAAAGCTCATGAGTGCTAAAAGAATCATAAACAAAAAGGAGCGGTACATTTCGTTCAAAGCATGCAAATCACCTGTAAAGATGAGCAGCGTTTGCTCAAACGTCATCGAAAAGAACGTTTGCCACCACGAGATTCCCAAAAATACATCTTGAAAGAAAATCGTATGCATACTATACAAGATTGCAACTGTGACAAACAAAAGCCGGAGTAAGAAATGCATTGAAATTGCATTGACAACAAAAAGAAATGCCGTTAATAACAAGAATACGTGCACGTATCCGGTATCCGTAAAATAAGGCAATGGAAATAACCACTCAGCCAATAAAATGTATGTGAGCAGATACAAAAATACGTGTTGAGGGTTTTGAAAAAAAGATGTCCCACTTTTCATCAGCTGCTCCTCCTTCTCGACACTCGACGTACATCGGTTTGATGAGTGAGCGGCATTTCTATTGTCGGAATACGCATCTGTTTGAATTGGATCGGCGCTGCTTCGTGATTTCCGTAAAAAACAATCACATGCTGCCCCAATTGTTTTAGCTTGCGAACATCCGCAACGGCACCGTCATGAAGGGTAGGGGTCACATAAATCACCGTGTTTAGAAATTGGAAACCTTTTTGAATGGGCGCGCGTTTCATACCTGCTGTTGGAGTGATTTTGACAAGGATATTCATCACGTGTCGTAAATGCGCATGATCTTGCCCTTTCTTCGTCGTATAAGAAGTTTCACCTACAGCAGCGAAATTCATCAGAATCCCATGTTCAAAACTATGATCGACCAGCCCTGCTGTCCATTCAATCGCAGACTCAAATGCACCATTGTCTTCCGACCTCGTATCAAACATGACCGTATACCCTCGACTCTCTTCACGGTCAAAAGCCTTTGTTGCTAACTTGTTCTGGCGGGCGGTGACTTTCCAGTCAATACTTGACAAGCGGTCACCGGCTACATATTCACGCACGTTAGAAAAATCCATCGTCTCATCATAACTTGATTTTGCCTGTCCACCGCCTTCAAGTTTCGCCAAGTGGTGTGGTTGCATCTTCCTTTGCAAAAACGAATCGGGGAGCGTGGCAAGGTTCGGGTATACACCAAGCTCATTCGTCACTTTTTTTATCGCTTTTCGGCGAAAGAATCCAATCATATCCCCTGTCTCAAGTGTGAAGTGATCGAACGGGTACAATCCACGTTTAACACCTTTGACCACATAACTGTATGTCTTCTCTTTGGCAAACAACATAAAAAAGAATGCACCAGGGTGACTTTCAATTCGCACCCCTTTTGGCACTTCATCCATGACGCCTAAATAAAGGAGAGGGAATGGGCCTGTTTTCTTTACGGTCACTTCAACCGTCGTATGATCCCCGTTCTTAAGTTGCTGGTCACGAATCGTACGGCTCACTTGCACAAACTTGAGTGGCGTGACGGTCGAGAGCATGCCAAGAACGACGATGGTTACCACACTATAAAATAAAAACCAACTAATAAATCCACCTTGAAACATGGCATAGCTGTATAACACGGCAATCATAATGACCGTGAACAACAGTCGGAACACGAGACCGAAAAAGTTCCCGTATTTGAACTTCATCGTACGCTATCTTTCCGGGTTGCTGGCACGTTTACACGCTTTAACACGCGTTCAATCAGGGCAGTATCTTCCCCTTGTACACCCAATACATCGGTCTGAAGTACCAACCGGTGACCGAGTACGAATGGTGAAAGGTATTTCACATCATCAGGAAGCACATATTCTCTACCATTCACATAAGCATACGCTTGACTCGCACGCATGAGCGCAATTGAACCACGCGGGCTGACGCCAAGCTCGACACCTTCAAGATCTCTCGTTTCCCTAACAATGGCGACGATGTACTGCTTCACCGAATCATCGACATATACGCCGGTGACTTCTTGTTGTAATTGTTCAATTTCATCTACTGAAATGACCGATTGCAAATGCGAAAACGGATGAGTATTCTCTGTTCGGTCCAGCATATCCAGTTCTTCCATTTCATTTGGGTATCCCATCTGAATACGGAATAAAAAGCGATCCAGTTGTGCTTCGGGCAACGGATACGTCCCTCCGTGCTCAATTGGATTCTGCGTAGCCATGACAAAGAAAGGCTCAGGCAGTTGATGGGTTTGACCGTCGACGGTAACCATGCCTTCTTCAAGCGCTTCAAGCAACGCTGATTGTGTTTTTGGTGAGGAGCGATTGATCTCATCAGCCAACACAATATTCCCCATAATCGGTCCAGGGCGGAATTCAAATTCTTGCGTGCGTTGATTATATATTGATACACCCGTGACGTCGGATGGAAGTAAGTCCGGGGTAAACTGAATCCGTTTAAAATCGGCACTTGTTGCTTTAGCTACTGAACGAACGAGCATTGTCTTTCCAACACCAGGAACATCTTCAATAAGTACATGACCACGTGCTAAAAGTGCAGTAAGCGTTAGTGTGATGACTTCACGTTTTCCGACTACGACATGTTCAACAGCTTCTATAATTTCTTGTAATTGAGTTCTCGGTTGATTCAAAGAAATTCCTCCTCAACATTCTCCATCTCCGTAACTTTCATCATAACATTAATTAATTCCTTCAATGATCATTTTTTTCTGTAATTTCTCCCATTTTTTTCAGTGATTCAATCGTCGCCTATTTGCTAAACGAAACATACGGTATACGAAAAGGCAATCGTATAGATGGCCAACCTATGCTACAATGATGTGAATTGATCGATTGTTCGGAAAAAATCCCATGAAGGGAGAGGGTCTCATTGCAAATTCGATTCGTGAATACGAGTGAACCGGGCATCGCAGAAGAAATCTTAACGGTTCAGTGCCCCGCATATGAAGAAGAGGCGAAAGTGATTGGATTCGACGGCATTCCTTATCTAAAAGATACCGTTCATTCGATTCAATCAAGTACGGAAACTTTTCTCGGTTGTTTTGAAGAAGATACGCTGCTTGGATTTATCGCCTTTGAAACTGAAGCGAACAAAGCACAAATTACGAGGTTATGCGTACTCCCGTCTTACTTCAGAAAAGGGGTCGCAACACGTCTCGTTAACCATTTACTCACCCATTCCATCCCTGAAACGCCTATACACGTTCATACTGGAAGCTTGAATACACCTGCTCTTCATTTATATCGGCAATTTGGCTTTGTTCATGACCATTTAGTGGAAGCACAATCGGGCGTATGGTTGCAATGCCTTACTAGAGGATCACCGTAAGGACAATTCATTGCAATAAACAAGCTGCCATAAAAGATGATGCTCTTTTATGGCAGCTTGTTATTTTTCATTAAAATACCGTTGCAACAATGCAATACAAGATAATCGTTGCAAATAAAATACTCATATGGTTTAGAGAGTAAATAAACATGGATTTCGCCCATTTTTGGGGATCCATCCGCCGATACCCGATCACACTAAGCAACAACCAGCCGACTCCTAAGAGGAGTGCAACGAGCACAATCCCTAAACTGAGCGGCATAAACAAAAAGCTGGCAAAAATAAGTGCAACTAAGTATACGTTCGTTTGCACGTATGTGCGTCTTAATCCTTTAACAACGGGTAGCATTGGCACTTTAGCAGCTTTGTATTCATCATGCTTACGAATGGCAATCGCGTAAAAGTGTGGCATTTGCCATAAGAGCATTACGACAAATAGTCCAAGTACACCCGCGCTAAGCATATCCGTTGAAATGGCTGCCCAACCGATAAGCGGAGGCATTGCTCCTGAAATACTTCCAATTTCAGTGTTATAAATCGACCGTCTCTTTGACCACATCGTGTAAGGGATAACATATAGAAATAGACCCATAAACCCGAATAATGCTGCGAGTGGTGATGCAAAGAATAAAGCGAGTAGCCCTAAAAGAGCGATTGTCGTTCCAAATATAAGTGCAGTACGTACAGGCATGACTCCCGTCACTGTAGGACGGTTCTTTGTACGTTCCATGATGCTATCAATATCTCGATCATATACATTGTTAAACGTGCCGGCAGCACCGATAATAAATGCTGAACCAATCGTTGCGAGCACAATTTCTGGGATCATTTGCAATGGACTTACTTGGTTGGCATATAAAGCTAGTGCTATACCCGCAAACATCGCAATCAGATTTGATTTAACAATCCCTGTTTTAACTGTCTCAGCGATGACTTTTGAAATGCTTTGACGTGGAACCGATAGGGAGGCAGATGCGGTTGAGGTCGTCGTTGCCTTATCCATTGTTTTGTCCACTTTTACATTACTTCTCATTGTCCCCCTCTTTCCTCTGACGCCGATGATATCTCTATATAGTCTACCATGATTCGCACAAAAAAACCGCAAATCCACAAATAAGCGTGTGAACAATATGTGGATGCGGCAAACGAGTCCAATTTTCTCATTATAGTGTACCCTCTCACTAGAAATTCTACAACAACGTTTTCTAAAGTAAAGTACAATGATAGGAAACAGAACCTTGAAAGGAGCGAGACTTTTGCTCGTAACCTCACAGCTCAGTAAAAAAATGGAAGCTGTTGAAGCGTATACGCTTCAACAGCGTTTGCAGTCATATATGGATCAGCCAGGTAACCCGATGGGTGTAGAAATGGGGGTGTTTGAAGGCGCAAAGGCTTTCATCGTAAAGAAAATCCCAGGCCCTTCCCTCAATACTGTACGACTTCTAAGCCCAAGTCACTTGCCATTATTACCTGAAATAATTGACTTTTACAAACAGCACAATCTCACGCCCACGTTTGACATCGCTCCTACGACAAACATTGAACCGTTGCTACGTGGTTTGTCAGAATATGGATTTTATCAAGCAGGGTTCCATGTTTGCCTTTTTAAGCCGATTAATCCCGACACGAGCATTTCCGACAATGAGTTGTCGACACAATTAACCGGTAACGATTCATCGTATTTCGGGAAGCTGTATGCCGGTTCATTCGCCATGCCTTCATCCTTTTCAGAAACGATTGGAATCAATAACGAGCAATTAATGAACGAGCCGAATTGGTTTTATTATCATCGAGACGATAGTTTTGGCGTTCTCCACATCGCTCGTGATGTGGCCAACCTTACCGGAGCAGGTACACTCCCTAAAGAGCGTCGTAAAGGGCATCATCAAAAACTGATTCACACGAGGATCGTAAAAAGCGCTCAGGCAGGTTGTTCACTTGCCATTGCCCAAGCGTCTTTTCAAAGTCAAAGCATGTCAAACTTAATAAAGGCAGGGTTTCTGATTGGATATATGCGTGCAATTTGGCGAAAACGTTAAAAAGACTCGACGACAATTTTACCAATCACACGCCCGCTTTTCAGTTTCTCATGAGCATGTGTTATATTCTGCGCATTAATCGGTGAGTATACGTCTTGAACCGTTGATTTTAGCACACCTTCGTCAAAAAGCTGAGCAGCTTCTGTTAATAATTCATGCTGTGCAATTTGGTCATCGGTTTCATACATTGAGCGAGTAAACATGAACTCATAACTAAACGTGATGCTTTTTGTTTTCAGTAGTGAAAGGTCCAAAGGCTCTTCAGCGACAATGCTGCAAATGTTTCCTTGCGGCGCACAAGCAGCTGTAATGCTTTCCCAGTAGTCAGATAGATGAGTGCAACACAAGACATACGAATACAAATCTTGTCCATCAGCTAAAATGTCTCCATGATTGATCACGTGATCTGCACCTAATGCGTGCACCCACTCTTTCGTTTCTTTACGAGACGCTGTCGCCGTAACGCTAAGACCAACCCATTTCGCAAGCTGAATTGCCATTGAGCCTACGCCTCCGGCTGCACCGACGATTAACAACTTTTTCCCCGCGTTTTCTTCTCGCTGCTTCTTCACACCCATTCGATCAAATAAAGCTTCCCAAGCAGTAATTGTCGTTAAAGGCACTGCAGCTGACTCGGAAAAAGATAACGACCGTGGTTTCTTCGCCACAATACGCTCATCCACGAGATGGTATTCACTATTCGTGCCAAGCTTTGTGACATCACCCGCATAGTAAACTTCATCGCCTTCTTGAAATTGTTCGACCTCATCGCCAACTCGTTCAACGACACCAGCAGCATCATAACCAAGAATTCGTGGCTCTTCAAACTGACCAACACCAGCCGTAAATTGTTTCGTGTCGACGGGGTTCACGGATACCGCTTTGATTTTTACGAGCAATTGACGCTCCGTAGGTTCAGGTTGTTGAACCGTAACATCTTCCAAGTTTCCATCATGATAAAATCCTACTGCTTTCATGATACACACTCCTCTCTTGATCTTATTTTCCATAATAAAGAAATGTACGAATATTGTCACAGTGGAAGTGTTATGATGATCATGATTAATGGAGGTGAAGAATGGTGAATACGATTAAAGATTTTCTCGTGATGGCGATGGGCACCTTATTATTTGCCATGTCCATCACACTATTATCAATGCCAAATCAACTTGCTGAAGGAGGAGTTGCTGGACTTTCATTACTACTCTATTATGGCCTCAATTTATCACCCGCACTCGTAACATTCATCGTAAATGGCATTCTTCTAGCGATCGGTTATCGGTTTCTTCCACGACGTATGGTGATGTTATCGCTCGTGAACATCCCACTACTTTCCTTGTTTATCTTTCTCACAGAAGGCCTAGGATCTCCAATTAACGATCCGCTACTTGCTGCAATCTTTGCAGGGATCTTTACAGGTGCTGGATTTGGGCTTATTTTCCGAGCACGTAGCTCCATGGGTGGTACATCGATTATTGCGAGAATGCTGAATTTTCGTTTCGGTTTCGATCTTACAGCTACGAACTTTATTCTAGACCTCATGATCGTCCTGAGCGGAGTTTTTATTATTGGACCTGTGTATACGATGTACACCATCATTGCGCTATTTATCGGAAAGAAAGCGACTGATTTTGTTTTAGAAGGAGTCAATACGAGACGGGCAGTGAATATTGTCTCTAACAAAGCACCTGAAATTGCTGAAGAAGTTGTCCAAAAAATGACAGCAAGTGCTACCGTTTTTAAAGGGCACGGCATTTATACACAACAAGAGCGAAATGTAATGTACATTATCGTACCGACTCCTCAACTGTTCTATCTAAAAAAGATCGTTGAAAAAATTGACGCTAACGCATTCATCGTCGTCCATCACGTTCGTGAAGTGTCTGGCGGCACATACGTGAAACGAAAAAGAATACAGAAACGAATTAATTCAAACTATTCTGTCTGATGAAAGCATACACGGTTGACAGTCTTGCTATGAAATGATAGATTACATTTTAGTTCATTAGTGATTTATCGAGCTAAAGTAATCAAAGGGTGATTCTCATGAATGCTGTTATTATTGCTGTTTTACTTATGATTATTCTAAGCCTTATGCGTGTACATGTAGTCATTGCCCTCATTATAGGTGCTTTGGCTGGTGGGCTCTTCGGCGGCCTCGGCATGGAAGGAACGATTGCTACCTTCAGCGAAGGCCTCGGAGAAAATGCCGAAATTGCACTTAGTTATGCTGTTCTTGGCGCCTTCGCAGTGGCGCTCACTAGAACGGGACTGCCACAGTTGCTCGTTGATGGGGCTGTTCATCTCATTGGCAGAAAAGGAGAATCGCGGTCAAAAACTTTGCCGAAAGTGCTCATTCTTTTCGTCATCTTTTTAATCTCTTGTATGTCACAAAATGCTATCCCCATTCATATTGCCTTTATTCCGATCCTCATTCCGCCAATTTTACAAGTGTTAAATGAGCTTTTGATTGATCGCCGAGCGGTTGCCTCAATTATGACGTTTGGTCTAAAGGCGCCATATATGCTCTTACCGTTTGGATTCGGGGCACTATTCCATAATATTGTTCTTGAAAATATGGAATTGAACGGAATGGACCCTGCCGGCTCATCGATGTCGTTTGCAATGCTGTTACCGACAGCCGGGATGTTCCTTGGACTACTCGTTGCTGTTTTTATTACGTATCGTAAGCAACGAACGTATGAAAACATACCTATCGAGAGTGATAACACAAACAAATCGGTAACTTACACGGTTTATTCCATCACGTTTGCGATTCTCGCAGTCATTGCAACGGTTATTGTTCAAATCATTTACGGGTCAATGATTTTTGCAGGTCTTGCCGGACTCATTATTCTTGTGTTTAGCAGAAATGTTCGATTTAAAGAATCGGACGCACTTTTAACCGATGGTATGAAAATGATGGCATTTATTGCTTTTGTTATGATTGCCGCTGCTGGATTTGCTGAAGTGATTCGAGCAACCGGTCATGTTGAGCAGATTGTTGATGCTTCCACAGCTTGGATGGGAGACAGCCAAGGGCTAGCTGCCATCGTCATGATTCTAGTCGGGCTTCTCATCACGATGGGGATCGGTTCTTCTTTTGCGACCGTACCGATTATCGCTGCTCTGTTCGTACCTATTTGTGCAGCGATGGGCTTTAGCCCCCTTGCAACGATTGCATTAATCGGAACAGCTGGTGCTATTGGTGATGCAGGTGCACCGGCATCGGACAGTACATTAGGTCCTAGTTCGGGTCTTAATGCGGACGGTCAGCACAACCACATTTGGGATACGTGTGTACCGACATTCTTACACTTTAACATTCCCCTTGTCATTTTCGGTTGGCTCGCGGCTGTCATCTTATAGAACGTATAAAGGCTGTTCCTAAAAGTCGGTTGACCGACTTTTAGGAACAGCCTTTTTCTATTGAAAGGAAATTGCCTGGGCAAACATTGACGGTTTGTGATTCCTTTTGAATCTGAAAATGTTTTGCGTTAGAATGAGAAAGTTGGATTAATTTTCGCAAAAAAGAAGGGCTTTTATATGAATTTCAAAGTATATGTATTGGCTGTTTCTGCCTTTGTTGTCGGTATGGTGGAATTGATTATCGGCGGAATTCTGCCGATAATTTCTGAAGATCTTGGCGTATCTGTCGGCGCTGCTGGACAACTCATTACGATTTTCGCACTCGTTTTTGCCGTTTCTGGCCCTGTGCTTCTCTCGTTAACGAGTCGGTTCGAGCGCAAAAGGTTATACTTAATTGCTCTTGCTGTTTTCTTCGTAAGTAACATCGGTGCCTTCTTAAGCCCGACGTATGCCGTGCTCGTGATCTTTCGTGTAATCACAGCGATGAGCGCCTCGCTCATTATCGTATTGTCACTCACGATTGCTCCCAAAATTGTAAAACCAGAGTATAAGTCTAGAGCAATTGGAATTATTACAATGGGGGTTAGTTCTGCATTAGTGCTCGGTGTTCCGTTAGGAGTCGTCATAGGTGAAGCATATGGTTGGCGCATCCTCTTTTTAATTATTGCTCTTTTAACACTCGTTGCAGGGCTCGTTATTATGAAGTTTCTTGACGCCATTCAACCAGAACAAGTGAGCACGGTTCGAGAGCAAGTACGTTCCTTACGCCACACGAAACTGTCATCAGCACATCTTGTCACATTGCTTGTGTTAGCTGGACACTATACGTTTTATGCGTATTTTGCAGAGTTTCTCAATGTGACGATGAATCCTGAACCTTTTTGGGTTAGTGTTGCATTCTTCGTGTTTGGCATCTCAGCCGTGAGCGGAGGGGGCATCGGTGGTTTTGTCACCGACAAAATCGGTCCGGAAAAAACGGTACTTATCTTTACCGTTCTCTTCTTTATCGTATTAGCCACCATGCCATTCGCCGTCAACTCGTTAGTACTATTCGCTATTTTTGTCGTCATATGGGGCATGCTCAGTTGGTCCATTGCTCCAGCTCAACAAGGCTATCTCATCAAAACGGCTCCCGATACTTCAGACATTCAACAAAGTGTGAACACATCGGCATTGCAGTTTGGAATTGCGATCGGTTCTGGCGTAGGAGGCCTTGTGGTGAATGGCTGGTCGGTAACAGCTACTCCACTTGCAGGCAGCGTACTCGTCATTTTAGCGCTTGGGTTTGCGCTTTATTCGTTCAAACAGCCCGCTATCCAAGGAAAAACGATTTAACCGTATCCAGTGCACAGACCGCCCACCTTTCTCATACAATAGTAACCAGAAACGTGAGGTGGTCGAATGAGCAAAAATCAGCAAAATAAAAACGGGCAATCAAGCCGAGATGCCGAGCTCATTCAAATATCGGAGGACTTGATTTACTTTGGGTCAATCCTGAATACCACGTCCTCATTTCTCGGCCTGATTGGTGTACAAATCGCTCGTGAAGTAGCTTCTCGTACAGAAAACACAAGTGCTGCAGAGGCAGCTACCGGCTTTGCCTTTCAATCACAAGTGGCTGAAAACTCACTTCTACTACGAGATGGTCAAGTCGCACCGGAACATTTAGAAAACAAACTTGAGCAACTTCGTACAGAGCTCAATCACGTAAACTGGAAGATTCAAAATTTGCAATCACAACTAAACCGCAAAAGATAACCCTCAGATCAATGCGCCAAAATGATCTGAGGGTTATGATTAAGACGTTTTTTCTTTAATCTTTCGTATACGTACAACGAGTGAGGCGATTAAACTAATAATCATAAGAGCCGCACATACGATCATTCCAAATATAAGCGTAGGGAACGCGAAAAGTAACCACGTCGCATCACTTAACAGCATGAATGCAATGTACATCCCACCACCAATTAAAAACCACACCATCATCATAATCCCAGGAACGATGTAAACATCTTTGAACTTTCGATAAAAAAGCCACGAGCCTAGTGTAGTCACCGCCAGCGCTGCTATGATTTGCAAGATTGTTATCCAGTGCATGCGAACCCTCCATTTTTTCTATTGCGCACTCTATACGACCACATCCTGAATTGCAACTTCCACTTGTTATTTAAACTGCGGCATTTCTCGTTCAATATACTGTATACCTAATTGTTCATACCATATGTTCAATCCTTCCCATAACGCTTCGCAGCATGCATAAACAGCTTTTGTGTCCTCTAACTTGCCTGTTAGAATGCGAGAAACTAATGGTTCAAACCCTTCCGGAATCGAATCTGCTGCAAGAGCTTCTTGAAACGTTTTCGCACGCGTGCTATACCAAATCCGGTTCCACAGCCCTATGAGTTTCGCTGTTTGCCAAACCAAGTCATATGCCCCGATTGGTATATAATGAAAGTTTTCCATCTCCATGTTGCCGCGAATTTTCCCCATTGTTTCATACGGCTCCCAAATCATAAAAATTCGCATCGTTGCTCGGATGTCTTGTTCGTCAATAAGAAGTGGCAACTCGCGAGCTCGTTTGAAAAGCGCACTTGGGTCGTGCAGTGGCAGGATGTTCATATACACGCCAGTCCGAATTGCCCAACTGTCATCTACTTTTTTTGCTCCTTCTAGAAACTGTTGCTCAGTTGCTACAGACAACTCAAGCTTAAACGGTGGATAAACGAATTCGTGCTCTTTTAGCGTACAGTTGTCAGTAATAATCACATGCATTTCGATATCTGAATAACGGCTAGCCGAGCGTGTAGCCATCGAGCCATACAACCCAATCGCAATGATCTCCCCCGAAAAATCTGCAAGCAGTTGCTCTGTTACTGAAGCGTAAAATTGCTCTTTTTCTTGAATTGACGTCGGCAATGGAAGTTCTCTCACACAAATCACCTCATACACTATTATTTCCCGGGCAATGTTTGGCTCGTATGGCGAGTGGCATACAATGCACCAGCGATGGCAAATAAACCTGCCGTTCCTTTGCCAATCATCATCGCTGTCATATGTTCAGGGCTCACCCCTGCGACAAACCCTAGATGACCACCAAATATAAATGCCCCCGCCACACAAAAAGCGGCTACAACAACCTTTCCCCGTTCATTCATATGTTTATATATTGCCAATGCAGGAATTGCATGTGCTAAAGATACGAGCAGTCCCGCACTGCTTTCTTTGTTCAAGTTAATCTTTGCCCCCACCGTTTGCAGAGGTTTTTCTAACACCTTTGAGATCACATATACGAGTGGCATAGCGCCGGCCAATACAATGACAATTTGTCCTAAAATCCCCATTCCCTCTTGTAACGGTGCGATGTTTGGGACCGTGACGAACAATGTATCGATGGCGAGTAGCATCAACCCAAAGACTGCAACAACCGTTACGGCCTTTCCAATTATCGTAAAAAGAGTAATCACCAATGACGCTTTGAACGTCAAACCTACAAATATAAATCCAGATAACCCGATCGCTGGGATTAGATTGTTCAGCATCATGCCTGTAGAAAACCCAGCCATCCAACCACCTGCTAGACACCCAATAGGAGCAAACATAATGCCTATAAGAATACCTCGAATAAAGTGCGGGGTGTCTTGCTTTTCAATGATTCCGAGTGCAACAGGCACTGTAAATGCAATGGTTGGACCATACATCGTTCCAATAAGCGCCCATGCGAAAACCTTCGCATCCTCATTGTAGTGAAGCGCCTCGGCTAACGCATAACCACCCATATCAATGGCGATAAACGTGTTAATCACTGCCGCCGGTTCGATACCTGTAAATCCATAAAGTGGGTCCGCAATTGATTGAAGCGACGTCGCAATGATGGGCGCGATCGTAGTGATGCCAACAATAATGATCATTAAAGCGCCGAGTAATTGAAATGCCTCATGAAACTTATGGCCAAGCCCTAGTCTTGAACCGAGTAAGTAGTCTACAGCTGCCACAATAAATGAGCAGAGAAGGACGATAAAGATTACGTCATTGATTGTCATCATTTTCAAAAAAACGCATCGGTTTCTTTTCTTCCTTATAATATTCAATTCGCTGATCTCTACTACCTGTATGAAATTCAAACCGATGACCGTCTGGGTCGGAGAAGTAGATGGAATGCCCTTCACGTTCTTTATCCCGGTCTCTACCTTCGTCGAATGAAATTCCGATCTTTGTAAATATCTCCTTTTTCATCTGGAGTTCTTCAGGTGTGACGGTGAAGGCCATATGTGTATATGAATGTGAAATTTCGTTTCTCGGAATGTTAGTCTGAACATTTAACGCAAGCCAAACTCCGGATAAATCAAAGTAGGCCATCCGTTCCCCTTCTACCAGAATCTTTGCATTAAGTGCCGTTTCATAAAATTCGATAGATTTCTTTAGATGACTAACTGAAAACGTAATATGATTAATCTCCATGAGAGACCCCTTTCGCCATCGTATGTTCTTTGTTTAATTCATAGAAAATCTTATGACTCCACGCAAGTATTGTGGAGAGCAGAATTAATCCTCCAAGAATAATAAATAACACCGTGAAATTGTAAGCTTCTGCAAGTAACCCACCAACACCTGCACCTAAAGGAATTCCTGCTTGTGCCAAAATTGTTCTGACCGCAAATACACGACCTCGCAAATGCTCTGGCACTCGTTTTTGGTAAAACGTCGTATTATTAATTGTAAAAAGCATGGCGATAAATCCTTGGACCGCCGACACGACCCAAGCGACCCAAATCGTTGTCGTAAACGCCAGTGTTGCCATCGCAACCCCCGAACACGTGAGACTGCCTAACATCACTACGCGCAAGTTTTTTGGAGACTGCCATATGCCCGCCGTAACAGAACCAAGCATCATCCCGATTGAAAAAAGAGACATGAATATTCCGTAGTGAAGTTCGGTTCCACCGATGTGTTCAAGGATATACGGTAAAAACATTGGTTGTGCCGCACCTGTACTAAAATTAATGGTCAACATGAGAATGCCGATCCAAAACAATACCGGGAACACCCGGTAAAAACCAATCCCTTCCTTAAACATTTGGAACCACCGTTCTCCAGCCGTTGACCTTTCTCTTTGGATTTTCGTTAAAAAGAGCAGCAACCCTCCGGAAACCGTTAGTACACTCGTAATTAATATGAGAACAAAGTTGGGTCCGAGAAACGCGAGCAATACTCCTCCTAAAGCTGGACCTAGCATCATTGTTAGCTGCATCGTTCCTTCCAACAGCGCATTACCCCGTTGCAATTTCGATTTCGGGAGTAGATACGCCACATACGCCATTCCAGCAGGACGAAACAGTGGTTCTGCTAGTCCAAAAACAACCGTCGCTGCAAATAACAATCCAATGGTCAATCCACCCGTTACCGAAAAAACAAGAATTACGCTAATCGCTAGAGCCCGCATGAGCTCAGAGAAAATCATGACACTTTTGTATTGCAACTTATCAATATATGGACCTGCTATGAGGTTCATAATAATATTTGGAACGGTAAAGAGGATCCAAGTAAGACTCATAAAAATTAATGAATCCGATAATTGATAGACTAAAAAAG
Organism: Geomicrobium sp. JSM 1781026; assembly: GCF_041949955.1. NCBI lineage: Bacteria > Bacillati > Bacillota > Bacilli > Caryophanales > Geomicrobium > Geomicrobium sp. JSM 1781026. The sequence continues at coordinate 90,252 of NZ_JBHFQF010000005.1, read as the reverse complement.
AGATAATGAACGTCGTAAACGTGCTTCCGAGTGCCGATGCAGACTGGGCAATCCAGAGAATGACGAAAGACCGACTCATATAGACTTTCATAATGACTGCTCACCTCCATGCAAAAATTGCTGGAGCCGAAGCGTCATGGCGTCCATCCCTTCTTCTCTGTAAGAATACCGATCATTTTTTCCATATGTAGAATGCACTCGTACTAAGCCTGCAGCTCTGAGTGTGATGATGTGGTGATGCACCGTACTTTTCGCTAAGCCCATCTCTTCGTGAATTTCTCCAAAACTCTTAGTAGTTCCAACTAGGAGTCGCAAAAGCGCTAATCTCCGTTCATCGCTGAGTGCTTGTTGCACCCTTAAATAATAAGGAGCAATCGTTTCACGGAATAGTACAAGATCATCTGCTGAATACGCGTAATAAGATACATCCTCATAGTCTTTGTATAACACAATTGGACGCCAATGATAGTGGGGCGTTAGGATGACGGTGCGACTTTTTATATCTTCTAAGTAAATGCCATTCGTCACATGTTCAACAGCTTGTACCAGTGGGTATTTGTCAATAATTTTGTCGGCACGTTGCTTTTGCGTCCACAACCCCGCTGTCACTCTTGCCTCAATTTTGTGATAATACCCATCATACCACGCGCGCAAAATTTCATAAATTTCTTTTCCACCACTTTGAATGGAATACGGATTTCTAGGATGGTTCTCTGGCCAATGCCCGCTCTTAATCTGTTGTAAGAACTCCATAATTCCTTTAGGTTGTACATCACTTAACAACAAGTGTTGATCCAAGTATAGCAACGACTGTTCAAACGCGTCTGTGTCGATGTACTCCAGCTGTTCCTTAGAAAAAGACGTTCCCACTTCCTCTTTCCATTTCTGATTAAGATCAAACCGTTTTTGATGCGTACGATTTCTAAATAGTCTCAAACTAAGGAGAAATTCCATCACAGGTTTACACTCAGACTGAACGCGCATATCGTTCGACTCCTATCGAATAGTATAGTTCGATTTTAGTCGAACAATTCGTAATTTGCAAATCTTTTATCCTATGTTACCCTCGTATTAGTCAACTATAAAGGAGAGGATATTCATACTTTCTAAGTGGACGTGGTACCAACTCATTATACTTATCTTCCTTTTTACAGGGTTATCGTTTGCACACCTCATCTCCCAATGGATCGTGAATGTGTTCTTTTCCCCAGACGGTACGGTGATCCCTAGTTCGGTATCAGCATTGTTTTTGATTGTGTTCGTATTCGTTGTGTACGCGCTTTTCATCATTGAAAATAAGAAAGACCCGTCATTGTTTGATCATGCTTTTTGGTCCAAAGTGCCACTCGTATCATCGGTTGGTTTAATAATTCTAACCGTAGGTTTTATCGTTAGCTTTGAACTCTTTTCATTTTCCATGCAATCTCATTGGTTGCTTACTTTCGTCTTCATCTTTATCTTTTTAACCTTTTCTCTCCTCACCTCTCTTCTCTCTCGTACAAATGATAGTCTTCTACAATCCATCCATCTAACGATGGGCATTCTTGTTGTCGTCCTCTTATTGTTCGTATTACTTTAACGTGCGGTTGCACGTTTTTTTATTGACAAGATCCTTTTATCAGATTATTATTACTTTATATCGATCAGTACTGTTCATTAATCAGTACCGATTAAAGCGATGGTGATAACAATGAATGTTCAATTCAAAAAGGGTGTGCTCGAGTTATGCGTACTCATCCTCACGTCTCATAAAGACCGTTACGGGTATGAATTGGTTGAAGAAATATCAAAGAAATTCGAAATATCTGAGGGTGGAATTTATCCACTGCTTCGCAGAATGACGAAGGAAGAACTGTTTTCGACGTACTTGTCTGAATCCAAAGAAGGGCCTCCAAGAAAATATTACGCAATTACAGAGAAAGGGTTGCTTTTAAAAGACGAATTACTAAAGGAATGGACCCATTTTACACAAGGGGTTCAAGAAATTATTCACGGGGAGGATTCTCATGACTAAAGACCAATATGTATCCGTACTGCAACAACACTTAAAGGATATACCTGCTCACGAGCAAGAGGAATTCATAAATGATTATAAAGAACATTTTGTACTTGGCATGGAGGAAGGGCGGAGTGAAGAAGAGATTGCCGACCGGCTAGGTCCCCCAGAAAAAACAGCGAAAGAAATTCGAGCTCAATATCAATTAACTGCCGCTGAACAGAAGCCGACGTACAAAAGCGTATCCAAAGCCGTCTTTGCCGCTGTTTCCTTAGGCTTGTTTAATCTAATTTTTATTTTAGGACCATTACTCGCACTCATATCTATCCCGATTGCTCTTCTAATTACAGCAGGAACGCTCGTCATCTCTCCCCTTTTGCTGCTCATCCAAGAAGGGATTGGTCAGAGCTATTGGAATAAAGGATTTCTTATGATTGGCTATGTCGGTGTCGGGCTTTTGCTAGGCATTGGCACGATGAAGCTCATCCAGTGGATGTACAGCTTAATATTACGATACGTGAAATTTAATTTGAGAATGGTAAGGAGTGAGTCTAAATGATACGTATTAAGCCGATAGTGATTACCGCCAGTAGCATGATTCTCATCTCCATTATTGGAAATGTTGGACAATACATTGCCGGAACGAGTCCCTTTCAATTTGAAGATATGGACCAATCGTATACGTACGCAACAGAAGATATTGATCTCCTTCATATCCAAGCTGACGTCGGCAGTATTCAAATTAGGCCCCATGACGATGATGAAATTCTTGTTGCTTTAGAAGGCAGCCAAATGCGGATGCAAAGGAACCATGTAGAGCTTCAACATCGCTTAAACGATGCCACGTTAGAAGTCGTTATGGACCGAGAACCGCGCGTACAATTGTTCAGCATCTTTCCAGAGAGGCACACACTGAATGTTTATGTACCCGATGTAGACTTGGAGCTTGTGACCGTTTCAACTTCTGTTGCCAACATTGAAGCTCAGAATGTCTCGTCACAAGCTTGGCGTTTCTACTCTGATGTCGGAAGCATCCAAGGTACGAACTTAAATAGTCAAATTGAAGCCGAGACCGAAGTAGGCGCCATTCATTTAGACATGGAAGAACTCGTTGACGACGTGACCGTGCGCTCAAGCGTTGGAAGCATCACCGTTGCAGTAAAAGAATTACCGGACTTGATTCAGAGTCATGTACAAACGACGGTTGGTGTCGTTAACACAGATGCCATTACACATATCGAACCTTCTGGTGACGCTCCGAAGTTAGATTTACAAACAGAAGTGGGGAGCATTACCGTCGTAAATGACTAATCACAGCTCACTAAAAGAGGTGATTGAAAATAGTGCACCACTATCTACGTTACTCGCTAACGAGAACCATCGGGTCCGATCTATGTGGGATGAACGTAACGTTTTCCTAAATTGTGCTGTTTGGTGTTGGGTTGGCAAGGGTAGCGCTAGTTTGCCTAGTTTAACGATTTTTGCGCTCATTCCGCTAAACTCCTGCGCAGTTTGTTCCAACTGGGGCGCAAATTCAATGCCCATAAGCGAGTAACCCGTCGGCCTGAGCGCGGCCAAAGCCAAATCGGACTCGGTTCGGCGTGAACCGGGCCGACAGCTTGTGGGTACTTCGGGACGGGAATGTACACATGACCTTGTAATCTGTTACCGAGTTCGCTCAATCTGCTCCCTAGTTCATGAGAATATATCACTTTTCCTGCGATTTTCCTCAACTTGAGAACAGTTCGGTCGTAACTTGAGCACAGTTTCCACTTTACGAAGCTTACCATTGGTTCGTGCAGATATTATTTAGTTCAACTCATCTAAGTGGGGGTATAAAATTTCTGTTTAGGCCGTCCTTCTAAAAATGAGTACTCATCCAGGAAAATCCCATCAAAGACATGTTCGGGTCGCTGAAAATCGTACGACCTTTTAAGAAACATCCCTTTTTAACACGACAACGTCATGTTACAAGGATGATTGTGTAGTGAATAATCGTTCGAGCTTTGTGTCTAGTCTCTAATAGCATTCTATTCGAATTATATGAAAGAGATTTACAATGGGATTTAGTAGCGGCTAGTGAAGGGCATTTGGTAATATCCTCACATAAAATTCCCACAGTCTCCGCGGACTAATCATTGGCGCGAAGTATGTGACGAAAATCTTGCCATAGATGGTACTAAGATAAGATTTTCCTTGTTTTACGAGACGTTTTGTTGAAAATACTCCCATAGAAACGAGAAATTGTACCATAGGATGACCAATGGTAAGATTTTAGCCAAAAACGCTAGCAAATTCGAGAAAATCCTACCATAACAGATCACTACCTCATTCAAATCCGACATTGTTCGGGTTAACGAGCAACTGATGTGTTGTTCATTTCATTTATAAATGAGCGGGATGCAATTTTTAGAGCCTTTAATGGGGTTTTCTACTTATAGCAAGCAAAACACCGTTATACGATTTTCAAATTGTGAACACTAATCGTTTTTACTAAGTGAATGACCACAAACACGACGATTTGTGGCGATTGGAGTATTTCTATAAACCAAGTCGGAGAATTCATTGTCGTATAATTTACGTACTCATTAGCAATGCAGTTATATCTATGACTTTCTATTATCTTTGGAAGTTCTCAATCCGAGGCTGCAAACGTCGTGAATGTTCCTTCCCTCATCAAGAAAAAAGCGATACATTTTATATTTTTACTCGTTTGCTATAAATCTTTCAAATGTCTCGATGAGCTCCTCTAGTCGATCAATGGGTGGGGAATGCCCTGTATCTTGTAAGTAGCTCACGTGTACATCTTTGTTAAACGTTTGGAAATCTTCTATGATCTCTTCGGTCATGGATCGAACGATGACTAAGTCATCTTCCCCCCAAACGACTAGGGTAGGAGCTTGAATGTGTTCGATTTCCTTTGTCCCTTCTTCCAATCCATTATACGTATTACTCATGTTGAAATGATTGTTTGCGTAGTAAATATCGACAAGATTTCTTTGTGTGAGCATATCTTCCAAATATTCTTCGTAACGTTCAGGCTCAGGCTGATGGTTCGTGTAAATGCCTGCATTCCAAACCTTTTTAAGAAATGATTTATCTCGGTTTTTGTAAGCCTGTAGCGTAGGAATTGTGCGCAGCCCATCATTTTCAATCTGTTCTTTCGTGTTTAACCGCTTCCCCTCATGATCTTGAAATGGATACCCTCTCGTCGACAGTGAGGACATAAGTATTAAACGATCAACAAACTTAGGGTATCCGGCTGCAAGTTGCATCGCCACACCTCCACCTGTAGACCAACCAACAACAGATGCGTGTTGGACACCAAGCTTCTCCACGACCGCATGCACATCGTCGGCAAGTTCTTTTAGAGATTGAAATGACTGGTTGTATGTTGATTTGCCAAATCCCCTAAGGTCAATAGCATACAGTTTGTACGAAGCATCCATTTTCTCGAGAACTACATCCCAATGTTTTGAAGAAGTCATATTCCCATGAATTAAAAGAACAGGAACCTCTCCTCCTTCCCGTTCTCGGATGTACAATGTTTCACCATTTTCGATAGTCACTTGTTGTCCATGAATGACACACATGTTAACACCTCTCCCATCTTTAATAATTCGTGCATTCGTTGCAGCTCTGCTGTTGGCTCAACACCGAGTTCATCTTTCATGACACGCCTACATTTATCGTACGAACGCAATGCATAAACACGATTATTCAAATGATAATACCCAATCATCAAAATGCGATAAGCTTCCTCAAAGCATATGTCTTTTTCGATAATCTTTTCTGCTCGATCAATAGCCAGCTCATACTCTTGGGTGCGGAGAAGTTGATGTGCAGATTTCTCACACGCTTTAATATACAAAACTTGTAGTCGCTCCCGCTCATCAATCGTCCATTCATCAGCAGTCCGATCATTCATAAAATCCCCTTCATATAGCATGATGGCGTTTTCATAAAAGACCATTGCCTCTTCGCGGCTTTTCGCTTGATGACCTGCCGTTACAGCAGCTTCAAAGTCATTACAATCCATTTGCAATGATTGAGTAAAGCGTAAGCCATACCGGGAGGTAGCGCGCTGAATGAAGAATGGTTTTGAGCGTGCTAAGCGGTTCGGCTCTAATACATTGTTTAAAGAGTTTAGCGCAACTTTAAAATCACGATCTGCAACCTCTTCATTTTGCCCAGACCATAATATAGAGAAAATTTCTTCCTTCGATAATTGTTCTCTTCTCTTTGCAATAAATAATGTGAGCAAGTCTTTCGCTTTTCCTCGTTTCCAGTCCTTCTCAACGAGTTCTTTATCCCCTAGAAACACTTTCAATCCTCCAAGTGTTTGGATGCGAACTGTATACCCTGGATGAATGTGAACATCCTCTAGATTCTGCTCTTTTAATATTCGGTTGAGGTACTCGCTTGATTCGCTCACAGGGCCGTTGGATTCAAGAAGCATCGGGGTGAACACTTGCAAATCATTCGGTCCAAAAAACGTTCGTTTTTGTAAAAGATAATCCATGTTCTCTAGTTGTACCGCTTCAATGAACTTTCGAACGGTGGACTGGAATAAAGAATGCTTATTGTTTCTATATTCATTGTACGCTTGCCACATGAGCGCAAGTGTCTGGCCATAACGTTCGTCGCTCTCCAAAAAATACTGCTTACACTCATCAAGTTCTTTCTTTGCAAGCGTGTAGTTATCATTGTGAATATAAGAAATACCGAGACAAAGACGAATCAATGACGAGAGCCAATAATCTTCTACACGCTCTGTTTCCTTAAGCGCCTCTTGCCCATAGAATAGCGCCCGTTCGATGTTTCCTTGTTTCCCGTGAAGAAGACAAAGCCCCATAAACGGTTCAGCTTTTCCTCTTGCAACGTCAATTTCATCCATGATCGAAAGAGAAGTTTCATAACATTTGATCACAAGGTGTGTATTGTATTTCGTACATAATTGGATTGCATGACCCATTCTCATCCATCCGCATGCTTCAATGAATGGGGATTGTACATCAATTCCTTGAATGATCGATTGTTGTGCAAGTTGCTTTGCTTCTAATGAATTGCCCATAAATGCTTGAATAAGGGACAAGAGTAAATCAGTTTCTCTGTGAGAATTCGGAAGTTCTCTTTGAATACGGTTTTCTGCTAACTTCTTCTGACGCTCTAATCGTTTATATGCCGACTGAAGTCTTCCTGTTCTGAGCAGAAGTCTTGCTTCTAAATTCTCATAAGAAGTCATGTTGTGCTTTTTACTTATGGAATACCACTTCTCAGCACTAACCGCATCTCCAAGATTCACCGCATTCTCAGCCATCAATCGATAGAGCTCATAGATTTTATCAGTACGAGATTCGTCCATTGCTTCCAAACATTCCGCAGATTGATGCAACAAGTGATTGGCCGTTTTTGGTTGAATCGTGTCGATGTACACTCTAGCTTTTCCTTCCAATCCCGCACTTTCGAGTTCTAAGTTCGTCCGCTCTTTGCCGTGTTCAATTGCTCGCTCATAGCATGCGAGAGCATCTTTATATCGAGAGTGAACCCGGTAACAGTCCCCTTCGTACAATAATATCCTCGGGAACATCCGCTTGTGATCTATTCCAAGTTGTTGAATGCTTTCGAGCACCTTATCCACATTCATTGATTGAAACAGCTCTTTTGCATGCTCGTCTATTACTTGAGCAATATGAAGATGTTGTTCACTTTCTTCGTAATGATACAAAGCTTTCGACCAAGATTGTGTTGAGACATAGTAGTCTCCAATTTGCTTTTGGGCCGGTTTATATTGACCCATTCGAATATTTTTGGTGAGAAGAAATTGTTGCATCAATGGGTAAAGACAATCGGTTTTCCTGTTCTTATCATTAAAGATAAACCCGTCTTCTCTTAAACGCTCGAAGATTCCAGGGCTAACTTCACCGAATATTCCGGTATATTCTTCAATAAGGATTTGCTCAAGCATTGCCACTCTATACAATACCGTTTTTATTTCATCCGGCATATTAAAATCGATCTCGTCTAGAAAATACGTTTGTAAATCCCGTAACGTTCTCTCCAAATCATTGATGACTACTCTAAAGCTACTTCCATTTTTCATCGCTTGGAAAATGATAAGTACTGGTGAAATCCAACCACTCGTCAGTTTATGTAGCTCTAACAACTCTTCTGACTGCAAACGTAACATCTGCTCTTCACATAATGCCTCAAGCTCATACTCTTTAAATGAAAGTATATCTTGAGACAAATAGAGCAGCTGACTTTTCACTTTCAACTCACGAATGACCGGAAGTGAAAGAGAATATCTCGTGAGAAGTACGAGATGAATGTGCTCAGGTAAAAACCGAATGAGTTCATCCATGAAACTCAAAATATCTTCGGATCGATTCATCCATTCGCTCTGGTCAATAACAATCGTAAGTGGTCCGTCAACGTTTATCCACTCATTAATGACGGAAGCTGAGAGGCACCCGTCTCGCTCATATGCAAAGGTGCTGGCATTCTCGTTTTCTGTGCGAACCGCACGTTGTAAATACCGTACGAAAACTTCTAGGTTACTATCGCTCTCAGACATCGTATACCAGCAATACCTTGTCCGCTCACTTCGTAAAAATGAAGAAACGACTGTACTTTTTCCGTAACCAGGCAAGGCTTGCACAACCGTTAATTTATAGTGCTCGATCTTTCTTAGTAACCGAATGAGATGAGGACGAAAAAGTACATCGGTGCCTTTGCTAGGGGCGACTAGCTTCGTTTCAATGCATTCAGCACCTTTCATTCATCAAACCTCCAGTTCATTAAGTTCCGAATAGTTTACTTATTCGGAAACTACGTTCGTAATCCTGCTTCTATCTGTACTCTTAATGTATTTTTGTTAATTTTACCTACATCTGTTTTCGGCAGTTCATCATAGAACTTATAGATTTTCGGCGTTTTATATCGTGCAAATTGGTTTTGACAATAATTTCGAAGAAACGTTTCATCAGTATACGTACCTTGCGCGAGCACGACCGCACATGCAACAACCTCTCCCCACGTTTGATCATGAACACCTACGACCGCTACATCTTGAACATCAGCGAGTTGCATTAACGTTTTTTCAATCTCTTGAGGGAATATATTCTCACCGCCGCTAATGATCATATCTTTCGATCTTCCAACAATGTAATAATCGCCCTCTTCATCACACATTGCCAAGTCCTCCGTATTGAACCACCGTTCGTTATTCACTTCTTCTTCTTGTCCCCAATAATATTCATACAGGTGATCCCCTTTGATAAATAGCTCGCCGACTTCACCAGGTTTTGCAACTCGGCCATTTTCATCTCGAATGCATATGGCATTATACATCATCGCTTTTCCGACACTTCCATACTTTTTTCTGCTTCTTTCATTTGAAATATAAAAGTTGTTCGGACCTGCCTCTGTCATCCCGTATCCTTCTCGAAAAGGTAAACCCCGACGTTCAAACGCTTCATATACAGTATTTGGACACGGTGCTCCTCCTGATAAAAACGATTTCATTGAAGGGAATTTTGCACGTTCAAAATCGGTTTCTTTTATGAATCGTTGATACATCGTTGGAACCATAAGAAGGATGGTACATCGATACAGTTGAATCAACTGGGATAGTTGCGTTGGACAGTATTGCGCAGTATAAACAACCGTTCCTCCTGCGTAAAGAATCGGCAATGTTAAGGCATTGATTCCTCCTGTGTGAAACATCGGCAACACTGTAACTGTCGTATCACTACTGGAGAGTCCCCAACTTGTTAACGTATTAATGGCGTTAGTGTGGATTGAACGATTACTTAATACTACACCTTTCGGTTTACCCGTCGTCCCCCCTGTATAGATCATCATCCATGGACAGCTCCATTCGTATGTGTACGATGTTTTTTTATTGGATGGATCTTTTAAGCAAGCAAGGTCCACCTTACCTTTATCTTGAACATGTAACTGCTCTGCCAGATGCTCATGAGTCTCGTCGTAAACTAAGTATTTAGGGGTACAATCTTCCACCAACCTATTGAGTTCTTTAACGTGTAACCTGCCATTCATCGGCACAAAAATGGCCCCAATTCTTCGACAAGCAAATAGGAGCAAGAAGCCTCGGATGTTATTATTAGATAGCAATAGCACTCTCTCTCCAAAGCCAATTCCTCTGCCGATGAATTGCTCTGTCAATGCTTCGGTCATTATATTTACTTGCTCGTACGTCCACTGCTCCCCTGTATCGCCATCAATGATGGCGATTTTTTCTGGGTCAATTCTCGCTCTCGTTTCCAACCAATCGACGTCTAGCTTCATCCAGACTCCCCCAACGTATTGTATTTGCAACCCAAGCATAGCCAATGCCCGCACTTACCATACAAACGATATCTCCATCTTTCACCCGCTTTTGTGCCAACGCTCTTTCTATAGAGATGAATTGATCAAATTGCCCTACATGCCCAATGTCCTGTAAATATATGGATTGTTCATCACGAAGTCCAAGCTTTTGCAGTACATATTGATGTGCCGACCGTTTCATATGGAGAATTGCGAGAAAATCTAACTCGTTAATAGCGTATCCACTTTGTTGAAGCGATTCGTGAATGACATAGAGAAAGTTTTTCATCGATTTATCTTCCAGTCTTTTCTTCATCTCTTTAGGGTTTGTCACATCAAGTTCATCATGACACGACGAGCGTTCGGTTGAATCTCTCGCTATTGATCCACCAGCGCGACGGATTACATCAGTGGAAAAAGACCCGTCGGTCACTGTCACTGTCTCAAGCAACGTATTTCTTTTATAGTTTTTCCGCAAAATCATCGCTCCGCCGCCAGCTGCCAAATTGTACATAAATCTTGATCGCTCATTTTTATAATTGATAAAGTCACCGTTGCGATACCCTCCTGCTAAAAGAACCGTCGATACATTTTCCTTGGCGATCATCATCGATTTTGCAACGTCCATTGCTAAGACTGTCGTCCCACACCGCAGTGACATATCAAATGCGACCGCTCCATAAGCACCCAGTTGTTCTTGCATATAGATTGAAGCGGTCCATAATGAATATTCCTTATACTCCTCCCCGACATAGATGATAAGATCCAGTACAGACGCAGCAATTCCCGCTCGTTCCAAAGCCTTTTTAGCGGCCCTAATTCCCATTTGGGCGGGGTGATCTCCACGTCCAGGAATTGTTTTCGAATGAATTCCCATCTTTTCTGTAACGATGTTAGATGGGATTCCACTTCTTCTTGCAATTTCTTCTCCAGTTATTGTGTGAGAAGGTAAGTATGAGGCAACGCTCATCACTCCAACACAATTATCCATCGCCTCTACCTAGCCTCTTCACTTCTTCTTGTAGATAAGGAACCATCTCCTCAATCGTTTGTACATTTACTTCATCGTCGGTTTGTACATTCTTAATTTTCACACGAAGTTCAGACTTGTGAATGACGACCCGAAGCACGTAAGATGCAATTACACTCATTCTTGACTGCTCCTTTTTCCTTTTCTTTTTGACCATTTCTCCCTAGCCGTTCCGACAATGCCTGCAGGAAAGAAAAGTATACTCATAATAAACACGAGTCCAAACAAGATGACCCAACGTTCAAAGATTGGGTGCACATCGCGCATCCCCATTAGCCAATGGGAGGCAATTTCGATCACTCCCGCACCAATGATTGCACCGTATAATGTGCCTACCCCTCCAATCACGACCATGAGAAGAGCATCAATGGTCACGTCCACATCCATCGTGCTAAAAGGATTTACAAACCGAATGGATACGGCGTACATCATCCCCGCCAAGCTGGCGACAACACCTGCTACAATGGTCGAAATTAACTTGTAACGAATAATTGAATATCCGAGCGCTGACACGCGACTTTCATTCTCTCGTATCGCTTGTAGTGTTCGACCGACCGGGGAATAGATGAACTGACGCAGAACGAGAAACATAACGATTAAAAAAAGAAACGCGAGATAATACACCGTTTGCCGATCAATTAAGTTAATAAATCCGAACAATTCTGTCGGAACTTGAGCGGTGAAGTTAAATCCTTCATCTCCCCGTGTAAATGAGCGCCATTGTTCAGCAATGACTAAGAAAATTGTCGCTACCGCTAATGTAATCAACGCATAAAATGTGTCTTTAAGCCGCAAAGATAACAATCCAACAAAGAAGCTGACGATGACCGAGAAACTAACACCAGCCAAAAGCGCGACAAGAAGTGCGACCTCCGCCTGTTCGATATACGTTAATGAAAGAGCCACACTGTATGCTCCGAAACCGAAAAACATCGCGTGACCAAATGAGATAATTCCAGTGTAGCCGAGCAAAATATCATAGCTCATCGCAAACACCGCAAGAATAAAAATGTTTGTGAGTAAAAATAACATCGAACTTTGCGTGACGAATAGTGGCAGCAAAAGCATCACGAAACAGATGGCAATAAATACCCAAGGCTGCTTCTTTCGCCATGTGTTTCGGTCCATTAGCGTTGACGAGTGTTGTGTATCTGGCGTTAGCATTCGTTTTTTAAAGTTTACATTCATCCGATCACCTCGTTGCCCCGAATAATCCCGACGGTTTTAAAAGCAGAACTAAAGCCATGATCATCATGTTGACCGCAAGTGATCCTGGTGGAAAGTAATAAGCCATGTACGCTTCCGACAAACCGACAATCACAGCCGCAATTGCCGAGCCACCCACACTGCCCATCCCGCCAATCGCCACCACGATAAATGCCGTCAGCATAAGACTTAGCCCCATATCCGGGTTAATTTGCCCTTGAAAAGGTCCCCAAAGAAATCCACCAACACAAGCAAGCGTCGTGCCAAACACGAAAACGAATGTAAAGACTTTTCGCACATTAATGCCGAGCGCCTGAACCATTTCTTTATTTTCAACACCTGCACGGACGACGAGTCCAATCTTTGACTTTTTCAACATGAGAAGTAATGTGATTAAAACGAGTAGTCCAAACCCGATAATAAAAATGCGGTAGTGATGAAATCTCACATTCATCAGTTCCGTAAATCCACTAATAGCCGGTGGTGGCTGAACAGAAATGAGGTTTGATCCCCAGATGAGCATCACCAATTCTCCGACGACGAGCATCACACCGGTCGTTATGAGAATTTGACGCAAATGGTTGCCATACACTTGCCTGACCGTTGTTCGCTCCACCGTATAGCCGAGAACAATACCGGTCACAATGGCTCCGATCAACCCCATCCCAAACGCTAAAATGCTGTAGTCCCCAGCTGCGCCCCCGAACAACAAATACATCCATGTACCGGCATATGCTCCGAACATGAATAAAGCACCGTGGGCAAAGTTCAAGACCGACATGAGACCAAAAATCAAACTCAAACCAGCAGCGAGAAGAAAGATAAGCATGCCAGTCGCCAGCCCGTTAAACAATAACGTTAAGTGTAGCTCCATACGTTCACCTGCTTTCTATGCGATACCTAAATATTTCTGCCGCAGTTCTTTATCTTCTTCCAACTGACGCATCTGTCCGTGGTGAACCGTTCTTCCCTCATCAAGGATGTAAAAGCGCTCGCCCATTTTACTTGCCATCCGAAAGTTCTGCTCAACGAGAAGTACAGTGGTCGTTTGTTTGATGACATTTAATGCTTCCATCACCTTATCGACCATAATTGGGGCTAAACCTTTGCTCGGCTCATCAATGAGCAGAAGTGGTGTCTCGTTTACGAGTGCTCTGGCGATGGAGAGCATTTGTTTTTGCCCTCCAGATAAGTTGCCTCCTTTTCTTGTGTAGGCAATTTTCAGATCCGGAAACAACTCTAAAATCCACTTTTCTCGTTTCTCTGTTTTTTCGTTTTCCTTACGTTTCGCTACACGCAAATTCTCCTGCACCGTTAAATCTGAGAAAATATCTTGATCTTCCGGCACATAGCCAATCCCTTTTTTGGCGATTACGTGAGGAGGCAATTCCCGGATACTCTCTCCTTGAAAAAGAATCTCTCCTTTTGTAGCAGGGTTAAGGCCCATCATCGAGCGCATCGTTGTCGTTTTGCCAGCGCCGTTTCGTCCTAATAGAACCGTCACCTCTTGTTCAGGAACGTCAAATTCTACACCTTGCAAAATGTGAAACTCTTGAATATACGTTTCAATGTTACGTACTTGAAGCATCGTCATCGACTACATCCCCTCCTAAATACGCCGATTGCACACGGTCGTGTTTCATGATGGCTTCCGGTTCGTCATCTGCAATCAGTTCACCGTGAAATAGCACTGCAATCGAGTCGGACAAATCCAACACCAAGTCCATTTTGTGTTCGATCAGTACAATGGTTCGATCTCTCTGGTCACGAATCGAGCGGATCACATCTATAATCGCCGGCACTTCTTCCAATGACATGCCTGCCGTTGGCTCATCAAGTAGTAGCACCTCAGCATCTAAAGCTAGCAAAATGGCGATTTCTAATTTGCGTTTCTCCCCATGTGCCAATGCACTTGCGACCTGATCTGCTTTATCACTCAAATGCACAGTCACTAAGTACTCGTACGCTTTCGCCTCAAGCTCGGGGAATGACTTAAAATGACGGAACATGGAAAAATACACATTTTCTTTTGATTGAACAGCCATCCGAACGTTTTCTAGCACCGTTAAATTCGGGAAAATATTCGTAATCTGAAAGGAGCGCCCAATGCCTAACTTCGTGCGTTTAGGCGGGGACAAATGTTGAATCGGGTTTCCCCGAAACAACACACGTCCACTCGTTGGCTTTAGTTGACCGCTAATTAAGTTGAACAACGTTGTTTTACCTGCTCCGTTAGGCCCGATAATGCTTTTGAATGTTCGGTCTTCAACACGTAAGGATACATCGCTTACCGCTTTGTGGCCCCCAAATTGAATGCTCAGTTGGTCAGTTTGAAGCAAAGCCTCTGCCATACCATCTACTCCCTGTTGTTTCGAATTGGTGGTTCCGTTTGTTCCGGTTCGAGCGCCTCATTCAATACTGGAAGTGGGTACTCATAGTCGGGGTTATCTTCCAACGTAATGGAATACATCGTCTGCAACGCTTGATGATCTTCTGCTCGGAATGTCATCGGACCTTTTGGTGTATCAAACGTCATTCCTTCCATTACCTCAATGAGTGTCTGGGCATCTGCTGCACCTTCAGACTCCTCTAAAGCTTGAACCGCTGCCATGGCACTTGCCATGCCTCCAGCTGTAAACAAATCAGGTGGGGACCCGTGTTCTTCTTCGTGTTCGGTTACGAGGTAATCATTCACTTCATTATCTGGGAGTGTGTAATGATAGACCGAGAATCCTTCCATCCCTACGAGATCTCCCATCGTGCCTAATGCTGCAATGTCCGGGGCTCCTGTTGAAATTGTAATGCCTCGATCGGTAAGCCCCATATCATTAAAAGATCCCCACGGCGTATTTGACCCCGCCCAAATGACGAACATATAGTCCGGATCTGCTTCAATGACACGTTGTACACTTGACGTGAAGTCGGTTGTATCTGGTGCAGGGTACTCTTCCAACACAATTTCTGCACCTAAACGTTCGGCTTCCTCTATGAATGCTTCTGCCCCATCAAGTCCAAATGAACTGTTCGGAGCATACACAGCAATTTGCGTACCCTCTTCCGCAATTGCTGCTGCCCCCGCTATCGCATCTTGTGTTGAGTTTCGACCGGTTCTAAAAATATTCGGATTCCATTCTTCCCCTGTGATCGCATCTGCGACTGCCGGCTCAACAATCATAATGCGATCATACGTCTCTGCTAATGGGAGAACCGCTAGTGTGTCCCCGCTATCAGCCGCCCCGACTAAAATGTCCACCTCTTCATCTTCATAAAGCTCTGTAGCTTGTTGCACAGCCACTTGCGGGTCCGTTTGGGTGTCTCGAATAATCACTTCAATTTCCCTGCCCGCAACTTCCCTCGTACCCTCTGTGGCATAATCAATACCAATTTGAAAACCATTGATCATCTGATTTCCATACGCCTCAAGTAGACCGGTTTGAGAAGTTAACACACCAATCTTCACAGGATCATCTGTGTCTCCTCCAGATGCTGAATCATCACTAGAACAAGCCGCCATTGTTAGAAAAAGTGAAGTCGTAATGCTTGAAAATAAAACCCACTGTTTTTTTGCCACCCTAACCTTCCCCCTTGTCGATAATCGTTCCTAATTTCAATTGTAAATAGACGAGTTACGAATGAGTTACAAACATTCCGAAGCGTGGTTTATTGCCGTTGTTCTTTACTCATCCACACAAAAAAAGAACTCCCCAAAAGGAGTCCCTCTTCAATCATGAAAATTCGTTCCATCACTCGTTGCTTTTATATACCCTGCTCGGATGACGTAATCACCAAAGTGCTCGCCTGCCGATCGGTTTTTGCCATAATCACTGAGCAACGGGCGGAGCGTGTCCAGCATTTCTTCTTCGCCAATGTTTTCTTTGTACATTTTGCTTAGACGTTCGCCTTTAAACCCTCCACCGAGATACAAGTTATATTTACCAGGGGCTTTACCGATAAAACCAATTTCGGCCATTGCCGCTCGTGAGCAACCGTTAGGACATCCAGACATGCGAATGACGATTTCTTTATCACGCAAGCCCACTTCATTTACGGTTTCTTCTAGTTTATCGATCAAACTCGGCAAGTAACGCTCGGATTCAGCCATAGCCAAGCCGCAAGTTGGAAATGACACGCACGCCATTGAACTTTTGCGTAACGCGGAAATTTGCTTTGAATCAACAATATGATACCGGTCTAAAATCTCACGAATCGCTTTTTTCTTCGCAGCGGTCACGTTGCTAATGACGAGGTTTTGATTGGGAGAAAGTCTGAATTCCCCTGTGTGAATGCGGGCTATTTCGCGAATTGCACTCATTAGTTCGTACTGCTCTTCGTCCTTAATACGGCCGTTTTGCACGAACAATGTGTAATGCCAACGATTGTTCACACCTTTCACCCAACCGTAACGGTCGCCATTATCCGTAAATGAATAGGGCCTTGCTTCTTCTAAACTGTACCCTAATCGTTCGTGCAACTCGTCAATCAACCAGTCGATGCCTCTCGCATCAATCGTATATTTGAATCTCGCATACTTTCGTTCATGACGATTTCCGAAATCACGTTGAATCGTAATCAACTTCTCAGAGACATCCGTCACTTGCTCTGGCGTACAAAAACCAATGACCCTCGAAAGCTGTGGATACGTGTGTGAATCACCGTGAGTCATGCCCATGCCACCACCGACGCTCACATTAAACCCTCGCAACTTTTCATTTTCAATGATTGCGATTAACCCTATGTCTTGAGAGAATACATCCACGTCGTTGGACGGAGGAATGGCAATGCCCATCTTAAATTTTCGCGGCAAATACAACTTCCCATACATCGGTTCTTGTTCTACTTCCTTGTTGCTTTCAATCTTTTCTTCATCGAGCCATATTTCGTGATACGCCCTCGTCCGCGGCGACAAATAATCGCTCAATTTGTTCGCACATTCATAAACTTGTTGATGCACTGCCGATTCATCTGGATTGGGGTTGCACATGACGTTGCGGTTCACATCCCCGCAAGCTGCGAGTGTATCCATCAATGAATCATTGATTGCCCGTATGCTCGTTTTCATGTTCCATTTCAAAATCCCATGGATTTGAAAAGCTTGCCGAGTTGTTAGCTTGAGTGTGCCATTGCCATACGTTGTCGCCAAGTTGTCGATTGCAAGCCATTGTTCAGGGGTGGCGACCCCGCCTGGCGCTCGCACTCTAACCATAAATTGATGAGCAGGCTCAAGCTTTTGTCGTCTCCGCTCATTACGTAAATCTCGGTCATCTTGCAAATAGCTGCCGTGGAATTTCATTAAGCGGTTATCCTCTTCTGGAATTCCTGCGGTGAGCGGGTTTTGCAACGTGTTGACTAACGTGCCTCGTAAGTAATCACTCTTTTCTTTAATGTCCTCAACATCACTTGGAGGACCGGTTTGAATATGAGGGCGATCTTCATTTGCCATTTTCTTTCACCTCGTTAATAGACGTCTCTTTGGTACCGCTTCTCTTGTTGCATTTGCTTCACATAACTTTCTGCTTCAGCTCGTTCAAATCGACCTTGTTCAGAAATAATATCGATGAGCGCAGTATGCACATCTTGAGCCATTTGTTTTTCGTCTCCACAAACGTAAATAACCGCACCTTCTTCAATCCATGCGTACATTTCTTTTGCTTTTTCTCTCATTCGGTGCTGAACATAAATCTTTTCACTCGTATCTCTTGAAAAAGCGACATCCATTTTCGTGAGCACGCCGTCACCGAGCCACCGTTGCCAATCTAACTGATACAAAAAGTCATCAACAAAATGTTGATCCCCAAAAAACAACCAAGACTTCCCTTTTGCATCTCGCTCTTCTCTTTCTTCTAAAAAACTGCGGTACGGGGCAACCCCTGTGCCTGGGCCGACCATGATGATCGGGGTTTCAGGGTCTTCTGGTAACCGAAAGTTATCATTTTTCTGAACGAAAATCGGTAAGCTCCCACCTGCTCCTGTTCGTTCGGCACATTGCACCGAACATACACCAGCACGGCTACGATCATGGGCATCATAGCGAACAGCTGATACCGTAAGATGGACTTCATCTTCATTCGCCAACTGACTATTCGCAATCGAATACAGACGCGGAGGAATCTTTCGGAGCGCACCGACAAACTCAGGAGCCGAAACTGTAAAAGGCCCGTAATCTTGAACAAAGTCAACAAGGTCTCTGCCTTCTAAATACGCCTGTAACACATCGTTTTGTTCGGCTTCTAACAATTGAGGTAGTGCGTCACTTTCCGTCCAGGCCACCGTTTTCTGTAATAAAGGTTTCGTTAAAACCGTAATTTCAAAGTGCCTAATTAACGCCTCACGTAAAGGCAGCGTATCCCCTTTTTTGTTAATTTCCACTTCTTGGTTCGCTTCCCACGCCATTATCGTCATAAAGTGATCGACGAGCGTTTCATCATTTTCTGGAAATATGCCAATGCTATCCCCTGGAGAAAAGGTAAACCCTGATCCGTCTATGGAAAGTTCAAGGTGACGCGTTTCTTTGTTCGAGCCACGCCCGTTAAGATTAATATTTTCCAATACTTCCGCCTGGAAAGGCTTACTTCTCGAATAGATGGATGGTTGCTCCGTTACCGAGATCGGATCGACGATAGATGCTGGGACTGCTGGGCTTTCCTCGAGCATTTTAGCAGCTACTTGCTCGACCCAATCATTGGCATCTTCTTCAAAATCAACATCACAATCAACCCTCGCTACGATCCTTTCCGCGCCAAGTTCTTCAAATTTCCGGTCCAGTTCCTTGCCTGTTTGACAATAAAATTCATACGATTCATCTCCGAGAGATAATACGGAGAATTTCACATCTTTTAGTTTTGGCATTTTGCGACCAAAAACATATTCATAAAAGGAAATGGCGTTATCAGGTGGGTCTCCTTCCCCGTGTGTGCTAATGACGACAAAGAGACGTTCAACAGACTTAAGCTCTTTCGGCTTATAGTCAGACATCGATTGGAGTGTGATCTCCATCCCGTTATTCGTTAACGCTCTTGCTAGTGTTTCTGCGACACTTTGCGAGTTCCCTGTTTGCGAACCGTACAAAACGGTAGCCGTTTGGACAGGCGTGTCTTGTCGTTCAGGGGCTAAAGCGTGCGGCTCATCAGTCACACCCGCTCTAGCGACTTCAGAATTCCCACCGGTCCCGCTCAAATATCCACTCAACCACAGTTTTTGTTCCACAGTTAGTCCCGGCAGAAGTTGGTTCAACCATTCAACTTGCTCGTCTGTAAAAGGACTATTTGTACTTTTCAGATGCAACATATTCCCCCCCTTGCCTCATTCCACTCTTTTACGCATTCGGAAGATGGAATGTTCAGTCATTGCTAAAATTTATATCTCATCTTATGGTAATTATTCCTAGTTGTCAAATAGGAATAATTGATCAAAACCGGCATATGTATCATATACTTTGTTAAAATCCCTTTTTTTAATTTATTTTGACAAAGAAAGAATGAGAATGTAGAATCACTTTAAAACATATCAATTTAGTATGAATAATCTTCGAAAGGAGACAGAGAAATGACGCCAACGTATGAAACGTCTACACGTGAAGATTACGAAGTGTTGAATAAACAGCTTCATCAAAAGGACGCGTTGGATGTATTAAAGTGGGCAAACACAACGTACGGTCACCAACTTGTGTACGCTTGTAGCTTCGGAGCAGAGGCGATGGTACTACTCGATCTCCTTTCTAAAGTTCAGAAAAATGCTCACATCCTTTTTTTAGATACCGACTTTCATTTCGATGAAACGTATGCGCTCATCGAAGAAGTGAAAGAGCGTTACCCACAATTTCAAATCACACTCGCTAAACCGATGCTCACTCCCGATGAGCAAGCGAGAACTCACGGCGAGCGCTTGTGGGAAACGAACCCTGATCTTTGTTGTCAGATTCGTAAGCTTGATGTGTTAGAACGAGAGCTTACACCTTATCATGCTTGGCTTTCAGGGTTACGGCGAGAGCAATCTCCAACAAGAGCGAAGACGGAGTTCATAAACGCTGATCACAAATTTCAGAAAATCAAGATTTGTCCGTTGATTCATTGGACTGAAGAAGAAATATGGATGTATATTGAGCTGCACCAACTGCCGTACAATCGCCTACATGACCAACATTATCCGAGTATCGGCTGCACACATTGCACCCGCCCAGTACTACCAGGGGAGGATGAAAGAGCAGGCCGATGGGCTGGAACGACGAAAACAGAATGTGGCTTACACGCCGAAGGAGGAAACGAACGTTGACACTCGTAAACCGCTATCAACCTGAAAAAGAAACGAACCATATTAGAGTATCCATTGAGCTGGATGGCTTTGCTCTTTCTGATTTGGAGCTAATCGGAATTGGAGGGTACAGTCCACTAACTGGTTTTTTAGATGAGAAAGATTATGAAAACGTCGTTGAACATATGCACTTATCGTCTGGCGAGGCATGGAGCTTGCCTATCACTTTGCCCGTTTTTGACGCATCCTCTTTTGATATCGGCGACGAAGTTCGCCTCGATTTTGACGGTGAAACGTATGGGACAATCACAATTTCTTCGATCTATGAACCGAACAAGATTCGTGAAGCCGAACTCGTGTATCGAACCTCAGATGAACAGCACCCCGGTGTTGCCAAGTTGTTCTCTCGAGCACCGATTTATGTAGGCGGTGATGTTGTGTTGACGAAAAAAATTGACCGACCAGAATTCGCTTCCTACTATCTCACCCCTGCACAAACCCGAAAAGTGTTTAAAGACAATGGCTGGAACACGGTCGTCGGCTTTCAGACGAGAAACCCTGTCCACCGCGCCCACGAATACATTCAAAAAGCCGCGTTAGAAACAATCGATGGCTTGTTTTTGAACCCACTTGTTGGAGAAACAAAAGCCGGAGACATCCCCGCTGAAGTAAGGATGGAAAGTTACGAAGTGCTTCTCCAACGTTATTATCCAAAAGATCGCGTGCACTTGTCTGTGTTTCCTGCTGCCATGCGTTATGCCGGGCCGAGGGAAGCCATTTTCCATGCACTCGTTCGTCGGAATTACGGCTGTACACATTTTATTGTCGGCCGCGATCACGCTGGGGTTGGTGACTATTACGGTACGTATGAAGCGCAAGAGATTTTTAAAGAATTTTCACCAGATGAACTAGGCATCATGCCATTATTTTTTGAGCATAGCTTTTATTGCCGCGCATGCGACAGTATGGCATCGCACAAAACATGCCCTCATGATCAGAAAGAACACGTCATTCTGTCGGGAACGAAAGTGCGTGAGATGTTGAAAAATGAAATCCTTCCTCCAAAGGAATTTAGTCGTCAAGAAGTCATTGAAGTGCTGATCCGTGGAGAAAAGAAAAAAGAGGTGGGCTCATGACACAACCTAATCTTACTTGGCACAACACGACGATCACAAAAAAAGATCGCCAAAAAAAACTAGGATTTCATAGTTGCGTGCTCTGGTTTACTGGCTTGTCTGGATCAGGAAAATCCACCCTCGCAAACGCTGTTGATGTCGCTTTACATGAACGTGGACTAACGAGCTATGTGTTAGATGGCGATAACGTACGACATGGTTTAAATCAAGACTTAGGTTTTTCAGATACCGATCGTGTGGAAAACATTCGCAGAATTGGAGAGGTGTCGAAACTATTTGTTGATGCTGGGGTGATCGTTTCTACCGCATTTATCTCTCCATTTACAGCAGACCGAGACCTCGTACGGGAGTTATTTTCAGAAGATGAATTTATTGAAGTGTATGTGAACTGCCCGTTAGAAACGTGTGAGAAGCGGGATGTCAAAGGATTATATGCACGCGCGAGAGCAGGCAGCATCCCGCATTTCACAGGGATTAGCTCACCATATGAAGCACCCGTTGACCCTGAAGTCACCATTGAAACTGCTGACAAAAGCATTGCTGAAAGCGCAAAGGAAATTGTCGATTTCCTAATAGAACGCGGTCGGATACCGAGGGAAACTAATGAATAGCGGACATGTATATTTCGTAGGTGCTGGCCCTGGTGACCATGGTTTACTGACAGACAAAGGAGTCCGCTGTTTGAGGCGAGCGGACGTGGTGCTATATGATCGACTTGTCAATCCGAAACTGTTACTACATGCCCCTCCCGAAGCCGAGTATATTTATGTCGGGAAATTCCCAAAACATCATACATTGAGGCAAGAACTGATTCAAGAAGAGCTCGTTCGTCACGCCCTTCTACACCGGACCGTCGTCCGTTTAAAAGGCGGAGACCCTGGAATTTTCGGAAGAGTCGGCGAAGAGACCGCAGCCCTAGATGAGCAAAACATCCCTTTTGATATCGTTCCAGGCGTGACTTCCGGAATCGCCGCTCCACTTTATGCAGGAGTTCCGGTTACACACCGCGACTACGGCGCTAGTTTTGCTGTTGCGGCGGGACATCGTAAGAAAGACTCCGCCGATGAGTTGGATTGGAAGGCACTCGCGGGTATTGAAACGCTCGCTTTTTACATGGGGATCAATAACCTTGAGCAGATTACTGAACAATTGCTCCGCCACGGCAGAAGCCCTAATGAACCAGCACTCATCATTGAATGGGGCACGACCTCAAAACAACGCTCTGTTCGTGCAAGCTTAGGAACGCTCGCTAAACGCGCAAAGGAAATGGCCGTTATTAACCCTGCCATAACGCTCGTCGGAAACGTAAATCACCTGCATAACGACACGAGTTGGTGGGAAAAGAAGCCTCGCTTCGGGACATCTGTCGTGATTGCCTATGACGAAGATGTTAGCACCCATTTAGAAGACGTGTTAGAACATGAAGGTGCAGAAGTACTTGTTTATCCGAAAACAAGCACGCACCCTTTACCCTCACCAGACGTTGATTGGTCGCACATTCCATCTGTACAATTTGATGATGCGACGGCCGTTAACCATTGGTTCCATTGGTTAAAAGAGCAATCCCTTGATATTCGCTCCGTCTATTCAAGACTTATTGCTACAACTGACCGAGCGCGCGTCCAACTTGAACAGTACGGGTTATCCTCTACGATGGCTGGAAGCGGCTCAAGTGCCGTACGATTGACGAGTGCTCCGTTGACGAAACATACAGCAAGCACGCGCCACACGTATCATCCAGTGAGTCATTTGTGTTTACACAATCAATTCAAAGACGAGGAACGTACTGTTGTTTATTTTCCAACCGAACGATCGGTGGCGTTTTTTATTGACGGTTTGGAAAAAGGGAATCTGACCGATTGGATCGCAAACGTTGATGCTGTTTGTTTTGATGAAGAAACAAGACGAAAAGCAAGTGTGTGGTTTCATATAAAGGAGGAAGACGATGCAAGCGATTCTTTACGTCGGGCATGGCAGTCGAGTGAAAACCGGCGTTCAACAATTTGAGCGCTTCATTGAAGAAGTGATGCGGCAAATGCCTGGCGACAACCTGTTCCAAACGTACGGTTTTATTGAGTTGTCAGCACCTACGATTACTAGAGCCATTGAATCGTGTATTGAAAATGGCGCCCGAAACATTGCAATCGTTCCCGTATTACTTTTAACAGCCGGTCATGCCCGCACTGACATACCTGAAGAAGTGAAAGCGGTCAAACATCGCTTTCCACACATCACATTTACGTACGGTGAAACGATTGGCGTATGCGAAGAAGCGGTAGACCTAGCGGTTAAACGTCTCATAGATTCAGGGTTACCGAAAATGACAAAAGACACTGAACGAATTCATGACGTTTTAGTCGTTGGACGGGGCTCAAGTGATGGCTACCAGCCGAGTGATGTAGCGAAAATCGCCCGCCTCATCTTTGAGCGAACCGCGTGTGAAAATATTGAGATTTGCTTTCTAGCCGCAACAACCCCCACTTTGGAACAAGGAATAGAGAAATTGGAGAAACTGGGGTCAGAGAAAACGTACGTGCTTCCGTACTTATTGTTCACTGGGGTGCTCATGAACGAACTAGACGATTTTTTGCAGACAAGAACAGGTCCAACATCGTATGTTCGCTGTGACTTTTTAGGCAAAGACGCCGCGCTCGCTCCAGTTATTGTTGCAAGGGCGAAACAAGCATTGGAAGGGCAAATACTCCAATGAGCAAGTTACCCATCGTCTTGCACCCCACTTCAATGAATGCCGTCGTCGTTGGCGCAGGGAATGTCGGGTCGCGAAGAATTCGCCATCTGCTCGACAGCGGCATTCAGATCACCGTCATCTCCCCTTCTTTACCTGAATGTTTTCATGGTTTCGTTTGTTGGGAACCCCGATACTTGACGAAACATGAATGCTTAACCGCTAATCTCATTGTCCTTTGCACCGACAATTATGAGTTGCATGATGCCATATCGAAAAATCGCGCACCTGGTCAACTCATATACCGAGCTGATGACGTAAAGAAAAGCGATTTTCATTTTCCTGCCGTTATCCACCGAGGCAACCTGATCGTAACAACGTCAACAGATGGTGCCAGCCCTTATTATTCACAGCAGTTGCGCCAACAAATTGAACAGCTGCTTCCAGATAGTATAGAGCAAGACCTCGCGTTTTTAGAAGAAGCAAGAACACAAATAAAAACGCATATTAACAAAAACAAGCGTCAGGAGCTTCTCAAATATATTTCAACCGACTACTTCTTGCGTCAAAGAGATCGTGAAGAACAATTGCAAACGTTCCTTCACGGTGAGCAGTCGATTAAAAACCACTAAGGAAGTGTTGTCTAGTAAGGGCCCCTTTGCGTGGCAAGTGGGCACACCATCCATTTGGCCTTGTGCTATTCTATTCACCGCATGGATCACGCTTACACCGTAAGAAAACCGTTCCATAAGCTAGACGTAAGAGCTTCCACCCCCTTTCTGTCAGAAAGGACAGCGAGACGTTGTCATGAGTCAAGCCGACGTTCATTCGGTTTATCTTCGGCACCGAAGGTGCCGATGGTTGTTATCTCTTAAGGTTGATGTGAAAAAACAAGGTTGGATGTTCGTTATAGAGACGAACGTTCATTTTTGAGCAAGTATCAGATGAGCTACGGTGTGCTACAGAGATCTAGACCATTTCGGGGGTGATCTAGATCTCCCATCCCCTATAAATATCCAAAACCATGTAACACTAGAAGGGTTTGTGAGTAAACACTGCCTCGACATCGGTCGAGAGTGGGTGCAAACACAAGCTTCTTCGTATACGTATACATAGGTGGTAGGAGTTCTCGCTAATTTAGCGTACTCAGCTCGATGCGGAAGTGAACATGCCGGCTTGGTTATTTTTTTGAAATAACAGCCTCCTATTCACTCCTTGTTGATAACTCTCCAGTTCACACGCCAACGAGGTGCCGGCTTGATTCTTGCGGGAGACCATTCAGTTTCACTTCGACATCTTAGGTGCAAATGGTTCGCTCGATCTTGATGATAAAAATCGAGATGAAGTAGGCATAGCTAGCTGTTATTCCCCCCTGCTCTTTATATAAGCAGGAAAACATCTACCCTAATACGCCCTGTTATGGCATTGTCTGTAGTATATTTCATTAAATAACCGCCCCTGAGCGTTTGTCTCGGGGGCGGTTATTTGCTTTCACCACTCGGTCTCTTTCTGTTGTGGTGCGCTAGTTATATGAGAATTCTTGATTGCGCATCGTTCCATGCTCTTTGAAATGTTGATACCAAGAAAAGGCTTCTTGTAAAAGGTGCGGCGTTTGGCCACCACTCTCATCAATGGCTCGCTCAAAGTAATCGAGCAACTGGTCTCTGTAGATTGGGTCAGCACAGTTTCGAATGATCACAGGTGCACGTTCTCTAGGCGCGAGTCCTCGTAAATCTGCAAGCCCGTGCTCAGTAATGAGGATGTCAACATCGTGTTCTGTATGATCAACATGGGAAACGAATGGGACAATGCTGGAAATGTCGCCACCTTTTGCGATGGATTTTGTGACAAAGATGCTTAGGCGAGCGTTCCTTGCAAAGTCTCCAGAACCACCAATCCCATTCATCATCTTCGTGCCCAAGACGTGCGTGGAATTTACATTTCCGTATAAATCAGCTTCAATTGCGGTATTAATGGAAATAAGTCCTAAGCGACGAATAATTTCGGGGTGATTTGAGAATTCCTGTGCTCGTAATACGAGTCGATCTTTATAAGAATCCAATCGAGGAAATACATCATTCATTTTGTCTTGAGAAAGAGTAATTGAACATCCAGAGGCGGATTTCACTATCCCTTGATCGAGCAATTCAAATACCGAATCCTGTAACACTTCGGAGTACACTTCCAAGTCTCTAAACCGTGAGTCTTTTAATCCACTAAACACAGCATTTGCGACAGAACCGATGCCCGACTGTAACGGTGCTAGCGTTTCAGGTAGACGGCCTTCATCGTTCTCTTTTTCTAAAAAGGAAATAAGATGCCTGGCAATTTGTTCGGTTTCGTCGTCTGGAGGTGTAACAGTTGAAGGGGAGTCAAGTTGGTGAGTGAAAACGATGCCCCGAATTTTATCAGGGTGAACACGAATGCCTTTTGCTCCGATGCGGTCGTCAGGAGCAGTTAACGGAATTGGGTCTCGATTGCCCTGTTCATCCAACTGATAAACGTCATGCATACCTTCTAATGATGTTGGTTGAGCCGTATTAATCTCCACAATAATCTCGTTTGCGTGCTCAGCAAATGACGCTGAGTTTCCAACAGATGTCGTTGGAATAATTTCTCCGTCCTCGGTAATGGCTACCGCCTCAATGATCGCAAAATCAATCGGGGGCAACGCTTGTTGGCGAAGAGCTTCTGATGTGTGGGAAAGATGTTGGTCAATGAAGTAAATGTCTCCTTCATTAATTCTCTTTCGCATCGTTGTATCCACCTGGAACGGGAGACGCTTGTTTACAAGATCGGCTTCTGCCATCGTTTTATCTAAGTCAGCCCCAAGAGACGCCCCTGTAAAAACATTGACTTTCATCGGGTCGTTCTTTGCTTTTTTCGCTAGAGCTTTTGGTACGACTTTGGCGTCACCGGCACGAGTAAACCCACTTAACCCTAATGTCATGCCATCAGAAATCCAACTGGCGGCTGTTTGTTCACTTACTACTCGGTTGGTTAGTTCTGGGAGGCGTACGACGTCTGAAATGTTCATAGTTATGGCCTCATTTCATGCGATATTCTCGCTGCTTTTAAACGAAGTGAAGTTTGTGCATGGAATCAATCGTGAGACGCAATTCTTTCAAGGTGTCCACTGTACTTTGGTCCGATTCATTGTGCACCATCATGTTTTCGTCTACTTCCAATTGTTCGAGCAATTCATCAATGCTGGAGCTATTCGTGTTCACTTCAATAAACGTCTTTAGCACGTTCAGCTTCTCTTCCGTTGAATCAATCTTTTTCATGTCGTCCTTTAGCGAAGCCCATCCGTTTAGCAATGTTTCTGTATCCTCGCTAATGACTTGGTACGTGAGCGGCTTCATCGGCTCTTTATTTTCATACCTTCTAAAGTTTTCTTGAAT
Source organism: Geomicrobium sp. JSM 1781026 (assembly GCF_041949955.1). Lineage (NCBI taxonomy): Bacteria > Bacillati > Bacillota > Bacilli > Caryophanales > Geomicrobium > Geomicrobium sp. JSM 1781026. The sequence goes on along the minus strand of NZ_JBHFQF010000005.1, from coordinate 62,213 downwards.
AAAACGATAAAAGTTTTTGTTCTTTTCATTTGTCATGCCTAATTCATCGATTAACCACATGAGCATTTCTCCCTTAGTTGATTGGCTTTAATTATATTATATGAGATAATATCAATCATTAAAAATAATTAAGAATGAGCGCAATCGATCATTATAAATGATAGGAGTATACGATGGAACTGAAAGACTTGCACATCTTCGTTACGTTAGCAAAAGAACAGAATACAACGAAAACTGCCGAAGTACTGAACTATGTACAGTCCAACATTACAGCACGAATTAAAAAGCTAGAAAAAGAGTTTCAAACCGATCTGTTTTTTCGTCAACCCCGAGGGATGACCTTAACCCCGAAAGGACGTCAACTTCTTCAGTATGCTGAGCAGATTCTCGCACTTGTTGACGAAACAACGCTTGCGCTTATCGATGATGAAATGCCTCATGGGACGTTGCGGATCGGAACGAATGAAACGACAGCTTCCAGCCGCCTGCCGAATTTACTCGTTGACTATAGTAAAAACTACCCCGATGTCGAACTGTCTTTACGCGTCGGTACAACGAAAGTTCTCCTCGATGATATTTTTAATTATCAGCTTGACGGGGCGTTTATGGTTGGACCTGTTGAACATCCTGAGCTTGTCACGACGGAGATCTTCACGGAAGAGTTGGTGCTCTACTCAAGCAGTCCCATCACACCGGGCGATGTTCAACATAAAACATTGCTCACAAGACCGTATGATCTTTATCGTGAACGTCTAGAAACGTGGATGACAGAAGAAGAGATTTACCCGCGACGAATTATGGAATTTAATACGATTGAATCGATCTTAAATTGCGTGAATGCTGGTCTAGGGTTCTCCATTGCACCGATTTCCCTCGTCGACTCTCATCGATTTGATCGACCTGTTTCCTTTTATGATATTCCTGAGCCACATTCTCACATTCAAATCATATTCGTACACCGCAAAGACATGCACGTCGATTCCGCGCTGAAGAAATTTATTTCCATGGCCGAACAGCTATCAGATTAAAAAAACCGATCCAGACTTGTATCTGGGTCGGCTTATCATGTCATGATTCATCGAATTGAAGAATGTACTCCGCAACTTCTCTTGGTTTTTCTTCAGGTACATAATGTCCACAATCTTTAATTTCTACACCTTCGACACGAGCAACAGTTTGCTTCCATACGTCGATGACAGGTAATCCAGCGAGGTTTCCGTTCTCCCCCCATAATAACAATGTATCTTGGGGAAGTTTGTCTACGCCTTTTTTATAGAATGCTAGATCGGTTCGGTACGTTGCGCGATAGTCATTTAGTGCCGCTTTTACCGCACCTGGCTGTTGAAAGTCACGCAAGTACTCATCAAATGAACCATCCGCCTTTAACCGTTCATACAAGCCGTCTCCACGGTCCAATAAATAAGTAAGAAACGCTTCTTCCTTGCCTTCAACTAAGGTCTCTGGTAAATCTGGAATGACTTGAAATACCCAATGCCAATATTTCTTTGCTGCTTCTTCTGCAGACAATTGATACACATACTCTACAGGCAAAATATCGATGAGCACTAATTTCTTCACGAGTGTTGGCTTTTCGTAAGCGAGCCTTCTCGCGACCCTTGCTCCGCGGTCATGACCTACGACTAGTGCTTGATGAATGTCCAAATGATCGAGCACTTCCACAACATCATTGGCCATAATTTCATTTGTGTACAGTTCTTCCTGAACCGGCTTGTCCGACTTTCCGTACCCTCTTAAATCAACCATAATCACACGGTAATGATTAGCCAAATACGGAGTGACATACCGCCACGTTAACGAGCTTTGCGGAAATCCATGCAACAATACACACACCGGCTTTTCAATCTGAGCGTCATCTGTAAAGTGAATGCGTATGCCTCCAACCGTTAGCTCTGCCATAGGTCACCTCTTTAATTGTTTTATAATTGCTTCGGTAACTTCTTCTGTCGTTGCCGTACCCCCTAGGTCAGGGGTGACAATTTGTTCACGAGTCACATGTTCAATAGCATTCAAAATCTTCGATGCAGACGCTTCTTCTCCAAGGTGGTCCAACATCATTTTCGCAGTCCAGATTTGTCCGATCGGGTTGGCAATTCCTTGTCCGACAATGTCCGGGGCTGATCCGTGAACAGGTTCAAACATCGATGGATATTTTCCATTCACATTTAAGTTTGCGGCTGGAGCGACACCAATGCTTCCCATAATGCCAGCACCGATGTCGGTAAGAATGTCCCCAAAAAGGTTTGAAGCAACAATCACATCTAGTGTTTCAGGCTTTGTGACGAGAAAAGCAGCTAGAGCGTCAATGTGTTGCGAGTCCGTCGTTACCTTCGGGAAATCCATCTTCACATCGTTAAACACATCATCCCAAAACGGCATACTGTGAATAATGCCGTTTGACTTCGTTGCACTCGTTACGTGACTACCTCTCTTATTCGCTTGTTCAAAAGCAAATCGCATGGCACGCTCCGTACCTTTTCTCGTGAACACCGCATTTTGAATGGCGATCTCATCTTCGCCCCGACCTGTTCTTCCTCCACTCGAACTGTATTCTCCTTCACTATTTTCACGAACGACAACAAAATCAAATTCCTTAGGGTTCGCTAATGGAGACCGGACGCCAGGGAGCACTTTCGCAGGGCGCATATTAATCACTTGTTCGAACTCGCGTCGAATCTTTATTAATAAACCCCACAAAGATACATGATCCGGAACAAGGTTTTCGTTTCCAACAGCACCTAAAAAGATGCTATCAAAAGACGCCAACGTATCAAGTCCATCCTCCGGCATCATCACACCATGCTCCAAATAATACTCACAACTCCACGGAAATGACGTGAATTCAAATTGAAACCCGCCATGAACTTCCGCCATGGCGTGAAGCACTCGTTCTGCGGCTGGGACAACCTCTTTCCCTACACCATCACCTGGTATGCTTGCAATTTTCCAACTTTTCATAAATGTGCCCTCCACAAATACCTGTCGTCTGTCGACAGATGATATTTTGTCTTTATTATACACGATATCCTCTGCAGTAACAGTGCCAAGTTTCATCTAAATTTTTTCTTCCTTAGACCATTAAAAAAGCTAGAACCGTGTTTTACGGTCTAGCTCAAATAAATAACTATTTCTGCTCTAGTCTTGCAATTCGGTCGCTAAGTGCAGGGTGCGTTGAGAACAAACGCATCATGCCGCCATTGCCGTTAATCTTCATCGTTTGTACAGCGGAATCATCGCGGTGGTCTTGGACCGTAGCTCGTTCTGCATAACGTTGAAGTGATTGCAATGCGTGAATCATTTTGTCCTTGCCTGCAAGATCAGCTCCGCCATTGTCTGCATGATACTCTCGATAACGGGAGAAAGCGTTCACGACAAGGCTTCCGAGGATTGAGAACAAGATTTGTAACACAAGGATCATGACAAAGTTAACGATCCATTGTAATTCTTGACGTACGAACTGAGCTGCAACAAACGCGACGACACGCGCTGCAAAAATAACAATCGCATTCACAATTCCTTGGAGAAGCGTCATCGTGACCATGTCTCCGTTTGAAACGTGAGCAACCTCGTGAGCGATGACGCCTTCAACCGCATCATCATCCATAGACTCTAAAAGGCCTGTAGAGACCGCAACGAGAGAGCGCTTTTTCGATGGCCCTGTTGCAAAAGCATTCACTTCTTTAGAGTGATAGATTCCCACTTCCGGCATATGAGCAAGGCCGGCTGCACGTGACATGCGGTGGACTTTCTCCACTACACTACGCTCATATTGATTCAAGTTACCATTCGGGTCGAGCACACGCACTTTCATCATCTTCTTCGCAATCCAACGGGACATTGCCAAGGAGATAAAAGCACCACCAAAACCGAACATCAAACTAAATATAGCGAGTGGTAACAATTGCAACATGCCGTCACTCGAGTACAAATGAATATCAAAGACTCTTGATATAATGGACCAGACGATAAATATGGTCGTCATAACCAAGATGTTCGTCAGTATAAAAAGAAAGACTCTTTTCCCCATTTCCCCACCTCCGTATCTATTCTATTCCTATATGATAGCATGTTTTACGTTTGCAGAGGAGCATGGGTTTCACAAATCTGTGAAGTTTTCCTCATCGTATTGGCGTTCATCTTTACGAGTCGCTTTCGCTTCTGCCAACATGCGCATCGTCACCCGGGGAGCCAGCCATAATGTCGGGAGCATGAGCAAAAAGACGGGCACCGCTGTCACGACGATAAACGACTGCAACGCATCAATCGTCCCTTCACCGATATACAACAATACAGCGGCAACCGCACCGAAGATAATGGACCAAAACATCCGAACCGTTCTCGGAGGGGTTTGTTGACCACTAATAATCATACCGATTGAATATGAAATTGTATCTGCTGTTGTGGCCACAAATACACACGTTACGAGGATAAATGCAATTGCAAACAATGTCGCAAGAGGCAGTTGCTGTACAATCGCAAAAATCGATGCGGGCAGACCGCCTTCAAAGAGAATGTCACTCACCGAACCAGGGGTGTTGATTTCGTAAAATAATCCTGTTCCCCCAACAACTGTAAACCAGAAATTCGTCACGAGAGGAGCAATAAAAGCAACGGACAAAAACAGTTCCCGGACCGTTCTTCCGTCTGAAATTCGACTTATAAAAATTGCCATAATCGGCCCATAACCGATAAACCATCCCCAAAAGAAGATCGTCCAACCCGATAACCACTCTTCATCGCCTCGATAAAAACTCATCGGGAAAAAGTTCATTAAGTAGGATCCATATGCACTAATGAATTGATCGACAATGAACATCGCCGGACCGAGCAATAAGATGAGTACCGCTAGAAATACCGTAAATATAATATTAAAACGGCTTAGCCACTGAATTCCTTTATGAATTCCCGTTGCCGCAGAAATCGTCGCAATCCCAACGAGCACAAAAATCATGCTCACTTGCACGGCAAATGTATCTGGAAAGCCAAATATGGCATTTAACCCATATCCAGCTTGTAAACCAAGAAATCCAATCGGTCCAATCGTTCCTGCACAAGCCGCAAGTATGGAGACAATATCCGCTGTCGCTCCAATTACACTTTTATTCATCACACGCTCACCAAGAAGCGGGTACAATAGGGTACGAGGTTTAAGGGGTTGTCCCTTGTCCTTTGCATACATGAGCACAACAACACCTAATGTCCCGATCATCGTCCACGCTAGAAATCCCCAATGTAAATAGCCTTGCGATAGTCCCGCATGTACTGCCGAAGCAGTTGCATCATCACCGAGGAACACTGGGGGAACGTCTAGATAATGGTACATCGGCTCAGCCGCTGCCCAAAACACACCCCCACCGGCAAGGAGCGTCGTCATGAGCATCGCCAGCCACTTAAACCGCGAAATATTCGGTCGAGGTAACTTTCCTAAGCGAACCGTCCCAAGTTCTGTAAAACTCATAATGAGCGTTATGATAAACGTCAGCACCATAAACACTTGCCAATAGGCTCCAAAATACTTGGAAGACCAGGCAAACGAAGCATCCACAAATTGCCCGACAGCTCCAGCGTCAATCATAGAAGCGATTAAAAATACGAGCAATAATCCTCCACTAATTCCAAAGACCGTCCAATCCATGTCTTTCTTATTCATTATGTAACCTCCTATGCGCATTTCACCATAGGGTTTACCAAAAACATGAAAACTAACAGGGATACCTAGATGATTTTTTACTTGAAAGAGGCTTACTCCCTTTTTAGCCACTCTTTGAACAGCAAATGTTCAACTTAACAAATATATACTAATTCTACCGAGTAAAACCTTGAATATTGACCTTGTGCTCATACTCGTATTCGTTTACAATATCAATAAGAGAACATACGTTCTAAAAACGGTGCATTTATCGCAATAAACTTCTAACTATATCCAAATATATAAACCATCCAAAATATAAACTAGGAAAAATTTTAAATGAGATGTTTATTTTTTCTATTTATTCCCTGCTTTATATACAAAAGGTGGTGATTTATTTGGAGCAACATCACAAGCTGGCTAAGTTGATCAATGAAAACTATATTTTATTAATCAATGAGCCAATCATGAAAAGTTTTTTAGAGAAGAAGGAAAACTTCGATCTCCTACACATTTTTTTAGATTATCCAAATAGTGATACGGAAATAACCTTTAATGAAACCTTTAGAAATCACTTTTATAAAGCTAAGCTGAGCATGTATCTTTCAAAGTCAATCTACTTCAAATCTGTTGAATTTGATAAAAAAGTACGAAGATATCTAAACCACTTTCCACTAATAGCAGATAAAACAGCAGAAAAGAAAGAAAAAAACAAATATATAGACAATATAAATCGTAACGACGTTTCCGTTAATTCAAATCACCTAGATTATCACTTATTGTTTCGGTCAAATGACATTCTAGATCACATCACTTGTCCTAATTTGTATAGATTGATGAAAAAATTTAGTGAAAGACAGTTGTTAGTTTTGTCATTACTATATGTAGGTAACTACACTAAAAAAGAAGTCTCTATATTACTCAGAGTATCTCCTCAATACATTTCAAACACTGAGAGGCACTGTTTTAATAAGATTAAGGGAGGGCTTAAATAATGTATGAGAATAAAACTGAGCTTACTAGCGTCATTAGAGAAATTGATCCAAAAATTAAAAAATCATTATATCAAACGTCAAAACAGTATAGAGAAGATTTACAGCAAGACCTATATGTAACAATAATCACTATAATAAAATATCAAAAAGTCAAAACCCCAAAAATCTAGATGAATTCATTAATCATTTAATTAATGAGCAAAACCTTCAAAAAACTTAAACTAAAAATAAGGTTGTGCAAAGAATTACTTTATAATAATTGCACAGCCTCTATTTTATATATATAAATTACTATGGTCACTAGTTTTCCATATAACAATGATATTTATAAGGATATGCCCTAACTCAAGGTTCTACTCCTATTACGTAATGTTAAGTGCTTTACATTGTTTCTGCTCACTCAAGAAAAGTTTGTATAAATGATCAAATATCTTCCCAATCAAGGTTCATGTCCGTTATAAAATTGAAGTCTCCCAAACTTTGAATTTTATAATGGGAAGTTGAGTTACCAACAAAATCGCTTTGCATATTTGAGTCATTTAAACTTAGTATATCCTCTGATATTGATAGTGTGAACAATTCTTCACTTTGTGAATGTACTTCTATCCAATAAACTCTATTTGAAGAATCTATAGATGTATTGGTCGGAGTCAGGGAAGCTCTAAATATAACTTCACTAAAATCAGTAATGCTTTCCCTATCAACAATGTAGGCATATTTCATTTCATTTGAGTGGTCCTCTATATATATACGATCAATCTCATCCACTTCATTTATGTCTACTTCTTCAACTAACGTTGTTTCACGATTTTGTCCAATGAAAAGAACTAAGATTACTATACAAACGAGTAATACACTCATAAAAAAGAGTTTCTTTTTCAATTCAAACCCTCCCCGATTATATAATCTAGTTATCATTATTTTTTAAATTATCTATAAATAATGATCATACTAAAGTTCACCCAATTATATCAAAAAATCTATAGATGATGTTTACATTTCGTTAGTCTATCTTCCTTTATATATATAGCAAGGGTACCCTTAGCTAATATAACTAAAGGATGGTGGTCGTATGGCAGTGTTTGTTAGAGATTATATCGGAATCGTAAGAGGTGTTAATAGAGAATTTATCGAGATTCATCAAGCTCAAAGAAGCTTGGAAGAAGCTTTAGAAGACCAACTTTCAGAAACTGGTCTATCAGATGCACTTCAAGGAGTATCAGGAGTCCTTAGTTTATTTTTTGGTATGACTGGGGCAGGAGCAGTTGCATCAGCCGTATTTTCAATGATCAGTACACTAAGTTCAACAGAACTTGAAACAATCTTATTGTCAGTTAGAGAAGGAAGACAGTTTTTAGCTGATATGCGGGATGAGTTTGTCAATGATCCGGATTTGAATATCTTAACTGTTGAGCTACCGTTTCTTGAGTACGATACTCCAAGTGGGATTTATAGAGTTTGTCAAGGCAGAGGCACCATTACAGGACGATTGTAATTTTTTCTATTGAGATCCCATTAAGTCTTAAAAAACCGGATCGAGTATGACTCGAGCCGGTTTTTTATCACTTCTGAACTTAGTTATTCTTCGTAAATCCCAACACCGTCGAAGCCGTTTCTAGTTGATGTTGCTTCCTCACTTCCTTCACCGTAAATGTCGACTGCTGATTGCACAAATGCGAATCGGGTATCGTCGAAGTTTGAAATTGGTGTAAGGTAAACGGTGAGTGCTCGGTATACGATATTTCCTAATGCTTCACGTCCGATATCATCGCCGATGAGAAATGCTGCATGATTAATGATGGATGAGTTGACGTGCACACCTCCATTATCAACCTGAATGGGCATATCATAGAATTCATCCATGTGTGCAGGGAAGACTCCTGAACCATTCCCATACTCAACGTACGCATCGTTAACTGGGAATTTCCCTGGTTCTTCTAAGCTTCTAAGCGCTGTTCTACCCTCAGCAAGCCACGCTTCCCCGATAATATCATCGCCAATATCCCAGCTGGAGTCATCCACTAATACCCCGAAAATATCGGCGATGGATTCGTTGACTGCGCCAGACTCAAAACGATACATCAAGTTGGCGGTGTTCGTAATGACGCCATGTGTAATTTCATGAGCGGCAACATCTAGCCCTGCTGATAATGGAATGAATTGCTGTCCATCTCCATTCCCATAGGCCATCTGTCTACCGTTCCAAAATGCGTTATTGAAGTTATCCCCGTAATTGGCCGTTGAAATGAGGGGTGCTCCTTCATCGTCTAGAGAATTCCGACCGTGCTCTTCTAGATAATATTCATACACCCTCAAAGAGTTGTAATGTGCGTCCACCCCCGGTGCATCGTAACTTGAATTAAACCCTGCGGTATCGTTTGTAAATGGGTCTCCCGGCAGCCCGAAGCCACTAGAAGGAAATTGGTTCTTCATATCATATGTGTAAATGCCCTCAAAGTCCGGCCGCGTCCAATCATACAGCTTAAATGTACCTTGAGGAATGTCAGAAATCTTATACGCCATATTTAGTACTCGATAATCGCCGAGCACACCAAAACCGGACCCGTGCATAGGCCCAAAATCACTTCGGTCAATGTCTTCTGGAAGCTGTCGGATTTGCATGAGCGGATTTTCTTCTACAGGGGCAGGTGATATGTCTTCCACTTCTAAGCCTGCGTCTTCGGCGAGATGACCGATCGTATTGTAACGATCAACGATCTCTCCATTTTCTGCGTTCACAAACACATGCCAATCCCCTGGCTCCTCGCCCATGAAGTTTATGTTTACTTTATATACGGTAACAAGTTCATCCCCCATTGGATACATGATCAATTCTGCTGTAGGTTTATATTCAAGGTGGTCAGGAGCATCTACATGATGTTTTGCCTCATTGACCGCATCTTCTGTAGACAGATGAACAGCACTCGTTGATACCGCCGATTGCGCCTCATGGTAATTGCCATTTACACTACTCATTGTGCCATCGGCGTTGAAATGAACGAGTAATTGATGTCCTTCAACGGGAACACCATTTACGACTTGCTGGTAGCGAATATGCGTCATGCCGTGTTCGTCTTCGGTTTCTTCAATTAATTCTAATTCCTGATCAGGCTCTGCAATACCGAGCACATCTTGATTTGACTCGATAAAGTTCAAGGCTTGATCGGTGTAATTTCCACGACTTTCTTGTGTAGACATTGCTTGATCATCTACCTCATTCTCTACAAGCAAAATACGAGACTTCTCATCATTTGCCTCTGGAACATTTCCATTTTCAGCAGACAACGACAACGATGGGCTTGATAAAAATAGCGCAGCAGCACCACATAAATAATAGAACTTTTTCATAGGTTCACCCCTCTGCATTTTTATTATTATCTCATTTAATAGAATTAACTGAAATCGGTAAAAGCTATAGATTTGCTTTGGGCCTTTTTTCCTTAAGGAGCCTCTTGCTTTAACAACAAGAGGCTCTCAAGTCTCTACTTAACTTGTGTTAATCTACCATCTTTAATCTCATAGATTAGGTCCGAAACCTCCTCAATAAATTGCTTGTCATGAGACACAATAAGAACAGTTCCCTTGTATTTAGCGATCATTTCTTCGAGTGCTTCAATGCTTTGTACATCAAGAAATGTCGTTGGTTCATCTAAGATGAGCACGTTATAGCTTCCTAAAAATCGTTCACTTAGAACGAGGCGAATGGCTTCTCCACCACTAAGGTAATTGACTGATTTCTGTATATCATTCCCTTGAAAACCCATTGAGGACAGCACTGCACGAATTTGTGGTTCTTCGTAATCTGATTGATTTCGAATCCAATCAATGACAGTTTCATCACTCTCGAAATGATAAGCCATCTGCTCATACCGGCCGATTACGACTTTCGGTGACAATATCACGCCAGCTTGATCGTTTGCAATATGGTGCAAAAGCGTTGACTTCCCTGCACCATTGGCACCTGTAAAGGCGATTGTTTTTCCTAAAGGTAGTTGAAAACTAACATCCTTTACTAGGGTTCGATTTCCTGCTCGAATGGTTGCTCGGTCTGCCATAATGGGGATTTTGTTGTGTAATTCCAACACTTCGGGAGTATGAAAGCGAATGTGTTGTGCTTGTTCTGGAGCTTGGACTTCTTCTAATTGATCCATTCGCTGTTCAATTGCTTTTGCAGCTTTCGCCATCGCCTTTTGACTGCTTCCTTTTTCTTTTGTCATAAACATGCGATTGGCGTTTGGCGTGCCTTTACTTCCCTTTGTAACATCACTCGCTTTTCTCATTTTTTCTTGTGCTGATCTTTGAAGTCGTTCCTTATCTTTTAAATATTTATCATATTGATTGGCTTGCTGTTTGTTCTCCAGCTCTTTCTGTTGTTTGTAGTCCGAGTAATTGCCGGTATAGACCGTCACTCGCCCCTGATCGACTTCCCATATCTTTGTAACCAACTCATCTAATACGTCACGGTCATGGCTAACCAAAACGAAAGCACCATAGTAGTACTTCAATTCATCAATGACAAAGCGCACACCTTCACAGTCCAAATGTGTTGTTGGTTCATCCAAAAGCAACACCTCTTTGTAGACCGAGAATGTTTGAGCGAGCTTTCTTGTCGTCTCTTCTCCACCGCTAAGTTGGTCGTGATTAGGGACAGATAATCGACCGAGCCATTCAGCATCTGCCACCGCATTTCTTTCACTGTCCAATTGCGGGAATACACTAGCGTCTGTATGACTAATTACTTTTCCCCTGCTTGGTGTAACTTCGCGACTCATTAACTTCAAGAGTGTGCTTTTGCCACTTCCATTGTTTCCGACGATGCCAATCCGATCAAACTGATGGACAGACAGCTTTTGTATATCAAGTACAACACGATCCAAATACGACATTTGGATGTTTTCTAATTCAATCGTTACTTTTTCCATTCTCTCTTCCTCCCGTTTGCTCTGATCCGTCAGAGTAAGAAGAAAGTCTGCACAAAAAAAGAGAAGAGCATAAAAATCCGCCCAACTCATCGATAGAAGAAGTTATAAAATGACAGACTTATCCCGTTTACCCTGCGGAGTGCAGAGTCATTGAACGATTCCATTACTTGTTCAATGTCGGGAAACGTAGTCTGGGTAAAAACATAATATAACTTTCCTCCTTTTCGTAGAATTAGTTCCAGTATATGTACGTTAGTGATGATTGTCAACGTCGTTAATATGATGGACTTTTCTAACGTTTTCTACACTTATTGCATACACAATAGAAAACACTCATGGAGGAGGAGACATCATTGAGACCCAACTCGGAATGGGATCATTTGCGGAACGGAAATCGCAAAAATCGCCTGAGTGGCATTCACATAAACAATCAACTTATTCAGTCTCTATATACTTCATCAATGCCTCCTAATGGGATTACAGTAACTGGGCCAACAGGAAATACGGGAGCTACTGGTGCTACAGGGCCACTTGGCCGACCAGGAAGACAAGGACTAGCAGGACCTCAAGGGGTTCCAGGTGCTACTGGACCAACGGGGCCGCCAGGGACTGGATTGACTAGTGTGACTGGTCCCACTGGGCCTACAGGGGTTACCGGGGTTACCGGGGTTACCGGACCTACTGGTGCTACTGGCCCTTCTGGATTGACTGGGAATACTGGAGCAACAGGAAGCACTGGGGTTGTAGGTCCTACTGGGCCTACAGGTAGTACTGGGGCTACGGGGGCAACAGGTTTGACTGGAAGCACTGGCGTGACGGGCAGTACCGGTGTTACTGGACTCGCAGGTAACACGGGAAATACAGGGCCTACTGGATCAACTGGTACTACAGGAAACACTGGGGCTCCCGGAATCACTGGTGCTACTGGCGGTACTGGTGCATCTGGATCGACAGGGGCTACTGGAGTTGCTGGGCCTTCAGGTGCGGCGGGATCTACGGGGAACACAGGAATAACGGGCAATACAGGGGCTACGGGACCTTCAGGATCAACAGGAAATAACGGGCCTACTGGAATTACCGGACCTACGGGCTCTACTGGTAACACCGGTGCAACAGGAATCATAGGTACCACCGGGCCTACAGGGAGTACTGGCGCCACTGGACCTTCTGGACCTAGCGGTTCAACTGGAGATACAGGAGCAACTGGGGATACGGGTGTAACCGGATCAACGGGCGTTACTGGGGTTACTGGCATAACTGGAAGTACAGGAACAACAGGCGCGACGGGGGTCTCTGGGGATACGGGTCCGACTGGTTTAACTGGTCCTCCAGGCCCTCCAGGAGCTACTGGACCTTTTGGACCTACTGGCAATACTGGGAGCACTGGAGCTACGGGTGTCACTGGTCCTACAGGAGCGAATGGAGCTACTGGAAATACAGGGGCTACAGGATCAACAGGAAATACTGGAATCACTGGCCCTACTGGGAATACTGGGGCTGCTGGGTCCACTGGGGTTACAGGACCTAGTGGCTTAACTGGAGATACAGGAGCAACGGGGGCTACAGGTAACACGGGAAGTACTGGTAATACCGGCGTTACTGGCGCGATAGGTCCTACTGGGAGTAGTGGTGTGACAGGGATCACTGGAGCTACTGGACCCTCAGGTGTAACCGGACCCACTGGCTCAACTGGCAACACCGGTGCAACAGGAATCATAGGTACCACCGGGCCTACAGGGAGTACTGGCGCCACTGGACCTAGCGGTTCAATTGGAAATACTGGAGCAACCGGGGCTACGGGTGTAGCGGGATTCACTGGCCCTACTGGCATTACAGGTAGTACTGGAGCGACGGGCAGCACTGGTCCTTCTGGCTCAACTGGTGCTACGGGGAACACAGGAACGACTGGAAATACAGGGCCTATCGGGGTTACTGGCGTTACCGGACCTAGCGGCTCGACCGGCAACGCTGGAGCAACGGGAAATACAGGGCCTACTGGCGTTACCGGTGCAACCGGCACCACCGGTGTGACGGGATCTTCAGGGGCTACAGGACCCACGGGCACTACTGGACCTTCAGGCAGTACCGGAATTACTGGTCCTACTGGTGTTACAGGGCTTATCGGACCGACTGGCTCAACTGGCAGTACTGGGGCTTCAGGAATCACAGGTACCACCGGTGCCACTGGACCTAGTGGTTCAACCGGAACTACTGGAGCAACCGGGCCCACGGGTATAACGGGATTTACAGGTTCTACTGGCTTACCTGGTGCAACTGGTGTCACAGGTCCAACTGGCACTACAGGCAGTACTGGGGCTACTGGCGTTACAGGTGCGTCGGGACCTTCAGGGACTACAGGACCCACGGGTGATACCGGTCCTTCAGGCAGTACTGGAATTACTGGAGCTACAGGTAATACTGGCACTGCAGGTAACACTGGACCGACCGGCTTAACTGGTCCAACAGGAGTTACAGGACCATCTGGAGTTACTGGGGTTACCGGACCGACTGGACCGACTGGAAGCACAGGTACTACCGGCCCTACCGGGAGTGGTGGCGCCACTGGACCTACTGGAAATACAGGAGCAATCGGGGCTACAGGTAACACTGGAAGTACTGGCAATACCGGGGTTACTGGCGCAATAGGGCCTACTGGGAGTAGTGGTGTGACTGGAGTTACAGGCGCCATTGGCCCTACAGGTGCGACGGGTGCTACTGGCGTTACCGGAGCAACGGGCACCACCGGTGTCACGGGATCTTCTGGGACTACTGGAAATACAGGGCCTACAGGGGTTACTGGTTCATTAGGTGTTACAGGACCGACTGGAGCTACAGGCAGCACCGGTGCTACTGGACCTTCAGGCAGTACCGGAATTATTGGAGCGACTGGTGCCACCGGACCTAGCGGTTTAACGGGCAATACAGGAGCAACAGGAATTACTGGGGCAACTGGCAATACTGGAAGCACTGGAGCCACAGGAATTACTGGTCCTACTGGTGTTACAGGGCTTATCGGACCGACTGGCTCAACTGGCAGTACTGGGGCTTCAGGAATCACAGGTACCACTGGACCTAGTGGTTCAACCGGAACTACTGGAGCAACCGGGTCCACGGGTATAACGGGATTTACAGGTTCTACTGGCTTACCTGGTGCAACTGGTGTCACAGGTCCAACTGGCGCTACAGGCAGTACTGGGGGTACTGGAGTTACCGGTGCGTCGGGACCTTCAGGGGCTATAGGACCCACGGGTGATACCGGTCCTTCAGGCAGCACCGGAATTATTGGAGCGACTGGTGCCACCGGACCTAGTGGCTTAACGGGCAATACTGGAGCAACTGGAATCACTGGGGCAACTGGCAATACTGGAAGCACTGGAGCCACAGGGGTTATCGGACCTACTGGCTCAACTGGCAGTACTGGAGCTTCAGGAATCACCGGTGCCACTGGACCTAGTGGTTCAACCGGAACTACTGGAGCAACCGGGCCCACGGGTATAACGGGATTTACAGGTTCTACTGGCTTACCTGGTGCAACTGGTGTCACAGGTCCAACTGGCGCTACAGGCAGTACTGGGGATGCTGGAGTTACCGGTGCGTCGGGACCTTCAGGGGCTACAGGACCCACGGGTGATACCGGTCCTTCAGGCAGTACTGGAATCACTGGAGCTACAGGAGTTACCGGACCTAGTGGCTTGACTGGTAATACTGGAGCAACGGGAATCACAGGTGTCACTGGCACTTCAGGCATAACGGGCAGCACCGGGAACACTGGTCCTACTGGAGTTACTGGACCTACTGGAAGCACAGGTACTACCGGCCCTACCGGGAGTGGTGGCGCCACTGGACCTACTGGACCTAGCGGTCCAACTGGAAATACAGGAGCAATCGGGGCTACAGGTGTCACTGGAAGTACTGGCAATACCGGCGTTACTGGCGCAATAGGTCCTACCGGGAGTAGTGGTGTGACTGGGGTTACTGGCGCCATCGGCCCTACAGGTGCTACGGGTGCTACTGGAGCAACGGGCACCACAGGTGCCACTGGTCCTTCAGGCAGTACTGGAATCACAGGAGCTACCGGAGTTACCGGACCTACTGGCTCAACTGGCAATACTGGAGCAACGGGCACTACCGGTGTCACTGGTGTCACCGGGCCTAGCGGCTTAACCGGCAGTACCGGGAACACTGGCACAACTGGTCCTACGGGGATTACAGGAACGACTGGAAATACAGGTCCTACTGGGGTTACTGGTTCAACAGGTGTTACTGGAGCTACTGGAATTACTGGACCTAGCGGTCCCTCCGGAAATACAGGTAGTACTGGAATCACTGGCGCTTCCGGAGTTGCCGGACCTAGCGGCTCGACTGGCAATACTGGAGCAACGGGTAGCACCGGTGCCACCGGACCTTCGGGTGCTACAGGACCCACTGGCGCTACCGGACCTATTGGACCGACTGGATCAACAGGTGTTACTGGCTCTACAGGTTCGACTGGGAGTACCGGAATCACCGGCATAACAGGGGCTACTGGCGGTACGGGTCCAACAGGAACTACCGGACCATCTGGGGCCACTGGCACGAGGGGAGCTACTGGTGCAACTGGGTCCACTGGACCTACGGGTCCTTCAGGGTCAACAGGCCCAACGGGTAGTACTGGTCCGAATGTATCGTTACAAGGGTTTTCTGCACAACGAACGCCTGCAACGCTTAGCGCGGCCGGTCAATTGGGAAATTGGATTACGCCAGCTCCTTTTTATACAGACACTGGGTTTGATCCTACGACTGGGAATTACACAGTTCCAACTTCAGGTCGTTATTCTATTAAGGCGATGATTAATTATCAAACGACTGCCGCTATATCGGTTCAGCTCGGGGCTGGAGTTAACCCAGCATTCACTCTTGAAAGAATCTCTCCAACACCGACAGTTATTGCTTCAGGGTTGTTTCCGGTATTAAACGTCAATATTCTTCTACTATTAACATTACGAACGATTCTCGGTAACGGGGGTGTGAACTTAACGGCAGACGTGAACTTAAATGCAGGTGACGTAATTGGTCTGTTTTATGTATCCAATGGCTTGAATATCAATTTGAATATTGGTGCAGGTTCTTCTTCCGGTGTCGTTTGGTCCATTCACCGTATCACGTAATCAAAGGAAAAGATCCGTACCTCACTTGAGGTACGGATCAGCAATTAATCTAAGTTGCCGGTACGATCTAACACGGTTGCAAGTTGCTCGCGGGAGACGGGTTCTTTTGGTCGTTCGCCATTTAGAATACCTTGGCTCGTCGCTTTTTGCCATGCTTCTTGATGTGCGGGTGCAACCGAAGTAGGTGCTGGGGCGTCCATTGCTTTAATTAAGGTGCCTATCAAGTCCTCATACGGTAATGTGCCGTTTTCTAGCCTTTGTGACATATCCCCTACGCCATGTCTACGAACCAATCTGCGGATGGCCTCAATGTTACTTGCAAACAGAGCATCATTTAAATTCACAAACTGCTCCTCCTCTTTTGCCGTTATTTTTGATAGGTTAAACTCAGCCGCAATACCGTTCACATGCCCTCTTGCTATCGCTTCAATGACTTCTGAACGTTTAAGTAGAGCGGCATCTCTAGCATTGGTAATAAATAATGATTCTGTGAGTGCGGTTTTCATCGACTGGTACGTTCCGCGAAGAACTGCAAAGTTTGCAGACTTTAACCCTCGATCCGTTACTGTGCCGTATCGACGTATCTCCGACAATATATTTCGATGCAGTTGATTTCTCAGACTAGGCAAGTTGGAGTTATTGTGCATAAATGTTTCTGTACCGTTTGCTGAAGCAACGTAAGCATTTAAGTGGATGGATACAAACCCATCTGCGCCAAAGCGTACAGCTCGATTTGCTCGCTCAGAGAGTTCAACAAACACATCGGTTGTACGACTCATTGCAACGTCCACATTCTCATATTCTGAAAGCAAAATGTCTCGAACGCGTAGACCGATTTGCAATACAAGTACTTTTTCAGTGAGACCGTTACCTTGAGCGCCTGGATCATGACCTCCGTGACCTGGATCAATGAATATCTTGGTCATCAGCATTCTCCTTAAAAAAGAAAATATCGTTCTATACAATCTATTCTCTTAACTGGCGACAAGCAACGGCTCAAGACTAGAAGTCTACGTACATTCTTGTATTAAAAAATCTCTTTAAAGAGGCGCCCGATCAAGCGTGGCACGTACAAAATAATTTCAAGAAAATAATCAATGAAAACCGATTGTGAGTGTGGGTCTGATTTCCTTTTTCTCTTCATCGTCAAACCTCCTCAAAAGAAAGGTTCATAGGTTCAGAGGCAAGCTCTGCTTCAGGATCCATATTTGTAGAAGGGGTGTTATCGTCCACTTCTTCAAAAGAAAGATGATCCACCCATACTCTCCCTTTTCCAGATAACAAAAGACCGATTGAGATGATTGAACTGTCATCAGGAATATCTAAAATGATCGTATAGTAGTTCCACTCCGTCGTGCCTGTAATTGGGCGATTGTGCATGTTATCGAATTGGAGAATATCTTGAGAAGTCCCATCAACTCTCATCCACAATCCACAAGACTGTTCCACTTGTTCTGTTTTGACGAACCCCGTAAACTTCATTCTTTTCCCGATAAACTGCTTCGCTTTAAACTGTTGCATAATCGTTGCGAAGCACTCTTCTCCTAAGGCTTCCTTTGATTCAAGCCGAACACTCTGGCTTCCGTAATGAACGACCTCCTGATCCGCTGTAAGTTTGTATAAATGGGGGTGAGATCCGCTAAGGAACCACCCTTTAATTTCTGAATTGGTCATTGGCTCATCTCCTTTTTTCTGTACGAAAAGACTTCGATATTTTCCAGGAGGAAGGGAATAGTACTTTTTAAATGCTCTTGTAAATGCTTCTTGACTCTCAAAATAACTATTAAGTGCAATATCAATAATTCGCTCTTCTGTATAGAGGAGTTGGTGAGCAGCGAGAACAAGTCGGCGATGTTTAATGTACTCCGTAGCACTCATGCCAACTTCTCGAACAAACGTCCGATGAAAGTGGTACTTAGAATATCCCATTTCAATGGCGACGGTTTCCAAGGTGATCGGTTGTAGCAAGTTCTCTTCAATATACGCAACGCTTCTCTGAGTGATGGTTTGCACCGTCTCTCCTCCTTTCCATAGTAGAATACGCGATTATGTTCGCTTTGTTTTGATCTTTTTTGCGGCGTATGCCCAAACACATGCGTATGCTAGGAATATTACACTTGCGATAAAGTAAACGATGGATAGTGATCCATCAAATGTCGAGAGCAGTAAATAAGATAATAAAGGACCTACCGCTGCACCAGTGTCTACCATAATGGTATGCCACATCATAAATTTCACCCTGTCCGTCTTTGAAGCCGCTTCTGTTGCAATGGTATCGACCGTGGTTGAAAAAAACGTCGAAATTAATTGAAATATAACGAGCAACAAAAGCAAGAGATACAGCTCACTCGTCCATCCAATTAAAAAGAAAACGATCGCTCCCCCCGATAGAGGCACAAATAATAAGTAGTGTGAGTGCTCCAGTCGGTCCATCCACTTTCCGACGAGCGGAGCAACAAAGGGGTCCCAACTCCAACGAACCGCTTGCAGAACGCCTGCAACGGTAGCCGCCCCAATCACAACCCCTAGTACGGTCAACTCCTCAATATAGTAGGTTTCAATTAGTGGGCTTAACGTGGATGCGAACAATCCCATAATCAAAAAACCCATACCGAGGCTCGTTAATAAAATGATTGTATGGTACGAGGTGAATGAAAATTTGTCATTTGTAACCGCCTGTTTTGAATCGTCATTCGTAATAAGTACGTTAGGAATTACTCGCCAAACAACCGGGATACACGCGGCAGCACATAAAGCAAACACCGTCGTGATCGGCATAATTGACATCTGGTCTGCAAGTAAACCCCCTGCCAGCATTCCAACAAGTCCACCAATCCCCCATAGACCGTTGTACATGCCAACGTGCTTTCCGCGATTATCATCAGAACTCACTTCAATTATGGTGAGGAACCCCCCCATTCTTAGCAATGACCAGGCAACACCCCAGAGCATTCTGGCAATAAACAGCACCCAGAAAATCGGAAACACTCCGTAGGAAAAGGTTGTGAGGCTTGCAAGAATCATCGCAATAAGTAAGCCTGTACGTAATGAAAAGCGCCGGTAAAACCAGGCAACCAGTGGGTTTAGTGGAAGACGAATTAAGCGATTAATGGAAAGCAAAAGCCCAATTTGCCATAAAGCCGTGAGCCCAAATTGTGAATAATATAATGGCAGTACAATAAATAGCATCGCATCTCCAAATAAAGCGATCGCAGTTATTAGTGCAACTTGGATAACACGTATTCGAGCAGATCCATTCATTTTATTCCCCTCCACATCTTTCACATATAATTCTAACTTTTTTAAAGAGGAATAAAAGTGTACACTCAATATATATCGAGTTCCCCTTTTAGGAGGTGAAGAGGTGCACCTGATTGAATATTACTTACGGTTATTAGATCAAATTAAAGAAGTAAATACTGTTGTTTCTATTCGGCTTCCACGTGTATCCTCAATCCTCTCTTGTACAGATCGCAATGCGAAGAAAGTACTTGCTAAACTGACAGATGCGGGGTGGATTACGTGGACTGCTGGTCGTGGACGTGGCAGAATCTCGTCCATTCGTTTACACATTAGCCGTAATGATTTTCTAATTGATCAAGCAAAACAAGTAGCCACATCACAAACGATTGATGATGCTCTTGGGTTTTTGCATCGCTTTTCTCTGCCTCATACCGAGTTACAGCAGTTTTTTGATTGGCTTATGACCGACATGACTCGAACTGAAGCAAGCATAAATACGACATCCAAAGACCAGATTATTCTTCCTTCTTACCGAAGCTTTACGAGCTTGAGTCCGTTACAAGTGCACCGTCGTTCTGAAAACCATGTCATGAAGCATCTTTATAACTGCCTCGTTCGTTATGATGAACGGACGGAGCAATTTTCACCTGACCTGGCACATCATTGGCACGCACAAAACAACAACAAGCAATGGACATTCTATTTACGCAAAGACGTTCAATTCCATTCAGGTAAAGAAATGACTGCCAAAGACGTTCAGGAAAGCCTCTTACAACACAAACGTATAAAAGAATCTCCTTATCATTGGGCATTTAAAGACATGGATACGATTGAAACGCTAAGCCGATATGTTGTGCGCATTACATTTGAATCTTCACAACCACACCTGCTTCATATTGCTGCGTCTCTCGGAGCTGCGATTACTCCCGTTGAACGATCGTCTCTGCCTGTAGGAACAGGGCCATTTGAAGTAACAAGCTTCACAGACAAAAAGTTCATCATGCACGCATTCTCAAAACACTTTCACACAAGGCCTCTGCTTGATATGGTTGGCATGTTTTTTTATCCTGAACTTTACAATTATCCTTCGGCACAACATTTTAACGAGAAAGATGTTCCGTTAAATTTCTATCATTACCCTTATTATGAACGTGTGGATGACCGGCTTGAAAGTTATGAAAAAGTGGACCGAGGAAGTAAACTTCTAACTTTAAATATGAACACAGGCACCTTAGCCAACGACGATCTTTTACGAGAAGCCATTTGTCATCTTCTTCCCGTCAGCTCATTACTTGAACGCTATCAAGGCAAACGGTTTTCAAAAGCTGAGCGAATGGTGCAAGAGTTTGAAAAAGACACATTCGCAAGAAGCGAAACACGAGGAGCTCGCTTGTTGCAACAAAGTAAATATAGCGGGGAAACGTTACAGCTTTACACGTATGCTGGAGCAGGAAATGAAGCAGATGCTCAACTCATCATTGATCACCTATTCAAGTATGGAATTCGTATGCGTTTACGAGTGTTGCCTTATGACCAGTTCCACCGTGAACATGCAGGAGCTGATTTACTACTTGGAGAAAACTTATTTCTTGAATCGCCGCTATTTACTTATATGATGGCTTTTCTAAGCAGTCAGAGCATATTAAACACTCATCTGCCTGAAGATATTCTTCATGACGTTAAACAAGCCTTGCAATCAACAGATGCACTAAACAAACTACTCCACATCGAACGCAACCTATTAAGTCAATACACGCATGTTCACCTTTATCGATTAACGCAATACGCATTTTACCCCAAGAATTTACATGGGGTGGAAATGAACACATTAGGTTGGGTCGATTATCGGAAGTTGTGGTATGACATCGGGGGATTTGAATAAAGGGTAGGCGGAGGTAATAATGAATACGAACGACTTATTCCGAGATATGGCTCTCACATCCATTATCGTTAGTGTCATCTATTCATTTTTGGGAGGTATATTTCACCATTTCCTAGCGATACATTCAGCAATCACAGATCATTCATTTGGAATAACCGTCATATTAACATTCTTTAGCATCACACTCATAACCATCTTCATTATAGCCCCTGCCCATTACTACTTGTCTCGTTTCGGAACATGGAAGGGACCAACAATTTTGTTTAGCTTAACCACCATGATTGTAATCGTCATTTCGTTAAACACAGGTTCCGGCACGTTGTTGTTTTATATATTTTTGCCAGTGGTATTTAGTGTTTTTTCTTTACTCTTAAAGTATTTTCTGAATCCTTCCAACAACTCGCAACGTATATAATTTAAAGGAGTGAATCGGAATGTTAACTTTAGCCGATATGTTAATGCTTACAGCGATTGATCCAGAAAAAGATCGGGTGTATGTTCGCAGTAGTTCTGCACTTCCATACGGATTGAGTGGGGCGTTGATCGCCGAGCTGATGTTGTCTGCAAATGTAGAATTGCAAAAGGATAAAGTTGTCGTTATTCATCCTGAACACGAAGATCCTGTTCTTCAAAAAACGTTGCAAATTATTGAAAACGATAAGCGTAAACGTTCAGCGAAAGATTGGGTGTACAAACTAACGACAGCTCATAAGAATTTGCCAAATGTGATGGCTTATCACCTCGAGGAACAATCGTATTTAGACGTGAAAGAACATAAATTCCTCTGGATTTTCCCTCACTATACGTATCATTTACGTGAAGAAAACAACATAACTGGACTGCGTGAAACGTTCAACACCGTCTTGCAAAAAGCGCAAGAAAAAACGCCGTTCAATCGTGAAGAAGAACGGCTCATCGTGTTGTTATCACTTATTGATGCAAGCAAGCTTCTTGGCATCGTCTATCCCGATAGTAAAGAAGAACGATCGGTTCGTAAACATCTGAAACAAGTGAACAAAGATTTACCTGTTTCTAAAGCAGTATACGAAACAATTATGGCCATTGAAGCGAGTGTCGTTATTGCCGTGACTGCTGCGTCAACGGCTGCAAACAGTTCCAATTCATCCAATTAGTGCTTAGAACTCCCGCCCTCTTCTCTAGGGGTGTTGAGAGGGATGAAGAATTGTTCGGTTTTTGCACGTAAAGATTTGGACCGTCCTGGAATGTGGCAGTTTAAATATGTTGAACTTTAGGTTAACCTCGAAAACAGTGTTGCTGGTTGATGTGGCGATTCAATTTCAGAGTAGAAGCGCGACATCAACTCTTTTGTGTTCGTTGTGCCTACTAGACCGGGGAGGAGCGGTTAAGCTTCCTCCGTTTTATGATGAAATTATTAAACTGTCACTACTTAAGAAAGAGAAATTATTTTTCCCCTTATCCTGAACGAGCAGAGCGGAATTATTTGGGTACGCTCTATGGACAGATTTTTGCGGATTTGCTTGCGTATGAGGTTAAAATCGCACCATAGACTTTGATATGGTGTGATTTCTAGTTTCTATGCTTTGATTTTCACTCATACACCTCATTATTTAAGCAAAATCCTACCATAAAACGTTCTATGGTAAGATTTCCCACCTTTATCTGTGGACAACCTTACGACCGGAAACGCCCCACCCCTTTCACCCCGAAAAAAGAGCGAACGTTCACAGTTTAGGAAACGACGGGCGTAACTTCCTCGCACATTCTCGTTTTCAGCCAATGGTCTAGCTGTTCGATATCTTTTGAAAAGATTCTGTCTTGCTCAATTGACGGAACCACTTTTCTTGCTTCGGTATAGAACTGTTTCGTCTTCTTCGCGAGGTTCTCACTGCCTCTGTATTCCGCAGCTTGCATGCCACAGATGGCCTCGATCGCTAATACTTTTCTCGCATTTTGGATAATTTGATACGCATGCCTAGAACCAATGGTCCCCATGCTCACATGATCTTCTTGGTTCGCTGACGATGGAATTGAATCCACGCTTGCTGGATGAGCCAGTGTCTTATTTTCAGAAACGAGGGAAGCAGCCGTATACTGAAGAATCATCGCCCCAGACTGAATTCCAGGTTGCGGGCTTAAAAATGCTGGTAAATCATTGAGCTGTGGATTCACTAACCGCTCAATTCTTCGTTCTGAAATGTTTGCGAGTTCTGCGACGGCAATCTTTAGGAAGTCCATAGCAAATGCAATGGGTTGACCGTGAAAATTCCCTCCGCTTATGATTTTTTCACCACCGTCAAAGATTAGTGGATTGTCGGTCGCTGCATTCATTTCGATTTCTAGCTTCTCTTTTACATACTTCAACGTTTGCCAAGATGCTCCGTGCACTTGCGGAATACAACGAATGGAGTATGCATCTTGCACTCGCAATTGACCCTGGCGTGTCGTCAATCGGCTTCCTTCAAGGTAGTCACGAATTCTCGCTGCAACATCAACTTGCTCCTCATATCCCCTTGCGATGTGTACGTCCTCATCAAAAGCGTCAATAATGCCTTGAAGTCCTTCGATCGTCAACGCACTCACAAGGTCCGCATACTGAGCCAAGTTCTCAGCTTCAAGGTATCCAATGACCCCCATTGCTGTCATCGCTTGCGTCCCGTTTATGAGCGCGAGACCCTCTTTTGCTCGTAGTGTGACCGGCTGAATGTTGTATTCGTCTAACACTTCCAGGGCAGGGCGGACTTCTCCCTTTACAAACACGTCTCCTTCTCCCATAAGCGCGAGTGCTAAATGAGCGAGGGGAGCAAGATCTCCACTTGCGCCGAGAGACCCTTGTTGTGGAACGACCGGTGAAAGGTTTGCGTTAATCATATCTTTTAACGTATGAACAATGACAGGGCGAACCCCAGAAACGCCTTTAAGAAGCGCATTGAGTCTAAGAATGAGCATCGCACGCCCGACAGGTTCTGGAAAAGGCTCTCCGACACCGCAAGCATGAGAATGAATTAAGTTGCGCTGCAGTGCCACGACGTCTTCTTTCGGTACGGGCACATCGCTTAACTTACCAAATCCCGTGTTAATGCCGTACACGACATCGCCATCCTCAACAATTCGTTCTACTGCTTCACGAGATGTTTTTACTTTCTCCAAGCTCAAGTCATCAATCTGAATACGTTCTTTATCAAACAAGATCTTTTTCATTTGTACGATCGTAAGTGAATGTCCATTTAATGTAATCATTAGACCGCTCCTTTTTTCAATATAAAAAAGGGACTATACAAAACCGTACGATGTACGGTTTCATATAGCCCCCTAGTGTCTATTGGCTGTGGGCCGTTTATATGTGGTTAATGCCAAGCCCAATCGTCTCATGCTCGGCGCCTTTTACCGGGGCTCCAATTGTCCCATAAAGAGATACGGCAATCCATTCCCCTTCTTCGGGTTCGTCATACGGTCGACCTCTCACGATGGAAAAGCTAAGACCAACCGTACGTAACATCGACCCTAGCTGGACTTGCCCTCTTGTAACCCCTTGCATCGCTTCAATAATCGCGTGATAAAGCGCATGCCCTTCTCGGTAAAGGTCTTTGTTAATGATCTTCTCATTCTTTGCTGCCGTTTCAATAGCGGCAACAACTTTATGTGTATCCATTGATCCAACTTTCCCTTTGCAAAACTGCCAGTTGGAAAGCTGCAATTGTTCTTCAATATGTGCACAATCCTCTTCTAATAGTAGCAAAAGCGCGGATTGTCCGATTCTTCCGTTTGTTTTTAAAGGCATCACAATCACTCACTAACATTGAACATTACACACGAACTATCAACTATTGACTGGTGTAATTGTTTTCATTGTATTTTTTTCCTTGTGAAAAGTCAATTAGAATACGATATGAGTAATCAAGGCGATAATCGGCATCGCTATGAGTGTACGGAGCACAAACAGAATGAGCATATCTTTTAGTGTGACCGGTACATCCACTTCCATTAAAAGCGGAATGACCGCTGAGAAAAACAATACTTGAGATAAGGAAAGAACAGCGATAAAGAACTTCGCTTCAACTGCGGCCTCAACGACAAACAACGCAGGCAAGAACATCTCTGCAATTCCAACGAGTGATGCCGGTGCTACGAGATGCGCATCCGGTATGCCTAACAACATGATGAGTGGTTCCATCGGCTTTCCAATCCATTGAAAAACAGGTGTATATTCTGCAATTAAAATGGCAGACAACCCGATAGATAGAATCGTAGGTAAGATTAGAATCGTTAATTTTCCACCATCTAGCAACCCACTAAACAGTTCTTTAAATAACTGATTAGATTCTTTTGCCCGGGCTGCACCGATCCGTAGTGCTGCCTTGAATAAGTTTCCTTCAGGTTGTTCTTCTTCCACCGGTTCACCCACAAACGTATCTGGTTTCCTAGAAAGAGGTGGAATCCGAACGAGAATCGCAGCCAGCACAATCATGACAAATGTGACACTTAAAAAGATAAGGGGAAACAGATGCAACAAATCCAATGTTGAAGCGACAACAGCAAAAAATCCAATGCTTACAGACGAAAAACACGTCACGATTATGATAGATTCTTTAGCGGAGTATCGGCTCTGGTTATACATTTTGTTCGTCACATAAATGCCGACTGAGTAGCTTGCTACAATGGATGCGACAATGTCTAACGACGCACGCCCTGGCACTTTGAAAAGGGGTCGCATAATCGGTTTTGATAATGTTCCGATAAATTCCAATCCGCCAAAAGCAACGAAAAGCGTGACAAAGAAAGCACCTAAAGGAACAATGACTGCTACAGATGACACAAGATTGTGATACATGAGCTGTCCAGTATTTGGCAAAAGCACCGCTTCTGGACCGATATTAAAGACGATCATAATCGCAAAAACAGCGCCGAGCAAACGAAAGATTAAAAACGGTATGCTCGTCCGAAAATACGAAAAATCACGACTCCATTCAGTATTCGAGCGCTCTTGAATAAAAGCGATTGTACTAAGTACAGCGCTCAACAAAATGATGAGCAATACGTAAAAGGCGACCATTTGCGGAAAGTGGTCTTGTATGCCAGACACAAAGACATCAAATGGAATGGTCCAAGCTCCGTCTACTTTTATTGGAAGCAAAAAGAAAAGAAAACCGATAATCATTGTGCTCCATAACTTCACGTAAGAAAGACGGTTATTCGCAGTTTCAACGGTTCTCGATGTTTGTTTCATCTTTCATCCCCCTGTATTCAACACAACAACCGGTGTAAATAAAAGAGGCAACTACGCCTCTTTTCTTTTGCTATATCCGGTAAGAAAACTGAGCATGGTGTGAACGGCCGCTTTAACGGTTTGTTCCCCAACATCTTTTCGAGGATCAAGACAAACAATGTCCATCGCCTTCACTCGTTGATGTTCACCTGCCAGTTGAACAGCTTCGAATAATTCTTCTGTATACATGCCACCTGGTGTGGCGGCGGGAGCTGCGGGTCCATGAACGATATCAAGCACGTCCATGTCGACCGTTAAATAGATGGTATCTACCTGCTTACTTAGTGTTTCCAATGCTTCTTGAATGACCGATCCAATGCCGGCTTTTCTCGTATTTTTCATCGTTATATAGTTAATGCCATGTTGATCTGCGTATATTTTTAAGTCCTTGGCGTTAAAGAAACCATGGAGACCAATGTTATGCACGTGCTTGCCTTCAATGACCCCGTTCTCAATTAAAAACCGGATGGGCGTCCCATTTGCAGGGCCGAGCTCATTCGGGTCTCGCAAGTCAAAATGGGTATCCAATTGCAAAATCCCGATTCGCTCATCAGGATGAGCATTTTTCCACCCTTTTACGAGCATCGCTGTAATGGAGTGGTCACCACCTAAGGACACAGGCAATGTATGTGGATGGTGTACTCTCATCGCTTCCATCGCTTGTGTAATGTTCTCGTGCGTTTGATGAATATCCGTCACATGCTGCTTGACGTCCCCTAAGTCAACGGCTTGAAGGGATGCAAGATCGACGTCTTCGTCCAAGTTGTACGTTTGGAACGATTTCCAAGCGGCGCGCATCGCTTCTGGGTTCTCGCTCGCTGCCGAAGTGCTAATGGATGACTTTGACAGAGGAACTCCGAGAATTGTTACGTCAACATCATTCAAATCTGTCGATTGTTCGACAGGTCGAATCCACTCGTTAACTTTTACGTCTTCGTTCGCCTCTGCTTTCTTTGTCCAAACTCTTTGTGGTCGGTCGAGCTGCGGGTACGGATAGCCACTCATGCTAATGAACCACCACGGACGAGAGTCTTGCCTTCTTTAACGACCGTATCGACATGATTCATGCCGTATTGATAGGATAAGGTCAAATAGTTCGGCACATCAAAGATCGTAACGTCGCCTTTCTTCCCAACTTCAAGGCTTCCTACTTTCTCCTCCATACCAATGGCATGTGCCGCATTGATCGTCGTTGCCGTCAACACTTCTTCAGGTGTCATCCCCATTTTTAAGCAGCCGAGATTCATAATAAATGGCAAAGAAATCGTCGGTGAGGAGCCTGGATTTTGATCTGTCGAAAGTGCTACGGGTAAACCTTTGTCAATCATCTTACGGCCATCGGCGAACTCTGCCATTAAGAAGAAGGCTGTTCCTGGTAGTAACACACCCACTACACCCGCTTCAGCCATTTGTTCAACTCCACGGTCGCTCGCTTTGAGTAAATGATCAGCGGAAATGGCACCCACTTCAGCAGCAAGTTCTGCGCCTTCATATGGCTCAATTTCATCTGCATGGATTTTCGGAATAAGGCCGTGCTTTTTCCCTGCTTCTAGAATTCGTCTTGACTGATCAGGCGTGAATACACCACGCTCACAAAACACATCATTAAATTGCGCAAGTTTCTCTTCAGCGACCACTGGCATCATTTCATCAATGACACGGTCCACAAATGCTTCTGGATTTTCTTTTTCATCCATCGGCACAGCATGTGCCCCCATGAACGTAGACACAATATCGATCGGATGATCCCCTTCAAGCTCTTTAGCGACACGCAATTGCTTAAGCTCATGTTCAAGTGTTAATCCGTACCCACTTTTCGCTTCAATTGTCGTCACACCGTGTAGCAAAAATTTGTTCAGGCGACGGTGCGACTGCTCGTATAATTCTTCTGAAGTCGCTTTTTGCGTCGCCCGTGTCGTCGCATGAATTCCGCCACCTGCGTTCATAATGTCCATATAACTTCTGCCTTCAAGCCTCATCGCGTATTCGTTTTCGCGTGTACCTGCATGAACGAGATGTGTATGCGGGTCAACAAGTCCAGGGGTAACCGTCTTTCCAGTGGCATCGATCACCTCTGCATTCTCAAGCTTTTCACTGTATTCTGCGCGAATGTCTTGATCCGTTCCTACCGCCAAAATGACACCATCTTCAATAAGCACACTGCCGTGTTCAATCATGCCTACTTCTGACATTCTCTCTTTTTTAGCAGGTTGTTCACTATGGCCTTTCATTGTCACCACTTGCGCAGCATTTGAAATATAAACGATTTTTGACATGTACAATCTTCCTTTCTATTGATCTAACATCGGAATGTTCATCTTATGTCTCTTCGCAGCGTCAATAGCCTCATCATAGCCAGCATCT
This sequence comes from Geomicrobium sp. JSM 1781026, assembly GCF_041949955.1. NCBI lineage: Bacteria > Bacillati > Bacillota > Bacilli > Caryophanales > Geomicrobium > Geomicrobium sp. JSM 1781026. The sequence goes on along the minus strand of NZ_JBHFQF010000005.1, from coordinate 32,768 downwards.
ACGTGTCGTACAATTCCCATTCCCGGATCTGTTGTAAGCACACGCTCAAGCCGAGCTTCTGCATCTTTCGTTCCATCAGCAACGATAACCATGCCTGCATGGAGGGAATACCCCATACCTACACCACCACCGTGGTGCACACTCACCCAACTAGCGCCACCGACACTATTAATCATCGCATTGAGGATTGGCCAGTCAGCGACTGCATCACTTCCGTCTTTCATCGCTTCTGTCTCACGGTTTGGTGAAGCAACCGAACCTGAGTCTAAGTGATCGCGTCCAATAACAACCGGTGCGCTTAATTCACCGTCTGCGACCATTTGGTTAATGATCTTCCCAAATTTCGCTCTTTCACCATACCCTAACCAGCAAATTCTAGATGGTAGTCCTTGGAAAGAAATCTTCTCTCTCGCCATGCGAATCCAATTACACAAGTGCTCGTTGTCACTAAATTCACGAAGAATCACTTCGTCAGTTTTATAAATGTCTTCCGGATCTCCTGACAAGGCGACCCAGCGGAAAGGTCCTTTTCCTTCGCAAAACTGTGGGCGAATATATGCGGGTACAAATCCTGGGAAGTCAAACGCATTTTCGACTCCTTCATCTTTCGCCACTTGTCGAATGTTGTTGCCATAATCAAACGTAATCGATCCTTTTTGCTGAAGAGTGAGCATCGCTTTTACGTGCTCAGCAATGCTTTTTCTTGATTGCTCTGTATAACTTTTTGGTGAGCGAGCGCGTAGTTCATCCGCCTCGTCTAGATTTAGACCTGTAGGTACATATCCGTTTAGCGGATCGTGAGAAGATGTTTGGTCTGTAAGGACTTCTGGTGTGAATCCTCGCTCAATGAATTCAGGTAGGATTTCTGCAGCATTCCCTAACAATCCAATCGACAATGCTTCTTTCTTTCCTTTCGCTTCTTCAGCCATACGTAATGCCTCATCAACTGACTCGGTGGAAACGTCCAAATACTTTGTATCTAACCGGCGCTGAATGCGATGTTGATCCACTTCAATGGCAATACATACGCCCCCATTAAGTGTTACCGCAAGCGGTTGTGCACCACCCATCCCACCAAGACCAGCGGTGACGGTAATTGTACCCGCGAGGCTGCCATCGTAATGTTGCTTCGCTAACTCACCAAACGTCTCGTACGTTCCTTGGACAATGCCTTGAGAACCAATATAAATCCAGCTCCCTGCTGTCATTTGTCCATACATCATGAGTCCTTTTTGATCAAGCTCATGAAAATGATCCCAATTCGCCCAAGCAGGTACGAGGTTGGAGTTGGCAATCAACACTTTTGGCGCGTCCTTATGTGTTTTGAATACGACTACTGGCTTACCCGATTGAACGAGTAATGTTTCATCATCATTTAATGTCTTTAAACTATCTACAATCGCATCGTAGCTTTCCCAGTTACGCGCTGCTTTTCCGATGCCACCATAGACGACCAAATCGTCAGGGTTTTCAGCAACATCTGGATGGAGATTGTTACTGAGCATGCGTAGTGCGGCTTCTTGAATCCACCCTTTTGTATGCAGTTCAGTGCCCTGATATTGTTTCACTTTCGTTTCTTCAGCCATTCAAATCTCCTCCTGCTGTCTTTTTCGTATTTGCTACATCGTATCAACTTGCACAATTGCATTACAGACAAGAATCTTTTGAATAAAGATAGTTATTTTCAATATTTTACGAGAAACCGTTTACAAAAAGATAACTATTTTATAAATGATATAATTTTTGGTTCAGAACCTATAATTACTTTGAAAAATTTTTATCTTCTTAATGTTTCGTGGTATGGTTGGAAGAAAAAAGAGGGGTAGGAAACAACTGTATGGCTAGAGGAAAAGCATACTTATATACCATTCTTGGTGCATCCGCCTGGGGATTAATTGGCGTTTTCGTATCCCCCCTGTATGATCGCGGATTCACGCCTTGGGAAGTCGTGGCGATTCGTGGCGTCTTCACATTTGTTTTCATGTTTTTATTAATGATATTATTTTTCCGAAAACACCTCGCTACAAAGTTTCGTGATCACCTTGTGTTTGCAGGTGCAGGCATCATTAGCATCGCTTTTTTTAATTACTTTTACTTTGAAGTGTTCGCTCAATCTGGCATTTCACTCGCTGTCACGCTGCTTTATACTGGGCCTTTATTTGTTACCATCTTATCGAGAATTTTCTTCAAAGAGGCTCTCACAAAAACAAAGATGATTGCGCTTGGTCTCGCTGTCATTGGCTGTGCCTTCGTTGTGGAGCTGCTCCCTTATGGTTCCTCAAGCTTGCCACTATCTGTTGTTGGCATGGGCATTCTTTCAGGATTCTTTTACGCATTGTATAGCATCTTTACAAAACCGATTACCGACCGCTACTCACCACTCACCATCACGACGTATACGTTCTTATACACAAGTGTGTTTATGCTAATTGCAAGTGACGTGACCGCTAAAGTGGGGTTATTTACATATCCAGACGTGCTCGTTTCTAGCGTACTGCTCGCCCTCGTTTCAACCGTTGCCGGATATGTTTTTTATACAACCGGATTGAAACATCTTGAAGCGAGTAAAGCATCCATTCTCGCTACCATTGAGCCAATCGTTGCTGTAATAACCGGAGTGCTCGTTCTGAATGATACATTGGCGGTCTGGCAAGGCGTTGGCATCATTAGCGTGCTATTCTCAGCAGTTCTAGTGACGAGAAGGAGAAGAAGCAGGCAGCATTCTGCTCGAGTCGTATAGAAGATCGCATCTCCATTCTCTTTCGCTGAAGTTGTTTTGAAAACAGTTGATTGCGTGCTTGTTCATTAGTACTTTGTTAAAAACGGGTGTTTTCTAAGGAGACAATTTGAAATTAATAATGCTGGTTTTCTTTTTTGGTGCATCTACTGTGAACGAAGGTACGAACAGAGGAGCTTGTAGGTTATCGCTCCCTCACGTAGTCAATTAGACACTTACGAATTGACGAGCAGCGTCTTTTGCTGTTCGATTGAGACCGTTCGTGAAGTCGCCCCATGAGGTGTATGTTTCATCTTTGTCTCCTTCTCATATCTGGTTTCTTTCGAAACAGTTCTTTACAGAATTATATAGAGTGTCATAAAAGTACGCCGATAATTCATGGAGGTCTATATGGCAAATATATTACTTTTAATAACTTTAACTACTCTAAGTTTGTTGCTAGGAAACATCATAGTATCTAACATCGTAAAGGATTACATCCCTAGAAAAAAATTAAAATTCGTAAATGCTCATATACTACTAATACCAATAATACCCATATTTTGGCTTTTTATTTTAGTTTCTGATATAAGCCCTTTATTTGCTATTATAATAACTACGATTCTGTACTGTTATATGCATTTTCACTGTACGGTTATTTAAAATATCGCCATAAAAAGAGATAGAAGTTTTTCAAAGGGGTGTTTTTATGGAAACAGAAAGAACATACAAAATTGGGGAAATCGCATCTATGTTTAATATCCCAAAACAAACATTGCGTTATTACGATAGATTAGGTGTAATCAAACCTTCTTTCGTAAATGAAGAAAATGGCTACCGGTATTATTCAATTGAAGAAACAAGGAAATTACACAGCTTAAACCTATTGAAAAGAATGGGTGGCAGCGTAAATGAGATAAGTGATCTATTTTCTAAAGAAGGCACCATACCTGAATTGAAAGAGAACTATAGCAAACTCATTGAAAAAATTGATGATGAAGTAAAGCATTTATTCTTACTTAAGAACAGTATTCAAAACAAATTAAGCGATTTAGATCAACTTAACCAACAGCGTAACCAATTCGACATTCAACAGCGCGAGGAAACAGTAGTTTGTGTAAAGCCTGTGCAGATTCGTTCTGCAGAAGATCAAGAAACAGAATGTTATCGTGCGTTTCTACCGATTGCTTCTGATGTTGATTTTATTAATACACGAACAGGATTTATTTTAGAGAAAAATAATTTCTTGAACAATGAGTCCTACGCAACGTTTTTTATCATTGAAGGATGTTCGCCAATTGAAGGCTACCATGAGCACGTTATAAGAAAAGGAACATACTTAACGTTAACCATTGAAGATGATTATTCGAAAAGCTTTGCGTATTACGATTTATTAAGAGAACACATCCTCAAGAATGAAATTGAGGTACAAGGCGACATTTATGAGTTTTCTCATGAGCATCTCCCCCACGTTTCAAAGAGTTATGCGATTTGGCAACTAATGGTCGAGGTGAATCCGTTGACCCTACAATCACTGTAGGGTTTATGGTTAAATCATCAAATTAAAAAAGGATGGTTTTATTCTCATGAGAATTCGATTAATTGTTGCTCACCCAAGAAAAGAAGCATTGACGATGAAAGTTGCGGAGCGTTTTATTAATGGCGCAAAAGAAAAGGGCCATATCGTTGACGTGGTTGATTTATATAGAGAGGAATTTAACCCCGTTCTGTTCGAGAAAGATGAACCAGATTTTGAATCCAAAAACAATGTGTACTCTGAGACAGTCATGAAAGAAGTCAAACATATAGAAGAAAGTGATGCCCTCGTCTTCATTTTTCCAATCTGGTGGTACGGGATGCCCGCGATTATGAAGGGGTATGTCGATCGCGTGATTAATTATGGGGTGGCATATGGCCAAGGAAAAGACGGCATTGTTGATAAGGTACGATTTATTGGTCTAGGAGGCGTCGATCGAAACTTCTATAAAGAGCAAGAATTCACATCCGCGATTAACATCCAATTAAACAGAGGCATCAGCAACTACTTTGGCATTCAAGATACGGAGACCCACTTGTTCTTAAACACATTCGCAGAAGGCATTGACCAAAAAGAGATTAAGAACTATTACAACACATTCTTAGATGACGCTTATCAGATCGGACACGACCTTTAAAGAGGAAATAGGAAAGAGACTATTCTTGTTTTACTCGAGACAAAATGGATTTAGAAATACCTTTGTATTAAGGATCAACAATAGCAAAAGCATATGAGTGTCCATTAAATATCGTTCTATTTCTTTATAGTGAAGAAGAAATAGAGCATAAAGACGAGACTATTTTTTGAAGTCACAGTATAAAATTACACAACCCGTCATGTTCGCTTCCACATCGAGCTGAGCGAGCGATGCTAGCGAGTCCTTCCGACATCCAAGTGTACGAAGAAGCTTGATTTTACTCTCTCCCGAAGTTGAGGTGGTTTTTGCTCACATAAACCTCTAGCTGCATTAAATTTGGGAATGATTAGGAGATCCGCGATCTAGATCACGTCCAAAATGGTCTAGATCACGGTAAAAGGACTGTTTTTCTCATATATAGGGGATCTAGATCATATTCATGGTGATCTAGATCATTTTTCACTGCTTTGAACACCTGCGGTGCTAATGAATGCTCAATATTGGTAACTTTTAGGAGATTGGTGGTCTATATAGAATGAACTAAACATTTTCCTCGTTGCGTAGTCTGTTGTTGCTTTCCACTGCAGGCGGATGCTTGTACTCCGGAGTATAAGTGCGACATCACCTCACCCGGCGCTGCCGCTTGTGTTCGCTGTGTCTACTTGACCGCGGAGGACCGGCCGAGCCTCCTCGGTCTAACGACCTGCGGGGTCTCGTCTCGGCCCAACTTCTACAGGCGTCACCGCCTTTCGTTCCAAGCAACGGTACTGAATAGACGACGTCGCTGAACTGGGGTTGCTCAATATTGGCATTCAACTCGATCCGTACACTTTGGAGGCCAATAGCAGTAGATACTCATCTTTTCTACGTCTATTGAAACCGATGATGATCGATCTCAAAGTCGATGAACTTTAGGCTTTAACGGTTGGTATACCATTCGTTTGTGAAGAAATTCTTTAGTTCAACTTATATAGATCACGGTTAAAAGGTCGATTCCCACAAATACTTGACGATCTTTATAGAATGAACTTAGCATTTTATTGATTTGCACTGTTGGGTGGAACGGGTAGCGCGGTGCTGGGTGCCATTTTGCACTTTTCACCAAACTCCTGCGTAGATTCCATGCTGAAGTGCCAACGACACGTCGGCCCCAGCGGGGGCCGAAACGAAACCGCACTTGGTTCGGCGCGGCTCGCGCCGACGTCTTGTAGGTACTTCAGGGCGGGGATGTACACATGACCTGGTGATCTGTTACCTAATTTATGAGAATACATCGCTTTTCCTGCGATTTTCCCCAACTTGAGAACCGTTCGGTCGCAACTCGAGCACAGTCTTCACTTTACCAAGCTTACCATTGGTTCTTGAAGAAAATCTTTAGTTCAACTTATATAGATCGCTTTAGATCACCGCAGTTCACCTCACACTGGGCGAACTATGAAGAACTTCAACCCTGTTTATTTATATAAACCTCAAGATTTATATAGAAACAACATCTAAACATTTCAACAGCCTGAGGGATGTTCTCAAATGAGACATCCTTTTTTTATGCTGTTAAAAAGGACAAACCCTTTTGTTGAGCCATGACAAGCGCTTCGCCCAAGTTCCTCATCTCTCCTAGTTAATCCAGCATCATATATCAAATTTCGGCACTGTTCTCCCGACAAAAATTTGGACAACCTTTAGTATTTCATGTCAACTTCTTAAACTATAATAAAAATTCGTAAAGTGGAAATAATAAACGTAACAAGTACAAATTCATTTTAGCTAACCTTTAGGAAGGGGTTTACGTTATGACCATTCAAGTGATCCTGTCTGTTGAACTGCTGGAACTTGTCCTTTGGTATATGCTCGTTCGAATGAGTCGTGCTCCTCTGATTCGTCGCACGTCCCACCACCTTCCGACACTTAACCATGTAACTGATCGCTAGGTGAATTGGAACAGAAATCCGGACCTATACGTATAGGTCCGGATTTTGCCGTTAATCTACAGAACGCCGCTATGCTTACCCGTAAACTGCCCCTATACATGAACCCGATGAAAAATGTACAAACTGGGGGTAGCTACGTTGTAAAGGAGAAACGACACATGAAAACAGCCTATGGCCGCATACAGCCTGTGTTCTATTGGGCGGTTGGCATCTTACTTATCGTGATTTTATCGGCAGTGGCTATACCTAACCAATTAGAACAAATGACTTCAACTGTACAAGCATTTATTTCAAATTCTTTTGGTTGGTACTACTTAATCGCTGTCACGTTTTTTGCTTTAATATGCTTATTTATTATCGTTAGTCCATATGGAAAGATCAAACTTGGAAAAGATGATGAAAAACCTGAGTACGGATACTTATCTTGGTTTGCGATGTTGTTTAGCGCAGGGATGGGGATTGGGCTTGTTTTCTTCGGAGCGGCAGAGCCGATGTCACATTTTGCGATTAACTCCCCGACCGTCGAAGAAGGTACCATTGAAGCTGCACAAGAGTCGATGCGCTTCGTATTTTTCCATTACGGTATCCATGCTTGGGGCATTTATGCCATTATCGCTGTGTGCCTTGCCTATTTTAACTTTCGTAAAGGAAAACCCGGATTAATCAGTGGTACACTATCCCCTCTTATGAACATAAGTGGAATTACTGGTAAAGTCATTGATACGTTTGCTCTCGTCGCGACGGTAACAGGGATTGTTACGAGTTTAGGATTTGGAGCTGTACAAATGAATGGCGGTCTTTCCTATTTAACGGATGTGCCGATCACATTTTGGATCCAGGCCATCATCATTATTATTGTGACCGTACTCTTTCTAACATCGGCAATGACTGGGCTTAATAAAGGAATTCGTTTATTAAGTAACTTTAATATGATTCTTGCCCTTCTCTTGCTCATCTTTATTGCAACATTTGGCGCCACGATGTATTCATTAAATCTATTCACGAATACACTCGGGACCTATATACAATCGTTGCCCGAACTTAGCTTCCGTATCGCACCCGGTAGTCCAGAGGCGAGAGAATGGATCAATGACTGGACGATCTTCTATTGGGCATGGTGGATTGCGTGGTCCCCGTATGTAGGCACTTTTATTGCCCGTGTTTCACGAGGAAGAACACTCCGGGAGTTCACCATTGCCGTTTTAATCGTGCCTTCAATTGTTGGTTTTATTTGGTTCTCCTTCGTCGGCGGCACTGCTATGTCACTCGAATTTAATGATGTTATCAACTTGAGTGTCTTAACAGATGAAGAAATGCTCTTCGGTATGCTGAGTACGATGCCGGTCAGTACACTCACTTCCATCGTATCCATCATTCTTATCGCCGTTTTTTTCATTACTTCAGCAGACTCTGCCACCTTCGTTTTAGGCATGCATTCTACAAATGGCTCAAATAATCCGCCAAACCGTATCAAATTTGTATGGGGACTTGTACTGTCCGTTACCGCCATGGCATTACTATACAGCGGTGGATTACAAGCTGTGCAAAACGTCATGATCATTGCAGCGTTTCCGTTCTCGATCATTTTGCTTTTGATGGTGTTTTCATTAATAAAGTCTCTGCGCTTTGAAAGAACACGAACAGACGCGAAACAACGAAAAGAGCAGCGAGAATTACGCCAATCAAAAAAGCAACAAGATAAACGAACGAATCGGAAGTTCATCTTAAGAAAAGACAACACAGACGAGTGAATGTTCGTGTTGAGATCAGGACCAATATAGGATGAACTTAGCATTTTCCTGATTGCACAGTTTGTTGTTGCTTTCCATTACAGGCGGATGATTGTACTCCAGAGCACAAGGGTAACATCGGTGGTCAAATGACAACCACCGTGTTTTCTATGTAGTCCAGACTACAAGTGCAACATCGGTGGTCAAAGTACGCCCACCGTGTTTTCTATGTACTCCCGCAACACGATTCACATTTCTGCCTACTGGCCAGGGTATGGAAAGAAGCCCAAATGCCCCTTATCTTCATAAATGTGACACTTGAGAATGAAAAATCATCATTTTAAACGTGGATGCGCACATAAACGGAGTCAACGGTCACATATCGCGATCTATGTGACCGTTGAGGACCAAAAGCGCACGGTTAGAGGGCTGGATTGTCACAAACGTGTCAGGAGATCACACGCTTGCGTCAGGTGATGACCAGCGGTCACGTCCTTTTACCATTCAGTAAACGTCTTCTGTGTTTTCCACAACCCTTGCAGTAATGAACAACGATCGACATCGAAGTGAGATGAACTCCAACAGACGATCGGTAGGCGTTTGCCTGTAAAGACCGCTCTCGGTCATCGAATTACGTGAAATTCTTTCGTTCAACTTATATAGTCACGGGAGATGGTGCTCTTTGCTGAGAGTCATCTCCCGCTGAGCAACCGTTTCTTGTGAAGTGGATGATCGCTACGTTGTTTTCCGAAATTCTCGGGGAGTTTTCCCGATGTTCTCCTTAAACACCCGACTGAAATAGTTCGCTTGGTGAAAGCCAGCGGCTTCTGCTATTTCTGAAATACTAAGGTCGGTGCTGAGTAACTTTTCTTTAGCATAAGTAATTCTGTAATTCAAAACGATTTCAGAAAAGGACCGGCCGTATTGTTTGGATAGCAAGTCGCTTACATACGCGGAGCTTAACTGAACTTGATCTGCGACTTGACTTAAAGTAAGCGTCTTGTTTCTGTATTCTTTTCGAATAAAGGCCAGTGCATGATCAACCGCATCTCGGTGACTCACTGGCGTATTGTTAACGGTCTCAACGAGTCGAACGATAAATAGAATCATTTCCTGGACAATTCGAAAAAGGTTGGATCCATATAAAATATGATCAAAAGTGCTTTTATAATGCTTTTCATACTTATCATCGGTCATTTGACTTTTTAACATGTAGCGACGAACTTGCGCCAAAATACTCGTCAACCTCGTTCGCAACAATCCGGGTTCGGGATAGGGACTCGTAAATGCAAAAAACTCCGTTCTAAGCCATCGTCGAATTCGGTGACGATCGCCCTCACTTAACATGTCGATCCATTCGTTTTGTTCTTTAACGGATAGAAAAGGATCAAAATCACGCCAAGTCCCTACATCTTTTGTCTCAAATACTTGGTTATACCCTGTGAAAAACGTAAGTTCCATCGCTTGAATTAAATCGATATAAATCTCTTGCAATGACTGATCTTGTTGTCTTGTATGAACTCCGATGGCCATTGGCGTATGTGAAACGTACGACCATTCGTATAGTAACGTTCTTGCTCGCTCCACTTCGTCATGAAAATGTGAGCCAAATACGAGCACAATTCGATCACTCGTCGACAATACTTGAGGCCGAACGGAAAACGGATATTGCTTCACAAATGATCGTAAATGAGGCAAGTCTTTTAAATCTTCAACTTCTAATAAAAAGACAGGGTAGGAAAATGCTTCATCACTTTTGATAAATAACGATTCGTAATCGACATACGAAACGGTACGTTCTTCCACGTCATTCTGGTTTGACAGTTTGCGAAACGCCGACTGCATATCATGGCGAATCATAGATAGCGATAACGGTTTCATCCAAAGGTTAATCGCTTCAAGTTCTAATGCTTGCATCGCTTTTTGGAACGTCGGTTCCGCTGTAATGACGATCACTTGGCTAACTCTTTGTATAAATGGGCGAATCACTTCCCATTTATCCGCTGGAATCATATCTAGCTCGATGCAGACAATGTCGGGAATTTGCGTTTCGACTAGATCTACGAAACTAGAGAGCGTATGACATGTACTGATCGTATGGACAGGAAACGCGTTATTTTTGATGAGCCATTGGAGCCCTTCAGCTTCTTGTTGATCTCGGTCAGCGATGACAATTTGATACACCTTCGTCCGCCCCCAACTTTGTATTGTTTAGAATTGAGAATAATTATAACTCAGATGAGAATTATTGAAATGTTCTATACAACAATTATATCATCATTACTTTTTGAAAATCGAAAAAAATATTTTCAATTTTTTTCCTTCACCCTTTTATCATTTGAAAATACTTATTTTTTCCCTTAAAATACGGGATGTGTTTCATTTTCAACACAGCTCATCGATTCCATTAATAGATTTCTTGACAAATGAAATATGTATATTAATAATGAGTATGTGTTAATAATAATTATCAACAAAGGATATCAGGAGGATGTTGTTACATGTCACTTATCGGAAAAGAAGTACAACCTTTCACAGCCCAAGCTTACAAGAATGGTGAATTCATCGAGGTTACCGATGAAAACCTTAAAGGTCAATGGAGCGTTGTTTGCTTCTATCCTGCAGACTTTAGCTTCGTTTGCCCAACTGAACTTGAAGATCTCCAAAATCAATATGCAGCACTAAAAGAACTCGGTACAGAAGTTTATTCTGTATCTACAGATACTCATTTCGTCCACAAAGGTTGGCACGATGCATCTGAGAAGATCAACAAGATTACGTATGCGATGATCGGTGATCCTTCTCAACAAATTTCTCGTGACTTCCAGGTTCTTAATGAAGCTTCCGGTCTTGCAGATCGTGGAACGTTCATCATTGACCCAGATGGCATTGTTCAAACTGTAGAAATTAGTGCAGACGGCATCGGCCGTGACGCAAGTACGCTTGTGAACAAAATTAAAGCTGCACAGTACGTTCGTAACAATCCAGGTGAAGTATGCCCAGCTAACTGGGAAGAAGGTTCTGAAACATTAAAGCCAAGCCTTGACCTTGTCGGCAAAATTTAAGGGGTGTAATTAATGGTTCTTGAAGCAGAGATTAAAAACCAATTAAACCAATACATGCAGTTATTGGAACAAGACATTGTCATTAAAGTGAATGCCGCTGATGACGATACGTCAAAGGATATGGTTGCACTACTCGATGAGTTGTCTTCGATGTCTACAAAGATCACTGTGGAAAAGGCCGCCCTATCAAGAACACCTAGTTTTTCTGTGAATCGAATTGGAGAAGACACCGGTGTAACATTCGCCGGTGTTCCTTTAGGTCATGAATTCACATCACTCGTTCTTGCGCTTTTACAAGTAAGCGGTCGGCCGCCGAAAGTTGAAGATAAGGTGATTGAGCAAATTCAAAACCTTAAAGGCGAATTCCACTTTGAATCGTACGTAAGCCTCTCTTGCCATAACTGTCCAGAGGTCGTTCAGGCGTTAAACTTAATGAGTGTGCTGAACCCAAACATCACACACACCATGATTGACGGCGCGGCATTTAAAGAAGAAGCAGAATCTAACGATATCATGGCTGTTCCAACAGTGATGATGAATGGTGAAACGTTTGGTAGCGGTCGAATGACACTCGACGAAATACTCAACCAAATGGGCAGTGGCGCTGACGCATCTGAGTTTGATGAGCGGGATCCTTTTGATGTGCTCGTTGTTGGTGGCGGACCATCGGGAACAAGCGCAGCGATCTATGCTGCTCGAAAAGGGATTCGCACAGGCATTGTCGCAGAACGATTTGGCGGCCAAGTGCTTGATACGTTGAGTATTGAGAACTTTATTAGTGTGAAGAAAACGGAAGGTCCTCAATTCGCTGCGAGTCTCGAAGAACATGCAAAAGAATATGACATCGACATCATGAACTTGCAAAGTGTCAGTGATATTCGCAAAAACGAGCTGTTTGAAGTTGAATTGGAGAACGGCGGTGTACTGAAGAGTAAAACCGTTATCGTTTCCACCGGTGCACGTTGGCGCCAGCTTGGCGTACCGGGAGAAGACGCGTTCAAAAACAAAGGTGTGGCGTATTGCCCACATTGTGATGGGCCTATCTTTGAAGGTAAAGACGTTGCTGTCGTTGGCGGTGGAAATTCCGGTGTTGAAGCAGCGATTGACTTAGCAGGTATCGTAAATCATGTTACTGTCATCGAATACGGTCCAACGTTGAAGGCGGACGAAGTGTTGCAACAACGCATTGAAACGCTTCCAAACGTTGATGTAATTACAAATGCCAAGACGACTGAAATTACCGGTGATGATCATGTGAACGGCATCACTTATCTTGACCAATCGACAGGTGAAGAAAAGAACGTCGCCCTGCAAGGGGTCTTCGTGCAAATCGGGTTAATTCCAAATACCGATTGGCTCGACGGTTTCGCGGATCGCAATCGAATGGGTGAAATCATTACGAACAAATCTGGCGCAACGAACGTCCCTGGGCTTTTTGCTTCTGGTGACTGCACAGATGTACCTTACAATCAAATTATCATATCAATGGGACAAGGAGCGAATGCCTCCCTTGCCGCTTTTGATCACCTGATCCGTAGCGCAGTTCCTGTTTAAAGCGCAAAACCCTTGGTCATTGGACCAAGGGTTTTCTATTGCTAAACGGATGATTACTTGGCGGTGACACCACCATCAACAGGAAGCTCGATCCCTGTAATATGGCTCGCTTCATCGGAAGCTAAGAAAAGAACAGCGTTTGTCACTTCTTCTGAATTGCCAAGCTCGGGTAAAGCGACTTGCGTCAAGAAATAATCTTTATATTGTTCCATAGACGGCGCACTCATTGGTGTCACGATATACCCCGGGTGCACAGAGTTTACACGGATATTTTGCTTACCGTAATCGACCGCTGCCGCTTTTGTAATGGACCGAACCGCACCTTTAGAAGCGGTATATGCACCTGCGCCAGCCATCCCTGTGAGTGCGGAAATCGAGGAAATATTGACGATGGAACCCCCGTGTTCTTGCATAAGCGGAATTGCCTGTTGCATCCCAAACATAACTCCATTAATGTTAATTCCATACGTCCGTGCCCAGTCTTCTTCCGTTTGCTCTTCAAAAGGCGTTGCCAACGAAATGCCAGCATTATTTACGAGAATATCCAACCGGCCGTAACGTTTCTTAACATCCGCCATAATTTGTTGCCAGTCGTCATGTGAAGCGACGTTATGTTTATAGAATACCGCCTGGCCACCAGACTCAGTAATTTGTGTAACGACGTTCTTTACAGCTTCTTCATTGATGTCTGTTGCGACAACGGTTGCTCCTTCTTTAGCAAACCGTAACGCTTCTGCTTCTCCCATACCACTACCTGCACCTGTGATTAGCGCGATTTTATTAGGTAATCTCATCTTTAAGAGCCTCCTGTTTTATAAAAAATGATAGTCCGACTATCATTTTAAGTGTACAATGTCGAACGTACATCTGCAATTTGTACGTCTTCTTATTTTGCATGAAAGGACCATTTTTATGACATCGATTGGAAAGCGACAGCAAAACAAAACGAAGCGTTATGAGAGCATTGTTCAAACCGCTGAACAACTTTTTTTAGAGAAAGGGTTAGAACGGGTGCAAATGCAAGAAATTGCTGACTTTGAAGGGGTTGGGATTGCAACGTTATTTCGCTATTTCCCGAAAAAAGATCGGCTGATCGTAGCTGTAGCCATCTACAACTTGGAGAAACACATCCATTCATTTACAGAAATTGTGAACAAATCGACAACCGCATTCGAACGATTACAAGAAATCTTTGATCTACTAACGATTGGAGATGACGATACGTTAAATCAAAGTGCAACCTTTCGCGAAGCCTTTGAAAGTTATGCTTCATTTGCCGTTCAGGAACTCGATACGATGAGTGACTATATTGCCACGCAAAAGCAAATCGCGGATTTAGTCATGATCATCATTGCCGACGGTGAGCGCGACGGTTCACTGAGAACAGACGTACCTTTGAAAGAGACGATTATTACCGCCATCAATAGCTATGGGACGTTTGGAAGTAACATTACATTAAAATCCCCCATTACGTACTTAGAAGAAGACATTGCGCCACACAAGCAACAGCTCATATTAAAAGAGATGATACTCACATACGTAAAAAATGATGATGTTTCGTTCTAACTGGCTTAGCTAGTCCCCATTTTCCATGTGTTATTCTCCGGATTACTGGGAAACATAGGAAGTGCTCGATCATGCACAAGAAATAGGTAGGTGTTTTCATGAGAAATTATGCATTACTCGTTATTGGAATCTTATTTTTCTCGCTATCGGTGACGCTATTCGCGATGCCGAACAATTTAGCTGAGGGCGGTGTTCCCGGCCTTGCACTATTGTTATACCATGGGTTTGAGATTTCTCCTTCTCTCGTTACATTTATCGTAAACGCCGTTACACTTGCCATCGGTTATCGGTATTTACCCCGAGATATGATTATAAAATCACTCGTCACCATCCCGCTGTTTTCATTGTTCATTTTTATCTTTGAAGGAATGGGACAAGGAATTCCTGATCCGTTACTCGCCGCCTTATTCACCGGATTGTTCTCAGGAATTGGTTTTGGTTTTATCTTTCGTTCAGGTAGTACAACCGGTGGTACGTCAACGATTGCACGTATGCTCAACTATAAATTTGGTTGGGAGTTGACCGGAACGAATTTCGTCTTAGACGCGATCATCGTGCTGACAGGTGTTTTTATCATTGGTCCACTCATGACGATGTATACCGTACTTGCATTGTTTGTCGGTAAAAAAGTTACAGATTACGTACTCGAAGGTTTCGAATCAAAAAAAGTCGTCCATATTTTCACACCAAAAACAGTCGAAGTGTCAGAAGCCATCCGACTCAGTCTTGGTGCCCACACAACGATTCTTCAAGGACTGAACGACAAAGAAAATTCTGAGGAAAATTTAATTTATGTTGCGATTCCTAAGCAACGTCTGTTTTACTTAAAGAAAATTGTTCGTCAAGTCGATGAAAATGCGTTTACCGTCGTGCATACAGTCAAAGATGTTTCAGGAGGAAGTTTCGCAGAAGCCCATGATCCTGCTCAAAAAACCTTCCACAATGAAGAGAACGAACAAGAATATTATGAAAAACAAGCAGACCCTTCATAAGTCGCTTGTCATGTTTGGAGGTTGACTATGAAACAAGCAATATTTGTCGTATTTGGAACCGCACTATGCGCGCTCTCGGTAACCGTTTTTGCCATGCCTAACCAGATCGCAGACGGCGGGATTTTGGGGATCGCACTCCTTTTGTTCTATGCATTTGACTGGTCGCCAGGTGTAATCACGTTTATTTCTTTTATTTTGCTACAACTCGTGAGTTTTAAATTCTTACCTCGTACGATGTTTATGAAAACGATGATCAATGTTCCGTTGCTCTCCCTTTTCATTTTTACAACTGAAGGTATGGTGACGACACCATTAGGTGACCCCCTCGTTGCGGCAATCTTTGCCGGACTTACGATGGGGATTGGTTTCGGGTTTATTATTCAAGCCGGCAGTTCGATTGGCGGCACATCTACGCTTGCGAGACTTCTTGCTCAAAGGTACGAATGGAATGTCATATTAACGACTTTTATTATGGACGCCGTTATCGTATTTGCAGGTGTATTCATTATCGGTCCGCTCTACACGCTGTACACGATCATCGCTCTGTTTATCGGAAAGTTAGCCAGTGATTACGTAATTGGTGGTTTTGATGCAAAAAAAGCAGTAACGATCGTATCCCCCGAATATCGTGAAATTGCCAAGCGTGTCACAGTGAACATGACTTCCAGTGCTACGTATTTCAACGGCTCCGGAACATTCACGGAAAAAGAACACTACGTTCTCTACGTCGTCGTTCCAAGTTATCGACTGCTCATGTTAAAACGTTTAATACGCGAAGTCGATCCAAACTCGTTTGTTGTCGTACATAATGTGAAAGATGTATCTGGCGGAACATTTTTTGCACCACCTGTGGAAACGACGGAAGAAGAAATTGAAGAAGAAGTCGAGGCACTTACTGAGGATGAAAACAACGACAATCATCAGCGAAAACAAAGTCAAGAGGACCCTCCTCCAGTTGTTTAAATAAAATAAAAATGCTGGGAGAGAGTCTTCCAGCATTTTTATTTAGCTGAATACCTTTTGTTTTTGAATGGCATCTTCGATAGTGTCTTCCAGAGCCACTCTAGGGGGCCAACTCCGAAAGTCTTCAATGTAAGGTGAGCAAAACCAAGCATGCAGATGCTAATCAATACAAAACCAACAACTACAGCCAATATGCCATCAACGCCTATAAATCCGAGGCCAAAACTATAAAAGTAAAGGCTCGCAAGTATACTTTGCAATACATAACAACTTAGCGCAGTTCGACCAATCACTTCGAACTGCTTCTGAATCCATCGTAATGCTCCACGGTTCATCATCCAGGCAATCAATCCGATATACCCAAATGTTAGAACCGGCGCAAACAAGAAGCGTACCGGTATTTCAAAATATCCACCTGGAACTAGTGAAAGCAGGTTTAATGGGAGTCCAATACTAAATCCCCATAACATTAACTTCTTTTGGATATACATGCCCTTCTTATCCATGTTAAATGCGCCTGCTAAATATAATCGTATGCCAATCAAGTACAGCCCAATGGATCCATAGATTATAGAAAACGCCTCTGATCGTAAAAGAAAAAAATTCTCAATTCGATAGAGGACCTGCTCAAAATACGTCCCAAACTGATATAAAGAAGTTGTTTCCAAAGCAATTTGTTGAATAGCGGTATACGACGTTGGGTCCGAAAAAGCAATATACGTTTGCACATAATAAATAAGGATACCAAATGTGTGTAGAGACAATGTGACAATAATCCAAATTGTCATCGTTTTTGGTTTTAATTGGACTAAAAATGCTACAATGGCTCCGGTTATAGCGTAAGTCATTAAAATGTCATACTCAAAGATGAATACAAAGTGAAATAAACCTTCAATAAATAAAATGAACATCGTCAACAAATAAAATGGTATCCATGGTACTTGCGATCCTTTACTATTTTGATATTTCATATACAGTCCGACTCCAAAAAGGATCGTAAGCATCGCTAAGAAATTCCCATTAACGAAAACAGATTGAAGCATTTCAACTACGGATTGTCCTTGATTCATTGGCATAAGTGTCGCAGAACCTGGATCAGAGAATATCCAAATATTCGTTGCAAGTGTGCCGACAATAGCGACCCCTCGTAACAAATCGAGAATGTGAAGACGAGAAGCAGAGTTCATACAATCACCCACTTATTGTTAGTCCATTTAGCATAATCAACAAGTGGGCGATTTTTATATTTCCACGCGTAAGTGGTGGAAATGGGAGAGTAACGCGTTTCATTATATACATAAAAAGCGGTTTGTAATCAAAGTTCTCTCAACCTCTTTATGCGAACACTTCCAAAAGCTGTGCATACAAATCTCTTCTCAGTTAATCTACCCTATCTTTCTCTCCATCTACTTCCCGTTCAATCTGAATGGTTGATTGTTCGATGTGCAAAGAATGTTGCACGTAATGCTTAGCTTTTTCGAGTACATCTTCGTAAGCTTGGTTTGAGTTCCCCTGTAGTACAAGGTGCACAGTGAGCTTCTCAATTCCCGACGTAATCGTCCATACGTGCAAGTTGTTCACATCAACGACCTCATCGATCGCTAACAGGTCAGCCGATATTTTGTCACAATCGAGATGCTTTGGCGTTCCTTCTAACAATACGTGTACGGTGTCTTTGAGCAGACGAAATGCAGACAGCCCAATCATGAGCGCAATAATAATGCTGAGTATCGGGTCAGCATAATACCAACCAGTCGTCAAAATAATGATGCCGGCGGCAACGGCAGCGACTGAGCCCAATGTGTCTGAAAGAACATGAAGGTATGCCCCGCGCATGTTTAAGTTGTTCTTCACGTCCCCTCGCATTAATACGAACAATGCACCAACGTTGGCAATTAGCCCGATAAAGGCAATAACGATCATCGCGCCGCCCATAACCGCCTGTGGCTCAACAAATCGCTGGATCGCCTCGCGAATGATAAAAAAAGCAATCACGAGAAGCATGACACTATTTAAAAGTGAAGATAACACCTCGTACCGATGATTTCCAAACGTGCGAGTAGCGGTTGCTGCTTTCTTAGCGAGCACAATGGCAAAGAAGCTAATGAGCAGGTTCGCAAAGTCGTTGAACATATGTACAGCATCCGCAAGTAATGCTAAGCTGCCCGTCCAAAGTCCGCCAAGTAACTGAATAACCATCCAGCTGCCGATAATGAGCATTGCGTACAGAAGGTTTTTCTTATTTGCCTCACCTGTCGCGTGATGATGGTGATGTCCGTGGTGGTGGTGATGATGTCCCAAAGGTTAGACTCCTTTCCGATTCCTTATATGATCATATGCACATATAAAGTGTGTTAATAAACAACGCACCCACATCCGTCATTAATCGTGGGTCGCGTGTTGTATCGTTTTCTCAAGTATTTTTAATACGTGTTCATCTTCAGGTGAATAGTACATCGAAGTGCCTGCTCGTCTTGATTTCACGAGCCGCAAATTTTTTAGAAAACGCAGCTGATGAGATACGGTGGATTGACCAAGCGAAAGATGTTCGACAATCTCACCGACCGAACACTCTTTTTCTGCTAAAAGATGAAGTATTCTTATTCTCGTCGGGTCACCAAGCGCTTTAAACGTTTGCGATACGATAAATAGCGTTTCCTCATCGAGGTCTATGTATGAATGATTCATTTTTTCACTCCTGCTAATATGATTATGTGCTCATATTAGCATATAGTGATTATAAGTTCAATACATTTTTGTCAGTATGACTAGCGCTGTTAAAGAACAGGTTTCTCTTGGCATTAATGGGGGCTGCCCGTATATAGGAAGATCATAGCTATGGTAAGAATTTTGTCAATTGGCAAGCCGATTTAGCTGAAATCTTATCACTCTTTGTTCTATGGTGGGATTTGCAACAAATGGGTGCGTCAAACAAAAGAAATCTTACCATAGGAAGCACTATGGTAAAATTTACGCTTTGCACTCTGCTAAGTGTCCAAGGCGGTTCATGCAAAGAAAAATAGGAAGACGTCTTCTAGTACTTTCGCTTGTTGAAAATTTCCTATCAACGGTTATATTATGGGATTTTTTACATTTGCACCTCGCCCTATTGCCCGAACCTTCGCATAAAAGGGAGTCATTGATTTCGGTTAACGAGAAGCTTAAAAAGTAATGTGTGTTTTTCTGAGCTGCGAGGTTTTGAACGTGGAACGGGGGAACTGGTTCCAAAGATTATCGATTGGAATCAGATTCACTCATATGTGACCATTTTGCCTCTTTCTGATTCCAATCGATCGACATCTAATTCCAAACGTCCGTCTAAGGAATCAGATTCAACACTTTATAGAAATTGAACAACAATCTAGTTCCAAAGCGATGTTTATTGTGTCGCACAGTTGAAAACGCTTAACTTCTGTCGGCGCGAGTCGCGCCGAATCGAGACCGATTTCGCTTCGGTCCCGCTGGGACCGACCAGTCGTAAGGTGTTAGGTTTAATCCAATCTGCGCGCAAGTTTTACGAAATGAACGGTAAAACCGCTAATAAAGAGCAAACATGATTGCAGAAAGGGTAAACTAGGGCGCACAATGCGCACTACGCGCCCTGCCCCACTCGGTATAACACCATTGGAGTGATTCCGCTACGCGAAGACATTTTTGTCATATCGGCCACAACGTAGGAAATGATGATGTAACCTCTACATTCTGCACCTAGGATTTTAAACAGAAAGTGATTTTTCAACAAACCTCTCTGCATGTTTTGTAAGCTGTGCCCAATCCTTTGTCTCAACGAGTGCTTTCTTTAACAATGAGCCACCGGCTCCTATGGCGATTGCACCTGCTTGTCGATATGAGACAAGATTGTCCAAATCAATTCCGCCTGTCGGAATGATTGGGATGTGCCCTAGCGGTCCTTGCACTCCTTTTAGAAACGAATGTCCAAGGGCATCCGCAGGAAACACTTTTACGATGTCCGCGCCCCACTCATACGCTCGAAAAGCTTCGGTTGGCGTAAAGATTCCTGGAATCATCGTCTTTCCTTCTGCCTTCACAAAACGCACGGTCTGCTCGTCCAGAATAGGGGAAACAATGAAATCAGCGCCCGCTTCTAGGGCTAATTTCGCGTCGTTTACATTTAGCACTGTTCCTGCACCAATTACTGCCCTTTGATCAAAACGATTTCGCAACCGAGCAATTTGCTCGGTTGCACGGTCCGATTCCATCGTTACTTCCAGTACGTTTACGCCTCCTGAAATGAGTGCTCCTGCGATTTCTTCGATGTCTTCAAAAGGAAGTTTGCGCATAACCGCCACGACCCTCGATTCAGTGAGCAACGTCGTAAAATCAGCCATTTTTATTCTCCTTTAGGATCGCTTTCATTTCTTTTGCCACTTGTTTCGGGTTCGTTGCTTTCGTTAACGCACTTCCAACAATGACAATGTCTGGCTGATGACGACTGACATCTGGCAATGTCTCCAGAGTGATTCCACCCGCAATAGCTTTTTTCAATGTCATCCCTTCAACAAAAGCAAAAGGGGAATCAGCTTTTTTGCCAGTCTTTTGTTCATCTTTACCGACGTGTAATCCCAAATAATCTGGTTGCAACTCATTGATTTCTTCCACCTTGTTTCGCTCGCTAACACCGAGTAGGTCTACTATCATTTCCGCTCCATGTTCGCGTGCGGTAACGATGGTTTCTTGTATCGTAGCTGGAGGTGCAAACGCCATGACTGTAGCAATATCTGCTCCTGATGCAAATGCTTGTGTCGCTTCATGACGACCTGCATCACAGATTTTCATGTCTGCCAAAAGAATGTGGTGAGGGAACGCTTTTCTTAATTCACGTACGATACTCATTCCATACTCTTTAATAACACCCGTTCCAATTTCCACAATATCAATGTACTCATCAACTTCATACACAATGCGAAAACATTCATCCCAATCCAATCGATCCAACGCCAATTGTAGCTTCATCGGTCCCCTCCTTACCGTTCGATACGCTCTATAAACCCAAGCCGCTGTTCTACATCTTCAAGGACCGGTAATCCTTCGTTATCACCGACCACTTCAACAACCATAGAACCAATTGTTGCAGCAAA
This sequence comes from Geomicrobium sp. JSM 1781026, assembly GCF_041949955.1. Lineage (NCBI taxonomy): Bacteria > Bacillati > Bacillota > Bacilli > Caryophanales > Geomicrobium > Geomicrobium sp. JSM 1781026. The sequence continues at coordinate 10,981 of NZ_JBHFQF010000005.1, read as the reverse complement.
AGTCATTGTCTTTTCTAGCGACCAACCGTTCAAATATCCATAAACGACTCCAGCATCAAAACCGTCTCCTGCTCCAACCGTATCTACAACTTTCTGGGCAGGCACTGCCGGCACTTCTAGTACTTCGTCCTGGTAAGAAGCGATCGCTCCTTCTTCACCTTTTTTAATCGCTACAAACTCAATGCCTAGCTCTTTTGCTCGAGCAAATACTTCTTTAGGATCTGATGTGCCTAAAATAATCTCTAACTCTTCCTCACCTGCCAAAAGCAAGTCCACATCGTTTAGTAACGGGTATAAAGCGTCCTTTGCTCGTTTTGCAGTCCATAACTTCAATCGAATATTCGGGTCGAGTGACACTTTCATACCGGCTTCTTTTGCTAGTTGTACTGCTCGTTTTGTCACTTCCAAGTTTTCTGGAACGACTGCTGGAAAGACGCCGGTGATATGCAATAGTCGAGCCGCTTGCACGTAATCAGCTGACAAGTTTTCAGCCGTCATTTTTTCGGTCGGAGAAGGGTGGCGGTAATAAAACGTGCGTCCGGCTCCACTTGCTTGGATCTCCTTAAAATTTAGTGAGGTTGCGTACCCTTCCTCTAACCTCACCTCGGTCGTATCGATGCCTTCTCCGCGAGCAAATGAGCGAATGTACTGCCCAAATTCATCTTTACCGAGACGAGAGATCCATCCGGTTTCAAGTCCAAGCCTCGCACAACCGATCGCAAAGTTAAACTCTGCGCCTCCCGCGCGGCGTTCAAAAGAATTCACGAATTTCATCGGCCCTGTTGAACTTGGATTGAGCGTAATCATCGCATCCCCAATCGTAATTACATCTTTCATCGTGTCTACCCCCTTCTTTGTTAAGACAGCTCTAAGTTTGCATGTCTTGCGGTCATTTGTTCATGTTGATTTGTCGTCAGTTTCACAATGATTGCATCCAATAATACGTGTACACTTTGGTCAAATTGATTGCCGAGTGGTTGAATCGTTACAGGCTCATGGTTGAGACGCTTTTTCGTTGCTGCGGGTACGAGCAACACGTGATCTGCCTCAGAAGATTTCTCTTGTTCGGGGTTCGCTGTAACGAGAGCAACCGAAGCGCCTGCTTGTTTTGCTTTTGAAATGAATGACTGTGTCCCCGATGCTGATCCTGATATGATGACTAACAAATCACCGTCGGAAATGCTCGGAGTAATCGTCTCTCCCGTCACATAAACTGTGTAGTCTGCATGCATGAGCCGCATCGCAATCGCTTTTCCCATCAGACCAGAACGACCTTCCCCACTCACAAAGATTCGTTTAGCGCCTTTGATGGCCAACGCAAACGCGTGCATCTGTTCTTCTTTCACATTGCTAACGACAGATTGTACTTCCTTTACACACGATAAGGCTACTTCTTGAAATGTAGACATAAGCGTCTCCTTCTTAATTTTTATGATCAATCGATAAAGCTTGGTAACCATAAAGCAAGATCTGGTAAAAATGCAACAATAATAATCGTTACAAGAATAACAGCGACGTATGGAAGCAAGGCAACAATCGACTTGCTTACGCTTAGTTTTGCTATTGAGCTAGCGAGTAACATACATAAACCGTACGGCGGTGTAATCATTCCGACTGCGAGACACATCACAATAACGATCCCAAAGTGTACAGGATCTACACCGAGAGCCTCTGAAGCAGGCAACACAATCGGTACGAAAAGAATCATCGCTGGAATTGCATCCAAGAACATCCCGACAAACAAGAATAGAAGGATAACCGCGATGAGGAAAAAGCCAACACTAGAGAAGTTATCTTGGAAAAAGCCAGCAATAAGGTCAGGCACCCGGTAGTAACTGAACAGATGGCCCAGTGCAGTTGCTGTAGCTAACGCAAACAACGTGAGAGAGCTTAAACGAATCGTATCATACACAATCGCCGGCATATCTTTGAGTGTAATCGTGCGATAAACAAACACCGCTAGAATAAGTGCGTACCCACAAGCGATAATTGCTGCTTCTGTAGGAGTGACAAATCCACCAATAATTCCACCAAGAATAATCACCGGTGTTAACAACGGAGGGATGCACGTCAAAAAATTCTTCCCGATATCTTTCATGCTCACTCGTTCATGACGAGGATAGTTTTGCTGCTTCGAAATAAAGCCAACAAGGGCCATCATCGCCACGCCCATAAGCAGTCCTGGAATCACACCGCCGAGAAACATCTGACCGACAGATACACTTGTAACACTGCCATAGACGACCATCGGAATACTGGGTGGAATTAACATCCCCATCGTGGATGAGGCTGCCGTCGTACCGACGGCGGTACTTTTGCTATATCCTTCTTTAATCATGCTCGGAATGAGAATCTTACCAACACCAGCTGTATCCGCTTGAGCAGAACCTGAGATGCCTCCGAAGAACATGGACACCACAATGTTCGCTTGCGCCAATCCTCCACGGATATGCCCAACCATCGACACAGCTAAATTAATAAGTTTTTCGGATATTTTTCCTTGATTCATAATGTTTGCTGCGAGAATGAAGAGTGGAACCGCGAGCAAGATAAACGATTCAAGACCGGAAAACATGCTTTGCATCACTACTTGAAGTGGCAACGAATCTAGCATCCAAATCCCAACAAATGCGACAATCCCTAGCGTAAAAGCAATTGGCACACCTAAAAACAATAATAAAATGAAAAGTGCAACGAGAATGATGCCGGTCATCCGGTTTCTCCTCCTTTTTCAAGCTGATAAGCTTTGCCGTCTTCGATCGCGTTTCCAATGGAAAAGAGTAGCATTCCGAACCCTGCAACCGGAAGCGCTAGCCACAAATACCCTTGTTGAAGCTCCGGTAACGTGTTCACTGTCCACTCCCAGAACAACTGTACAAGACGAGAGCCATGTATGATCATCATCAAACCAAACCCTCCGATGAGTGCATGGCTAATCATTTTTACCGTCAGAAGCGCACCGCCCTGTAGCTTTTCAAATAAGTAATCAATTTTAAAATGCTCTTGATGGTAGACCATCACCGCTGCTCCTAAAAAAACCATCCATATAAACGCGTACGTTGCGACTTCTGCAGGCCAAAGTAACGTGATGGTCGGAACATAGCGAGAGAGTAGCTGTAAAAATATGCAAACGACAAACACGATAAAAAACAGAGCAGCCGCACGCATAAATACGTATTCAATACCGTTCAGTAATGTTTTCATTTTCAGTCCTCCTTATTGGTCGGCCAACTCTTGAATCGCTTCGTATAGCTCTACCGCTTCGAGCTCCTCTGCGATTCGTTCACGTACCGACTGTGTCTGCTCAATGAATGGTTCAATATCAACTTCATTCACGATTGCACCCTCATCCTCTAGTGCTTCTAAAGAAGACTCTGCGAGTTGTAAATCCGCTTCCCTTGCCGCTTCTGTTGCAACCTCAGCAGCGATCTCAATCATTTCTTGTTCTTCATCCGTGAACCTCTCCATCACAACGTCTGACGTTAAAAAGAAACGCGTCGTAAAATCATGATCAGTGAGGGAGATGTAGGGCGTCACTTCATGGTGACTAGACTGATACACGTTCGTAAAGTCATTCTCTGAAGCATCAACCACACGGTTTTGCAATGCTTGATACATTTCGTCCCAAGCAACACTTACGGGGAGCGCGCCAAGTGCAGACCAACTGTCTTGAATACCAGGTGAATCTTGGGTACGGATGCTCACATTACGAAGGTCTTCCACCTCTTCCACTGGCTGTGCCCCGTAATATTGTCGTACTCCTGCTGTCCAGTATCCGAGGACTTGAAGGTTCGTCTCGCTTTCTACCATCTGGCTCATCTCTTCACCAATGTCGCCATCAACAACGGCCAACCAATGTTCATAACTTGTGAATAGATACGGCATAGAAAACAAATCAACTTCTTGCTGCACTTGTGTCATGAATCCTGGTGATACAACGGTCATATCGACCCCTCCGGTGGCGATGCTTTGCAACAACGTGTCCTCATTTCCTCCTAGCGACCCATTTGTATGTAGTTCTGCTGTAATTGCACCATCCGAAGTCTCTTCAATGGCATCGCGGAATTCTCGAAATCCAACAGCAAACGGACTACTTTCATCCAATTGTGTAGCGAGAATGAGTTTCTTAGGATCCCCTGGATCTCCAGCCACGTCCTCTGACTGGCAACCTGCTAATGCGATTACCGTTACTAGACTCATCAATCCGAACTTTTTCATGCATTCTCCTCCTTGTCAATTAACAAGATAATCGACGTTTCAATACGGGTTGTAACCGGTACGTATTCTTTTCTCGTAATCCTTGTTCACTGTCCTCGATCTCCGCTAAAAGTAGCTCTGCAGCTTTTCTACCCATCGCAAATGTCGGTTGAGCGACCGTTGTTAAAGGTGGATTAAAGAATTCTGCGAAGGAAACATCATCAATACCAATCACAGCGAGCTTTTCTGGAACGAACAGTTTTTCAGATTGAATGTATTTGAGAATCTCTTGAAGCACCCGATCATTTCCGGCAATGACAGCATCTGGGGGAAATTCACTCATCATCTGTTGCATTACCTTTTGTACGTCATCGACCTCAGCGCTTCGTACAAGTGCCTGATCTACATGGACCCCTAAATTTTTTAGCACTTGATAGTAGGCATCCTTACGTTCCACCCGAGGGGTAATGTGATGTTTGATCGGTTGAGTAATTAAGCCGATTTTCTCATACCCTTTTCCGACTAGCTCCTCCACAGCAAGCCTAACGGCTTCTAAGTTATCGGATAAGACCGCATTGACTTCAACATCTTCAATCAATCGGTCTAAAAAAACGAGGGGGTAGTGCTGTTCCACTAATTGTGTGAACAATGCTTGATTATCACTCGTTGGAAGGACGATTAGACCGTCAACTTGCTTTGCCCGAAGCATATCAATGTAATGCTTCTCCTTTTCCGGTTGGTCATCTGCGTTGCAAACGATCACATGGAAGTCATTCGCATGGCACGTATCTTCAATTGCCCGAACGATTCCAGTAGAGAATTCGTGCAAAATATTCGCAACGATCACACCGATCGTTCGCGTTTTCTTCTGACGCAAGCTTCGCGCAACCCCATTCGGACTATATCCCAACTCATCAATCGCTCGTTCAATTTTCTTTTTTGTTTCATGGCTCATATAGTGAAAACGTTCGTTCATATATTGTGAAACGGTGCTTTTGGACACCTCCGCTAACGCGGCAACGTCCGCCATCGTCACTTTACCCATCAAACACCTCCATAACTAAACCGATTTATCTCTGTGTAAAAAAGGAAGCGCATCCAAAGAAGCGCTTGTAACTAAATCGATTTATGATTCCGTTATATTGTAGCTTGGTGAAAGCGGTTTTACAACATATTATTTAAGATTCCCACAAAAAAATCAGCGTGACTCTCTCTCCAAGGAGCGTCACGCTGTTCAGGTTTATCCGATCAACACTTGATCTTTCGGGTAGCTTGCTCGGCTTACCGTCTGTTGATACGTGAGAGCGTACGCCAATGCTAGCGGCCCTAAACGGCCAACAAACATCGTAATCATGATGACTACTTTTCCAACTGTTGATAGCTCATCTGTAAAGCCCATTGACAAGCCTGTCGTACTAAATGCGGATACCACTTCAAATAGAACGGTTAAAAAATAAACGTCATTAATCCCTTCCGTTACAGTAAGGATGAGCGTCGCAACAATGATAAACGCAAGTGAACTCACGACGACTGCAAGAGCTCTCATGATCGTTTCCATTGCAATCGTTCGCTTAAACGCATGCACTTGATTGCCACTTCGGAATGTATTAAACATGGCCAACAACAAAACAACAAACGTATTCGTTTTTATTCCCCCACCTGTGCCACCAGACGATGCACCAATAAACATGAGCACAATGATGAGAAATTGTGAGGCAACGAGCATACTGCCAATATCTACCGTATTAAACCCCGCACTACGAGGGGTGGCACTTTGAAAATAAGCAGCCCATAACCGCTCCGATACAGTTGACCCGTTCGAAGCTGGATTCCACAATTCTAAAAGAAATAGCGCCACAAAACCAAAGACGAGAAGTGCCGCTGACGTCGTGAGGACGACTTTAGAATGTAGAGACAAAAAGCGAAAGTTTCTCGTTTTGTATACGTCGGCTATGACCATAAGCCCTAAACCACCGACAATAAACAACGTGGATAGGCTAAGGTTAACCGTCGGGTCTCCGACAAACTGTTCCATACTATGATCAAACAGAGAGAAACCGGCATTATTAAAGGCTGCAACCGAATGAAACAGTGCATAATAGAAGGCATCTGCCAGTCCTAACTCTTCATGCCATCTCCACGTTAGAACAAGTGTACTTGCCCCTTCTAATAAGAGGGCAAACAGTAAGACAATCATTGCGATTCGTAACAATCCCCTCGCAGACAGGGAATTCGTTGTCGTCTGTAGTAATTGTCGGTACTTTAAACCCGTCACTTTACCAAGTAGTATCGCTACCGAAATACCAAACACCATAAACCCTAGTCCACCGAGTTGAACGAGAACCATAACGACCGTTTGCCCAAACAAAGATAAATCTGAACCAGTAGAAACTACCGCCAGACCAGTTACACAAACTGCCGATACGGAGGTGAACAACGCATCGGTAAATCCAATACTTGTCGGACCTGCAGAAGACAATGGCAACAGCAGAAGCACCGTGCCAATCATAATTAAGAAGAGAAATCCGATAATAATCCACTGAGGGGGATTAATGTGAATATCTTTATTGTGGAGTCTCACCTGTGCACCTTCTCTACTTTACTGTCTTATCGTAATCCTTCTGCATTTTTTGAATCGACTTTGGTTTTCCGATAAGAATTAATATATCCCCTTCTCGAAGCACTCGGTCTTGCTTAGGGGAGATGTCGATGTTCTGCTTTCGATCTTTAATGGCCACGATTGTACAACCATATTTGCGGTTGACGTCTAAATCTTCAAGCTTCCAATGACTCATCCCCTTTTGCACGAGAATCTCCTCGACGTGATAATCATCAGACAGTTCCAAGTAATCAACAAGATGATTCGACCCGATAAGATTGCCTAGACGCCTACCCATATCTCTTTCAGGGAAAATAACTTGATCTGCACCAATCTTTGTAAGTACTTTCCCGTGGTGCTCATCTTTCGCTTTGGCGGTAATCTTTTCAACTTCCATTTCCTTTAGCAATAATGTAATGAGGATGCTCGCTTGTAGGTCTTCCCCAATACCGACAATCGCATGACTATATTTATGAATGCCAAGCTGTTCCAGTGCGACTTCATCGGTTGCATCAATTTGAACAGCATAACTTGCATCTGTTGATATTTCTTGAACTTTGTGTTCATCAATATCGATGGCCAGCACTTCATGACCATTACCAATCAATGTCTTTGTTACACTAACGCCAAATCTCCCTAAACCGATGACGACAAATTGTTTTCTTTTCAAGTGACTGCCTCCTATCCTTTTTACAATATGCACATGGTACATAAAAAAACCTGTCAAAAGGGCATAAATTCCCCCAGATTGACAGGCTCCACCAAAAAACAGCTATGTATTACAAGTGATTATAAACGTTATTCGATGTAAGTCAAGAGCTATTTGCATAAATGTTCAGCAATTTGACAGCCTATTCATGAAAGGAGGCTCCTATGACGAGAGGACAATCGAAAAACAACAAACGAAAAGACAAATCCAAACTATCTCAAACCCCTGAAGCACTTAAAGAAACTGATGGAGCAGATGTAGAATATTCTTCAGAGCTGGCTGACCATGATGACCTTGTTGCAAAACGTCGCGCTGAAGAAGCTGACAAGCGGAGTCATTAATCGCCAAGTGCGCACACGCTTATCATTGTGTGTGCGCATTGGCTACGATTTCGTATAACAGACCACTTCTGACGAATGATCAACCACTTCAGCGTCCTCATTCTCTACAATAAACGTGATCGTATCAATCGTGTTCGGCGGATCGTGGTCGCCGTAGTATGTTAAATACGTGGCTGTAACCGTCACGAATTCGTCATCTTCGTTATTCGTTTCTAAAGCCAACAAATCATAATGCTGCTCACCCATGCCAAGCAATTCTTCAGCATATGGAGTAATGACCGATTCGTATACATATTCCTCTGCTTCCGCAATTGTTGTAGTCATCATACATAAAACGATAGTCAAAAAAACAGCTTGCAGTTTTTCCATCCGCACTCACCTCAGCGGTTAATTTCCCCGAAAGTTAGAATTTTTATCGAAGTTAAAATTACCCTTTTGCTAAATGAAACACCAACTCGTAAGAAATGGACGCCACATGTGATTATAGAAGTGTCGGCCTCTTAGGTGAATCACAAAAACCGCCAACGTTTAAAGCGAACGTTGGCGGTTTTACATCAATAACATGACTAGTTAATCATCATGTGTTCTGAACTACTCTAGTAAAACGGTAAGATCTGTTGAATTTTTGCAAAGACGAAAGGCTTTACGCCTAATGTAGATTCTGGTTCAGATGCTTTGGCTGTAAAAGGGGTCGTATATGTCGGCGGCCCACCAGGAGCTTTACCCCAGTTCACATCGAGCACTTTCAACCCACTGCCCATATCGGAACCAAGAATGTAGTCTCCGTAAATGAACACTCCCCACACATTGGCCGCATCGGGTACATAAGACGCTACTTCCCTCGGATAATGGGGGTTGGATAAGTCAATCATGCGTATTCCATCAGAATAGTGGGAGAGATACAGCTTATCTCCTTCAACTTTAGGGTCATGTACGGTATACGTTCCTCGCTCCCTTTCTTCTGGATCAATTTGTTCTTGTGAATTATCTGAACGAATATCGCTGATAAGAACTGGGTTTGATTTATCCGAGATGTCATAGATTCGGGTGTATCCCCATCCTCTTTCGAATTCTGGATCGTCTGGATCTGGCTCAAATACTTCTCTTGTCTCTACGAGAATCGTATCATCATGAGCGAGCGCGGCGGAGTGCGCAGCACCTTGGACATCTCGCTCAAAACTCGTATGACCCACTACTTCCGGCGCTTCAGGATTGCGAATATCCATAATAACAGTACCTAAATCCCAATAAGAGATGTATGCATAATCACCTCCCTGATCGGTAATGACACTATGAGCAAATGCGGAACGTTCGGCCCCTTCTTCATCCGTGTAATTCATTCCATCAAAATCATTAGCACGAATCAATTCCCTCGGATCCCAGTTGTAAAGGTGCTCTGGGTTCTCGGGGTCGCTCACATCAACGATAGTGAAATCATGATAGTCACCTTCGGTATAAAAATCCGCATAAATGTTCGCCGTTAGAAGAATGGCTCGGTCTTCTTGCGTCGTCAAATACAACTCGTGCGTGCCTGTTAGTACGTCAGCAGGAAGCTCATAATAGCCAAGTTGTTCGGGTCTTTCTGGATTGGTAACATCATAAATCGCCGTGCCAGATTGTTCGGTTTCATCTTGATTGTATTTTTGCAGACTAACGACAGCTAAGTCCCCTGTAAAATGGGGTGTGTCCACCGACTTGACAATGACTTTTTCCTGCCAAGTACCCGGAATGTCATTTGCAAATACACTTACCTCTTCTGGATTTTCTGGGTCCGTCATATCAAACACACGAACGCCCTCATTGGATCTTGCCCCCCGGTGTGTTCCTAAGTATGCATGATCTTTATGCGCATACACGTCTGCAGTCGTCACACTCTGACCATCAATCTCCTTTAGTTCAACAGCTGCAACTTCAGTGACATTAGTGAATTGTCCTTGCTGAACCGTAATAGCCGCTTCTCCGCTCGCGTGTGAAGGACCCGGTTCAACAGGCTTAACGATCCCCTGCCCATGCTCCTCTGGACCAAGGTTACATGCGTGGGCAACAGGTGCACCGAGCGCAAGCATTGCTGCGCCTCCTACAATGGCAGTTCGCTTAAACATCTTATACAACAAAAGCCATCCCTCCTCAATTGAGTATCGCTTTAATTGTAATATTTTTACTTTTTTTAATGGAATAGTCTATTTTTCTAAAATTATTAATTATTAATTCTTTCGATCCACATTACCGCTGCATCGATCTTCTATATTATAGAAATCAACGATATACTTCACTCAAGGCAGTGACGTACGACAAACACTGCTCCGTTCTTGACCCCATTCGATGTGGCAGTGTGAACTCGTGAAAAAACATCATCCGCTGCGCGAGACTAATCTCTAATTGTACACCTTGAAAACATTGATTCTTATTGACGATGTTTCTCGGTGATTGTCCCGAGAACAGCGTTCCCTGCTCTGCAATACGCGCAGTAAATCCTGCGGTTTGTAGTGCGCACAGCGTCTCCCTTTTTAGCTGTTCATCACGTCCTCCAATGATTGTGTCTCTTTGTTCAGGCTTTCCAAGATACCCATGTATAGCAAGTGTTGTTGTTGATTCGCCCACCACGTGTACACCCATCGGTTCATCAAAATGGGTCGATGTGATGTGCATGTCCGCATTACCTGATTTTTGCCTACCTTCAAATATGTAGAAGCCCATACCCGTGCGTTCTGCGAGCAACCTAGTCAATTCACTAGTACCTGGTTCAATCCCCCCACCATGGGGCGCAATAATCATCCGCTGCTTGGCACTTACATGAATATCGTAGTCTTGCCCTTTTATATGTTGCATTTTAAGTTCATCATACGTTTCATATCGATCCATCGTTAGGCTCCTTATTTAAATTAACGACCTTCAAAAAAACAACCACCACTAACTCAGAAGCTGAATTCTATTATTGTTTATTTTTAGAGTTAGTATAAAAAGTGGACACGCAATAATGAGCGTCTTGTATAATGAAAGGAATACAAGAGGAGCGTGGAAGAACTTATGGGAAAAAAACATGTATCTCAACAATATCGAGAGCATCTTTCAAAGCTAGTCGTTGAAGAAGGACGTACGCCTCGCCAAGTATCTGAGGAAATGGACGTACCGGTT